>NZ_CP149932.1:1995000-2732500 GCF_037949795.1 Thioclava sp. GXIMD2076
AGGGTGCCATCGCCGATCTTGATATTGATGAACTCGTCCACATCCATGCAGATCGCCCAACCGGCCTCCTCAATGACCGGCTCGGCTTCGGCGGCCTGCAGGGCTGCGTGCTGGGGTTTGAGTTCTCCACCCGGACGCCACGGGTTCTCGCGATGCTGCACAAGCCCCTTTGCCATCAGCATATCCAGCATCGTATCGGTGCCGTCGGTGCAGTCATTGGTATAGATCAGAAACTGGTCTACCCCGATCGCGCGGTGATAGGCGAGCCATTCCATGATGAAGGGGCCTTCATTCTTCATCGTGGTCACGATCGCGGTCGAGCCTGCTTTGATCGCGGGTTTGGGGACAGCCTTGACCTTGGACACAGGCGGACGCACGGGTTTATGGCCCCAGACATCCATCGCGAGTGCCAGAAGCTGTTCATCCTCCACGAGCGAGGTTTTGGGGGCCAGCTCTGCCGCCTTGCGCCCCGGCACCCGCAGCGCCATGGCCCGCCAGAAGGTGAAGACATGCGCAGGGTTCGGTTTGGCATAAGCCACGCGGGTCATTCGCCATGTGGCATCGAGCCCTGCTTTGGCCGGCGCACAGCCCCAGCGCGCCGTGCCACGCCGCGCATCGAACTGGCGGCAGATATGATCGGCAAAGCGCTCCGGCGCGTCATTACGGATCCGCCATGGATAAATGCGTCGCCCGACCAGCATCACTACACCCGAAGGCGCCGCGGCACAGGTGTCAAAAGCACCGGTCCTGCCATCGGCCACAGGGGCAAGAAAGTCGGTCACATCCAGCACCAGCACTGCGCGTGCTTCTGCCAGAAACCGCCATTTGGCAATTTCGAAGACCAGCCCCTGTCCAAGGGGAGAGCGGGTCGCATCGGGCGCAGGGATCTCCATCCGGTCCTTGCCGGGCGCATCGGGGGCTAGGAAGGGATGGCTCTCGGGGCCGGTATCGGGTTTGCCCATGGGCACGGGGCAATCGAGAACGATCACCTCGATCTCCAGATCGCGCTGGGCAATCCCCTTGTCGAGAGCCGCGATGAAGGCATCATCGGGGAAGCGGTTGAGGATCACCGCGCCATCGGCCTCATGCTGGTCGGCATGCCAGCTAAGCCAGTCGAGGACCGTATCGGCGCTTTCTTCCAGACGCTGCCCGAGGAGACAGTTCCGCCCGCGCAGGACGTCCCATTCTGCGGGGGCCGTTGCCAGAGAGCGTGTAAAGGGCGTAGCCCCTTCAGTCCTGGTCGTGGTCAGGACAGCGGCCGTGCCTGCCGGAAGGGTCGCGCAGACCATCGCGCCCCCTGCTACGTCGCGCAGCTCGGTGATCTGGCCGCCCTCGAGCCCGGTGACCTGTTCGACCTTAGAGGGGGTGGCCAGCATTGCACGCAGATGGCGGGTGCCGCCGATCTCCCATGCAACGGCATCCAGCAGCCACGGTCCTGTCGTCTCGGGGCCGTCTCCATCGGGCCCTTGCGGGGCTTCTGCCATGAGGCTGCGTCTGATCACTGATGCCATCGTCTATTTGTCCTGCGTCTTGGCCTGTTCTATCTCGGGCGGCGAACCCCCAGCCCGAGAGGCCTGATCCTCCATGCAAGCATATGCCGCATAGAGAGTTAAGACCATGTCGGTTTTTTCGTGTATTCCGTTGGAAATTGTCAATTCTTCGGGCAGGTTGGTGCCAGATTATGGTAAGGGCGCTGGGCCTTGCCTGCCGTGTCGAGGGAAATATGCGTGAAATCGGGACCCTATGGATCGGGGGGCGGCTGAGCTGGCTCGAGATCCTGTGCCTCAAGAGCTTCGTTGATCAGGGGCAGAACATCACGCTGTTCTCCTACGAACCCATCGGCAATGTTCCCGAAGGCGTCATCCAGCGCGACGGGCGCGAGATCCTCGACCCCGATCCGCAGGAAGGGTTCCTGAAATACGAGCGCAAGGACAGTTTCGCGCTGTTTGCCGATCTGTTCCGTCTGCATATGCTGGCCAAGTGCCCCGGCATGATCTGGGTTGATACCGATGTCTATTGTCACCGCCCGCTGGACTACGACAGCCCCTATGTTCTGGCCTATGAGCTTCCCAAAAGTGACCGTATCAACAATGCGGTTCTGGGGCTTCCGGCGCAGGGCGAGCTGTTGCAGGCGATGCTGGAGTTTACCCGCGACCGCTTCTCGGTGGCGCCTTTTCTGCCCCACGAGATGCAGCGCAATTACCGTGAGGCGGCAGAGCAGGGCAATCCGGTGCATGTCAGCCAGCAGCCATGGGGCATCTGGGGGCCGTTGATGGTGACCCATTTCACCCGTGCGCTGGGCTTGGCCGATAAGGTCCAGCCGATGGCGGCCTTCTACCCCGTGCCCTTCCCGCAGCGCGAGACCTTCCTGCGGGGCGAGGGGCAGGTGAAAGCGGCGCTCTCGACCCTGACCACGGGGCTGCACCTGTGGGCCTCCAACAAGCGCAAGCTCGGGCGGCTGCCGCATAGTGCACCCCAGCCGGGCAGCTATCTGGACCATCTGTGCCGCAAACATGGCGTGCGGGCGGAGTTTGCCCCGATCACCTCGCGCGGGCGGACCCGTTTCGAGGAGACAGGGATCGATCCGCAGGTGCTGGCGCAGATGGGCGTGGGTGTCGTGCGGGCCTGCTACGATCTTGGCGGTCGGGCACCGGCGTTGGCGCTGGCGGCACACCGGCGGCACAATTGCGATATCGTTCTCGTGGATCTGACCGAGGAGGGCGGGGCGCGCGAGACGATCTCCGACTGGGTGGCCCCCTATACCGACTGGCTGGTGGCGCAGGGGGTGCGGCGCGATCTTATCCGCTATGTTCCCGATCCGTTCCTTCTCGAGCCCGACGGGCTCGTGCTGTCTCTGGGCAGCTACGGCGATCAATGGCCGGTGGCGCCGCTGGGTGCGCTATTGCCAAGGATGCTGCGCCCCGATGGCAGGCTGGTGATCGATATCCGCCGCGGCTCGCGCGGGTTTCCCTTCTTGCGTTCGCGTGGCACGCTGACCCAGATCGCCGCGCCCTTTGGCGAGACTGCCCCCGAGACAGTGCGGGTCAGTTTCGCGCCGAAGGCGGGGGGGCTTTGAAACAGCCTGCTCCCCGCAGAGAAAACGCCTTGGATTCGTCGCAGTTACTTCGCATGATAACCGTATTCTCCCGTGCAGTTTCCCCTGCGTCGGAGCAGGAATGACAGGGCAGCATCGCGCTGTGCAGAAAGAGAACAGAATATGAACAAAGATTATCAGGTTGCAGCCCTTTGGATCGGCGGCAAGATGAGCTTTCTCGAAGTTCTCTGTCTGAAGAGTTTTGTGGATGCGGGCCAGCATATCACGCTCTATTCCTACGAGCCGATCCCCAATGTGCCCGAGGGCGTGGCGATTGCCGATGCCAACGAGATCCTCTCCTCGGAGCAGTTCCTGCGCCATGGCCGCACCAATTCGCCCGCGCTGCATTCGGACCGCTTCCGCTATCATCTTCTGGCCAAGAACGACCATATGATCTGGGCCGATACCGATGCCTATTGCGTGAAACCCTTCACCAGCCCCACGGGGCATTTCTTTGCATGGGAAAGCAAGGAGGGGGTGAATGGCGGCGTGCTGGGCCTGCCGCAAGATAGCGAGGCTCTGGGCCGGCTTATCGAGTTCACCAATGACGAATATGCCATCCCCACATGGTATGGCGATGACTATACCCGCGAGCTTCTGGAGGCGCGCGAGCGTGGCGAACCCGTCCATGCGGGTGATCAGCCCTGGGGCGTATGGGGGCCGCATGGCTTGACCCATTTCCTGAAGGAAACAGGCGAGATCAAATACGCCCTGCCGCAGGCCGCCCTCTATCCGATCGATTACAAATACCGCGCCAAGATGACCCAGCCGGGCTATGACTGGCAGAAACATGTGACCGACGAGACCTATTCGATCCATTTCTATGGCCGTCGCCTGCGCGCGCGGATCAACGAGAAACATGGCGGCATCCCGAAAGCCCGCAGCTGTGTGGGAATGCTGATGAGCAAGCATGGCGTGCTGCCCGACGGGTCGGTAAAACCCGCCGAGTCCGTCACGCCCGTGACCCCGCCCGAACAGGCGCAAGGGGCGCAGGCCGCGGCCCTTCTGGAGAGAACCGGCCTGACCCGGATCGAACGGATCGCCGATCTGGGTGCGATGGCACCCGATCTGGCACTGGCCGCGCAGGAGCGGTTCGATTGCGAGATCGACCTGATTGATCTGGGCAGTGACGGCGCGTGGCCGGCGCTTGCCTCCGGCCACGCGCAGGCGGTGAAGGCGGAGCTGGTTGCGGCGGGCGTCGATGATGCGCGGATCCGCATCGTGACGCGGCTCGAGGAGATCAAACCCGCCGATCTGGTCCTGTCGCTGGCCAGTTTCGGCGATAGCGCCAAGATCAAGCATCTCGCACCGCTGATGGGCAAACTGTTCCACGCCGACAGCCGGATGCTGATGGATATCCGTGCGGGCACCGGTGCGTTCCCCTTCCTCAAGCCATATGGCGAGAGCGCGGCGCTCGAGGAGTTCGAGGGCCGTGGCAATGGCAAGATCACGCGGGTGCTTTTCAGCCCTTTTGCCCCTAAGGCCGAAAGCGATCCGGCCTGGGCTGAGATCGCGCGCGAGCTGGCAGGGCCCGACGGGTTTTACACCGATAACGGCCAGCACAGCTTTCTTTATGTGCCACGCGGCAAGACACTGGTGGTGACCTTCGACAATCTCGACATTGCTATGGGCAAGCGCGAGGATCGCAGGCCGTGGGGCTATAGCTTCATCGAGAAACAGGGCTGGTCGATGCTGGGCGCGATGGCGGGCGGCTGGACATGGTATCGCGACCCTTGGGTGTTTGACGAATTCGACCGGCTGGCCGCCGAGGGGTTCTTCGCGCGCTTCGAGCGGGTCGTGTTCTATGGCGCCTCGATGGGCGGTTATGCGGCGGCGGCCTTCTCGGCGGCCTGTCCCGGCGCGGATGTGGTGGTGATCTCGCCGCAATCCACCGTCGACAAGGCGGTGGTGCCATGGGAGACGCGCTACAAGACCGTCTGGGGGCAGGATTTCTCGGGCAAATATGGCGATGCGGCAGAAGCCTCGAAAGCGGCCGCGCGTGTGAGCATCCTCTATGATCCCTACGAGCCCCTCGATGCGGGCCATGCCGCGCGTTTTGACGCGCCCAATGTCATGAAACTGCGCGCGCCGCTACTGGGCCATAGACTCGGATCGTCGCTCAACCAGATGGGCATCCTCACACCGATCATCCTCAAGGCGCTCGAAGGCAGTCTGCGCCCGCAGGATTTCCACATGGCGCTCCGGGCAAGGCGCAATTTCCCGCGCTACCAGAAAGAGCTGTTCAACCGCTGTGTCGCGCGCGGGCATCTGAAACTGGCGCGCCGGTTGGGAGAGTGGATCTTGAAGCGCAACGATAACGGGCCGGTGAGAAAGGCCCTGCGCGATCTCCCGAAAAGCTGATTGGTAAACGGGGGCGGGGCATGCGAATTGATATATGTCAAAGCCCTTTATCTCCTGTGGGCCTAGACAAAGGTCAGGCAGATCCCTTCTCCCTCTAGCCGGTTTCCGGCGGGGTCTGCCCATTGCGGATCATACGGGTGTCTCCCTTACCCGATCCGATGAAAGCGCCGCGGGCCTCCCTCCTGCGGCGCTTTGAATTTCATAGGTCGTCGTTTCTGGCTCGAGCGACAGGGGTTACTCGGCAGCCGCATCCCATTTCAGCTTGTAATCGGTCTGGTAGACCCCTGTCTCGGGCGAAGCCGACGCAGGTTTACGCACCGCATAGACCAGCATGATCGGCGAATTCTGCGGCAGTTTCCGGCTGAGCCGCGGGCGCACCCCTGTTTCGTTCGGGTTTGTGGTCGTGGCATAGGCATTGGCGAAATTGGGCAGCATCGGCTGCAGCTTCAGGTCCAGCACCTCATAGCCCAGACCGGCCTCCCAGAACCCGTAGACCATTTCCGGCGTCAGCTGGTAGAAGCCGTGATTGATCCAGCCATTGCAGGGCGAGTGACCGATCAGCGTGCCCCCGGGGCGCAGCATCGCATCCAGATTGCGGTAGGCTGCGGGCAGGTCGAAGATATGCTCGCAGGTGCCGCCATCATAGATCACATCGAACCGCTCGCGCAGCGTATCGGGCAGGGGCTGGCTGAGATCATGGATAATCGAAGCCCCCTCGAAGTCCGAGATGTCCATCGAATCGACCGAGGTGAAGCCCAGCTGCCGGAAGAAGGTCTCGCAATAGATCGAGGACGGATCCTGCAGATCCGCTTCGCTGAGCTGCGGCAGATGCGCGGTCATCATCTCGGCAAACAGCTCGGCCGAGGCTCCGCGCCGGGAACCGATCCAGCGCTGGCGGCCGAGCATGAGAAACTGGCCACCGAGATTCTCGGTCTTTACCGTCTCGATGAGGCGGGCGCATAGCGTATCGGGCAGAGCCATGATGATCCTCTCTGTCACTTTTGGAACAGAAGATATGATCATGGTAACGGAATGATGAAGATAGCCCCTGTTCGGGGTGACGTCGCGTGGCGGACCCTTGCGCAACCGCATGGCTCCCGTCCCGAACACGAAAAAAGGCGCAGTTGCAAAGATGCGCCTTTTCCCGGGATCGGATGTCTGACTTTGGTCAGAGGATCTTGACCTGCGTGCCCACTGGGCAGAGTTCGTAAAGCGATTCCACCTGCTCGTTATAGAGGCCGATACAGCCCGATGAGCTGCGGCGGCCGATCTTGCGGGTGTCATGGGTGCCGTGGATGATATAAGCGGGCCAGCTGAGATACATCGCGCGGGTGCCCAGCGGATTATCGGGGCCCGGCGGCATGTAATGCAGCGAGGGATCTTTCACCAGCATGGATTTGGTGGGCGTCCAGTCGGGGCCGACCTTCTTGCGCACGATCTCGGTATAGCCGCGCTTGGTCAGCGCGTCGGTCATCGGCACCGAGGTCGGATAGAGGCGGTAATCCGCGCCATCCACCGCCCAGTAATGCAGGGCCTTGGAATGCGTATCGGCAATCAGCGTCACGCGGTCGAGCGTGTCGAAATGGTCCTGCCAGTGGATCTCGCGGAAGGCCGAGATGTTATGGCGCGAGGGGGCCGCCACGATGGCTTCCTGCTGCGCCATGGGGATGTCCTGCGTTGCGGCACGGGCAATCGCGGGCGCACAGAGTGCGGCACCGCCCAGAAGCAGGGCGCTGCGCCGCGAAAGATGACCGGAACGATCATGAGACATTGTTTGAACTCCCGTTCAGACTTCGGAATATGGGCAAAAATCTCACAAAGCCTTTGCCCGCTCAATTCACGCCTGCTCACGCAGATGCGATCTGTGACAGGGTGACAGAAATATCACGAACCCGCCACTGTTATGCGCCACGAAAAACCCTCCCCGAAAACCGAGGAGGGCGTCCCTGCTGGCTATGGCGCTGCACAGCCTTCGCGATCTCGGGCCTTATTTCGGCCCGATCATCATCACCATCTGGCGGCCTTCGAGCTTGGGCATGTTCTCGATCTTGCCCAGTTCGCCGACATCATCCCTGACGCGGTTGAGCAGTTCCAGACCGAGGTTCTGGTGTGCCATCTCGCGACCACGGAAGCGCAGGGTGACTTTTACCTTGTCGCCGCCTTCGAGGAATTTCTTCACGGAGCGCAGTTTGACCTCGTAGTCATGCACGTCGGTCCCCGGACGGAACTTGACCTCTTTGACTTCGATGATCTTCTGTTTCTTCCGGGCTTCGGCTTCGCGCTTCTGCTGTTCGTATTTGAACTTGCCGAAATCCATGATCTTGCAGACCGGAGGTTTCGCATTGGGGGAAATCTCGACAAGGTCGAGACCGGCTTCGTCAGCCATTGCCATCGCCTTTGCCGGGGTCACGACACCAACGTTTTCACCTTCCGCGCCAATCAGGCGAATTTCGGTTGCGCGGATCCGTCCGTTCACGCGAGGACCAGTGTCGCGGGTCGGCGGGGCATTATGTGGTCTGCGGGCTATGGCGTTCATCCTTCTATAGCCAAAAAATCTGTTGGGCCGTAAAATAGGGCTGCTTTTCACAGGATTCAACCGCAATCGTCGCCATCCGGTTCCAGCACGGGGTGCAAATCGGATTAAATTTCGCGCGAAGCCGGAGCAGCCCGTGATCTGGGTGTTTTCGGAGCACTGTGGAGGGGAGCGTGACCTCGCCCGCTCGCGCCGAGGCAGGGCAGGGGCAAGGCAGGCGCGCAACGAATCTGTCCCGCACCCTGCCGCACGATCGCCGGCTCAGATGTCGCGGCGCAATGTGCTCAGCGCGTCTTCGGGCGTCTCATCGCCATCGGTCAGCTCGATCAGCTCGCGCCTGATGGCGGGCATGTCGATCAGCGTGGCCAGCACCCGCGCGACATTGCCGCGTTTCACACTGCCATAGGGGAGGGCCAGCCCCGCGCTGATGCCGCCATCCTCCTCCTCGGAGACCAGAGTGCCGGGACGCAGGATGACCCAGGACAGATCGCTGCGCACCACCGCCGCATCGGCCTCTTTCTTCACCCGCATGTAATGCTCGAAATTGGGGTTCGGATCGCGTCCGCGGCCCGCTTCGGGGAAAGCGGAGACCAGATAGAGCCGGTCCACCCCCGCACGGTCCATCGCCGCGACCACCTCGCGCGGGCCCTCGCCATCGATGCGTGAGGTCCGCTCCACCCCCGAACCTGCCGCCCCCGCCGAGAAGACCACAATGCCATGCCCCTCGATCATCGGCACCAGATCCTGCGCCATCAGCTCCATGATGTCGCCCTGTACGGGCGTCGCGCCCTGCGCGCGCAGCCGGTCTGCCTGCTCGGGCTTGCGGTGGAGCGCCGTGACCTCGTGGCCTGCCGCCACCAGCATGGGCACCAGCCGGGATCCGACGCCACCAGTGGATCCGATCAGAAAAATTCGTGCCATCTCAAGATTCCTTCGCATAGACTGTTGAGTGCTCAGCTAGCGCTGAGCGCGGCAAGGAAAGGGGTGGCGCCGGATTTCTTGCCGTCTGCGGGCCATGAGAGGCACAAGACCAGAGGGAATGGATGCCATGCGACGTTTTGCCGTGATTGCCGATATCCACGGAAATTCCGATGCGCTCGGGGCGGTGCTGGCCGATATCGATTCGCAGGGGATCGGCCAGATCATCAATCTGGGCGATCATTTCAGCGGGCCGCTGGATGCGGCGGGGACAGCAGCACGTCTGCGGTCGCGGGAGATGTTGTCTATCTGCGGCAATCATGACCGCTATCTGATCACGCGAGAGCCCGCCGCGATGGGCCGGTCCGACAGGGTGGCTTACGACCAGTTGTCGCCTGCCGATCTGGACTGGCTCAGGGCACTACCCAAGGTGTTGGAGCTGGAAGGCGGGATCTTTGCCTGTCACGGCGTGCCACGCAGCGATGAAAGTTACTGGCTGGAGCGTGTCGGCCCTGATGGTGTGCCGCGCACGGCCAGTCTCTCCGAGATCGAGGCGGAGGCAGAGGGGGTGGATGCGGGTCTGATCCTTTGCGCCCACACCCATATCCCGCGCCTCGTCCGGTTGCCCGATGGGCGGATCATCCTCAATCCCGGAAGTGTCGGCTGTCCCGCCTATGACGATGACGAGCCCGTGCCGCATAAGATGCAGACTGGCTCCCCCCATGCCAGCTATGCGGTGGTCGAACGGCGGGCTGCGGGCTGGCAGGCCGCCTTCCGGTATGTGGCCTATGACAGTGCCGCGATGGTGGCACGGGCCGAAGCCGAGGGGCGGGCCGAATGGGCGCGGGCCCTGACAACCGGCTGGCTCGAATGAAAAACGCCCCGCAGAGGCGGGGCGTTTGCTACTCGGTCAGGACGGGCTCAGACGCCGTCGCCAACGAAAGCCTTTTCGACCACATATTCACGCGGCTCCGAATTGGCGCCCTCGCGCAGACCGAAGCTCTCGAGCACTTCCATCACGTCCTTGTTGAACGCCAGCGACCCGCAGACCATCGCACGGTCGGTTTCGGGGTTCATCGGCGCAAGGCCTAGATCCTCGAAGACCTTGCCCGAGGACAGGTTGGTGGTGATGCGGCCCATGGTGGGGAAGTCCTCACGGGTAGTGGTGGGATAGTATTTCAGCTTTCCCTCCACCATCTCGCCGATCAGCTCGTCATTTTGCAGCCCCTCGACCAACTCGCGGCCATAGGTCAGCTCCTCGACGGTACGGCAGGTATGCATCATGATGACCTCGTCGAATTTCTCATAGGTCTCGGGGTCGCGCATCAGCGAGGCGAAGGGCGCAAGGCCGGTGCCAGTGGCAAGGAACCACACGCGCTTGCCCGGAAGGAGGGCATCATGCACCAGCGTCCCCACCGGTTTGGGGCGCAGGATGATCTCGTCGCCTTCCTTGATATGCTGCAGACGCGAGGTCAGCGGGCCATCCGGCACCTTGATCGAGTAGAATTCCAGCTCCTCGTCCCAATTGGGCGAGGCGATGGAATAAGCACGCAGGAGCGGCTTTTCCTTGCCGGTCTTCTCGTCGGTCTGCATCAGGCCGATCATCACGAACTCGCCCGAGCGGAAGCGCAGGGATTGCGGGCGCGTCACGCGGAACGAGAACAGGCTGTCGGTCCAGTGCTTGACCGAGGTGACGGTCTGCGCATCGGGAAGGGTCTTTACGGCGGGGGTTTTGGTTGCGGTATCGGTCATGGCGGTCTCGTGTTTGGTCCGGGCCTCGGGCAACGGGGAGGGGCATCCGGAATGAACATGGTGGACGGCTGGCCCATTCGTAAACTGGCCCGTCCGGGATTGGCTCTCTCTGGCTGGGCTCTGCCATAGCGCAGTGACGCGATTATGGCAAAGCCCCAAATGCTCAGCCGACCAGACGGCGGCGATAGGAATGGTCCTGCCAGTCGGCGCGGAAGACCCATTGCTCCTGCGGCTGGCGGGTGGCCAGCTCGTCCGAGATCTCGACCTCGTCGAAGCCCTGACGCCGCGCCATCGCATATTGATCGGCGATTACATGGCCGCGGGCGCGCAGACGCCCCGCAAAGCCCAGATCGCGCAACCGGCGGCCAAGGGTGAAACCGCGCCCGTCCGAGAAGGACGGGAACTCGCAGATCACCATCTCGGCGCCTTGCGTCAGGGCCGCCAGCTGTGCGGGATCGGTATCGGAGGGCAGCACCACAGCATCGCCCGTGAACTCATCGGCATGAAAGCCGTCATCGCGTACAATCTTGCTCATGCGACGGTGTCTCCCTTGAGGGTTTCGTCAATCGGTTTGCCATCGGGGCCCACGCGCACGGCCTTGCCGCCGATGAAATGGATCCCGCATTCGGTCTTGGTCTGTCCGCGCCAGCGGCCCGCGCGGGGGTCTTCGCCCGGTTTCACGGGGCTGGTGCAGGGGGCGCAGCCGATGCTCGGATAGCCCTTGGCCACCAGCGGATGTTTCGGCAGGCGGTTCTGGATCATATATTCCTGCAGATCCTCGCGCGTCCAGTGCGCCAGCGGATTGATCTTCATGCGGGTGGGGGTTTCTACCTCGAAGAAGTCGATCGCCGCACGGGTGCCCGACTGGTAGCGCTTGCGCCCCGTGATCCACGCATCGAACTGGCTCAGCGCCCGTTCGAGCGGGATCGTCTTGCGCAGCGCGCAGCAGGCATCCGTGTTGAACTGGTGCAACGTGTCGTCGGGGTCCTCGAAGGCCAGATCCTTGGGATCGGCCGTGATGGTGCGCACCTCGGTGAGCCCCAGCTTCTCGGCCACATCCTTCTGGTAATCCAGCGTCTCCTGAAACAGCATATGCGTATCGATGAACAGCACGGGCGTGGCCGGACGGATCAGCGAGACCATGTGCAGAAGCACAACGGATTCCGCGCCGAAAGACGACACCATCGCCACATCGCCCGTGTCATGGTCATCAAGCGCCTTCTCCATCACGGTGATGGCGGCATGGTGCTTGTAGCGGCTGTTCAGCCCCGCGACGCGGTCCTCGATCGAGGCCCAGCCGTCACGCGGCATTTTTCTTAGCGTCTCCATATAGCGCCTCCTTGAAGGGATCGGCACCGAGGCGCCGATAGGCGTCGAGGAAGGTTTCCTCGGCGGAGTTGCGTTTCTCCAGATAGGTCTTCAGCAGACGCTCGACCGCAGGAACCACCTCGTCATAGGCGAAACCGGGGCCGGTGCGTTCGCCGATGGCGGCCGTCTCGGTCGCATCGCCGCCCAGCGTGATCTGGTAGTTCTCGACACCCGCACGGTCCAGACCGAGGATGCCGATATGACCCACATGGTGATGCCCGCAGGCATTGATGCAGCCCGAGATCTTGATCTTCATCAGACCGATCTCGTCCTCCAGATCCAGCTCCTTGACGCGCAGTGCGATCTGCTCGGCCACGGGGATCGAGCGGGCGGTGGCCAGCGCGCAGTAATCCATGCCGGGGCAGGCGATGATATCCGAGGTCAGGCCCGCATTCGCCGTCGCCAGACCCGCCTTGGCGAGTTCGGTGAAGAGCGCGGGGATATCGGCCTTGGCGACATGCGGCAGGATCACGTTCTGCTCGTGGCTGATACGCAGCTCGCCATAGCCATACTGATCGGCCAGATCGGCCATCAGGCGCATCTGGTCGCCCGTCGCATCGCCTGGCGTCTTGCCATGCTCCTTGAGCGAGATCACCACCGACAGATGGTTCTCGACCTTATGGGGATTTGTGTTGCGGGCAACCCAGCGCGCGAGCAGCGGGTCGACCGCAACGGCCGTCTCCAGTGAGGAAGGGTCGGCATTCTTGAAGGCCGGCGGCGCGAACTGGCGCTCGAGATCAGCCAAAACCTCCTGGTCATAGCCCGAGAATTTCGCGCGGGTCTTGGCGAATTCCTCGTTGACCAGCTCGCGCATCTTCTCGATCCCGTTCTCGAAGACGGTGATCTTGATGCGGGCCTTATATTTGTTGTCGCGGCGACCGATGATGTTCCAGGTGGAGACCACCGCCTCGAGATAGGGCAGCAGATCCGCTTTCGGGATGAAATCGGTGATGACCTGACCGATCATCGGCGTGCGGCCCAAGCCCCCGCCCACGAGGATGCGGTAGCCCTGTTGGCCATCCTTGTCGACCAGCTCCACGGCGAGGTCATGGACCTTGAGCGCCGCGCGATCATGGGTGGAGGCCCCGACCGCGATCTTGAACTTGCGCGGCATGAACTGGAATTCGGGGTGGTCGGTGGACCACTGGCGGATCAGCTCGGCCGTCGGGCGCGGATCGGCGATCTCGTCGGTGGCGGCACCGGCGAAATGGTCCACGGTCGTGTTGCGGATCGTGTTTCCGCTCGTCTGGATCGCATGCATCTGCACATCGGCCAGCGCGTCGAGGATATCGGGGATATCCTTCAGCGTGGGCCAGTTGAACTGGATGTTCTGGCGGGTGGTGAAGTGACCATAGCCCTTGTCGAACTTGTCGGCGATCATGCCCAGCTGGCGCATCTGGTCCGAGCGCAGCGTGCCATAGGGGATGGCGATGCGCAGCATATAGGCATGCAGCTGCAGATAGACGCCATTCATCAGGCGCAGCGGCTTGAACTCGTCCTCGGTCAGCGAGCCGTCGATGCGGCGGGCGACCTGCGCACGGAACTGTTTGCAGCGCTCGCGGACGAAAGCTTCGTCGAAATCGGAATAGGTATACATCGCGCGCTCCTTGTTACTGGCTTGCCGTTTCGGCTTGCTTGCCGTGGAAGTAGTTCGACGGGCCGCGGGTCCGGAAAGCCTCGCGGAAATGGATGGGTTCGGGGCCGTTCTCGCCCATTTTCGCATCGGCCAGATAGGGGCCTACGGCGATCTCGGGCTGGCCCTGTGCCACCAGCATGCGCATCTCGGCAATGGTCTCGTCCTCGAGGAACTCGGCCTGCGCGTGGTCGCGCACCCACGAGCCGTCGGCGGCGAGATAGATCACATCGCCTTCCATCAGGTCATTGGCGGTCAGGACTTTGGGCGTGAATTTGCGTGCCATCAGAATGCCTCCTCACGGGCGTGGACTTCCAGGGCGGTGTGATCCGGCTGGTGAAGATCGGTAAGGGAAAGGGTGGCCACCGCCGCGCGCGGCGCGAGACCGAAAAGAATGACTGTCGGCCCCTGACATAGGCTAGCCTGATCGGGCAGGGTGGCAAGGTTTGCCGCCCAGATCCGCTGGTCGGGCTGGCTCACGTTCTCGACAAGGGTGACCGGCGTGCTCGGGGCAGCCCCATGCATCATCAGGCGGCCCTGGATGAAGCGCGAGGCTTTTTTGCCCATGTAGAAGGCGGCCACGGTGCCCGGCGCGGCAAGCCTGGCCCAATCGGAGTCGGTATAGCCGTCGGTGTCATGGCCTGTCAGGATACGCAGCTCGCTATTGCGGCCGCGTTCGGTCAGGCTCTGGCCGATGGCCGCGCTGGCAGCCGAGGCCGAGGTGACACCGGGCAGGACGCGGAAGCCTATGCCATGCGCCTCAAGGGCCGCGATTTCCTCGTTCAGGCGCCCGAAGACCGAAGCATCCCCCGATTTCAGGCGCAGCACACGGCGTCCCTGTAGCGCGAAGCCCACGATCAGCGCGGAAATCTCGTCCTGCGCCATGCTGGGTCCGAACCCCTGCTTGCCAGTCCGGATGCGGGTGGCCTGCGCGCCGATCAGGTCCAGCACTTCGGGGCCTACCAGCGCATCATGTAGCACGATATCGGCGCTTTCCAGAGCCCGCGCCACCGCCAGAGTGACATGATCGGCAGAGCCGGGACCCGCACCGGCGAAGGTGACGAGGGATGTATCTTTGGCGATCTGGCTCTGAGACATCGGAAAACCCCTGTTTGGCTCCCTCTATATAGGAAAATATCCCACCTTTACGCTATGGGGGTCTTGCAGATAAGGATATATGTTCGTATCGCATATGAACTTGGAACATATGTTCCGATCACTGGAGGTTGCGCGAATGTCGGTCCGTATCGATGACATGGATAGGAAAATTCTTTCGCAGCTGCAGCTCGATGCCAGCCAGTCGCTGGACGATATCGCCCGCAAGGTGGGCTCGTCGAAGACGCCCGTGTGGAATCGTATCCGCAAGATGCGCGAGGCGGGCATCATCGGTCAGCAGACGGCGATCCTCGATGCCGAGGCGCTCGGCTTTGACGCCTGTTTCTTCGTGCTGATCCGGACCTCGGAACACGAGGCAGACTGGCAGCAGAAATTCCTCAGCGCGCTGCGTTCGCGCCCCGAGGTGATGGAGGCGCATCGTCTGGCAGGCGATATCGACTATATCCTGAAGGTCCGCGTCAAGAATGCCCGCGCTTATGATGTGTTCTATCAGGCGCTGATCTCCGAGGTGAAGGTGCATAACGTGACCGCCCTCCTGTCGATGGAAGAGATCAAAAGCACCACTATGCTGCCGCTGTGAGCGGCCTGCCTCAATAGCTCAGCGCGAGCGTCTCGAGCCCGTGGAATGGGTAGAGGTCAGCATAAACCGGGCGTTCGTCCAGAGACAGATTTGGCAGGCGCGCAAACAGGACCCGCAGCCCGATCTGCAATTCCATCCGCGCAAGCGGCGCGCCGAGGCAGAAATGCGCGCCAGCCCCGAAGGCGTGATGCGGGCGGCTCGGGCGGGCGGGGTCCAGAATCCCTGGCCTGTCCCACGCGGATGGATCGCGGTTGGCACCGGCCAGCAATAGCCCGATCCGGTCGCCACGGCGGAAGGCCTGCCCTCCGATCTCCATATCCTCCAGTACCCAACGCTCAAACAGATGGAGCGGCGGATCGATCCTGAGCGCCTCCTCGACCAGCGCGGCCTCGGCGGCGGGATCGCCCTGAGGCCATTGCGTCCCCCGCTCCAAAAACTGGGCCACCGCATTTCCGAGGCTATGCACCGTCGCCTCGTGCCCCGCATTCAGCAGCAGGATCGCTGTCGAGAGGATCTCGTCCTCGCTAAGCCCCGAGCCATCCCCGGCCTGCGCAGCCAGCATCGCCGACAGCAGATCCTCGCGCGGATCCCGACGCCGCTCGGCAAGCGTTGCGCGGATGAAGGCCGCGAATTCGCTGCTGGCGGCGACCGCCTTGGCCTCCACCTCCGCGGTGCGACGGGCCTGATACATCCCCACCATCGCATGCGACCAGCGTAGCAGATCTGGGGCGGTCGCGTCCGGCAGCCCCAAAAGACGCGCGATGATGATGGCGGGCAGATGCTGGGCATAGGCGGGCAGCAGATCGCATCCACCGGCAGGGAACGCATCGATCAGCTGGTGGCACAGCGTCTCGATCTCGGGCGCAAGCGCCGCGATCCGGCGCGAGGTAAAGGCGCGGAGCACCTGTGCGCGCAATTTGGCATGGCGCGGGCCGTCAAGCTCCAGCATCGAATGCGCCTCGATATCGTAGAACGGCGCCAGATGGGCGGGCGGGGTCTGGCCGAAGCCTTCGGGTGCCTCGCGCCCGAGACGCCGGTCGCGCAGGCAGGCCGAGACGACCGTGGAGCGCGCGGTCACCGGAAGCCCCCACTCCTGCCACTGCACCACAGGGCCCGCCTGCCGGATCATGTCATAGAACGGATAGGGGTCCTGCACGAAAGCGGGATCACGCGGGGAGCGGGAGAGATGGGGAAGGGAGAGCAGTTCGGTCATCGGGCCATTAAGCGCCCGGTCCAAAAAATTGGCAAGCGGTCTTGGCGTCGTCCCGCAAACAGATCGACGGTTGACAGATCGCGGCCGCCACCGGATGACAGGAAGCATGACACAGGGCACCGCTCCTCTTTCCCGCCTGAGAAAGCTGCGCAATGCGGGCGCGCTTTGCGTGGCGCTGGCCGCGCTCTTCTGGGCGTCGGTCTCGGTCTGGTATCATGCGGCCGAAACCGGCATGGCGCAGGCGCGGGCGCGCGGTGTGGCGGATCTGCGGCTGGCCTCCGACCGGCTGGTGGGGGCACTTGCGCAATATCGTGAGGATGCGGTGCTGGCCGCGGACCACCCGTATGTGCGCGCGCTCGTGGCGGGGAGCGACGGTCGAGGCGCCGTCGAGGTGGCCCGGACCCTTCAGCGATTTGCCGATCTGGCAGGGGCCGAGCATCTGGTGCTCCTGCGCCCTGATGGTCGGGTGCTGGCGGCCCCCGATGGCTTTCCGGTCCGCCTGCCGATGACCGAGGATCTCGAACGGGCCTCCCATGGTGCCCTCGGCCGGACCCATGGTGTGGAGGGGGACGGGCTGCACCGCATCTTCGCCTTTGCCGCACCTGTTTTCGTGACACAGCCCGAAGGCGGACGCCGTGTGGCCGGGATCATCCGTCTCACGCTTGATGCCGAGACGGTCGAGGCGACCGGCCGCGGTGATCCGCTGCCGGTGTGGTTTACCGATACGCAGGGGGTGGTGTTTACCGCAAATCGGGCGGGTCTCGTCTTCCGGCGCAAGGCCGGTGCCGCGCTGCCCGATCCCAAGGTCTATCCCGCACACACCCCCTTCGTCACGGTGGCGCCGCGGCGCAAGGTGATCGCGGGGCAGGAGATCATTTGTGCCCCGGATTGCGCGCTGCCGGTCTCTCTGGATCTTCCGGTGATCGGGCTCACTGGCCATTCCGAGGTGCCGGTCGCGCCGATCCTGAAAGAGGCGCGGGTGCAGATGTTCGTGGCGGCGCTGGCGATGCTGGCCATCGGGACGCTTATCGCCACGCTCTGGGCGCGGCGTCAGGCACTGGCGGAGCGTCTGGCGATGGAGGCCGCGCTCAATGTCGAGCTGGAGGAGGCGGTGGCGCGGCGCACACGCGAGCTGCGCGAGAGCCATGAGGCGCTCCTACATGCGCAGGCCGAACTGGTGCAGGCCGGAAAGCTCTCGGCGCTGGGGCAGATGTCTGCGGGGATCAGCCACGAGCTGAACCAGCCGCTGATGGCGATCGGCACCTATGCCGAGAATGCGGCGATCTTTCTCGAGCGCGGCAAGCCCGAGCGCACGCAGGACAATCTGCGCCGGATTGGCGAGATGTCGGGGCGGATGGGCCGGATCATCCGCAACCTGCGGGCCTTTGCCCGCCCCGAGACCGAGCCTGCCTCGCCCGTCGATATGGTGCGCGTGGTCGCGACCGCCCTCGAGATCTCGGGCTCGCGTCTCTCGAAGCTCGAGCTGCGCTGGAGCCCGCCCGATCATCCCGTCTGGGTGATGGGCGGCGAGACGCGGCTGGCGCAGGTGGTGGTGAACCTGCTGTCCAATGCCGCCGATGCCTGCGGGCAGGCGGATCCGCCGGTGATCGTCCTGCAGCTCGAGGAGCGGGCGGAGGAGGTCTGCCTGCGCGTGCTTGATAATGGCGCGGGGATTGCCGATACCGAGCGCATGTTCGACCCGTTCTATTCCACGAAGGAGGTGGGCACGAACGAGGGGATGGGGCTGGGCCTGTCGATCTCCTACCGGATCGTGCAGAGCTTTGGCGGAAGTCTGACGGGGGCAAACCGGCCCGAGGGCGGAGCGGTCTTCACGCTGGTTCTGGCGCGGGCAAAAGAACGGGCCAAGGAAGGAAAGATGTCATGAGTGTGGTAAACAAGGTGCTGCTGGTCGATGATGACCGTGCCGTGCGCGAGGCGCTGTCGCAGACCATCGAACTGGCCGATCTGGAGCCTGTCGTGGCGGGCAGTTTCATCGAGGCCAAGGACCATCTGACGCCCGATTTCTCCGGTATCGTGGTCAGCGATATTCGCATGCCCGGGCGCGACGGGTTCTTCCTGCTCGACTATGTGCGCGGGCTCGACCCCGAGCTGCCGGTGATCTTGCTGACGGGCGAGGGCGATGTGCCCTCTGCCGTGCGCGGCATGACGGGAGGCGCTTTCGACTTTCTGGAAAAACCCTGTGCGCCGCGTGACTTTCTGGCCGTGGTCGAGAAGGCGATGAAGACCCGCGCCTTTGTCATGGAAAACCGCGCGCTCCATCGCGAGGCGCGCAAGGGCGATGCGGCGGCGCGGGTGCTTGCGGGCAATTCGGAGGTCGCCGAGCGGCTGCGGGAATCGTGCCGTATGGCCGCGCGCTCGGGGGCCGAGGTGCTGGTGACAGGCGCGCCGGGCGCGGGCAATTCCAAGGCGGCTGAGGTGATCCACCTCCTCTCTGCAGCGGCCCAACGCCCGTTCGAGAAACGCTCGGCCGCGGGGCTGAGCCCCGAAACGCTGGAGCAGGCCTTTGCCACCGCCGATGGTGGCACGCTTTACCTCGACGAGATCGCCGATCTGCCGCAGCCTGTGCAATTTACTCTGTTGCAGCTTTTGGAAACCCAGCCCGCCACGCGGCTGATTGCGGGGACCTATCGCGATCTGGCGGCTGAACGTGATGCGGGGCGCTTTCACCCCGATCTCTACTGGAAACTCGATATGATGCGGGTGCGGGTGCCGGCGCTGTCCGAGCGTCCCGAGGATATCCCGATCCTCTTCCGCCATTATGTGCGTCTGGCTTGCGAGAATTCCTCGCTGCCGATGCCCGAGATTCCGCAGGGCTATCTGCAAAGTTTGGCGGCCCGCGACTGGCCGGGCAATGCGCGGGCGTTGATGTCGGAGGCGATGCGCTTCACGATGGGGCTCAGCGATAGCGAGCATCCCGAGGAGGAGCCGGGCCTGTCCGAGCAGATGGCGCGGCTCGAACGCGGTATTCTGGTGACCGCGCTGGAGAAACATCAGGGCAGGGCCTCCGATGCGGCCAAGGCGCTGAAACTGCCCCGCAAGACCTTCTATGACAAGCTTACACGGCATGGTGTGAAACCCGAGGATTACCGGTCCTGACAGGGCGCGAGGTTGTGCGAAATCTCGCACAGGCGGCTTTCTGCCAAGTGCGGTATCTCGCACAATCCTGTGATCATGCTCATGTGTATTTAACATAACCACCTGAAGATAAAAAATTTAATTATTTTTGCATAACTGTATTGCGGTGGATGCATGGCGGCCGCAATCCTGTGTTCATGGAGAGGGGCGCGACAATCGCGCCGCATGGATCTGGGAGGAGCCCCATGAAAGTTACGAAAACCGTCAAGGCATTCGCACTGGCATCGACCGCCATCATCGCAACCGCTGGTCTGGCAAATGCCGCCTGCGACGACGGCGAGATGGTCATCAAGTTCAGCCACGTCACCAATGCCGACAAGCACCCCAAAGGGATCGCCGCAGGCGCCTTTGCAGATCGTGTGAACGAAGAAATGAACGGTAAGGCCTGTGTCGAGGTCTATCCGAACTCGACGCTCTATAATGATGATCAGGTGCTCGAGGCGATGCTGCAGGGCGATGTGCAGATGGCGGCCCCCTCGCTGTCGAAATTCGAGACCTTCACCAAGGTCTTCCGCATCTTCGACCTTCCCTTCATGTTCAAGAACATGGACGCTGTGGAAGAGTTCCAGCAATCTGACGCAGGTCAGGACATGCTCGCCTCGATGGAGCGCCGCGGCCTGATGGGTCTGGCCTTCTGGCATAACGGGCTCAAGCAGTTCTCGGCCAACAAGCCGCTCCTGCTGCCGACCGATGCGAAGGGTCTGAAATTCCGCGTTCAGCCCTCGGACGTGCTGGTGGCACAGATGAAGGCGCTGGATGCAAGCCCGCAGCCGATGGCGTTCAAGGAAGTTTACGGCGCGCTGCAAACCGGCGTTGTGGATGGTCAGGAAAACACTTGGTCCAATATCTACGGCCAGAAATTCTACGAAGTGCAGGACGGCACCACCGAGACCAATCACGGCCTCCTCGATTATATGGTCGTTGTCTCGACCGACTGGTGGGACAGCCTCGACGCGGATATCCGCGACCAGCTGGCAACCATCATGGCCGAGGTTTCGGCGGACCGTAACGCCGCGATCGCGCAGGTTGATGCCGATAACCGTCAGGCGGTCATCGATGCAGGCGCTGTAGTGCGCGAGCTGACCGACGAGCAGCGTCAGGCATGGGTTGATGCGATGAAGCCCGTCTGGGCCGAGTTCGAGGGCGATGTGGGCGCGGATAACATCGCGCTGGCCCAAGAGATCAACGCCAAACACTGAGCTAAAGGGCCGCTCCTTTAGCCATCACTCACGGATAGCGGCCCGAAGGCTCCGCGCGCGGTGCGGAGCCTTTCTTACCCCGTATCCATTTACCTTCCATCTCGTAAAGGGGGCAGGGACATGTCCTATGATACCACGCCAAAAGGTCCGGTGGGGGCGTTCTTCGATAGTCTCGAAGAAAATGCCATCGCGCTTATCCTCGGAGCGATGACGCTGATCACCTTCGTGAATGTCGTTCTGCGCTATGTGTTCAACGCCTCGCTGATCTGGGGCCTCGAAGTGGTGCTGATCCTTTTCGCATGGTTGGTCATTCTGGGCGTCTCCTATGCGTTCAAGAAAACCGCGCATCTGGGTGTGGATGTGGTCACCAATATGCTGCCTGCGCGCGGCAAGCGGGTGATGGCGGTCATCTCGGCGCTCTGCTGCCTGCTTTATGCGGTCTTCCTGCTCAAGGGCGCTTACGATTACTGGGCTCCCTATGCAGCGCTCGACCAGACTTCGGGCCATTGGTTCCCCACCGGTTTCGAGAAAACCCGCGACCGCGCATGGTACGAGACCGATCAGGTGCCGATGCTGGAGATCTTCCGCTGGCTCGAACCGCTGATCAACCAGGGCGAGGCCTATGACAAACTGCCCCGCGTCATCCCCTATTTCATCCTTCCCTTCGGCGTCGCGCTGATCACCCTGCGCATCATTCAGGCCCTGATCCGGGTGATCCGCGGCACGCAGGACAGCCTGATCGTCAGCCATGAAGCCGAAGACGAAGTCGACCGTGTGGCGCAGACCCACGCCACCGCAGCCGGTAAGGAGTAACACGTTATGGAAGTCATTCTGCTCTTTGCGGTCATCATCGGCCTGCTGCTTCTGGGCGTGCCGATCGCCGTCTCCCTCGGCCTGAGCTCGATCCTCTTCCTGCTGGCCTTCTCGGAGACCTCGCTGGCCTCCGTGGCGCAATCTCTCTATCAGGCGATGGCCGGTCACTACACGCTGCTGGCGATCCCCTTCTTCATCCTCGCATCGAGCTTCATGTCCACCGGCGGCGTCGCCAAACGGATCGTGCGCTTTGCCATCGCCTGTGTCGGCCATTTCCATGGCGGTCTGGCCATTGCGGGGGTGTTTGCCTGCATGATCTTCGCGGCTCTGTCGGGCTCGTCGCCTGCAACCGTGGTCGCAATCGGCTCCATCGTCATCGCCGCGATGCACCAGATGGGCTATACCAAGGACTTCGCCGCAGGTGTCATCTGCAACGCGGGCACGCTGGGCATCCTGATCCCGCCCTCGATCGTGATGGTGGTCTATGCCTCGACCGTCGAGGTCTCGGTGGGCCGGATGTTCCTCGCAGGCGTCATCCCCGGTATCCTCGCGGGCCTGATGCTGATGATCGCGATCTATATCTTCGCCCGTATCCGCAAAATGCCCAAGGGCGAGTTCGCGGGCTGGGGCGAGATCGGCTCCGCTTTCAAGGACGCCTTCTGGGGCCTGATGCTGATCGTCATCATCATGGTGGGTATCTACGGCATCCCCGGCGTCACCGGCGCGATCTTCACGCCGACCGAGGCTGCAGCCGTTGCCTCCATCTATGCCTGGATCGTGGCGAATTTCATCTACAAGGATATGGGCCCGCTCAATGATGGCGAGGAGCGCAAATCCAACCTGCTGCGCCGCCCCTATGCGCTGGTCACGGCTCTGTGGCACAAGGACACCCGCAAGACGCTTTTCGAGGCGGGCAAGCTGACCATCACCCTGATGTTCATCATCGCCAATGCGCTGATCCTCAAACACGTCCTGACCGACGAGCAGATCCCGCAGATGATCGCCAATGCGATGCTCTCGGCAGGCTTCGGCAAGATCATGTTCCTCGTGATCGTCAACCTGATCCTGCTGATCGGCGGACAGTTCATGGAACCCTCGGGGCTCATCGTGATCGTGGCACCGCTGGTCTTCCCGATTGCCATGGAGCTGGGCGTCGACCCGATCCACCTCGGCATCATCATGGTGGTGAATATGGAGATCGGCATGATCACCCCGCCGGTTGGCCTCAACCTCTTCGTGACCTCCGGCGTGGCAGGCATGTCGATGATGCGGGTGGTGAAGGCAGCGCTTCCCTTCCTCGGTGTGCTGTTCATCTTCCTGATCATGATCACCTATATCCCGTGGCTCTCGACCTATCTGCCCACCACCTTCATGGGCCCAGAGACGGTCATCAAATAAGTCCTTCCTCCTCCTCCCCGCACGAAGAAAGCCGCCCCTCGGGGCGGCTTTCACTTTGTGGTTCGCGGGTTCCTAGAGCATGTCGCGCAGCGTCTCGACAATCATCCGGTGATCTTCCACATCGGGCAGGCCACTGACCGCGACCGCGCCCAGATAGGTGCCGTTCTTCCCCATCAGCGGCACGCCGCCACCGGTGGCGAAGTAATGGCTGTCGGGCAAGAGATAGCGCTTGTTGAAATCATGGCCTTCCTCCTCGGCCTCGATCCTCAGCGAGAGCGAGCTGCGATGGAACTGATGCGCCACCGCCCGTTTGCGCGCGGCCCAGTCGAGGTTCAGCACCGTCGCGCCTTCAAGCACCGTGCAGAACACCAGATCCGTGCCATGGCTGATGGTGATCGCCACCGGCGCCTTCTCGGCCTTGGCGCGCGCCTGCAGGCGCTGGCCCAGATCCCAGATGAAATCGTAATTGAAAACGCTTAGTCCAAGCTCTGACTGCTCTTGTGCCAGAGAGGCAAGTGTATACTCCATCCGCACTCGTCCTTGCGTGATGAACATGAAAAGGCCCGCGCGCCTGTCGGGTGATCCCGAGACGGACGATTGCGGGCGGGGCAGGCGCGGGCGGACCCGCATCTGCCAGCGGTATTCAGGGGGCTCAGGCGGCCGAGAGTGCCGAGATGATCGCGCCGAAATCGGCGGCCTTCAGGCTCGCGCCCCCCACAAGTGCGCCATCCACATTCGAGACCGCAAAGATCTCGGTGGCATTCGAGGGTTTGACCGACCCGCCATAAAGCAAGCGCATCCCTTTGGCCTCCTCGCCAAAACGCTTGGCCAGCGTGTCGCGCATGAAATCATGCACTTCGGCAATCTGTTCGAGCGTGGGGGTGCGGCCCGTGCCGATGGCCCAGACCGGTTCGTAGGCGATAACCGTATTGGCGGCGGTGGCGGTATCGGGCACCGATCCGGCAAGCTGGGTGCCGATCACATCCAGCGTCGTGCCGGCATCGCGCTCGGCCTCGGTCTCGCCGATGCAGATCACGGCAATAAGGCCCGCCTCATAGGCGGCCAGAGATTTGGCGGCGACATCGGCGTCGCTCTCGCCATGATCGGCGCGGCGCTCGGAATGGCCCAGAATAACGGAGGTGGCACCGGCATCCTTCAGCATGGCCGCCGAGATATCGCCGGTATGCGCGCCCGAGGTCTTGGCGTGGCAATCCTGACCACCGAGTTCGATCTTGCCGGCAGCGGTTGCGGCCATAGGGGCCAGAAGCGTGGCGGGGGGGCAGATCAGCACGTCGCAGGCGGCATCGCCATGCTCTGCGACCAGCGTCTCGATCTCGGCCAGATTGGCCGCGAGCCCGTTCATTTTCCAGTTTCCGGCGGCTAGTTTCCGCATGTTGTCCTCCTCGGGAATGCAAATCGCGCCCAGACTATGTCAGGGCGCGGGCAGGGGGAAGAGGTCCGGTGAGAAGATGTTAGCGATATCGCTCAGCCTTTCAGGCGCGGGATGCCGTCTGCGGGGGCGGCCTCGGCGCTCAGTTCATCGATATCCTTGAACTTGATCGACTCGCCGCAACCACAGGCTTCGGCCACGTTGGGATTGCGGAATTTGAAGCCCGATTCGAGCAGGCCGTTCTCGTAATCGATCTCGGTGCCGATCATAAACATCTGCGCGGTCGGCGCGATCAGCACACGCGCCGAGCCTTCCTCGATGACCATATCCATCGGCCCCGCTTCCTGCGCGACCTCCATCGTATATTCCATACCGGCGCAGCCACCCTTCTTCACGCCGATCCGGAAACCGGCGGCGTTCTCGCGGCTCATGAGCTTGGAAATATGCTTCACGGCGGCGGGGGTCATGGTGACAGCGGGCTGTCCGGGAATGCCAAACATGGGAGACTCCTTGGATGAGCCCCCAATCTAGGGGTTCGGCACCGGAATTCCAAGGGCGGGAATGCCGATCGGCGCGAGATGTGCCAACAGGCCCAGTGTCAGATATGCACAGGCAATGGCCCATCCGAAGGAGGCGAGCGTGCCGATGATCACATATTCATTGGCCGCATTATGGTCCGGCCAGCCTTTTGCCTCGAAGCGAAGAATGGATTTGGCGGCAATCAGAAAGCCGATCCCCTGCGGCTGCGCTGTGAGGACTAATACAAAAATCAGGGCGCGTTCGAGCACGCCGATCAGTTGGCCGCCCTTTGGTAGGCCGCCTTCGGGTGCGCGGTCGGCCAGCGGGCGCATCAGGGCGCCAATGGCGAAGCCGCCCGTGCGGATGGTGAGGATTGCGCCAGCAATCAGGGCAAATATAGTGGGCAGATAGGAGATCAAAGGGCTTTGGAGCTGCGTCCAAAGCGTTTGCGACCACAGATCGGGCAGGGCCAGCACCACGGCCACGATCACCGCCAGATGCGCCATCTGGTCGGCCATGAAGACCTGTAGCGCAGGCCCACGCAAAGCGGGCTTGGCCAGATCGATCACGAAATGGCTCAGCAGGATCAGGCCAAGGGCCGCAAGCGCGTCTGGCGCGGGCAGGATTATCCCGAGCACCAGCAGATGCACGCCGGTATGGGCGATGAGCGCGGGCAGTCGGGCGCGCATCCCGCGCTGCCCCTTGGCATGGGCCATCCTTGCCGGCTGGAAGATGAAATCCCCCAGCAGATGCGCCAGCAGCAGGGCGGAGAAGCTCTCGGCACTCATGGCGCCTCCCATAGCGTAAGGGCGCCGGAGATGGCGCTATAGCCCGCACCTTGCAGGGCCTGCGCCACGGCCTGACGGGATTTGCCCAACTGATCGGCCACGCTTTGTTGCGGTGGCGCGGGCAGAGCGAGCATCGGGCACATCGCTTCGGCCTGTTTCTGTGTCCAGCCGTGGCTGAGCGCATCGGCAAGGCAGGTGGCCGCCGACCAAGCCCCGCCCGAGGCATGGCGGATCTCCGCTCCCGTCATCTGGTCCAGAAGCCGCCCTGAGGCGACAAAACCCGGCCCTTGTGCCCTGTTCAGATCGCCGTTTTCGGGAATGTTACCGGTTCCCCGCGCAATCGCGATCCGCGTCTCCAGCCGTGGATCGAGCGCGCGAAGGCAGGCGCGGACCATCAGCGCAAGCCGCAGGTCATAGGCGGGCTGTGCCAATGCCATCTGCCAGCCATCGCCGCGATGACGGTTGAACCATGCCAGCCCGAGCCCTTGCAGGCCGGTCATAGCCGAAAACCCCGCCTCGACGAGATCGGGGGGCAGGCCGGTCGAACCGACGAGGTCACCTGTGAGAATAGCGAGATCCATAGGCAAGCATTATGACTTGCCTATGGCGTAATGCAAGGGGTCTGGCTTGCGAAAGGGCCGTTACATGAAGCCCAGTTCGAGCCGCGCCTCATCGGACATCATATCCATGCCCCATTGCGGATCGAAGGTCATCTCGACATCGACGGATTTGATTCCGGCGACGCAGGAGACCGCATCCTGCACCCAGCCGGGCATTTCGCCCGCCACAGGGCAGCCGGGAGCGGTGAGGGTCATGATGATCTGCACATCATCCTCGTCGCTGATCTCGATCGTATAGATGAGACCCAGATCGTAGATATTCACCGGAATTTCCGGATCAAACACGGTCCGGCACGCGGCAACCACCGAATCATACATCGGATGGTCGATCGTGGAGGGCTTGATCAAGGGAGCGCCTTCCATCGGTGCGTCTTGCTGTGTTTCGGACGTCATAGGAAATTCCCGGATTGGATACGAATAGTTGAGTATTGATATAGGGATTGGCGCGGGCTTCGTAAAGTGCGCAGGAGAACACAGGCGAGGTATGGACTGTGGGGGTGGGACTTTGTGACATCAACGGGGCGTGAGCACGGGACCAACAGGTAACGGGGCTGGCCCAAAAAGGGACCTGTATCTGGCCGATCGCACGAGGATAGGGTAGGCCGGTCGGGATATATTCGCAAGGCAGGGGGCAGAGATGACAGAAGACCTGAAGCTGCGCCGACGGGTGCTGCCGCTTCTGGCGGGGCTGCCGCTACTTCTGGCGGGCAGATCCGCGAAGGCGGAGAAGGGACAGGCGGAGGTGCGGCTCGATGGAACGGAAGAACTTAGCCTGCCATCGGATATGGGCGATTTCGTCATCCGCATTGCCTATCCCGAGGCGCCCGCACCGGCGGGGGGATATGGTGTGATCTATGCGCTGGATGCAGGCTGGAGCTTCGGCACCCTGCGCGATGCAGTGCGGCTGCGCGGGCAGGACCCCGCGCGGGCGGACGCAGCCCCCGTGGCGGTGGTGGCCATCGGTTGGCCAGCGCGTGATCTTGTCGATATGGCGCGGCGCACGCAAGATCTGACCGGGGCGGGGGTCGAGCGGCTTCTCGGCTGGATGAAGGCTGTGCTGATGCCCGAGATAGAGACGCGCTTTGCCTGCGATCCGGCGCAGCGGATGATCTGCGGCCACTCCTTTGGCGGGTCTTTCGCACTGCAGGCGCGCCGCCTTGCGCCCGGTCTCTTCTCGCATGTCGCCGCGGGCAGCCCGTCGATCTGGACCGATCCGCAGGCGCTCTTGGGAGCGGCCAAGGCCGAGGGCAAACTGTTTATCTCCATTGGCGGGCAGGAGACCGCCCATGCCGCCGAGGCCGCCCATCAGCCCGGCGACCGCGTGGCGCGGATCCGCGAGCGCGACATGATGGGACGGGCACGCCTGATGGCCGAAGGCGCGGGCGTGCCGCTGAAGATCTACGACGGGTTGTCGCATGGCGCCTCGGCCACGCCGTTCTATGCGGATGCGGTGAGTTTCCTGCGGCAGGCCTGAGGGCGTGTGCGCTCAGCTCAGGAAATAGAGCGAGAAGATCGGCGCGGCCGCAGCGCCAATGGCGCGCGCGTTATGGCCTGTCTTGGCTTCCAGCACATCGGGAGGCAGGATGCCGTTCATCTCGAGCGCCGCCAATGTCTCGCGCACCTTGACAACCAGCTGTGCCCGAACCGGTTCGGGGAAAGCCCCGTCAATCACCAATGCCTGAAAATCGACCACTGCACAGGCTTCGCGGGCAGCTTGTGCAATCGCCCTGGCGCTACGGTCGAGCCACGGTTCCAGAAGCGACTGATAGGGGGTCCAGTCCTGCGGCATCCGCCACATCCCCGCCGCATCCATCCCCGCATCACGGATCGCGGCCTCCAGCAGGAAGATCGAGGCCTCATCGGCCAGCGTTGTCCTCTGCCCCTCGATCGACATCACCCGCAGCGCGCCCAGCATGCCCGCATTATGGCGGTTACCTTCGACCACGGCGCCATTGAGCGAAATCCCGCCCGTCAGATAGGATCCCAGAAACACATTGGCGAAGTCGCTGACCTCGCGCCCGCGCCCGTAATATTGCTCAGCGCAGCAGGCGGCCGTGCCGTCATTGATCAAGCTGACAGGCAGCTTGCTGAACTCGGCCACGCGCTCGACCAGATCGCAGCCCAGCCATTCGGGAAAATGCCTGCCCGCGATATCGCAGCTTTCGGTGGCCCGCCACAGATCCAGCGGCGCGGTAATCCCGATGCCGCAAAGGCGCCCGACCTGTTCGGGACGCAGCTCGCCCGACAGCGAGGCGATACCCTCTTTCAGATAGTCAAGGATCAGCTGCGGGGTGGGGCGCTCGTAAGTGCATTGGCTTTGCGCCAGCACCTGACCGTCCAGCGCCATCATCACCAGATCCGAGGTCCGGCGCCCGATCTTCAGCCCGAAGCTGATCGCACCGTCGGGATTGATGCCCATCGGCAGCGAGGGCTTGCCCACGCGTCCGCGCTGCGGTTTGCCGCGCAGCAGGAACCCGTCCGTTTCGAGGCGGCGCAGGATAGTGGAGATCGTCTGGGCGGACAGATCGATCCGTTTGGCAATCTCGGCACCCGGCAGGGCACCATCGCGATGGATGAGGCTGAGAACGAGACGCTCGTTATGGGCACGCACACCGGTGTGGTTGACGCCCAGCCGCTGCGAGGAAAATTCCCCACCATCCATGATTGCTCTCCTTGAAGGCGGATATCCGTATCGCTGACATGGTTGGCTGTAGGATGCGCAGTCGCAGGGTGCGGCCGCGCGCTTTTATGTAAAAAGCTGACCAGTCAGATCGAGATAATAGCGTAGTTTCGACGAATGGTCGAGAGAGTGGCCGGTGCTTTTGCCACAAACCGCCGATTTCGGGGGTGACGTCGCGGCGGGCGCTTACTCGCCGCCGAGCAGCGCCGCCAGCATGCCCACCGCGATCTCGTCGAGCAGCGTCTGCTGTTCTTTCGACAGGAGCGCGGTCGGAAGAACGGGCGAGGAGATTTTCATGCCCAGAAACAGCATCGAGACCGCCACGATCTCCACACGGAACTTCTCGCCATGTTCGGCAATGAGCGGATCGACGAAAAGCCTCTGCACCGCGTCCTGGATCTGCGGCTTTACGGCCTCGCAGGCCAGAGACTGGCTGATGATCGGGAGCGGGCCGTAATTCAGCGTGCGCAGATCGCCATTGCGGATACGTTCGATGATGAAGCGCGTGAAGGTCGAGCAGCGCTTGGCATCCTCGAAGCACATCTCGAGGGCGCGGTCGATCACGGCCTGGAACAGCTTTTGCTTGCCGCCCTGTGAACGGTGCAGATAGGCGACATCGACCCCCACATCGGCGGCAATGTCGCGAAGATTGCACGCATCAAAGCTGCGCGCTGAGAAATGATCATGCGCAACCTCGATCATACGATCGCGGGTCGTCGAGGAGGCTGGGGAGGTGACAGTTTTGATCATCGGACCTTGAGTGCCAGCATCACGATACACCCGTGGGGATATATATCGGGCCTTTGGCAATAGAGAGGGTGGAAATCGGGTTCATGCGACCGTAGCGGTCTCATAACACGTTGTCCACGCGTCATTCTTTAAGGGCGAGTAAATTGTTGCCCTAGAGTTATTTTGGCACCGGTTCCTTGCAGCAAGGAGCGTGGTATACGGTTGCACACATTGACTTGGCGACGGACGCGGGTTACCCGTTTGCAAATCATGCGCGGCGGGTCCAGTCTGCGCACAACTCTTTCCCAACGGGCATCTGCCCAAGACCAGCTCGGAGACCGTTCTTCATGGCAAACAAGACCCCCGATATCATCTACACCATTGTTGACGAAGCGCCCCAGCTGGCGTCGGGCTCGCTTCTGCCGATCGTGAGCGCCTTTGCAGGTGCGGCAGGTCTGGGTGTTGAGACGCGCGATATCTCGCTTGCGGGCCGTATTCTGGCGACCTTCCCCGATTACCTGACCGATGATCAGAAGATCACCGATGATCTGGCCGAACTGGGCGAGCTGGTGAAGACGCCCGAGGCCAATGTCATCAAGCTGCCGAATATCTCGGCTTCGGTGCCGCAGCTGACCGCCGCGATCAAGGAATTGCAGGCGCAGGGCTACAAGCTGCCCGACTATCCCTACGAGCCCTCGACCGACGAGGAAAAGGACGTGCGTGCGCGCTACGACACCATCAAGGGCTCGGCGGTGAACCCCGTCCTGCGCGAGGGCAACTCGGACCGTCGCTCGGCCAAAGCGGTCAAGAACTACGCCATGCAGCACCCCCATTCGATGGGCGAATGGTCGAAAGACAGCAAGACCACCGTGGCCTCGATGCCCGGCAATGACTTCTTTGCCAATGAAAAGTCGGCGACTCTGTCGGACGCCACTGGCGCGAAGATCGTCTTCACCGCCGAAGACGGCACCGAGACCGTTCTGAAATCGGGTCTGAAATATCAGGCCGGCGAGATCGTCGATGCGACCTTCCTCTCGGCCAAGGCGCTCAATGCGTTTGTCAAAGCCGAGATCGAGAGCATGGAGCCGGGCGTGCTGTTCTCTGTCCATCTCAAAGCCACGATGATGAAGGTCTCCGACCCGATCATCTTCGGCCATTTCGTGTCGGTCTATCTGGAAGACTTCCTTGCCAAGCATGGCGAGACCGTGAAGGCATTGGGCTTCAACCCCAATGGCGGCATCGGTGATCTGGAAGCCCGCATCAAGGGCAATGCCGAGCTGGAAGCGGACCTGAAGGCAGCGCTGGCCGCCAAGCCGCCGATGTATATGGTCAATTCCGACAAGGGCATCACCAACCTGCACGTTCCTTCGGATGTGATCATCGACGCGTCGATGCCCGCCGTGATCCGCGCAGGCGGTATCGGCTGGGGTCCGGATGGCAAAGCTGCCGACACCAACTGCTGCATTCCGGATAACTCCTATGCCGGCGTCTATGACGAGACGATCAATTACTTCAAGGAGACCGGCAAGCTGGACGTGACCACCTGTGGCGCGGTCTCCAACGTGGGTCTGATGGCGCAGAAAGCCGAAGAATACGGCTCGCACCCGACCACCTTCGAGATCGCAGCCAATGGCAAGGTCGAGATCGTTCTGGACAATGGCACCGTGCTGCATTCGCACACTGTCGAAGCAGGCGATATCTGGCGCTCGGCCACGGTCAAGAAAGCGCCGATCGAGGACTGGATCCGTCTGGCGATCCGCCGCACCAAGGCCACCGGCCTTGCGGCCTTCTGGCTCGATGCCAACCGCGCCCATGACGCCGAGCTGATCAAATATGTCGAACCCGCTCTGAAAGAGGCCGGTATCGAGATCCCGATCATGGCGCCGCGCGAAGCCACCCGCTTTACCTTCGTCGAGATGCGCAAGGGCAATGACGTGGTCACCATCACAGGCAACGTGCTGCGCGACTACCTGACCGACCTCTTCCCGATCCTCGAGCTGGGCACCTCGGCCAAGATGCTCTCGATCGTGTCGCTGATGCAGGGCGGCGGTCTGTTCGAGACCGGTGCAGGTGGCTCGGCCCCCAAACACGTCCAGCAGCTCGTCGAAGAGAACCACCTGCGCTGGGACAGCCTTGGCGAGTTCTGCGCGCTTGGCGAGAGCTTCAAGTTCCTGGCCGAGAAGGGCAATGCGAAGGCAGGCGTTCTGGCGGCAGCGGTCGAGGATGCGACCCAGAAGGTGCTCGAGGACAACCGCTCGCCCGAGCGCAAGGTCGGCCAGCCCGATAACCGTTCGTCGCATTACTGGTTTGCCCGTTACTGGGCCGTGGCGATGGCAGCCCAGGACGAGGATGCCGAGCTGAAGGCGCATTTCGCCCCCATCGCCAAGGCACTTGTGGACGGCGAGGATGCGATCCTCGGCGAGCTGAAAGCGGCAGAGGGCAAGGCCGTGGATCTGGGTGGCTACTACCACGCCGATCCCGCTAAGGTCGCAGCGGTAATGCGCCCCTCGGCCACGCTGAACGCGATCATCGGCTGATCCAACGGCGTTGAATGATACGGAAAAAGGGGGCTCGAAGCCCCCTTTTTTATGCCGGACCACTTCAGATAGCGCAAATCCTGCCCTGAGCCAGCTTGTCAAAAAACCTTAATACAAATGGCAAGGAGACGTCACATAGGCGCTTTAGCGCTTCGCTCAACAGATCACGACAGCCTCACGAAGGGGATAGAAGATGTTGAAGACGTTGATGATGGGCACCGCACTTGTGGCGGCCTCGGCAACCATGGCGGCGGCCAAGACGCAGGTCACTTGGTGGCATGCGATGGGCGGCGAGCTGGGCCAGAAGCTCGAAGAGATCGTGGCCGATTACAACGCCAGCCAGGATGAATATGAAGTCATTCCGACTTATAAAGGCACCTATACCGAAACGATGACTGCGGCGATCGCCGCGTTCCGCGCCAAGCAGCAGCCCGATATCGTGCAGGTCTTCGAGGTGGGCGCCGGAACGATGATGGCGGCCAAGGGCGCGGTCTATCCGGTCTACCAGCTGATGAAGGATGCGGGCGCCGATTTCGACCCCGATGCCTATCTTCCGGCGGTCGCGGGCTATTACACCGACACCGATGGCAATATGCTCTCGATGCCCTTCAACTCCTCGACCCCTGTCCTCTATTACAACAAGGACGAGTTTGCCAAAGCGGGTCTCGACCCGAACACGCCGCCCAAGACCTGGGCCGATATGGAAGCCTTCTCCAAGAAGATCGTCGAGTCGGGCGCGGCGGAGTGCGGTTTCACCAGTGCATGGATCTCATGGGCGCAGACCGAGAATTTCTCGGCATGGCACAATCTGCCAATCGGCACGATGGAGAACGGTTTCGGCGGGCTTGGTGCCGAGCTGACGCTGGCTGATGACCTGCGTGCGCGTCACTGGGGCAATCTGGCCAAATGGCAGAAAGAGGGTCTTTACCGCTATGCCGGTCCGGGCGGTGGCGATGACGCAAACCCCGCCTTCCAGTCGGGCACCTGTGCGATGGTCATGAACTCCTCGGGGTCGCGCGCGGGTCTGATGGCGAATTCCAGATTCGATGTCGGCGTCGGCATGCTGCCCTATTACGATGATGTCGCGGGCGCACCGCAGAACTCGATCATCGGCGGCGCGACGCTCTGGGTCCTGCAGGGCCACTCGAAAGAGGAATATAAGGGTGTGGCCGATTTCTTCACCTATCTCTCCTCGCCGGAAGTGCAGGCCGATTGGCACCAGTTCTCGGGCTATCTGCCGATCACCAAAGCGGCCTATTCGCTCAGCCAGGAGCAGGGCTATTACGAGCAGAACCCCGGCGCGGATGTGGCGATCAAGCAGATCACGCTGAACACTCCTACCGAGAATTCTAAAGGTCTGCGCTTTGGCAATTACGTCCAGATCCGCTCGATCATCGATGAGGAATTCGAGGCGCTTCTGGGCGGTAAGAAAACCGCGATGGAGGCCCTGCAGTCGGTTGACGAGCGCGGCAACAAGCTTCTGCGCGAGTTCGAGAAAGCCAACCAGTAACGGCTGACACAGTCCGCGAAGGCCCGCGCATCTGGCGGGCCTTCGTGCCGTTTGACAGGATCTGACGATGCAGACCAAAAAGACGATCTTCCGCTCAAAAGGGCTGCCCTATCTGCTCCTTGCCCCGCAGCTGGTGATCACCGTGATCTTCTTCCTCTGGCCTGCGGGGCAGGCCATGTGGCAGAGCTTCCTGCGGCAGGATGCGTTCGGGTTTTCCACGCAATTCGTGGGGCTCGAAAACTATATCGCGCTGTTTGAGGATCCGAGCTATCTGAACTCTTTCAAGGTCACGGCGGTGTTCTCGGTGCTGGTGGCGGGCGTGTCGATGGGGGCGGGGCTGTTGTTTGCCGCCTGTGTGGACCGCGTGATCCGCGCCAACCGTGCCTATACCACGCTTCTGGTCTGGCCCTATGCGGTGGCACCTGCGGTGGCAGGGGTTTTGTGGTGGTTCATGTTCAACCCGACCATTGGCATTATGTCCTATGCACTGCGCCAGTTGGGCTATGATTGGAACCAGTCGACCCATGCAAGTGATGCGATGATCCTTGTGGTGCTGGCGGCGAGCTGGAAACAGATCAGCTATAATTTCCTGTTCTTCGTGGCGGGGTTGCAGGCCATTCCAGCCTCATTGCGCGAGGCGGCGGCCATTGATGGCGCAGGCCCCGTGAAGCGCTTCTGGAGCGTGGTCTTCCCGCTTCTGTCGCCCACGACCTTCTTCCTGCTGGTGATCAACATCACCTACACGATGTTCGACACCTTTGCCGTGATCGATGCGGCCACCGCGGGCGGACCGGCGCAAGCCACCAATATCCTTGTCTACAAGGTCTATCAGGACGGGTTCGTGGGGCTCAACATGGGGGCGTCGGCGGCGCAATCGGTGGTGCTGATGGGCATTGTTATTGCCCTGACCGTGATCCAGTTCCGCTATATCGAACGTAAGGTGGAGTATTGAGATGGTCGAGAACAGACCGCTTCTGACAATCCTGTCGCATGTCATCCTGATCCTCGGTGTGGCCGCCGTGGCGCTGCCCGTGTGGCTCGCGCTTGTGGCCTCCACCCATCCGACCTCGAGTTTCGTGTCGGGCACCGTGCCCTTGTGGTTCGGCTCCGAGGGGATCAGATCCTATCTCACCATGCTGGGTCAGGGGGTCTCGACCTCGGGCACACCGCCGCTGGGGCATATGCTGTTCAACAGCCTCGTGATGGCGCTGACCATCACCATCGGCAAGATCGCGATCTCGATCACCTCGGCCTTTGCCATCTGCTATTTCCGCTTTCCGGGCCGGCAGCTGGCCTTCTGGATGATCTTCATCACGCTGATGCTGCCTGTCGAGGTGCGGATCGTGCCGACCTTCGAGGTGGTGGCCAATCTGGGGCTCCTCAACTCTTATGCGGGGCTGTCCATCCCGCTCATCGCCTCGGCCACGGCGACCTTCCTTTTCCGGCAGGTGTTCCTGACACTGCCCGACGAGCTGACCGAGGCCGCGCGGATCGACGGGGCGGGGCCGCTGAAATTCTTCTGGGATCATGCGCTGCCGCTGTCGCGCACCAATATCGCGGCGCTTTCGGTGATTTTGTTCATCTATGGCTGGAACCAGTATCTCTGGCCGCTGATCGTCACCACCGACGAGCGCTATTACACCATTGTCATGGGGATCAAACGGATGGCTTCGGTCGTCGATGATATCCCGCGCTGGAACGAGGTCATGGCGACTGTCGTGCTGGCCATGCTGCCCCCCGTGATCGTGGTGATCGCAATGCAGAAGCTCTTTGTCAAAGGGCTTGTCGAGACGGAGAAATAACATGGCCGCAATTACCCTATCGGAAGTCGTCAAGACCTATGCAGGCGCTACGGCCCCCACGGTGAAGAGCGTCGATCTGACCATCGAGGATGGCGAGTTCTGCGTGCTGGTCGGGCCATCGGGCTGCGGGAAATCCACGCTGTTGCGGATGATCGCGGGGCTTGAAACGGTGACGGGCGGCGAGATCGCCATTGGCGAGCGGGTCGTGAACGAACTCGAGCCGATGGATCGCGACATCGCGATGGTGTTCCAGAACTACGCGCTCTATCCGCATATGTCGGTGCGCGAGAACCTGTCTTACGGGCTGAAAAACCGCCGCATGCCCAAGCCCGAGATCGCCGCGCGTGTCGAGGAGGTCGCCCGTATTCTGCAGATCGGGCCGTTCCTCGACCGCAAACCGCGCGCGCTGTCGGGCGGGCAGCGCCAGCGGGTGGCGATGGGGCGCGCCATCGTGCGCGAGCCTTCGGTCTTCCTGTTCGACGAGCCGCTCTCCAACCTCGATGCGAAACTGCGCGTATCGATGCGCGGCGAGATCAAGCAGCTGCAAAAGCGCCTTGGCACCACCTCGGTCTATGTCACCCATGACCAGATGGAGGCGATGACACTGGCCGATAAGCTGGTCGTGCTCAATGGCGGGCAGATCGAACAGGTGGGCACGCCGCTCGAGTTGTATCGCACTCCGCAGACCGTGTTTGTTGCGGGCTTCATCGGCTCGCCGGGGATGAACCTGATCGATGCGCGGATCGAGAACAATGTGCTGATGGTCGATGATCTGGCCATTGCTGCGGATGTGCCGGGGCGCGGCGAGGTCGTGGCGGGGCTCAGGCCCGAGACGGTCACCCTGTGGGCAGGCGCGGGGGCGTTCCGCACCGCTTATGTCGAGGATCTGGGCAATAGCCGCCTTGTGCATGGCACGCTGGGTGGCCAGCCCTTTGCCGCGCAGGTGCCGCCCGAGACGGAGATCGAGCCGAACATGCAGCTTGCGGTCGACCCCGCCGGCCTCCATCTTTTCGATCCGATCACGGGGCGGCGTATCGGGCAGGGTGCGCATCCCGCGACACAGACCCCGCAGTTGATGGGCATTTGAGCAATACGCGATTGCATAAATGCAGCGGAAAGGCGCGCGCCTTTCCGTCAGTCGAAGAGACGCGCCACCAGCACACCGAGCCACAGCGAGACACCGGTCAGCACCGTGCCCCAGAGCGTATCGGTGATGACCTGCTCCCACGACCAGTCGCGCATCACCGCGAGCGAGGTAAACTCGTAGGTGCCATAGGCCAACGCTCCCAACACCGCGCCGTTGATCAGCGCCTGCACCGGCGCATCGGCACGAAGCGCGGGCAGGCTGACCAGAAATACCGCGCCCGCCACATAGGCCAGATAGAAGACCGCCGCAGGCCCCATGCGGAACGGATCGGCATAGAGGTCCGAGATATGGCGGTCGAAGACCGGTTTCACGATGAATTTCAGCCCGACCATATCGAGACCGAGAAAAATGATTGTGGAGGCGATATAGGCCGAGAGGATCTGGAGCATGGGGCTCTCCTTTTGGAACTGTTGCAAGAGCAACGCCGCCCGTGGCGCGGAAGTTTCAGCGTGTTGCGGAAATCATGCGCCCCAGGTCCGTTCCAGCAACCCCAGCCAGTTCTCATGGGCGATCTTCTTTACCAGATCCTCGCCAAAGCCGTGATCGAGCATTGCCTGCAGCAATTTGGGCAGGCCCGAGACATCGCCAAGACAGGACGGAATGTCGGCCCCGTCGAAATCCGAGCCGAGCCCGATATGATCCTCGCCGAGGATCGACAGAAGGTGGTCGAGATGGCGCATCATCTCGTCCCAGCCGCAATCGTCGCGCATCCCGTCGGGGCGCAGGAATTGCGTGGCATAATTGAGGCCGACCATCCCGCCGGTCTCGCGGATCTGCGTCAGTTGGCGATCGGTCAGATTGCGCGCCGATGGCGTGACCACATGCGCATTGGAATGGGTGGCCACCAGAGGTGCGTCGCTCAGGCGGGCCACATCGTCGAAGCCCTTCTCGTTGAGATGGCTCAGATCGATCATGATTTTCAGCGCATTGCATTCGCGGATCAGGTCCTTGCCCGCCATGGTCAGCCCGTCGCCGGTATCGGGGGAGGAGGGATAGGCAAAGGGCACCCCGTGGCCAAAGACGGTGGGCCGCGACCAGACCGGTCCGAGCGAGCGCAGCCCCGCCGCGTGCCAGACATGGAGCGAATCCAGATCGGGGCTGATCGCCTCCGCGCCCTCCATATGCAGAATCGCCGCGATCTTTCCGGCGGCCATCGCGGCCCGGATCTGGGCGGATGTCCTGCAAATTTGCAGATCACCCTTGCGTTCGAGCCACATCAGATGGCCGGTCTCGGCCAATGCTACATCCACCGCTTCGGTCATCGGCATCATTGGTGGCAGATCGAGGCAATAGGGCGGGTTATCCATCGCGGCAAACATCTGCGCCAGATCGCCCGACATCGGCGAGGGGGTGTAGATGGCAAAAAAGCCGCCTGCAAAATTTCCTGCCTTGGCGCGCGGTAGGTCGATCTGTCCGCGACCATCCGCACCGCTCCAGATCGCCTCGCGGCGGGCAGGATCTTTCAAAAGCCGCAGCAGGAAGTCGTTATGGCCGTCGAAAACGGGGATCTGGGGCAAACTGGACACGAAACTCTCCATCGGATTTCTGGGCGCGGGCTGCCCGGAAGGCCGCACCTGCGCTAATGAGTCGCAGTGAACACCCTTTGCCGGATGTGTAAAAGAGCCGATTGCGTCGAATTGACATTCATATTTCTGCAGAGCTACATTGCACAAATGCAGCATGAATTCGACTGGAACGATCTGAAGTTCTTTCTTGCACTTCACAGATCAAAACGCATGGTCGCGGCCGCGCAGGCGCTCGGGATCGACCAGACCACAATCGCACGGCGTGTGCGCCAGCTGGAGAAATCCATTGGCGCGCAGCTTTTCACCAAATCTCCCGATGGCTACGAGGTCACGCCCGCGGGCGAACGTATCCTGCCGATGGCGCTCGAGATCGAGCGCGCGACAGGGCGGGCCCGCGAGGAGATCGGGGGCGAGGCGGGACGCGCCTCGGGCACCGTCAGGGTGGGCGCGCCCGACGGTCTGGGGATCCACTTCGTGGCGCCCGTGCTCACGCAATTCCAAGAGGAGTATCCCGATATCCGGATCGAGCTTTTGGTCCGCTCGCGCACGTTCCGGCTGTCTCGGCAAGAGGCGCACCTAACGTTTTCAATGGCTTTGCCGACATCAGGGCGGCTTCTGGCACGGCGGATGACGGAATACCATCTGGGGTTCTACGCCTCGCGGGACTATCTGGCAAAGCATGGAACGCCCAAGACGATCGATGACCTTAAGGCCCATAACTATGTGGGCTATGTCGACGAGCTGCTGCCCACGGATGCGATGCGCTATCAGGTCGAGCTGGGGATCACCAATCCCGTGCTCTTCGGTTCGAACTCGATCCTCGCGCAGCGTGAGGCTATCCGGGAGGGCGCGGGGATCGGTGTGCTGCCCGCCTATGTTATCCATGACGATCCCGATCTCGTGCCGATCCTCGCGCCGCGCCATGTGCTCAAGCGCACGATGTGGATCCTGTCGCACCAGTCCACCGAAGACCTCGCGCGGGTCCGGCTTGTCTCGGAATATTTACAGAACGCGACCCGCGCATCGCGGGCCCGTTTCGTGTTGTGACGCCGCGTCCCGAGGGCGGAATCCGGATTTGATTGACCCTAGGTAAATCAAGAAACTTGAATAACCCGCTGGACGTCGGATGCGCCACATGCTTCAACTGCCTTACACGGTTCGAACCTGTCGTGCTTGGGTCCGGATCGAGTGGGAGGAACGACAATGATGCCGGTTGCATATCGGCTCTCGGGGAGGGGAGCTGGTGTCGGGTTGGAGGACCCTCGGTGTGATTGCTGTGGATCTGCAAGTCAGATCAAATAAGGACCGTATCGTGCCCCTGATCGGGGAGGACAGGCGCGGCGCGATACGGTCCACTTTTTTCAGACACGCAGAGTGGCGCCCGATGGGCGCCTTTTTCAGTTTATACGCCTGTCCGGCAAGGCCACGTCCGGCAGGACCTAACCCGGGAAGATCCGCGCCATCTCGCGGTCGAATTTCGCCCATGTCATAGTGGCCTTGTTGCCCGCATATCCATGGTAATGCGATTGCCCGGTCGAGGTCGGCAGGCCGGCCCAGATCTTGGCGAGATTGTTCATGAAGCTCTGACGCGAGAGCGTGCCCGCCATCAGTCTGCTCAGCCCCGCTTCCTCGAGGAGCAGGTCTGCCAGACGGTCCTGGATATCGGGGCTGAACCGGGTGCTGGTGTCCAGCTCCAGCATATTGGCAAGCCGCCTGAGCGTGGTCGGGATGAACTGGTAGCGCCCGATGGCATGGGGCTGGCCGGGGGTCGCGTCGATCCATTGGTAGATCTGGCCCAGCGTCATCTGGCTCGGCGCGCGTGCGGGGCGGCGCTTGGCACCGTAATTGACCGCGTCATACCCCGCAGGGCCAGCTTCTGCTTGCGCGATCAGGTGACGGATCCATTGGGCCTCATCCGAGCCCTGCCGCATGAAGGGCGCAAGACGGGCGATCGGCTCCATCGGGTCCATCAGGCTGTCAGGGTTCTCGGCGGTGCGGTTGGCACGCACACGGCGCGGCATGGGGGCAAAGAAGCTCGAGCCTCCGGTGCCGGCAAAGAGGCTACCAGGCAGGAGCGGCCCCGCCTCCGCAGCGACAGCCGCCGCCTGCTCCTTGGTGGGAAGGCTTGCCAGCTCGACCAGCGGAGTGGCGGCCGACTGGCCTTGCAAAGACGGGATGAGGGCCTGCGAACGCTCGACAGTGCCTCCCTGCGCGGCCAGCAGCGACACAGGCTGCGCCGCGACCGGCGCGGTCGCGAGGCTGGCGAGGGCGAGCGGCAGGGCGCGCAAGAAAAAGCCATACTGGCACATAGGCAATCCCGGGTTCTGGGTGTCCCTGTGTTTCTGCCAGCGATATCTTCAGAAATCGTTTATGCGCACGAAGACTCGCGCCGGAGGCGAGCGTATGAAAAAGGCCCCGGATCGCTCCGGGGCCTTCGCAGTCGGTTTTCAGGATTTCAGAGCTTCTCGCCCCGCACGCTCTTGTCGGAGATCTTGCGGATCAGGACATAGAAGCTCGGGACGAGGAAAATCCCGATGAAGGTGGCCGCCACCATACCGCCCAGAACACCGATACCGATGGCATTCTGTGCCGCAGCCCCCGCGCCCGAGGCGCGTGCCAGAGGCAGAACCCCGAGCATGAAGGCGATGGAAGTCATCAGGATCGGGCGCAGACGCATCCGGGCGGCCTCGATCGTGGCCTCGTAGAGTTTCTTGCCCTCGGCCTCGAGATCCTTGGCGAATTCCACGATCAGGATCGCGTTCTTCGCGGCCAGACCGACCGTCGTCAGCAGGCCCACCTTGAAGTAGACGTCATTCGACTGGCCGAAGAGCTTGGCTGCCGCAAGCGCGCCCAGCACCCCGATCGGCACCACCAGCATGACGGAGATCGGGATCGACCAGCTTTCATAGAGCGCCGCGAGGAACAGGAAGACCACCAGAACCGAGATCGCATAGAGCATCGGTGCCTGATTGCCCGACTGGCGTTCCTGATAGGACATGCCGGTCCAGGAGGCGGAATAGCCACCATCCATATCGGCCACCAGTTTCTCCATCTCGTTCATCGCATCACCCGAGGAGTAGCCATCCCCCGCGCTGCCCTGCACCTCGATGGCCTGTGTGCCACCGATCCGCGACAGCGAGGGCGAGACGCTCTGCCATCCGGTCGTCATGAAGGCCGAGAAGGGCACCATGTCGCCATCGGTATTGCGCGCATACCACTTGCCGATATCCTCGGGCTGCATCCGGTAGGGAGCATCCCCCTGAACGATCACGGGGTTGAGGTTGCCGTCCTGATTGTAGTCGTTGACATTGCTCGAGGCGAAAATGGTCGAGAGCATCGAATTGACCTCGGAAATGGTCAGCCCGAAGCTTTCCGCCTTCTGCTGGTCGACATTGATCTTCAGCGCGGCCTCCTCCTCGTTATTGTTCACGCGGACTGCAGAGAGCATCTTGTCCTGATTTGCCGTGGCCACGAGTTTGTTGGCTGCAGCGCGCAGTTTCTCGATGCCCTGATTGCCCTGATCCACGAGATACATCGAGAAGCCGGTCGAATTGCCCAGACCCTGAATTGCGGGCGGAAGCAGGAAGTAGATTTGACCTTTGCGGCTCGATCCGAACTTGGCCATCGCCCGCCCGACCACTGCCGAAGCCGCAGCCTGCGCATCGGTCCGGTCGTCGAAGTCCTTCAGCTTGGCAAAGAGCAGTGCGTTGTTCTGGCCGGTCCCCGTGAAGGAGAAGCCCAGCACCCCGAAGGTCGAGGTCACATAGTCCTTCTCGTCATTGAGCAGGTAGTCCTCCACCTTGGTCATCACATCCTTGGTCTGCGCCTGTGTGGCGCCTTCCTGCAATGTGATCATCACCATGACAGCGCCCTGGTCCTCCGTTGGCAGGAACGAGCTGGGAAGGTTCTTGTAGAGCACGACAACGCCGCCCACCGAGGCTGCCAGAATGACCAGCGCGATGATCGGCGCTTTCAGCAGTTTCGTGACGGTGCCGATATAGAAGTCGTTCAGCCGGTCGAAATTGCGGTTGAACCAGCGTGCGGGCGCGGGGGGCTGCTTGCCGTCGCTATGTTTGAGCATCGTCGCACAAAGCGCGGGCGTGATGATGATGGCCACCACCGCCGACAGGACCATGGCCGAGATGATCGTCACCGAGAACTGGCGATAGATCACACCGGTCGAGCCCCCGAAGAAGGCCATCGGCAGGAACACCGCCGACAGGACCAGCGCGATCCCGATCAACGCGCCCACGATCTGGCCCATCGAGCGGATCGTCGCCTGCAGTGGCGTGAGGTCGTCTTCCTCCATCACCCGCTCGACGTTTTCCACCACCACGATGGCGTCATCGACCAGGAGGCCGATGGCCAGAACCATGGCGAACATCGTCAGCGTGTTGATCGAATAGCCGAAGACCGACAGGATCCCGAAGGCCCCGAGCAGAACCACGGGCACGGCGATGATCGGGATCAGCGTCGCGCGCCATTTCTGCAAGAAGACGAGGATCACGATCAGCACGAGGCCGATGGCCTCGAAGAGCGTGTGCTCCACCTTGCCGATCGAGGCTTCCACGAAGGGCGAGGTATCATAGGCGTATTTCACCTCGACACCTGCCGGAAGGCTCTTGGCGATCTCGTCGATCTTGGCCCGCACGGCTGCCGCGGTATCCACCGCATTCGCACCGGTCGAGAGGTTCACCCCGAAGCCCGAGGCGTTCTGGCCGTTGAAGCGCGACTGGGTGCCGTAATCTTCCTGACCCAGCACGACCCGCGCCACATCGCCCAGGAAGACTGTGCCGCCATCGGCATCGGTCTTGAGAAGGATATTCTCGAAATCCTCGACCGAGGTCAGCTGGCTCTGCGCGGTGATGGTGGCGGTGAAGGTCTGCCCCGCCGTCGTGGGCTGCGAGCCCAGCGAGCCGACCGAGACGTTGGTGTTCTGCGCGGTGATCGCATCGGTCACATCTGTCGCAGTCAGATCATACTGGCGCAGTTTCAGCGGATCGAGCCAGACGCGCATTGCGTAGCCCGAGCCGAAGGAATTGATCGAGCCCACACCCTGCACCCGTTGCACCGGATCCTCGATCTGGTTGGCGACCATGTCGCCCAGCTGGATCTGGGTGTAGCGGTTGTCTTCCGATACGAGTGCTGCCACCAGCAGGATCGAACTGGAGGAGCGCGAAACGCTCACACCCTGCTGCACCACCGAATCCGGTAGCTGGCTTTCGACCTGGGAGATCTTGTTCTGCACATCGTTCTGGGCGTCGATCGGGTCGATGGACTCGTCATAGGTCAGGGTGATGCTGACCTTTCCTTCCGAGCTTTTCGACACCATGTAAAGAAGGCCATCGAGGCCGGTGAGCGCATCTTCAAGCGTGGAGGTCACCGAGTTCTGCACGGTCTCTGCGGTAGCACCTGTATAGGTGGCAGAGATCCGCACCGTTGTCGGCGCGATTTCGGGATATTGCGCCACGGGCAGCGAGGTCAGGCCAAGCGTGCCTGCCAGCATGATCGTGATCGCGATAACCCAAGCGAAAATCGGGCGGTGGATAAAGAAATTGACCATCAGCCCTTACTCGCTGGCCTTGCCGGACGCATCCGAACCGTCGGTCTGGGCATCCTCGACGACGCCTTCGTCATTGATGGTAACCGGCACTGTCTCGATCTCGGCTTCATTTTGCAGGTTCATCAACCCGTCGACGATCAGCTTGTCGCCATCTTTCAGGCCGCTGGTGACGATCCATTGATTGTTATACGAGCCGTTTGTGCTCAGGGTGACCTGCTCGGCCTTGTTCTCGTCCGAGGCGATGAAGGCGGTCAGCGTGCCGTCGCTCTTGCGGGTAGTGGCGTTTTGCGGGATCAGGATCGCCTTGGTCGTGCCAAGTGTCATCGTCACACGCAGGAACTGGCCGGGAAGCATTTTCGCATCGGGATTATCGAACTGGACGCGGTAATCCACGGTGCCGGTCGTATCCGACACGACCGCGGAGGGCGCCACCAGTTTGCCATCCCGCGGATAGACATCACCGGTTTCCAGCGTCACCTGTGCCTTTACGTCATCGCTGGTCTTTAGCGTTCCAGCCGCGATCATATCCTTGGTGCGCTGCATCTGGGCAGAGCTTTCGGAGACATCGACATAGATCGGATCGAGCCGCGTAACCGTGGTCAGCGCATCCGTCTGGTTGGCTGTCACGAGCGAGCCCACCGAGGTCTCGGGCACTTCGACCACACCGTCGATCGGGCTTTCCACATGGGTGCGGTCCAGATTGAGTTGCGCGGTCTGCAGGCTGGCCTGCGCCGATTTCACATCCGCTTTTGCCGATGCCAGCGAGGAGCGTGCATCTTCCAGTTCGGTCTGGGTCACGCCAACGCTGCGGATCTTGTCATAGCGGTTGAAGGTCGATTGTGCGGTCTGCTCGGCGGCCTGCGCCGAATCGACTGCCGCCTGCGCCGCCGCGAGTTCCGCCTCGTAGGTGTCGGGTTCGATCTCGAACAACACGGTGCCCTTTTTCACCAGCGCGCCGCGTTTATACGGGATTGCGGTGATCATGCCTTCGACGCGCGGACGGATATCGGCCTGCTGATAGGCCACTGCACGGCCGGGCAGCGTAACGATATAGGGAACGTCACTTTCCGCAACGGTAATGACGCCAACCTGTTTCGGGCCTTGCTGTGCTTGTTGCGCGCTGGCGGGAGAGGAGGTGAAAACTGTGAGGGGGGCACTGACTGCGAGCCCCAGCACGAGACCCAGAGCGGTCATCGGAACCGTAATGGGGCGGGAGAGGAAAATAATGTTTTTCGACACTGGTCCTGTCTTTCGTTTCGCGAACTGCGATTTTTGTCATTGGCCCCAACTCGTGCCGGTTTGGCTGGACGATGGGAGGGCGTCGCAGCATGAGCTAGGGCATTGCGGATAGCCTACAATATTAAACTGTACGGTTTACATGGGTAAAACTGACACAGGTTCCTGCGGATTGGCGCACAATAGCGTGAATATTCATAATAACCGCCGGCTGGGATGGAAAATACAATTAGCTGACCGTTTTTATCGGCAATCATCCTTTACCTGCATGCTAAGCTCGCTTAATTGAGAGGCGAAACCTAGCCACCGGCGCTTCGGGACTCGGCGGATTTCTCCGTAAGACAGAGCGCGAGCCATGGTGCGACCGATGAATCAGGAGGCTGATATGCAGATTTCGAAGACACTTACCGCGCTGGGGCTTGCCTTGCCGCTGGCGGTGGCGCCTCTGGCGCAGGCCTTTGCCGCCGATGTGACCGTGCAAACCGCGCGTGGCGAGGCCAGCGTGCCCGAAGCGCCCAAGACCGTGGCCGTGTTCGATATGGCAGCGATGGATACGCTTGATGCGCTTGGCGTCAAACCCGCGGGCCGCCCCGACAAGCTCTATCTCTCGCGTCTGTCGGGGCTGGAAAGCGCCACCCCCGTGGGGACGCTTTTCGAGCCCGATCTCGAGGCATTGGCAGGGCTGGCACCCGATCTGACGATCATCGGCGGTCGTTCGGCAACCCAATATGACAATGTGGCCCAGCTGGGTCCGGTCATCGACATGACCATCGGCACCGATATCGTGGCCGAAGCCCGTGCGCGTCTGGAAGCCTATGGCAAGATCTTCGACAAGGAAGACAAGGCCAAGGAACTCGATGATGCGCTGGTCGCAAAGCTTGCCGAGGTGCAGGACGAGGCCAAGGGCAAGGGCGATGCACTCGTCGTGATGACCAATGGTCCGAAAATCTCGGCCTTCGGTCCGGGCTCGCGGTTTGGCTGGATCCACAACGCCGTGGGCATGGCACCCGCCGCCAAGGATCTCTCGGTCGCGCCGCATGGGGATGCGATCAGCTTCGAGTTCATTGCCGAAACCAATCCGGACTGGATCTTCGTGGTTGACCGTGGTCAGGCCATTGGCGCCGACGAGCAGAAAGCCTCCGACACGCTGGATAACCCGCTGGTTGCGCAGACCAATGCTGCCAAGAATGGCCATATCGTCTATCTCAACTCCGCCGATGCCTATATCGCTGGTGGTGGCTATCAGGCGATGATGGAAATGCTGACCGAGGTCGGCAAGGCCTTCGAGGCCCAAGAAGGCTGATCTCATGGCGCGCGGGATGGTTCTGACGAGTGGGGTTCTGGTGATCGTGATCCTTTCGGGGATCTCGCTCTGTATCGGTGCGGCCACGATGGATCTGGGCGATCCGTCCGGCATGCTGGTGCTCACCGTCTCGCGCATCCCGCGCACATTGGCCGCGCTTCTCACCGGCTCGGCTCTGGCCGTGGCCGGTGTCGTTATGCAGCAGATCGTTCGCAACCGCTTTGTGGAGCCGGGCACGGCAGGCACCGCCGAGAGCGCGGCGCTGGGGCTCTTGCTGATGTCGATTTTCTGGCCCGACAGCCCGATCTGGGCCAAGATGCTGGCGGCGGCCCTGGCCGCACTCATCGGCACCTGGATCTTTGTGAAGATGATCCGCAAACTTCCGCCACGCGAGGTGCTTCTGGTGCCGCTTGCGGGCATCGTCCTGTCGGGGGTCATCGGCGCGGCGGTCACCTGGATCGGCTGGGAAACCGACATGATGCAATATATCGCCACCTGGTTGATGACGGGAGAGTTTTCTGGCGTGATTGCAGGCCGTTACGAGCTGTTGTGGATTGCCGGTCTCGCCGCGGTCGTGGCGTTTTTCGCAGCCGACCGCTTTGCCATCCTTGGCCTCGGACCGGAGGCTGCCACGGCTCTGGGCCTCAGCCCGCGCGCAGTGATGCGCCTTGGGCTGGTGGTGGTAGCGGTGGTGACCGCGATGGTGGTGGTCTCGGTCGGTATGATCCCCTTTGTTGGGTTGGTAGTGCCTAACATCGCTGCGCGAATACTGGGTGATAACCTGCGGAAATCCTTGCCGATGGTTGCTTTGGGCGGCGCTGGTCTGGTGCTCGCCTGTGACATTATCGGCCGGTTGATCATTGCGCCTTACGAGATCCCTGCGGGCACCATTCTTGGTGTGACCGGTGCGCTGATCTTCCTCTGGCTGCTGTGGAAGCCGCAGCGTCCGAAGAAGCGCAAACCTCTGCCGGAGAGCGCCAATGTCTGATCTGACCATGCCCGCACCCACCAGATCAGCCGGACGACATGCCTGGCTCAAGAGCCCCATCCTGTGGCTGTCCCTGTTGCTGGTTGCTGCAATGGCGATCTGGCTTTTCCAAGGATTATCAGGAAACTATCAGTTTATCCTGATGTTGCGTCTTAAGAAAATGGGTGCGCTCCTTGCGGTTGGTGCCGCGGTGGCCGTCTCGACTATCCTCTTCCAGACCGTCTCCGCCAACCGCATCCTGACACCGGCGATCATGGGCTTTGACAGCCTCTATGCGCTGATACAGGTTCTGCTTGTCGCAGGGTTGGGCGTCACCGGTTTCGCAACCATCGGGGCGACGCCCAAATTTGTGGCCGAGACGGTCATCATGACCGTGCTGGCGCTGCTGCTTTTCGGCACGCTGCTGCGGCAGGGCGCGCGTGATATCGCGCGGATGATCCTGACGGGCGTGATCCTCGGCACGTTGTTCCGCGCGGGCGCGGGGCTGGTGGGCCGGCTTCTGGACCCCAATGCCTACGCGACCGTCCAATCGGTCACCTTCGCCAATTTCTCCCGCGCGCAGACCGATGTGCTGACGCTTGCGGCGTTGATCACGGCGCTGGCCTGCGCGATCGCGTGGTGGCTGGGGCCGCGGCTTGATGTGCTGGGTCTCGGGCGCGATCGCGCGATCGCGCTAGGGCTGGGTCACGGGCGGGTGGTGATCGGGGCGCTCGTGCTGATTGCCGTGCTCGTCTCTGTTTCGACGGCGCTGGTAGGGCCTGTGGCCTTCTTCGGCCTGATCGTCGCGGGGCTTACCCATGCCATCGCCCAACGCAAAGCCGGTGGAGCGAAACACCGCTATCTGATCCCTGTCTCGATGCTGGTCGCGATGACCATTCTCGTGGTCGGCCAGACCCTGTTCGAGCGGGTGATCGGCTCGCAGGCCACGCTCTCGGTCGTGGTCGAGTTTGTGGGGGGCATCTTCTTCCTCTATCTTCTGCTGAAAGGCAAAATCCGATGATCCGTGTGGAAAACCTCTCCTACCAGATCGACGGAAACGCGATCCTGAGCGATATAAACTGCACCATTCCCGCCGGGCAGGTGACGGCGCTGATCGGCCCCAATGGTGCGGGGAAATCGAGCCTTCTCAAACTTTTGGGCCGGATCGAGCCGCTACAGTCGGGCCGTGTGCAGATCAATGACCTCGATCTGGCCCAGACCCGCTCTGGCACGCTTGCGCGCGAGATGTCTTTCATGAGCCAGAATCTGGCCGTGGCTTCACGCCTGCGGGTGCGCGAGCTGGTGGCCTTCGGGCGCTGGCCGCATTGCCATGGCCGTCCGGGGCCGAAAGATATCGAGATCTGCGAGAAGGCCCTGCGCCAGTTCGATCTTCTGACACTGGCGGACCGCTTCCTGGACGAGCTGTCCGGCGGGCAGGCGCAGCGCGCGCATCTGGCCATGACTTTCGCGCAGGATACGCCGTGGATGCTTCTCGACGAGCCACTGAACAATCTGGATATGGCGCATTCGCGCGCGTTGATGAAGCGGCTGTCGGATCTGCGCGATGCGGGGCGCTCGGTGGTGATCGTGCTGCATGATCTCAACCATGCCGCTGCGTGGGCCGATCATCTGATCGCTATGAAGAATGGCCGTATCGTGGCCGAAGGCGATGCTGACGAAGTTATCACGCCGCAGACGCTGGCGGGTCTCTACGAGACCGATGTGCAGGTGCTGCGCTATGCCGACCGGCCGCTGGTTCTGCATCACATCTGAGGGATTTTCCGCCTGTTATTGTGGCAGAGCCGACAAGCTTTGGTGAAACCTGTGCAATGCGTCTTGGCAGTGCCCCGCTTTGACCTAGGGTTGGGGAACGGCCCGCGACGGGGCCGCCCTCCCGAAGAGTTAGCCATAATGACGCAGCCCAACCCCGAGATCACGCCGTCCGATACGACGGAGGGGGATCATCTGGTCGAGAAGATCGCCCGCGAACTGAGCGCCTCTATCCTGTCGGGCACGCTGAAGCCGGGTGAGAGGCTGGCGGAGTCGGCCATTGCGCGGCGGATGCAACTCTCGCGCGCACCGGTGCGCGAGGCGCTGCGTCTCCTCGAGCGCTCGCGTCTTGTGGCCTATCGCGCCAATCGCGGCTTCGTGGTGCGGCAGATGGACCCGGCAGAGATCGAGGCGCTTTACGATCTGCGCGTGGTCATCGAGACGGCCGCGATCCGCAGGCTGGTGGCCCGCGAGGAGCCCGAGTTGGCCGATCAGCTGCGGGCGCAGCTCGATCTGCTTTACGGGCTGTCGGGGACAGGGGTGACGCGCACCTCCTATGTGGATGCCGATCTGGGCTTCCACCGTCTGATCTGCGTGCTGTCGGGCAATCCGCGGCTGGCGGATGTGTTCGACCAGATCGCCGCGGAGGTGAAGCTGTGCATCAACCAGACGGGGCGCGAGCAGGACGGGCCGCGCCGGATCGCGGCCTCGCATGAACAGATCCTGACGCAGGTGATCGCCGCCGATCCCGAAGGCGCTGCGCAGGCGCTGACCGAGCATCTGCAGGAGGCGGAGCGCATGATGCTGGCGCTTTTCGCACAGGCGGCCGAATGAAATCCTAGTGCAAGTGCTATGTGAAAAGACGTAGGGCAATCCCGAAATCTATGGCAGGATGTTTTTGTGGGATGCGTTGGCAACCGGAGGGGATGCCATGACGGATGACGAGTTTATCATGACGCTTGCCGAGAAGGCAGGTTTGGGTCGGGCGGAGATCGGAATTCTGGGCGAGGCGCAGCTGGCCGAGGCTGAGGCGCGGATCGGTGTCGTGCCGCCAATGCTGCTTCTCAAGCTCTACCGCGCCATCTCGAATGGCGGGTTCGGGCCGATGCGCGGTCTGATGGGGCTGGGCGGCGGCGCCACCGATCGGGCGGGCTACACCGCCGACCGGTTGCATCAGCTTTACGCCGATCCCGATGATGGCAATCCCGCGCGTGACTGGCCCGTCGGGCTCCTGCCCATCTGCGAGGACGGGCAGGGCAGCTATATCTGCGTGGATTGTTTCGACGAGAGCCTGCATCTGTGGTCGCCCGAGGGCTGGGACCGCTCGCAGCCGCCGCAATCCGCGATTACGCCATTGGCCGAGGATCTGCGCGGCTGGCTCGGGGCATGGGCCGGAAGCCACTGCCCCGCGCTGGCGCATCTGCATGAAGTGCCGGCGGGATCTCTCTGTTTATCCGCACGCTAGGCGGAAATATGCGCAAGGATGCACGTTTTGCGCGGGGCCAGCCCCTTGTCATTCCGCCCGCTAACCGCTTTCGTGAGCGCGATTGAGCGGGGCCTTTGCGGAACCGACTGGTGATTGGGGAAGAGACTATGAAATTTCTGCGTTTTGGTGCTGAGGGACAAGAGAAGCCGGGTCTTCTGGATGAGGGCGGGCTGATCCGTGACCTGTCGGGGGTGATCAAGGATCTGACGCCCGATCAGCTCGGTGCCGAGGCGCTGGCCAAGCTGGCCGATCTTGATGTCGAGGCGCTGCCAGTTGTCGAGGGAGCCCCGCGTCTGGGTGTGCCGGTTGCAGGCATCCGCAAGGTGCTGGCCATCGGGCTCAACTATGCCGACCATGCCGCCGAGACCGGTGCCGTGCCACCAAAGGAGCCGATGCTGTTTTCCAAAGCCATCACATCCATCTGCGGGCCCGATGATCCGACAGAGCTGCCTGCCTCGTCCACCCATCTCGATTGGGAGGTCGAGCTGGGCTTTGTCATCGGCACGCGGGCCAAGGCGATCCCTGCGGGCACGGGGCCTGATCATATTGCGGGCTATGTTCTGGCCAATGACTATTCCGAGCGCGAATGGCAGAAGGATCGGGCAGGCCAGTTCGTGAAGGGCAAGAGCCATGATACATTCTGCCCGCTCGGGCCCTGGCTGGTGACCCGTGACGAGGTTGCCGATCCGCAGGATCTGGACATGTATCTGCGAGTGAATGGCGAGAGCCGCCAGAAGGGCAATACCTCCACCATGATCCACAAGGTCGCCTTCCTTGTGGATTACCTGAGCCAGTTCGTCACTCTGGAGCCGGGCGATGTGATCCTGACCGGCACCCCTCCGGGTGTGGGCGCGGGGATGAAGCCGCCGCGCTATCTGAAGGCGGGCGATATCGTGGAGCTGGGGATCGACGGGCTCGGGACACAGCGACACGAGGTGGTGGCGCTCTAGGATGGCGCAGAGCGGCGGGTCGATGCGCCCGCCTTCGCGCAAGGAGCTGGCGGTCCGGTTCTGCGATGCGGGTCTCGAGGATGTGGAGGAGCTGGCGCAGCTGCATGTGCAGGCATGGCGCGACACCTATACCGGCCTTTTGCCGCAAGCCATGCTCGACCAGCTCGATCTGCGCCAGCGGATGACCCAGTGGCATAACGCGATCACCCATAAGGCAGGGCGCTCGGGGACTGGCGTAGTGTTGGCGCGGGCGGGCGGCGATCTTCTGGGGTTTGTCTCCTATGGTCCGCAGCGCGACGCCGATCTGGCGCTGAAGGGCTATGATGGCGAGATCGAGGCGCTTTATGTGCAGCGCAACGCCCAGGGGCGCGGGCTGGGCAGGGCGCTGCTGGGGCATGCGGGCACGCGGTTGCAGGCTGCGGGATTTGGCGCGGCAGCGCTCTGGGTGCTCGAGGCCAATGCGCCTGCCTGCGCCTTTTACGCGGCGATGGGGGCGGAGATCTGCGATACCCGCATCGAGCTACGCCCCGAGGCCACGCTTCAGGACCGCGCCTATGGCTGGCGCGATCTGGAGGCGCTGACGGCTGCTGGCGGCTGAGGGCAGGACGCGGGCTTGCCCCCGCCTCTTGCTCCGCCTCTTGCTCCCGGAGGAGTTTACTGTTTCTTTGCGCGTGCATGAGGGCATTCGGGGGGAGACAGCATGAGCGCGGAGCCAAGACAGATCCAGAGATGGCAGTTGATCGCGGTGCTGGCTTTGCCGCCGCTCTTCTGGGCGGGCAATTTCATCGTAGCACGGGCGGCGCGCGATCTGGTGCCGCCCCTATCGCTTGTCTATGGTCGCTGGCTGATTGCGCTGGTGGTGCTGGCGCCGTTTGCATGGCATCATGTCAAGCGCGACTATGCGGGCTATCTGCGACATCCGTGGCTGGTGCTTGGCACCAGCGCGACCTCGGTCGTGGCCTTCAACACGCTGATCTATTGGGGGTTGCATTATACGCAGGCCACCAACGGGATGCTGCTCAATTCGACGATCCCCGTGCTGGTGATGCTGATCGGCGCGCTGGCCTTCGGTCAGCGGTTGCGGCTGTGGCAGGGGGTCGGGCTGATCCTGTCGCTGCTCGGGGTATCCATCGTGATCCTTGGCGGAGAAATCGCGCGGCTCGCAGACCTCGCCTTCAACAAGGGCGATCTGATGATCTTCGGAGCAATGGTCGCATGGGCCCTCTATACGCTCTGGCTGACCCGCATTCCCGCCGAGATCAGCCGCATCGGGCTTCTGGCAGTGCAGATCGTGATCGGCCTTGCCATTCTCACGCCGTTCTGGGTCTGGGATCTGGCGCAGGGCCATCTGCCGGTGATGGTGCCGCAGGCCGCATGGGCGGTGGCCTTTGTCGGGATCGTGCCATCGCTCGGCGCCTTCCTTCTCTATATGCAGGCGGTGCGGCTTGCAGGCTCCGGGCGGGCCTCGCAATCGATCCATCTCATCCCGCTTTACGGGGTGATCCTGTCTTCGTTGTTTCTGGGCGAACATCTGCATCCCTACCATCTGGCAGGCTTCGTGCTGATCCTCGGTGGGATCATTCTGGCCGCCCGTGCGGGAAGGGCGGCCCGCGGCTGAGCCGCTGGCGCGCGCGGCCTTTGTGCCACAGGCCAAGGGCTGCATACCCGCCCGCGCCATGCGGAGCGCTTGCCTGATCCTGCGTGTTGGGCTTATGCTTAAATCAACCTTAAAGAGTGCCGCTGGTCTTGCCCGTCTGTCGCAGGAGCCCAAGATGCCCTTCGTTGCGTTCAACGCCCCCGATCGCCGCCGGTTCTCGGTATGGCATCGCCTCTCCGTGTTTCTGTGCATGGCCATCGCTGTGTCGGGGGTTCCCCGGTCCGGGGGGGCGCAAGAGGCCATGCTGCGGATCCCCGGTCCGTTGGACGGGCGCATCCTGTCTGTGACCTTTGAGGGGCAGGGCGAGCCCATCCAGCTATCCGAGCGGGCGATCCTTGCGGGCGGAGTGCAGACCGGTCTGGCACGGGTCGGGGTGCTGTCCGGGCCTGACGGGCCCTTGCAACCTACGGCGCTTTACGCGGTCGAGGGCGATCTTCCAGCGGGCTTCGGGCGCTGTGCCGATGGCCCTGCGGCGTTTCTGGCGCTACGCCGCGACAAGGGGAGCACCGCGCTGAGCGGCTTCGTGTTCGAGGCGCGCCCGCGGTTGGCCATGGCGCGCGGTGAGGGGCTTTGCGCGCGCGTCACGCTGAATACGCCGCTGCCGCCCGATCCGGCTCGGGCCGAGCCTGATCCGGTGGATATAGCGATGGTCTCGACTATGGATAGGCTCACTCCGGTGGCCAATATGGTGGAGACCGATATGGTCGAGGAGATCGGCAGTGCGGCCCCCGATCCTGCGCTGATGGCGGGGCAGCTATCGCACGGGCTGCTGGCCGAGCTGGACCCGTATCGTCCCAAACTCTCTTCCGCAAGAGAACCGGAGCCGGCCGCTGAACCTGCCATCTCCGATGCTGTCACTAAGCAGGCTGCGTCCTCCGAGGAGCGCCTTGCCGCGCTGGCCATGCGGCCGGGCGCCGCGACCGCTACGTTGCCCGATGCCGCGCCGGGGCCGGATGGCGGCCCCGCGCCCGAACCGGTTGCGCAGACGCCCGCCTCCAAAGGCGCATGGCGCGTGATCGAGGCCCGTGATGCGCGTGACCTGCCGCAGGTCGCGCTGGTGCTTGAGGCAAGCGAGACACTTGGGGGCAATGGCGAGCAGGCAAAGCTGGTGGCGCGCTGCATGGGCAACCAGACGGCCCTGTTCGCGGTCTGGCCCAAGGGGTTTTCCGGCGATGCACGCGCCGGTTTCCTGACCGAACGTGACGTGATCCTGCAGATCGATGATGCCCGTCCCGAAAGCCAGATCTGGGAGCTCTGGCCCACGCAGGACGCCACCTATGCGCCGGGCTTTCCGGGCGATCTGCTGCGCAGCCTGCAGGCGGCAAAGCAGCTGACCCTGCGCACGGCCAATGTCGCAGGTGGCCCGCTGGAGGCGCGTTTTGATCTGGCGGGGCTTGCCGGGCATCTGCCTGTTCTGGCTGCGCCCTGCCGCTGGACGCCCTGAGTGACTGTGCATCTGCGCGCATATTCTGCGGGATCCGCGCGATTTGCACGGTTTTCGCGGGCGGGTCGGCTGCACAGATTATGGGCCAAAGCAGGAGATGACTGATGGTCCCTTATTCCGTTCTCGATCTTTCGCCTATCGCAGAGGGTCAGACCGCCGCCGACGCGCTGCGCCATTCGGGCGAGCTGGGCGCGCATGCCGAGCGCTTGGGCTATACCCGTTACTGGTTGGCCGAGCATCATAATTCAACCGGCATCGCCTCTGCCGCGACAGCCCTCGTGATCGGCCATGTGGCCGCGCAAACCAAGACTTTGCGTGTAGGCTCGGGGGGGATCATGCTGCCCAATCACGCGCCGCTGATGGTGGCCGAAGCCTTCGGCACGCTCCATGCACTCTATGGCGACCGGATCGATCTGGGTGTCGGGCGTGCGCCGGGCACTGACCAGCGCACCATGCAGGCGCTGCGCCGCGGGATGTCGGTGGACCGCTTCCCCGAGGATGTGGTCGAGCTGATCGGCTTCCTTGGGCCGATGCAGGAGGGCCAGCCGGTGCGGGCCGTGCCGGGGGCGGGGTCCAATATTCCGGTCTGGATCCTTGGCTCGTCACTCTACGGGGCGCAACTGGCCGCGCATCTGGGGTTGCCCTATGCCTTTGCCAGCCATTTCGCGCCCGATGCGCTCGAACAGGCGATCGAGATCTACCGCGACCGCTTCCAGCCCGGCATGACGGCCAAGCCGCATTTCATGCTGGCGCTCAACCTCTTTGCCGCCGATACCGACGAGGAGGCGCAGCTTCTGCGTTCGTCGATGATGCAGGGTTTCGTCAACCTGCGCCGAGGGCAGGCGGGGCCGTTGCCCGCGCCGGTCGCCGATCTCTCCACCGTGGCCAGCGAGCCGGAACTGCGTCAGGCCTCCCACCAGCTGTCGATGTCGGCGGTGGGCCGCCCGGAGACGGTCGAACGCCAGCTTGCGATGTATATCGAGCGCTACCGCCCCGACGAGGTGATCCTCAACGGCCAGATCCACGACCATGCCGCGCGGCTCAGGAGCTTCGAGATCGGTGCGCAGGCCATGCAGAACCTCGCGAAGGTCGCGGCCTGACGGTCCCCATGCAGACCGGAGGGGCATCTCGCCCCGACCGGTCCGCAGCGGGGCTCGATGCCGCGCAAGGACCGCGCTCCCCATCGGGGCCGCCCCCGTGGTCGCCCCCGTGGTCTGGCCTGCGCGGCCCAAACCTCTTGCTTTCCCCCCCTCTCTCCGCTAAGGGAGGCGGACTTCCGCAGTTCAATTGAACCGGCGTAGCCTCTCGTGGCAGGATGCGGATAGTGTCGCCTGCCTATGAAGCCGCCTTATGAAACAGGAGAAGCCATGCCCCTTTACGAGCATGTCCTCATCGCGCGTCAGGATCTGTCCAACGCGCAGGCCGAAGGCCTTGTCGAACATTTCTCCACGGTCCTTTCGGATAACGGCGGCAAAGTCGTTGAATCCGAATATTGGGGCGTGAAGACCATGGCCTACAAGATCAACAAGAACCGCAAAGGCCACTACGCCTTCCTGAAAACGGATGCCCCCTCGGCTGCCGTTCAGGAAATGGAACGCCTGTGCCGCCTGCATGACGATGTCATGCGCGTGCTGACCATCAAGGTCGACGAGCACGAGGAAGGCCCGTCGGTTCAGATGCAAAAACGTGATGACCGTGAAGGTCGTCGTGAGCGTCGTTGATAGATTAGGGGACTGAAAACCATGGCAAAACCGTTTTTCCGTCGTCGTAAAGTGTGCCCGTTCTCCGGCGAGAACGCACCGAAAATCGACTACAAAGACACCCGTCTGCTGCAGCGCTACATCTCTGAGCGCGGCAAAATCGTTCCGGCACGCATCACCGCAGTGTCGGCAAAGAAGCAGCGTGAACTGGCCCGCGCCATCAAGCGCGCCCGCTTCCTCGCTCTGCTGCCCTACGCTGTGAAGTAAGGAGAACATCACTATGGAAGTTATCCTTCTCGAGCGCGTCGCAAAGCTGGGCCAAATGGGTGACGTTGTCACCGTGAAGCCGGGCTACGGCCGCAACTACCTCCTGCCGCAAGGCAAGGCGCTGCGCGCTTCCGAAGCGAACATCAAGTCCTTCGAAGCCCAGAAAGCCCAACTGGAAGCCCGCAACCTCGAGACCAAGAAAGAGGCGGAAGCCCTTTCGGCCAAGCTCGACGGTCAGCAGTTTGTCGTGATTCGTTCGGCTTCGGACGGCGGCAACCTCTACGGTTCGGTCACCACCCGTGACATCGCGACCGTTGCAACCGAAGAAGGCTTCTCGGTCGACCGCAAGCAGGTCATCATCCGTCTGCCGATCAAGGTTCTTGGTCTGCACGAGGTTGAAGTCCATCTGCACCCCGAAGTGCATGCAGTGATCTCGATCAACGTTGCACGTTCGGCTGAAGAAGCAGAACTGCAAGCCTCGGGCAAATCGATCCAGGAACTGGCAGCGGAAGAAGAAGCCGCCGCAGATTTCGAAATCTCGAACCTGTTCGACGATCTCGGTGCTGCTGGCCGCGACGACGAAGACGAAGCACCTGCTGCAGAAGCAGAAGAGAAGTAATCTCTTTCTTCGTGTCATCTGGAAAACCGCGCCTCTCGGGGCGCGGTTTTTCTTTATATGGAGGTTGTTAGCAGTTAGAGGGAACCCGCATCGCCTGATCGGGTTGAGCCTTCGGATAACGGAACAAGACCCTCATGACTGACCATCGCCCCAAACGTGTCCTCGCGCAGCTCCTCGTGGGCGCCCTTGCGTTACGGCAGGTCCTTGCCAAGGTCAGCCCCCCCAAGGAGGCCCCCCCTATGCCCGAAACACAAGACCGCGCCCCGCTTCTCGAGGCCCCGCTGCTCGAGGGGCGTGTGGCGCAAGCCCCGCCCGAGCCCGCGTCCCGTTATGACAACCCCGAGGATCGTGCCGTAGGGCGACAGGCCACGGGGCCGTTCTCGATGGGGCTGCGCGCATGGAGCGCCGTTCTGATGCGCACCAAGGCGCAGATTACCGAGGACCGTGTTCTGGCTGTTGCCGCCGGCGTGACCTTCTACTCGATCCTTGCGCTCTTCCCCGCGCTGACCGCGCTGGTATCGATCTTCGGCTTCTTCGCCGATCGCAACGAGGTCCTCTCGATGCTCGACGAGGTGGCACGCTTCGTCCCCCCCGAGGCGCTTTCGCTGATCCGTTCTCAGCTCGAGGGCCTTATCGGCACAGACCAGACGGCGCTTGGCTGGACTTCGGTGATCGGGATCGGGCTGGCGCTCTGGACCGCCAATGGCGGAATGAAGGCGCTGATCGAGGCGCTCAATGTCGCCTATAACCAGCGTGAGAGCCGCAATTTCCTCTGGATGAATCTCGTTGGGCTCGGCATGACGATCGGCGCGATCATCTTTGTCTGTGTGCTGATCCTTGCCGCCGCCGTTCTGCCCGCCGTTCTGGCCTTCCTGCCGCATATTCCGGGCTGGGGGCTCTTGGTGCTTGTTATCCGCTGGCCGATCATGGCGGGGGTGCTGGTGCTGGCGCTCTCTATGCTCTATCGCATGGCGCCCAACCGCACATCGCCGCGTTTTATCTGGGTGCTGCCCGGCGCTCTTGTGGGCTCGATCCTGCTTCTGCTCTCCAGCTGGGGCTTTTCGTTCTATACCTCGAATTTCGGCAATTACTCGGCCACCTATGGCTCGATCGGGGCCGTTGTCGTGCTGATGATGTGGATCTGGATCGCCACGATTGCGGTGATGCTGGGGGCCGAGCTGAATTCCGAGGCCGAGCGCCAGACCGCGCGCGACAGCACCGTCGGGCCCGCGCGCGATCTGGGCAACCGTCAGGCGCAGGCCGCCGACAGTCTCGCCGAGACCCGCCCCTGATCCGGCCCAGTTCCGTAGGGTCATCGCCATTCCCGTGTAACTTCATGCTGTTGGCGGTTTTGCGGCCAAATCTCGCCTTAGTTATTCATTAGAGTTTCTTCTGGACGGCGGCAGATCCGATTGCTGCCGCTAACGGAGGCTTTGCTCATGGCGATCACCCGCATCCTGTCTTCGGTCGTGCTGCCGACAGCGGCGCTGACATTGGCCCTGGTGATGATCCATGACCAGTCCGCCTCGGCGGTGGGGGTACTGCCGGCCCATAGCCGCCTGACCGCCTCGCCACGCCCGCTGGAGCGGCCGTTCTGGTCGGTGATCCGCCGCGACACTTCCGCCCCCGCGCTTCATCAGGTCTCGAACCTCCATGACACGCCGATCATTCTGCCGCGCGAGACCGTGCAAAGCCCCGCCGAGATACAGCCGGTGGCGCTGCGGGTTGATGGCGGGATCTGGACGCGTTAACGCATCCACGCGATCAGCGCGAGGCTGCCATAGATCACCGGCTGGTGGATCAGGTAGAAGGCGAGGCTGTGACGGCCGATAAAGGTCATCCGCTGCAGGGCGCCAGTATGGGGCAGGTCACGCCGTAACACGCCTGTCGCATCGGCGAGCTTTGCGCTACCCAGCCCCACGAGGACCCAGCCCAGCCACGGAAAGACCGGCACGAAATCCATCGCCGCCCCCCAGCGCGTCGAAAGGCCGATCCACCATAGCCACGGGGCGTTCATTTGCGGCATGGCAAAGAGATAGGGCATGGCCAGCGCGAGAAGCCCCAGCAGGATTGTTACTATCGCAGGCAGCCTGAGGCAGGCCATCGCCAGAAGCGAGCAGACCGCGATGGAATGCAGGATACCGAAATAGACATAGAAGCCCGGCATCGCGATATAGGTGACCACGGTGACCGCGATGGCGCCTGCCACAATCGCTGCCTCGCGTGTCCAGAAGCCCCGCCACCGGCGCCCGCGCCCATGGGCGAGCCAGAGGCTGACCCCGACCAGTATCAGGAAGGTTGCCGCAATCACGCGGGCATAATCGGGCCACCACAGGGGCAGGGGCGGGTTGAAGCCCAAGGCCTCGAGGTCATAGCCGAAATGGAAGCTGGCCATCGCCAGAAGCGACAGGCTGCGCAGCAGGTCGGGCCAGATCAGGCGGGAAGAATTGGGCATGGGACCTCTGCAATTGCTCAGGGGGCAAGATCGGTTTTCACGGGGCGAAGTCAAGCGCCGTCCGATCACGATCCCGCCTGAGCCATGAGCGGTGGCAAAAGAAAACGGGCAGGTCCTGCGACCCGCCCGTTTCCTCCAATCTGCAGATCGGAAAGCTCAGAGTTCGTCCAGAGCTTCGATTGCTTTTTGCAGTTCTTCCTTGGTGACGTCCTTGTCGGTGACTTCCGCTTTCTCAACGATGAAGTCGACAACCTTGTCTTCGAAGATCGGCGCGCGCAGCTGCTGTTGCATCTGCGGGTTCTGCTGGATGAACTCGAAGAACTGACGTTCCTGACCCGGATACTGACGCGCTTGCATCATGACCGCTTGGGTCATTTCCGCATCGGTCACTTCGATCTCTTGCTTGCGGCCGATTTCGGCGAGCAGGAGGCCCAGACGCACGCGGCGCTCGGCGAGCTTCTTGTGCTCGTCGGTCGGTTCGATCGCGCCATGGTCATGGCCGTGATCATCGGGATGCTCTTCGTGGTAGAGCTGGTGTGCGATCTGGTTGGCTTCCGCGTCAACCAGCGTCGGCGGCAGGTCGAACGACACTTTCCCGTCGAGCGCATCCAGAAGGCCACGCTTCAGGATCTGGCGCGAGGCACCCTTATACTCTTCGCCCAGACGCTCTTTGATCTGTGCTTTCAGAGCTTCGAGGTCTTCTGCGCCGAATTTCTTCGCCAGCTCGTCATCGATCTCGGCTTCTTTCGGGCCGCGGACTTCTTTGACGGTGCATTTGAACAGGGCTTCTTTGCCTGCCAGATGCTCGGCCTGATAGGCCTCGGGGAAGGTCACTTTGACTTCGACTTCTTCCTCTTCCTTGGCGCCGACCAGTTGGTCTTCGAAGCCCGGGATGAAGGAGTTGGAGCCGAGCACCAGCGGATAGTCCTCGCCTTTGCCGCCTTCGAAGGCCACGTCATCCACGAAGCCCTCGAAGTCGATCACAACCTGATCGCCTTCTTTCGACTTGGTGCCCTTGCGGCGCTTTTCGAAGTTCTGTGCGTTCTTGGCCAGACCTTCGAGCGCTTCGGTCACGGCTTCGTCGGCGGGGGTCACAACGAGGCGCTCGAGTTTGATGTCGGAGGCGTCGAACTCGGGGATCTCGGGCAGCGCTTCATAGGAAACGGTGACCACAACGTCGTCGCCCTCTTTCCAGTTCTCGCCGTCTTTCATCTCGACTTTCGGCTGCATCGCCGGACGGTCACCCGATTTCTCGAAATGCTCGTTCATCGCGCCGTCGATCGATTCCTGCATGGTCTCGCCCATGATACGCGCACCGAACTGCTTTTTCAGCATCGGCATCGGGACCTTGCCCTTGCGGAAGCCTTTCAGCTCGATCTCGGGCTGGGCTTCCTTGAGCTTGGCCGTGACTTTCTCTTCGAGCTCGGCGCCGGTGATGGTGATTTCGTAGCCGCGGCTGAGGCCTTCGTTGAGGGTCTCGGTGACCTGCATGTGATTTCCTTCTCTGTGAATGCCGCGAGTCAATGCGCGGCAGGCAAGCTCATTTTTCACGCGTCGTTCTATGGGGCGGCACTCATGGAAGCAAGGTGAAACTCGGCGTTCGAAGGGCCGGATCGTCATAAAAGAGTGCGTTCGGGGCCGGACCGGGCGTGAATCGCGCCTTTGCTCCGATATAGGGGCCGCAAAAGCGCGAGCCGCGTCATTCGGGAACGGTTCAGACGCCGCGTGGTGTATGTCTTTTCGGTGGAGTGGTGCGGGTGGAGGGACTTGAACCCCCACGCCGTTAGGCGCCAGAACCTAAATCTGGTGCGTCTACCAATTTCGCCACACCCGCATCTGCGTCGCCTTTTAGCAACGCCTTTCGGACATGCAAGAGGCTTTTTGCACTTTTCTGTTATCGCAGGCGAAAATTCACGTAAGGTTGGTAAAGAAATAGATAACGCGGCCAATCGCGAATTTACCAACGAGCAGGCACAGTATGGAAAAGCAGGCAGCTACAATAGTTTACGGCCTCGATACTGCGGGCGGAGCGCAGGGTGTCCGATCGGCAGAGATGGTTTCTGCGGTGGCGGGAATCGCGCAAGGGGCCCAGATCCGGACCCTCGAGGGGGATCTGCCGATTGAATATCTTGGTCCTGGCGACAGGATCGTGACCCGCTCGGGGATGCGCGTGCTGCGCGCGGTCTCGGTCCAGCAGGCCGATCGCGATGTGTTGTGCGTGACTGCAGGTTCGATAGGGCACGGGCGTCCGCAGGGCCCGCTCTATGTTGGCGCGCGCACCCGTCTGCGGGTGAGTGGCTGGCGCGCCGAGGCCCTTTACGGCGCAGCCGAGGCCGAGATCGAAGCGGCGCGCCTGTGCGATGGCACGCTGGTGCAGGCCGTATCGGGGCGGTCTATCTATCTTTATATGTTGCATTTCGACGCGCCCGAGACGGTTTTTGCGGAAGGCGTCGAGGTTGCGGCTGCAACCGTGGACCAGCCTGCCGAGCGCGCCTGAGCCGCAATCCGGTCGGATCAGGTGAAAAGCCGGGCATCTCGCCCGGCTTCAGTGTTTCCTGCAGCGCTCACAGAAAAAGCGAGCGCATGAGGGCGGGCAACTCGTCAGGCAGATCCTCGGCAATCAACCCCGGTCCGAACTGCCGCGCCGCCTCGACATGCATCCAGACCGCCAGCTCCGCCGCGCCCAGAAGATCGACCGCTTCGGGCGGTTGGGTCGCCAGAAGGCCGGTGATCATCCCCGCAAGCACATCGCCCGCGCCCGCCGTTGCAAGCCATGGCACCGCGCGTTCGCGGATGGCGGGATGGACAGAAGCACAGCCATCAGGACGCGCGATGACCGTCACAGCGCCCTTGAGGAGAACCACCGCGCCTGCGCGTTCGGCCGCCCGTCGGGTGATCTCGATCCGGTCCTTGCCCTGACCGAGCCCTGCGGCAAGATCGGGGAACAGCGTGCGGAACTCTCCTTCATGCGGGGTCAGGATGCAGTTCGGATGCAGGTGGTTGAAGAGGACGGATGGATCCTCGGAGAAGCAGGACAGGGCATCGGCATCAAGAACCGTGGCACGTTTGCCCCAAAGGACGGCGGGCACCATTTCCTGCGCGCGTTTATGTCCGAGCCCGGGGCCCAGGCAGAGCGCGCGCAGCCGCTCGTCGGCCATCCAGCCGCGCAGCGTATAGCTGTCGGGCAGGGCGCGCAGCATCAGTGCATTGATCTGGGCTGCGGTTTCCGGAATGGCGGATTGCGGCGCGGCAATGGTCACCGCGCCAGCGCCGATACGCAATGCTGCCCGTGCCGCCATCCGTGCCGCTCCGCCCTGAGCCAGCCCGCCCGAGAGAACCATCGCATGGCCGCGCTGGTATTTATGGGCGGCCTGATCGAGGCGGGTGATGCTCTGATACCATCGACGGAACGTGTTGGTACGATTGCCGCGCACAGGATCCACGAGCCGGAGTGCGCCCGCCGTTTTGGGCCGGTCGATGAGGGAGGCCGCATCCTGACTGGGCCCGTCGGGCAGCCCTATATCAACCACCTCCAGCCTGCGACCCGCAATCGCGGACATGACATGGCCGGGCTTTGGCTGGTGGAAGGTGACGCAAAGATCAGCGGCGATCTGGCGGTGCGACTCGGCGGCGCTCCATTGCTCGAACGCATCGGTATCCTTGGGGGATACGGGATCGGGGGCGAGGAAAACCCCACGATCGAGATCGAGCCCCGAGGGGCAATCGACCGCGACAAGTTTCATGACATGGCGCCAGCGGGCGAGGCCGCGACGGGGCGGGCGGGCCGCTGTTTGGGTGAACAGGGCCAGATGCTCGGGCGAGAGCGGGCGTGTGCAGCCGATGCCGAAAAGCGCATCAACCAGTATATCGGGCCGGTGGCCGGTCGCGGCCATCGCGAAATCCTGCACCGTGACCGTGTCGGGCAGGGAGCGCATGGCCGTTCCGGCGGCACCTTGCGGCAGCTTGCTCGGATCGCGCAGGATCTCGACCTCCCAGCCGCGCAGGGCCAGATGCTGGGCGACAACATAGCCATCCCCGCCATTATTTCCCGGACCACAGAGAATAACCGCAGATGGAGGATCGGCACTCTCTTCCAGCTCGATCAGCTGCGGCCAATATTTCACCATCGCTGCCACGACACCGGCGCCTGCGAGCGCCATCAGCCGATCTTCATCTGTCAGTTTCTTCGACAAAGCGCTTTGTTCTGCGGCGCGCATTTGGGCAGTTGTAAGAATTTCGCTCAATTCGTGGCCTTGCTGTTTACAAACAGCCCTATAAATGTGCATCGTGATGCATAAATGGGCGTGATAACCGGAATCCTAAGTCTCGCTTGGATAAGATGAGCCTAGTCGATTGCGGGGGGCGTTGGAAAGTGTTGAGAGTGCCGTGAAGGCCAAGACGGAGGAGTCGACGGAATGAAAAAGATCGAAGCGATCATCAAACCGTTCAAACTGGATGAAGTGAAAGAAGCTCTCCAAGAGGCTGGTATCCAAGGCCTGTCTGTCATCGAAGTCAAAGGCTTCGGTCGCCAGAAGGGGCATACCGAGCTCTATCGTGGAGCCGAGTATGTTGTAGATTTCCTTCCCAAGGTGAAAATCGAGATGGTGATTTCGGACGACATGGTGGAAGCCGCTGTCGACGCGATCACATCTGCTGCGCGCACCGAGAAAATCGGTGACGGCAAGATATTCATCTCGCCTGTCGAGGAAGCGATCCGCATCCGGACCGGCGAAACCGGCGACGACGCGATCTGATCGCCTCTCGCCTCAACCTATGTCGGACGTAATGTCCGGCGCCTTATTGCTCAACGAAAGGGTTGCTACGAATGAGCTCTGTTAAGGACGCCCTCAAGCTGATGAAGGACGAAGAAGTCGAATACGTTGATGTTCGCTTCACCGATCCGCGCGGTAAACTTCAGCACGTGACTCTGGTCGCTGATCTGGTTGACGAAGACTTCTTCGAAGAAGGCTTCATGTTCGACGGTTCTTCGATCGCCGGTTGGAAGTCGATCGACAAGTCGGATATGAAACTGATCCCCGACGCGTCTTCGGTCTATATCGACCCCTTCTACGCCGAGAAAACCCTCTGCGTGCACTGCGCGGTTGTCGAGCCCGACACCAACGAAGCCTATGAGCGTTGCCCGCGTCAGGTTGCGGCCAAAGCAGAAGCCTATCTGAAATCCTCGGGTATCGGCGATGCGGCCTTCTTCGGCCCCGAAGCCGAATTCTTCCTCTTTGACGACGTGCGCTACTCGGTCACGCCGGCAAAAGTGTCCTTCCAGATCGACGCGGAAGCGGCGGCATGGAACACCGACACCCCGTCGGAAATGGGCAACCTCGGTCACCGCGCCGGCCACAAGGGCGGCTACTTCCCGGTGAACCCTGTCGACGAAGCCCAAGACCTGCGTGGCGAGATGCTCTCGACCATGAAGCGTATGGGCATCAAGGTCGACAAGCACCACCACGAAGTGGCGACCTGCCAGCACGAACTGGGCATGATCTTCGGCCAGCTCACCGAGCAAGCCGATAACATCCAGAAATACAAATACGTCATCCACAACGTGGCGCACGCCTATGGCAAATCGGCAACCTTCATGCCGAAGCCGATGAAAGGCGATAACGGCTCGGGTATGCACGTCAACATGTCGATCTGGAAAGACGGCAAGCCGCTCTTCGCTGGCGACAAATACGCAGACCTGTCGCAAGAGGCCCTCTACTTCATTGGTGGTATCCTCAAGCACGCGAAAGCTCTGAACGCGCTGACCAACCCGTCGACCAACTCCTACAAGCGTCTGATCCCGGGCTTCGAGGCTCCGGTTCTGCGTGCGTATTCGGCAAGCAACCGTTCGGGCTGCGTCCGTATTCCGTGGACCAACTCGCCGAAAGCCAAGCGCGTCGAAGCCCGCTTCCCCGATCCGTCGGCAAACCCCTATCTGTGCTTCGCAGCACTGATGATGGCCGGCCTCGACGGCATCAAGAACAAGATCGATCCGGGCCCGGCATCGGACAAGGATCTCTATGATCTTCCGGCCGAAGAACTCGCAGCAATCCCGACCGTTTGCGGCTCGCTGCGTGAAGCTCTGGAATCGCTCGAAGCCGATATGGACTTCCTGACCGCAGGTGACGTGTTCACCAAGGACATGCTGGAAGGCTACATCGCGCTCAAGTGGGAAGAAGTCTACGCCTACGAGCACACCCCGCACCCGATCGAATACCAGATGTATTACAGCTGCTAATCGGTCCGCTCCGGCCAGACATTCTGGCCGGAACACGGGACAGATCGAAAGCGTCACCAGAAATGGTGGCGCTTTTTCTATATGCGCAAAGCGGTTGCGATATAAACTTAAGGTTGTGTGTGAGATGCTGTCCTGGGGTCAGGATCACGGGCCTATGCGCGATTGCTCCACGCAAAAGGCCGCCCCGAAGGGCGGCCTTTACGGGTCCGGTGTAAGGGAGGATACGACCGGACGCAGGGAGTTACTTGAAGGCCATCGTGGCTTTCACGGCTTTCTGCCAGCCCGCATAGAGGCGGTCGGATTCGGCCTGTTCCATCTTGGGCTCGAAGGAGCGGTCCACCGAGGCCATCTCGACCAGCTCGTCCTTGGAGGCCCAGAAGCCCACGGCCAGACCGGCCAGATAGGCCGCGCCGAGCGCCGTGGTCTCGATCACGGTCGGACGCTCGACCTCCTTGCCGAGGATGTCGGACTGGATCTGGAGAAGGAGGTCATTGGCTACGGCACCGCCATCGACACGCAGCTTCGCCAGTTCGATGCCGCTATCGGCTTCCATCGCCGAAAGGACATCCTTGGTCTGGTAGCACAGCGATTCCAGCGTCGCGCGAATGAAGTGCTCCTTGGAGGTGCCACGGGTCAGGCCGAACACCGCGCCCCGCACTTCCGAATCCCAGTAGGGCGCCCCGAGGCCCACGAAGGCGGGCACGACATAGACGCCATCACTATCGCCGACACGGCCTGCATAGACCTCGGATTCCTTGGCATTGCGGAACATCCGCAGCCCGTCGCGCAGCCACTGGATGGCCGAGCCCGCGACAAAGATCGAGCCTTCGAGCGCATATTCGACACGACCGTCCACACCCCAGGCGATGGTCGTTAGAAGGCCGTTTTCGGATTTCACCGGACGCTCGCCCGTGGTCATCAGCATGAAACAGCCGGTGCCATAGGTGTTCTTTGCCATGCCTTTCTCGAAGCAGAGCTGGCCGAATTGGGCAGCCTGCTGGTCCCCCGCCATACCCGCGATGGGCAGCTGGATGCCCTGGAACGCATCGCGATGGGTGGTGCCATAGACTTCGGAGGAGGGGCGCACCTCGGGCAGCATCGAAGCCGGAACGGTCAGGTGCTCCAAGAGCTCCTCGTCCCATTTCAGGTCGAAGATATTATACATCAGCGTGCGCGAGGCATTGGTGTAATCGGTCACATGGACCTCGCCACCGGTCAGCTTCCACACGAGCCATGTGTCGATCGTCCCGAAGAGAAGATCGCCGGCATCGGCCTTCTCGCGCGCGCCCGGCACATTATCGAGGATCCATTTCACCTTGGTGCCGGAGAAATAGGCGTCGATCAGCAGGCCCGTCTTGTCGCGGAAAGTCTCGTCGAGGCCCTTGGCCTTCAACTCCTTGCAGACATCGAGCGTCTGACGTGACTGCCACACGATCGCGTTATAGACCGGACGACCGGTTTTTTTGTCCCAAACCACAGCGGTTTCACGCTGGTTGGTGATCCCGATCGAGGCGATCTCGTCCGAGGAGACTTCGGCATTCGACAGAAGCTCCGCCACGACCGACTGCACCGAGGACCAGATCTCCATCGCGTTATGTTCGACCCAACCCGGTTTGGGGAAGATCTGCTCGAATTCCTTCTGGGTCGTGTGGACGATATGGCCGGCTTTGTCGAACAGGATGGCACGCGAGCTGGTCGTGCCCTGATCGATGGCAAGAACGTATTTCTTGGTCATGTCATGTTCCTTCCCTAAAGAGATGCGCCGTATGGGCGGTCACATCCCGTTCCTCTTTGGTTCAGCCCGCCACGGGGGTGACGAGTGCTGCATACAGGTAAGCGCCGGTGATGGCGCCACAGATCGGGGCGATAACGGGCAGCCATGCATAGCCCCAGTCGCTATCGCGTTTTCCTCTGATCGGCATCAGCGCATGCGCGATGCGCGGGCCAAGATCACGGGCAGGGTTGATCGCATAGCCGGTCGGACCGCCCAGCGAAAGGCCGATGGCCAGAATGAAGAAGCCGACGATCAGCGGATTGAGACCATCGGCGAATGTATTCGCCCCGATGCAGCTCAGCCCGAACATCAACACGGCCGTTCCCAGGAATTCCGAGAGAAAGTTGGCGGGTGTGTTCTTGATCGCGGGCTGCGTGCAGAAGACCGCAAGCTTCAGATCCGCATCCTCGGTTTCGGCCCAGTGGGGCAGATACATCAGATAGGTCAGGATACCGCCAAGGATACCGCCGAGCATCTGGCCCGCGATATAGACAGGCACATCAGCCCAAGGCAGCTGGCCGGTCATGGCAAAGGCGATGGTCAAAGCGGGGTTCAGATGTGCGCCGGAATATTTACCCGCGACGTAGACGCCGAAGGTCACGGCCAAACCCCACCCGAAGGCGATGACAATCCATCCGCCGTTGAACCCTTTGGATTTTGCCAAAAGCACGTTGGCCACGACACCGCAGCCGAAAAGTGTCAGGACAGCCGTCCCGACAAGTTCGCTCAGAAAGAAGTCCATGCTTCCTCCCCCCTCAATAGGCCCTCAAAACAGTTCGCTGTGACCGTCTCCCGTTTGGCATATTCCTCTTATGCCGCCCGGTCTCCTCCATAGCTACGAGGCCACGCGTAATTTCGATTCTCCATCCGAGCAAGGGCAAAATGTTCGGAATCGAAAATTATGAACTGAAAATCTGCGCAAACGAACATCTCGTCAATATGGTTTTTGAATGTTAGCGGATGACATTGCGGCAATTGAAACTGATGGGCAGACGCGCAGCCGAATCGAAGATTTTGGTATTGCGCTGGCGATATGGCTGTATGTTGGAAAAATATCCAATGTTCGTCTGGGTTCTGAAAGAACAAATTATCGCCGCTGATTCTAATCATGATTAGAGAAAGCCCGTGATTGTATGGGAAATTGCATGAATCTCCGATTTTTTCGTCGCGACGCTATGTCATAATGCTTTCACTTGAAAAAAACCGAACATAAGGCTATCTGAGTGACTGAGCGGGGATCTCCGCCATATTTCCATTTCCCGCACGAGGCTGACTGATGCGCGCTGAGACACTTGCCAAACTGCAAAGCAACGAGACCTACGATCTCTTGATCATCGGCGGTGGCGCGACCGGGTGCGGCATTGCGGTGGATGCGGCGACGCGTGGGCTCAAGGTCGCGCTTGTCGAACGTTACGACTTTGCCGAAGGCACCTCCAGTCGCTCGACCAAGCTGGTGCATGGCGGCGTGCGCTATCTCGAAGCGGCGATGAAAAAACTCGACAAGGGGCAGTATGATCTGGTGCGCCATGCGTTGCACGAGCGTGGCGCGTTGTTGCGCAACGCGCCGCACCTGTCGCGCCCGCTGCCGCTCATTACGCCGGTCTATAGCTGGCTGCAGGTGCCCTATCTCTATGCCGGGCTGAAGCTCTACGACCTCCTGTCGGGCAAGATGAATATCGGCCATTCCAAGGTGATCAGCGCCAAGAAGGCCAAGGCGCGGTTCCCGATGCTGCGCTCCAAGGGGCTCAAGGCCGTGGTGCAATATTATGATGGCCAGTTTGTCGATTGCCGGATGTGTGTGACGCTGGCGATGACCGCCGAGCGCGCAGGCGCTGTGATGGCCAACCATATCGCCGTTACCGGCCTGACCCATGAGGCGGGCAAGATCACCGGTGCCAATGTCGAGGATGCGCTGACCGGCGAGAGCTTCTCGATCCGCGCCAAGAAGGTCGTCAATGCGACTGGTCCCTTTGCCGATGCGATCCGCCAGATGGACCATGCCGATGCGAAGCCGATCCTGAAGGGCTCCTCGGGCATCCATATCCTGCTCGACAGCTCCTTCGTGCCGCCCGATGAAGGGCTCCTGATCCCGCAAACCGATGACGGGCGTGTGGTCTTCATCCTGCCGTGGCAGGGGCAGGCGCTGGTGGGCACCACCGATACCTCCTGCGAGGTGGTGGACCATCCGACCGTATCCGAAGAGGATATCGCTTACCTTCTGGACTATGTGAAACGCTATTTCGACATCAACGTGACCCGTGCGGATGTGAAATCGGCTTGGTCCGGTATCCGCCCGCTGGTCTTTAATCCCGAGGCTAAAGACACTGCTGAGCTGGCGCGAGATCATGTGATTATCGAGGATAATTCGGGTCTTATCACCATCTCGGGCGGTAAATGGACGACCTATCGCTACATGGCCGAGGAGGCCGTGGACAAGGTGATTGCCGGGGGTGAGTTCGCAGGGCTGAAGCCCTGTCTGACCCATGACATGAAACTTCTGGGGGCCGAGGGCTATGTGGCCGGAGGCGCGGGCGATCTGGCGCGCGATTTCGGGTTGCCGCTGGATGTGGCCGAGCATCTGCATCATTCCTATGGCGACCGTGCACCTGTTGTGGCGGAGATGGCGCGCGAGGAAGGTCTGGCGACCCGTCTGGCCGAGGCGCATCCCTATATCGAGGCCGAGGTGCTTTATACGATGCGCCACGAATCCGCGCAGCGCGTGGCCGATGTGCTGTGCCGCCGGATGACGCTGACGCATGTCGATAGCCGTGCGGCCAATGCCGCAATCTCCCGTGTGGCCGATCTGATGACGGCGGAGGCCGGATGGGACAGCGCACGCCGTGACGCCGAAGTGGCTTTGGCCGAGGAGCGCACAACCGTCGCGCTCTGAGCCGTAAAAACCGTTCCCGCATGCACTGATCATCTGTCATGCGGAGGACGTGGGGCTCGTGGGACCGGACGAAATGGGCCAGTCCGGTCTCGCGAGCCAAAGCGCCTCGGTGGTGGAAAGCCGCCCGTAAGCTCTTGACAGATTTGGCTTCGCCTCGCCAATTAGGGGCAGTCAGTGCCCCAGCGGAGCAAGGTTGCGATGTCCACGCTCACCCAACGCCAGAACCAGATTACCGAAATTGCCCGTTCGGAGGGTTTTGTCGGGATCGAGGATATTGCCGTGCGTCTGGACGTGACGCCACAGACCATCCGGCGCGATATCAAACTGCTCTGTGATATGGGGATCTTGCACCGCTATCATGGGGGGGCGAGCCTGATGACCAATACCCGTAACCGCGATCATGCGCGCCGCCGCGAGGAAATGGCGCATGAGAAGGCACGGATCGGCGAGATGGTGGCTGCCCATATTCCTGATGGCGCCTCGATCTTTCTTAATATCGGCACCACGACCGAGGCCATCGCGCAGGCATTGCTGGGCAAGAAAGAGCTGCATGTGGTGACCAATAATATCAATGTGGTCACGCTGCTGTCGCAACGCGAGGATTTCGACATCACCATCGCTGGTGGTCAGGTGCGCAAGCGCGATCTGGCGGTGGTGGGCGAGGCGACCATCGGCTTCATCAACCAGTTCAAGGTCGATTTCGGGATCATCGGGATTTCGGGGATCGACGAGGATGGCACGCTTCTTGATTTCGACTATCGCGAGGTGCAGGTGGCGCAAGCGATCATTGCCAATTCGCGCACGACCTTCCTTGCCACCGATCATACGAAATTCGGGCGTCGGGCGATGGTGAAGCTCGGCCATCTCGATGACCTTGATGGTCTCTTCATCGATGCATTGCCCGGTGCGCCTTATACGGATGTCCTCAAGGCGTCGAATGTTTCGGTGCATGTCGCCAAGCCATAAGTCTATCAATGGCTTGGCGGGTTTTGTTGATGTGGCGCGTCAGATAATCACGCGCGAGGGGGCGAGCACGCGGTAGATGATCCCGCCCAAGAGTGCGCCGAAGATCCACGCATAGCCCGAGAGCACAGCCAGCACAGGCACCCAGACGGTCGCGACCGAGAAGATGGCCGCGATGATGAAGGCGATCAGGGCCGCGTCATTCCAGCCGTTCTTGTAGTGGTAGCGTCCGCCCGAGCGCGCATAGAGGTCTTTCTTGTCGAGATGACCCTTTCGCAGCAGGAAGTAATCGGCAATCATGATCCCGTAAAGCGGTGCAAGAGTGGCGCCCAACGTATTGACAAAGCCAGAGATTCCGACATCGGCGATGAAGCTCACCCAGAGCCCGCCGATCACCAGCGCAAAGCCCGAGGTGATCGCGCCCGCCATGCGGAAGCTGATATGGCGCGGGGCCAGACTTGCAATGCCGTTCACCGCCGGAATAAAATTGGCTACCAGATTGATGCCCACGGTCGCGGCAAAAAAGGTGATCGCGGCGATGATGCCGAGGATCACGCTATCGGTGCGTTCCACGATAGCGGTGGGGTTGATGATTTCCTCGCCATAGACGACAGCGGCGCCTGCGGTGGTCAGGAGGGCAAGTGCCGAGAAGATCACCATATTCAGCGGCAGCCCCGCGAGATTGCCGAGGACCATCGCGCGTTTCGATTTCGCATAGCGCGAGAAATCGGAGAAGTTGATCAGCACCGCCGCGAAATAGGACACCATCGTGCCGACAATGGCGATAAAGCCCGAGATCTCGGTCCAGACCGTCCCGTCGGGATTGGCGAAGATGGTCTGGGCCTGCGACCAGAGCTGGCCGTCGGATTTCACCCAGAGCACGATCAGAAGCCCGACCATCACCGCATAGATGAACGGACCCGCGATGTTAAGGAAGGTCTCTACCCAGTTCATTCCACGCCAGAAAATGACGATATGGAAGGCCCAGACAAGCACGAAGCTGATCCAGTCGATCGTGCCGAGCCCGAGGAAGGTGCCGCCCGAGGTGATGCCCGTGACCGAGCGGATCAGGAGCGCCAGCGCGGTGGAGGCGAAATAGACCTGAACGCCATACCAGAAGACGGCCACGATCGCGCGCAGGATGGCGGGGAGTTTCGCGCCCTGCAGGCCCTGGCTTGCGCGCGCGAGCACCGGATAGGGGATGCCGTAACGCTGTCCGGCCACGCCCGAGAGATTGACCAGTGCCATTACCAGCAGACCCGCAACAATCAGCGCCGCAAAGGCCGTCCAGCCGCTGACGCCATAGGAGATGAAGAGCGAGGCCACCAGCGAATAGCCGAAGAGCGACTGGATATCATTCGCCCAGATGTTGAAGATGGCGAACCAACCCCATGTTTTTTCATGCGGCATGGTCGGTGCCAGCGGGTCGCTGTCATGCGGCGAGGAGGGCAGATAGGTGTGGTCTGGATCGAAACTGGTATCGGTCATATAGGGTCCCCGTGCGGCTTGCGCATTTTTATGAAATGTCTCTGCGGACAGGGTCAGGCTAAACAGCAGTCACCGAGAAATTCGATTCCGGACTCGCGCCAACCCCAAGCATGCTTGCAAAATCCGCAATTCTGCCTGTTTTATGGGCAGTTATCGGGGCGCGGGCGGTCGGTGGCGGCGCCTGCGGCCATTCCTGATATTTTTGCTCACTTTCTCGGGATTTGATCCATCGCAATGTTGCGGTGCTTATCCGAGTCAATCTATCAGGAAGTAACCTGTTAAGGATTCGCTCATGGAACTCGGACAGATCGATGCGCTCGACCGGACATTCGCTCTCGGAGAGGCGCGCAAGGGCTATCGTGGCCGAGTTGCCTGTATCCTGCCGGTCCCCGGTAGCGGGCGTCTGGCGCCCGAAGAAATGGAACGGCGTCTGATCGAGATGGGCTTCATCGAAGGCGTCGAGATCTCGGTCATCCATGAAGCCCCGTTCGGGCGTGACCCGATTGCGGTGCGTGTGGGCGAGGCAACGGTTGCGCTGCGCCGCCGCGATGCTATGGCGATCCTGACGGAGTAGGTTTCCCGACGGAGTATATTTATGCTCGAGCCTGATGCCAGAGCGGATGGTCCCTTGCGGTTGGCGCTGATCGGCGCTCCCAATTGCGGCAAGACATCTCTTTTCAACGCCCTTACGGGGGCCAACCAGCGGGTCGGGAACTATTCCGGTGTGACGGTGGAGCGCAAGATCGGGCGGACGGTGACGCCCGCCGGGAGGCGCTGATGGTCATCGACCTTCCCGGAACCTATTCACTGCGCGCCCGCAGTCCCGATGAGGTTGTGACGCGCGATGTCGTGCTGGGGCGGCGCAAGGATGTAGGTCAGATCGATCTGCTGCTGGTGGTGGCCGATGCCACCCATTTGCGGCCCGGACTGCGGCTGGCGCAGGAGCTTCGGGCGTGCGGGATCCCGATACTCGTGGTTCTGAACATGATCGATATCGCGCGCCATCGCGGGATCACGATCGACGCCGAACGTCTGGAGCGGGAGCTGGGCCTGCCTGTGGTGACCTCTACGGCCGTGCGCCGTGGCGGGATGGAGACGCTCTGGGCCCGGATCGACGCGATGCTGGGACAGGGTCTGCCCGAGCGGAGCGCGATGACGTGGCAGGAACCCACCGCGGCCCAGCTGCGCTTGGCCCTGCGTCAGGCCGACGGCCTGATTGCCCGCACCGTTCACAAGCCCGTTGCGCCCAGAAGCCTGACCGAGAAAATCGATACGGTCCTGCTCAACCCCTTTTTCGGACCGGTCTTCCTACTGGTGCTGATGTTCGCGATGTTCCAGGCCGTTTTCGCGGGGGCGGCCCCTCTGATGGATGCGATCACCGTTTTCGTCGACTGGGTCTCGGCCACGGTCTCGGCGGCTCTGCCCGAGGGGCTCTTGCGCGGATTGATTGTTGATGGTGCGATTGCAGGTGTCGGCTCGGTGATCATCTTCCTGCCGCAGATCGTGATCCTCTTCGCCTTCATCCTGATCCTCGAGGATCTGGGCTATATGGCACGTGCGGCCTTCCTGATGGACCGGATCATGGGCCATGCGGGGCTGCACGGGCGGGCTTTCATTCCGCTCCTGTCGAGTTTTGCCTGCGCCGTGCCAGGGATCATGTCGGCCCGGGTCATCGATGACCGGCGCGACCGGCTGACCACGATCCTCATCGCGCCGCTGATGACCTGTTCGGCGCGCATCCCGGTCTATACGCTGCTGATCGGGGCCTTTGTGCCCGCGCGCAGCATAGGTCCCGGGATCGGGTTGCAGGGGCTCGTGATGTTCGGCCTCTTTGCCGCCGGGGTGATCTCGGCGCTGCTGGTGGCTTTTGTCAGCCGGTTGCTGTTGCGTCGCAACGAGATCGCCGCCCCCCTGATGCTGGATCTGCCCGATTACAAGATCCCGCAGCTGCGCGGGGTAGTGCTGGGGCTCTGGCAGCGGGCGCGGGCCTTCCTGCGCCGTGCGGGCACCATCATCTTCTATGCCTCGGTGGTGGTCTGGGTGCTCTCGACCTTCCCGTTCCCGCCCGAAGGTGCCTCCGAACCCGCCATCAATTACAGTTTTGCCGCAATGATCGGGCATCTGCTCGAGCCGATCCTGTCGCCCATCGGCTTCACATGGCAGATTTGTGTTGCGCTGGTGCCGGGGATGGCCGCACGCGAGGTCGCCGTGGCGGGGCTCTCGACGGTCTATGCCGTCTCGGGTGGCGAGGCGGCGCTGGGGTCGACACTGGCCGCGCATTGGCCGCTGGCGACCGGCGTGTCGCTGCTGGTATGGTATATCTTCGCGCCACAATGCCTGTCGACGCTGGCGGTGATCAAGCGCGAGACGGGCACGGCGCGGTGGATGTGGGTCACGGTGGTCTATATGTTCGGGCTGGCCTATGTGTTCAGCTTCATCGCCTATCATCTGGTGCGGGCACTGGGCGGATGATCGCCTAAGGGTGGTGCAAAATCGCACATATTTTGTTTGCATCTGTGGAATTGTGCGAAGTCAAATCTGCGGTATCTTCGGATCAGACCTTATCGTCCAACCCTCGGAGATACCGATGAAATCCTTGATCCTCGCCGCTGGCCTCGCGCTTGGTATGACCACGATCGCCCATGCTGCCACCGAAGAATACACACTGGACGCAAGCCACAGCCAGATCGTGTTCGACTACAACCACCTCGGTTTCTCGACCACCACCGGCATGTTCTCGGGGTTCGAGGGCACCATCGAGTTCGACGCGCAGGATCCCTCGAAATCCTCCGTCTCGATCGAATTCCCGGCAGATAGCCTGATCACCGGCTGGGATGCGCGCACCAAGCACTTCCTGACCGCCGATTTCTTCGATGCCGAAGCCAATCCGGAAATCTCGTTCAAATCGACCTCGATCGAAGTGACTGGCGAGAAAACCGGCAAGATCACCGGCGACCTGACGCTGAATGGCGTGACCAAGCCCATCACCATCGACGCGACCATGACCCAGATGGGCGAGCATCCGATGGAAAAGAAACCGTGGGTCGGTTTCGACGGAACCACCGTGATCAAACGTTCGGATTTCGACATGGGCATGTATGCGCCCTACGTTTCGGATGACGTTCAGGTCCGCATCTCGATCGAAGCGATGAAAGCGGCTGCCGAATAAGATCCGTTTTGGCACAGGCCCGTTTCGGCCTGCTCCACCACTCGGATGCCCGCTGCGGACCCCGCGGCGGGCATTTTCCGTCTCATGCCACTCGCGAGGGACGCACGAACTCCGCCCGTGCCCGCGCCACTGCCTCGCGGGTGATGCAGCCCTGCGCATGATCGTTGATCAGCCCCATTGCCTGCATGAACGCATAGGCCGTGGTCGGTCCCACGAATTTCCAGCCCCGCTTGCGGAGATCTTTCGAAAGCCGCACCGAGACGGGCGAACTGGGCGCGACCATCAGCTCCATCAGCTCCTCCTCGCGTGGCTCGTAAGACCAGAAGAACGCCGCCAGTGACCCGAACTCCGCCCGCATCTCGAGCGCGCGTCCGGCATTGTTGATTGCCGCCTCGATCTTGCCGCGATGGCGGATGATACCCGCATCCTGCACCAGCCGCTCCACATCGTGCGTGTCAAAACGCGCGACCGTGTCGATGTCGAACCCCGCAAATGCCGCGCGGAAATTCTTGCGCTTGGCCAGAATGGTGCGCCAGCTCAATCCGCTCTGGAACCCCTCGAGGCAGATCTTCTCGAAAAGCCGTGTGTCGCAGCCTACCGGAAAGCCCCATTCCTCGTCGTGATAGCGGCGGTAAAATTCCGGCGCATCCGGCATACACCAGCCACAACGGCAGAGCCCGTCCGGTCCTGTCTCCAGCATGTTCATGATTTACCCCTTCCATTGTCTTGAAATATCCTCGGGGTTGAATTTTTGCGCAAGCAAAAAGAGGGGGCGCGAGCGCCCCCTTTACACCATTGTCCCGGTTCTGTTCGCTCAGGATTTCTGCGCGGTCAGGTCCACATTGATCGTGACGGGGAAGCCAACCGTGCCCTCGTCAGGATAGGCCGCCCCCATTTTCCAGTCGCGCCGGTCGATCTGGATCTGAGCCTTCATCGTGGCTGTGTCGCCATCGATGCTCAGGGTGAAGGGCAGCTCGAGCGGGGCAGTATTGCCGATCAGCGTGAGTGTCCCTTTGGCGGTATGGGCGGGGCCTGCGCCCTCGCGCGTGATATCGGCCTCATAGGTGGCGGTGCTGAATTTCGAGGTATCGAAGAATTCCGTGCCTTTGGCCTGATCGGTGACCGAGCCCAGATCGAGGCTGGTTGTGTCGATCATCACCTTCACATGGCCGGTGCCGGTGCTCTCGTCATAATCGATATCGGCGGTCCAGGTCCCGAAATGGCCCTCCACGGGGCTGCCCATCTGTACGACGCTGAAGCCGAGGCTGCCCTGCGTCACGGTCCAGTTGCCCGCCGCAGGTTGCGCGGGAGCTTGCGTGGCTTGTTGTTCGGCAGGCGCGTCCCTGGGCGCTTGCGCCATGCGCTCTGCCGCGCCCAGAAGCGCGAAGAGGATCACGGCGACCCAGATTACCAGCGCGGCGAGAGCGGCACAGCCATGGGCTTTGGCCGCGTCCTCGCGCCCCGACCAGCGGCCATGCGTCATCCGCGCCAGCGTGCCATCGCGGTCGATCACCACATGTTTGAGCACACCGAGGATATGGAGCGCCAGCGAGACATAGAGCACCCAGACTGCGGTCTTGTGCACATGCTCGGCCACATGGGCGAGGCTTTCGGATTTTGGCACGAAGGGCAGGCTCTGGCCGAAGGGCCACCAGATCGGTGCGAAGCCCTGTTCGGCGGCATGGGTGATCCAGCCCGAAAGCGGCATTGCGAACATCGCGCCGTAAAGCGCGAAATGCACGACCTCGGCGGCCCATGTCTCCAGCCGCCGTTCGGGATGGAGCGGCGCGGGGCGGGTCTGGGTCATCGCCCAGATTACCCGCAGAATGGCGAGGAAGAAGGTCGCGACCCCGATCGTCTTATGCGCGCTGTAGACCGTTTGCAGCGTGGCTGTCGTCTCGGCATTGCGCGGCAGGCTCTCGCCATAGAGCCCGAGCCCGATCGCGCTCAGGATCAGAAGGGCGATTGCCCAATGCAGGCTCCGCGCGATCATGCCATAGCTTAGCGGGGTGTTGGTCAGCATCTGTTTCTCCGGCTGGGTGTCACCTGTCAGTTCCCTTGATACGGGGAAATCGTCGCCGGACCAGCGGGATCTGCGCACAGCGCCTGTGCAAGGCCCCGAAATACGCCAGTTGCTTGCCTGAAAGGCAAAGCCGCGTTAAGGGAGGGCCAGCAAAGGATAGTCTGAAAAGGACAAGGACGCATGAGCAAAGCATTCGTATTTCCGGGCCAGGGCGCGCAGACCATTGGTATGGGGCGGGATCTGGCCGAGGCCTATCCTGACGCCCGGGCCGTCTTCGACGAGGTCGATGCGGCTCTGGGCGAGAACCTCTCGGCCCTGATCTGGGAGGGCGATATCGAGACCCTGACCCTGACCGCCAATGCGCAACCCGCGCTGATGGCGACCTCGATTGCCGCTCTGCGCGCGCTCGAGGCGGAAGGCGTTGCGGTTACGGATGCCGCTTTTGTGGCAGGCCACAGCCTTGGCGAATATTCGGCCCTGTGTGCGGCGGGCAGCCTGTCGGTGGCCGATGCGGCCGTGCTCTTGCGCAAGCGTGGTGCGGCAATGCAATCGGCCGTGCCGGTGGGGCAAGGCGCGATGGCCGCCATTCTGGGGCTGGATCTGGCCGCAGTTCAGGCCGTGGCCGAGGAGGCCGCGCAAGGCGAGGTCTGTCAGGCGGCCAATGATAACGATCCGAGCCAGGTCGTGGTGTCGGGGGCGAAGGCCGCCGTGGAACGTGCCTGCGAGATCGCCAAGGTCAAGGGTGCCAAGCGCGCGCTGTTGCTGCCGGTCTCCGCACCGTTCCACTGTGCGCTGATGCAGCCTGCCGCCGATGCGATGGCCGAGGCTCTGGCAAGCGTTGCGATCCGCGCGCCCAAAGTGCCGCTGGTGGCCAATGTGCGCGCCGAGGCCGTGACCGATCCCGAATTGATCCGCGCGCTTCTTGTCGAGCAGGTGACGGGCTCTGTCCGCTGGCGCGAGAGTGTCGAGTGGATGGCCGCGCAGGGCGTGGACAGCTTCTGGGAGATCGGTGCGGGCAAGGCGCTGTCGGGGATGGTCAAACGGATCGTCAAGGGCATGGACACGCAGGCCTTCGGCACCCCTGCCGATATCGCCAAGTTGAAAGAGGCGTAAGGGGCGCTGCCCCTCTGGAGCCCTTCGGGGCTCCATTCACCCCGGGATATTTAGAGACGCTGGAAGGGGCCGTGGAGCCGCTTTCGCACTGTAACACGACCCGCTTGCGCGGGCATCGAGAGGAAGGAAGAGGCATGTTCGATCTGACGGGCAAGTCGGCGCTGGTGACCGGCGCATCGGGTGGCATCGGTGGCGAGATCGCCCGCGCGCTGCATAAGGCGGGCGCGAAAGTCGCGCTGTCTGGCACACGCGAGGCGCCGCTGAAAGAGCTGGCCGAGGAGCTGGGCGAGGGCGCGTTTGTCTGCCCTGCGAATCTGGGTGATGCGGCCTCTGTCGAGGCGCTGCCGAAGGCGGCGGTCGAGGCGATGGGCTCGCTCGATATTCTGGTCAATAACGCGGGCATCACCCGTGACAATCTCTTCATGCGCATGTCGGATGACGAGTGGAATTCGGTTCTGGACGTGAACCTGACCTCGGCCATGCGCCTGATGCGCGGTTCCATGCGGGGGATGATGAAGGCACGCTGGGGCCGGATCATCAACATCACCTCCATCGTGGGGGCCACCGGCAATCCGGGGCAGGTGAATTATGCGGCGGCCAAGGCGGGGCTTGTGGGCGCGTCGAAATCGCTGGCCTACGAGGTTGCCTCGCGCGGGATCACCGTGAACTGTGTGGCACCGGGCTTCATCCAGACCGCGATGACCGACAAACTCAATGACGAGCAGAAGGCCAAGATCCTCGCACAGATTCCCGCAGCCCGTATGGGCAGCCCCGAGGAAATCGCGGCAGCCGTGCTGTATCTGGCGGCACCGGAGGCCGGTTACGTCACGGGCGCTACGCTGCATGTCAACGGTGGCATGGCCATGATCTGACCGGTTTGCCCCTTGTTTTGTTGAACTCGGGGCGAATTTCCGGCCGATTTTGGGCGGGTGCGTTTAACCGCTTGCCATAGGCTTTCACACTGGCTATTCAGCGTGCAGTCGGGTCGGTGGCAGGAATGCGATCGGCCGCTTCGTTTGGTCATGAGGCGGACGGAGTCTTGAAGCCGCTCTTTTGAGCAATTCAGATGGGCGCAGCCCACGAAACTGGAGAAACAGTTATGAGCGATATCGCAGATCGCGTTAAGAAAATCGTCGTTGAGCACCTGGGTGTCGAAGAAGACAAGGTCACCGAGAATGCTTCCTTCATCGACGATCTGGGCGCAGACTCGCTTGACACCGTCGAGCTCGTGATGGCTTTCGAAGAAGAGTTCGGCATCGAGATCCCCGATGACGCAGCCGAAACCATCCAGACCTTCGGCGACGCGGTCAAATTCATCACCGAAGCCTCCTAATCCTTCGGCGATAGCTTATATAGACGGCGCTCTTTGCAAGAAGGGCGCCGTTTTTATTTTTGCATCTATGTTCTGCTTGCGGCAGGCGGAAGATTGCCGTAGCGGAAATCTGGAAGCTTGCGAGAATCTGCCAGAACCAATTAGAGATTGTGATGGGTCGCGGGGGCTTTCCCCCGCAGACAGAAGCTTTTGTGATTATGTATTAGACCGATCCCGCTTGTATGTTTAAGGCCAATTTGGAAGTTGGGATCACTAGTGGAGTCGGGACCAAGGCAATGACGACTATCCGAGCGGCACATTGGATCAGACGGGGGGCGGCTGTCATCGCGGCGCTCGTGTCTGTTGTGGTGCTCGTGGCCGAGATCATGCCGATGCCGGTCATTCCGTCCGTTATGATGGCGCCGCTGACGCCGCGCGCATTTTTCTCCATCATCGGTCTTCTGATCTCGCTGATGACGTTCCTGCCGCGGAATGCTGCAGGACGCCGGATCCAGACCGGGATCGGTGGGGCGGTCATTCTTGCGGTCTGCGCAACGGTTGCACTCAGCCTCAGGGATATGGCGGTTAGCTTCGAGACGGTGGGCTGGGTGCCGTTGCAGTTATTCCTGAGCGGCGAGATCCTGTTTGTCCTGCTTGCGGCCTCGCTGGTGTTACAGGCGATGCGCTATTACATCTCGGGACAGTTGTTGGTGCTGGTTGGGATCGCCTTCCTGCTGAGCGCGGTTTCCGGCAATCTCGACCGCTCGGAGGCGTTTCTCGGTCTGGCCGATCCGCAATTCCTGTTGGCGGGACTGATGCTGACGCTGTCGGTGCTGCTCTATCAACCCCATCGCGGGGCGGTGCGGATCTTTCTGGCATCCCATCGCGCCAGCGGTGTGGCGCGGCTGCAGCTCTGTCTCGGGGTCGCGGGGCCTGCACTTGTGGGAATGCTGACGGTCGGGGCGGTGAATGTGCCGGTGGTGCAGATCTATGGCGGGCTGATCGTCTCCAATATGATTGCGTTCAATATGGTCGTGATCGTGCTGAACGCGGTCTATTCCGAGCGCAGCGATATTAGCCGTCGCCGTGTCGAGCGCAGCCTTGCGCGTCAGGCGTTGCGCGACAGCCTGACGGGGCTTTTCAACCGTGTGATGTTGCGCCGCCGGTTCGAGCGGGCGGTGCAGCGCGCCCAAACGGATCACGAATTCTTCTGCATGCTGATTTTCGATCTAGATTACTTCAAAAAGATCAATGATATGGGCGGGCATGAGATCGGCGACCAGGCTTTGGTGCGGGTGGCGCATGTGATCTCGGACTGTCTGGAGCGCGAGGATACCGCCGCGCGGCTGGGGGGCGAGGAATTTGCGGTCATCTTGCGCAATACCGATCTGGTGCAGGCCGAGTTGCGCGCCGAGCAGTTCCGGCAGGCGATTGCGGCCCTTCAGGTGCGCATGCGCAACGGGCGCTGGCAGTATCTGACGACCTCCATCGGCGTCGCGCAATGGATGGCGGACGAGAGTTTCGACCAGTGCTATGCCCGTGCCGATGCCGCGCTGTATCAGGCCAAGGCGCAGGGGCGTAACCGTGTGGGGATCGCACCGATCAGCTATGACCCGCTCGATACGATGGAGGTCACTGATGTGCCGGCCTCTGATGCCGAGCGTAATGTGGCGATGTTGCAGCTGGCTCGTGCAACTTTTAAGTGAATTTCCGATCTGCGTTTAACGTAGCGTTAGACTAAACAGGCTTTCCTTCTGGGTGCCGCGGCGGAGCTGCGATATGTCATGGAGGGGATCATGCTTTCTGACGAGCAGACACGCGCGTCGAGCCGTTCGATCAATTCGGAGCGGACCTCCATGGCGGACTGGTTTTTCGTGGTCTCGATCTTTCCGGCATTGGCGGTGTTGCTGCTGGCGATGGTCCCCCTCTTCGGGCATTGGCTCCCGCAATCGGGCATTTTCTCCGCTATTCCGTTGGTCAAAGGCACGCATCCCATGACTTCGATCATGGCGATTCTCCTGTCGGTCTCGCTGTTGCTGCCATTGGAGGGGCGCTGGACGGGTCATGTTGCCCGTTTGCTGGCAGGGCTCTGCCTTCTGCTGGCGGCGGGGCGGTTTGTGCCACAGTTGTCGTCGGTCTACGAACTATCCCAGCATAATGTGAAAACCGGCTATAACTCGGCTATGGTCTTCTTGATCCTGTCGCTTGCGCGGATCGGGCTCGAGGGGGAGCGCCCCAGCCTCGGTCAATTCGCGACCTTTACCGCGCCGGTGATCTTGTTTCCTGCCCTAATCGGCTATATTTTCGGCGATGACGGGCTGTATGGCTATATGTCGCTTGCCACGGCATTGATGGCGGGCGGGCTTATTCTGGGGCTTTTGTGCCGCCGCGCGACAACGGGACTCGTGGCCTCGTTATTTCTGATGGATATGTTCCGCGTCGATCTGGCGCTTGGCGTGATCGCACCGGTCTTCGTGGGGCTCGGGCTGGTATATTTCATGGGATATGGCCCCTATCGGCAGATTGTTGCGGTGGTCATCGCGCATACGGTGGCGTTGAATGTGCTGATCCAGATCGTGGGAATGCACCGGTCTTCCGCGATCGAGCGGCGCAGACGCGAGCTGGAGGAGCAGAGGCTCTGGGATATCGTGACCGACGAGGTCACGGGGCTCTACAATCGTGGCGCCTTGCGCCAGAGATTTTCGGAAATGGCCGATGAGGCGCGCGAGACCCGTGCCGCGCTCAGTATCGTGGTGCTCGATCTTGACGGGTTCGACCGTGTGAATGCCCTGTCGGGATTCGAACATGGCGACAAGGTCTTGCGCGATGTGGCGCAGGCGATACTGCCTTTGATGCGCGATGACGATTTTATCGGGCGGGCGCATGCTGACGAATTCCTGATTTTCTTGCCGGGGTTACGGGCAGCCGAGGTTGCCGTGATTGCCCGACGGCTATGCAAGGCGGTCCGGATGTTGGGACACCAGACGGAAGACGGTCCGTTGACTGCCTCGGCGGGGGTTGCGCGCTGGCATTTTTCAGAGACCTCCAAACAGCTCTATGAACGTGCACTCGCCGCGTTGGAGGTCGCCCGTATCCGTGGGGGCGATCAGGCATGCGTTGCCCCGGGTCCTGACGGGACAAATGCCGTCTGGCGCACCGTGGAGGACGCACCGGTTGCGGGATGGACGCCGGTGACCCCAAGCCCGGGAAGCGGAGCGGAAGATGGCGCGCCAATGCCCGAGCAGGGCAAGAGCACGCTCGACCAGTGGCAGCTGCCCGAGTTCTCCGATCTTTCACAGGTCCGTCTGGCCAGTGCGAAGCCTGGCGAGTAGGCTGCATTCCAGCGACGCTCTGCGCGTGATCTGGCGTAAAACTGCCGTCTTTGCGTCGGGAAAGCCTGTATTTGGCTGTTGCTTTGAATTGCGCGCGAGGGAATGCGCGTGTATGTGATGCCCGAAGGTTAATTAGCCACAAGAGGTATGGCATATGCGTCGGGTCGTCGTCACAGGTCTTGGAATGGTTTCTCCGCTGGCTTGCGGTGTCGAGGAAACTTGGTCGCGTTTGCTGGAGGGCCAATCGGGCGCCGGCCCGATTACGCGCTTTGATGCCTCGGACGTCGTAACGAAATATGCCTGCGAGATCCCGCGCGGTGATGGCACCAACGGCACGTTCAACCCCGATGACTGGATGGCGCCGAAAGAGGCCCGCAAGGTCGACGAGTTCATCCTTTACGGGATGGCAGCGGCTGATCAGGCGGTCAAGGATTCCGGCTGGGCGCCCGAGACAGACGAGGAGCGCGAGCGCACCGGTGTAATGATCGGCGCAGGTATCGGCGGTCTGAAGGCGATTGCCGATACGGCCATCCTGATCAAGGAGCGCGGCCCCAAGCGTGTCTCGCCCTTCTTCATTCCCTCGGCGCTGATCAACCTCGTCTCCGGTCAGGTCTCGATCAAGCACGGTTTCAAGGGGCCGAACCACGCGGTCGTGACCGCCTGCTCGACCGGTGCACATGCCATCGGCGATGCCGCACGTCTGATCCAGTGGGGCGATGCGGATGTGATGGTGGCCGGTGGTGCCGAAAGCCCGATCTGCGAGATCGGGATCGCGGGCTTCAACGCCTGCAAGGCGCTCTCGACCAAGGCCGAGGATCCGACCAAGGCCTCGCGCCCCTATGATGCCGATCGCGACGGGTTCGTGATGGGCGAGGGGGCCGGTGTCGTGGTTCTGGAAGAATACGAACATGCCAAGGCGCGCGGTGCGAAGATCTATGCCGAAGTGATCGGCTATGGTCTGTCGGGCGATGCCTACCACATCACCGCGCCCTCCGAGGATGGCGATGGTGGCTTCCGTTCGATGAGCATGGCGCTGAAACGCGCAGGTATCGAGGCTTCAGAGATCGATTATATCAACGCGCATGGAACTTCGACCATGGCCGATACGATCGAGCTGAAAGCGGTGGAGCGTCTGATGGGCGATGCGGCTTCTAAAGCCACCATGTCCTCGACCAAATCCTCGATCGGTCACCTTCTTGGCGCGGCCGGTTCGGTGGAAGCGATCTTCTGTATCCTCGCGATCCGCGACCAGATCGCGCCGCCGACGTTGAACCTCGATAATCCGGCGGTCGAGACACCGCTCGATCTCGCGCCCAACGCGCCGGTCAAGCGCGAGATCAACGTGGCGCTGTCCAATAGCTTCGGCTTCGGCGGCACAAATGCCAGCCTCGTGCTGCGCAGGGTGGTGGACTGATGTGGCGTAACATCACGTCCAATTTCCTGACTGCCATGATCGTCATCCTCGTGCTTGTCGCGGGGATGGTGGCATGGGCCAAGCGGGAATATACGGTGACCGGTCCGCTGACACAGGCGATGTGTCTGCGGGTCGATCAGGGCGACAGCTTCGTCAAGGTCTCGGCCGATCTGAAGTCAAAGGGCGCGATCTCCTCCGGCTATATCTTCCGGACCGGCGCGGATTATACAGAAAAGGGCGGCAAGCTGAAATTCGGTTCCTATCTGATCGAGCCGGGCGCGACGATGGAACAGATTGTGGACCAGATCACCCGTGGTGGTCCGTCGACCTGCGGCTCTGAACTGGTTTACCGTGTGGGCGTGAATGCACAAACGCTGGCGCTGCGCGAGCTGGATCCGGCGACCGGCATGTATGAGGAACTGGCCAAATACGATCCCGTGGCCGATCCCGAGCCCGACGGGTTCAAGGAGCTGGTCGAAGAGAAGAACATCACCAACCACCGGGTAATCCTCGCCGAAGGCGCTACCAGCTGGCATATCGTGCAGGCACTGAAATCCTATGATTTCCTGTCGGGCGATGTGAAGGATATCCCGGCCGAAGGCAGCCTTGCACCGCAGAGCTATGTGGTGAGCAAGGGCGAGACCCGGGAGACGCTGATCGGCCAGATGCAGGATGCGCAAACGGCGATCCTCAACGAGGCATGGGCCAACCGTGCCGAGGGACTTCCCTATAAAACGCCGGAAGAGGCGCTGACCATGGCCTCCATCGTCGAGAAGGAGACCGGTGTGGCTTCCGAGCGTCCGGAAGTTGCAAGTGTCTTCGTCAACCGGCTGGAAAAAGGCATGCGCCTGCAGACGGACCCGACGGTGATCTACGGGGTGACCGATGGCAAGGGCTCGCTGGGCCGTGGGCTTCGTCAGTCCGAGCTGCGTGCGAACAATCCCTACAACACCTATGTCATCGAAGGGCTGCCGCCGACACCGATCGCAAATCCGGGTAAGGCTGCCATCGAGGCCGCGCTGAACCCTGATTCCACCGATTACCTCTATTTCGTGGCCGATGGCTCCGGTGGGCATGCATTTGCAACCACTCTGGAAGAGCATAACGCCAATGTTGCCAAGTGGCGCGAGATCGAGGCGCAACAGGCGAAGGATGCGGGCGGTAACTAAATCCACCCAAGAGAAATTGAGAAAACCGGGCCTTGTGCCCGGTTTTTCTTTGCGCAACGTGCGTAGGGTTCGTGCAACCTGAGCGCGATTTCCTTTGACAGTCAGGGCGTTGCATGGCATCACTTATGGCATGCTAGGAGAAGTGGGCAAGACGCCGCGGGATGACCCGTTTGGCGTCTTTTTCATTTTGCTCGTGCGGAGTCACCACATGAGAGGCGGATTACAGGAATGAAAGTGACTTCCGTTGATTTGGAAGGGGCATCTTCGGTCGAGGCGCTGGAGATGGCCGGAGCGATGTATCGCGATGTGGCCGAGGAGCTGGCCGTAGCGATGGAGGGGTTGCGGCAGGGGGAGCTTGCCGAGGCCAAGACAGCACGGGCCGCCGTGCGCGATCTGCGCGCGGCGTTGCAACTTTTGCTTGAGGAAAGGAATCGCGTTGAGAAACTCCGCAGAGAGGCTGCCGGGGTCGTCGAAGGACAGCACCTCGACTTTGATGCAGCCAGAACTGAGATCGGGCGCCGCTTGGCTTGCCTCCGCGACGCCGCGGGACGTTGATGCGTTTCTGGACGGGCTGGATGAGAATTCTCTTCTGGCCCTGCCGTGGTTGTTCGAGTTCTGGGCCCTGCCACACCAGTTGCCACCGATGGGCGACTGGAAGAGCTGGGTGATCATGGGGGGGCGCGGTGCGGGGAAAACCCGCGCCGGTGCCGAATGGGTGCGCTCGCAGGTTGAATCCTCGACGCCGCTCGATGCGGGCAAAGCCTCGCGGGTGGCATTGGTGGGGGAGACCTATGATCAGGTGCGCGATGTGATGGTGCTGGGCGATAGCGGCATCATCGCCTGCTCGCCGCCCGACCGGCGCCCGACATGGGAGGCCTCGCGGCGCAGGCTGGTCTGGCCCAATGGTGCGGTGGCGATGGCCTTTTCGGCGCATGATCCGGAGGCGCTGCGGGGGCCGCAATTCGATGCGGCCTGGGTGGATGAACTGGCCAAGTGGAAGCGCGCCGAGGAGACATGGGACATGCTGCAATTCTCCCTGCGTCTGGGGCGGCATCCGCAGCAGGTGGTTACCACGACGCCGCGCGATGTAGCGGTGTTGCGGGCGATCATGAAGAACCCCTCGACCGTGGTGACCCATGCGCCGACCGAGGCCAATCGCGCCTATTTGGCCGAGAGCTTTCTGGCCGAGGTGCAGGCGCGCTATGCCGGCACGCGGCTCGGGCGTCAGGAGCTGGAGGGTGTTTTGCTGGAGGACATGGAAGGGGCGCTCTGGTCGACGAGGATGCTCGAGGCGTTACGGGTGGACAAGGTGCCTGATCTCGACCGGATCGTGGTCGCGCTCGATCCGGCGGTGACGGGTGGGGCTGGATCGGATGAATGCGGGATCATCGTTGCGGGCGCTGTCACCCGCGGTCCGCCGCAGGACTGGCGTGCCTATGTGCTGGCCGATCTGAGTATTGGCGGCAAGCCCACCGACTGGGCGAAGGCCGCGATTGCCGCAATGGAGCGGTTCGGGGCCGAGCGGCTCGTGGCGGAGGTCAATCAGGGCGGCGATCTGATCGAGGGTGTTTTGCGGCAGGTCGATCCGATGGTCCCGTTTCGTGCATTGCGGGCAGGCCGCGGCAAGGGGCTGCGGGCGGAGCCGGTCGCGGCTTTGTATGAGCAGGGCCGTGTCTATCATGCGCGTTCGGCGACGCTCGGCAAGCTCGAGGACCAGATGTGCCAGATGACGGTGCAGGGCTATCAGGCCAAGGGCTCGCCTGACCGGCTGGATGCGCTGGTCTGGGCGCTGACGGAGGTGATGATCGAACCTGCCGCGCATTGGCGCAGGCCACAGGTGAGACGGTTGTGATGCGAGAAGGGGTCGGGGTTCCGGCCCCTTTGCTTTTGGCCCGCGATTGCGGGTGGAGAAGGACATGAGGAGATCTGCATGGGGCTGAATATCTTTCGGAAAACCGCGACATCCGCACAAGGTGCCGCGCCCGAGACGAAGGCGGTGCGCGGGCGCCCTGTCTCCCTGTCGGGATCGGCGGGACGGGTGGTCTGGAGCCCGCGCGACAGCACATCGATGACGCGGCAGGGTTTTGTCGGAAATCCCATCGGGTTTCGCTGTGTGAAACTGATTGCCGAGGCAGCAAGCGCCCTGCCGCTGATCTGTCAGGACAGGGAGCGCCGCTACGAGACCCATCCGGTGATCGATCTGCTGCGCCGCCCGAACGGGGCACAGGGACAGGCCGAGTTTCTCGAAGCGCTCTTCGGGCAGATGCTGCTGACGGGTGATACCTATGTCGAGGCGGTGGGTGAGGGCATTGATGTGCCGATGGAGCTGCATGTGCTGCGCGCCGACCGGATGAGCGTGGTGCCGGGGGCGGATGGCTGGCCTGTGGCTTATGATTATACGGTCGGCGGTCGCAAGCACCGGTTCGATCTCACGGGCCATCCCGATCCGATCTGCCATATCCGCACCTTCCATCCGCAGGATGACCATTACGGGCTCTCGCCGATGCAGGCGGCGGCGGTGGCGGTGGATGTCCATAATAGCGCGAGCCACTGGTCGAAGGCGCTTCTGGACAATGCCGCGCGGCCCTCGGGGGCGATCATCTACAAGGGCGCGGATGGTCAGGGGGTGCTGAGCCCCGATCAGTATGACCGGCTGACATTTGAGCTGGAGACGCATCATCAGGGCGCGCGCAATGCGGGGCGTCCGATGCTTCTGGAGGGTGGGCTCGACTGGAAGCCGATGGGGTTCTCCCCCTCGGATATGGAGTTCCACGAGACCAAGATCGCTGCCGCACGCGAGATTGCCGTGGCCTTCGGGGTGCCGCCAATGCTTCTGGGCATTCCGGGGGATGCGACCTATGCCAATTATGCCGAGGCCAATCGGGCCTTCTTCCGGCTGACCGTGCTGCCTCTGGCCACGCGGGTGACGGCGGCTCTGGCATGGTGGCTCTCGGGGTTTCTGGGCGCACGGATCGAGCTGCGCCCCGATCTCGATCAGGTGCCGGCGCTGGCTTCGGAGCGCGACGCGCAATGGACGCGTGTGGGTGAGGCGACCTTCCTGACCGATAGCGAGAAACGGGTTCTGTTGGGCCTGCCGCCGATGCCGGAGGAGTAAGCCATGCCGACAGGAGGCTCGCGCTATCTGAAGGAGCCGTTCGATCTGCATGAGGAACGGTTCAACGCGACGGAGAAGATCATGGAGCTGCAATTCGATCAGGTCGAACGCCGGTTGCAGCGCATCGAAGCAATGATCGAGGGGCTCGAGCGGCGGCTGTGGATGGCGGTCTATGGCGTGGTCGCCGTGGTGCTGTCGCAGGCGGTCTACGGGCTTCTGGATATGGTGCCGCAATAGGAGGGCCGGATGGAGCAAAGGATCATGGGGTTGGAGTTCAAATCGCTGATGGGCGAGGCGCCCGCGCGGCTACGGATAAGCGAGGGTCGGATCGAGGGCTATGCCAGCCTCTACGGCCTGCCCGATCAGGGCGGCGATGTCGTCAGCCCCGGCGCCTATACCGATTGTCTTGCGCGGCTCGCGCAGGAGGGGCGCCGTGTGGCAATGCTCTGGCAGCATGACCAGACCCAGCCGATCGGTGTCTGGGAAGAGATCTTCGAGGATGGCACGGGCCTCTTTGTGCGCGGCTATCTTCTGGAGGATGTGGCTCGTGCGCGTGAGGCGCGCGCGCTTCTGGAGGCGGGGGCGATGGACGGGCTGTCCATCGGCTATCGCGTGGTGCGCGCGCATCGTGATGCGCAGGGCCAGCGCATACTCACAGAACTCGATCTTTGGGAAGTGTCGCTGGTGACCTTCCCGATGTTGAAGGAGGCGCGGGTCGCCGCCAAGGCCATGCCCCTCGGGGCGGAGCTTTCACATCTGGCACGGGCGCTGCGTGCGGCCGCGTCGCAACTGGCGGGACACTGACCCCGCGCTTTCGATCTTCGTGAAAAATTGAGGAGAGACAATGACCCCCGACAAAAACGTCTTTGGGGAGCGGACAGCCATGTCCGACGGGGCCCCGATCGTGGCCGAGGTGCACTCGGCCCTTAACGAATTCGTCAAGGAAGCAAAGGGCTTCCAGAACGAAATGACTTCACGCATTCAAAAACAGGAAGAGCGTCTGACCATGTTGCAAACGAAATCCACCACTCTCCGTCCGGCCCTGTCACATGCAGCGCAAGAGACCGCCCCCCATCAGAAGGCGTTTGATGCCTATCTGCGCTCGGGTGATGATGACGGGCTGCGCGGTCTGGTCATCGAGACCAAGGGCCTGAACACCGCTGTGGCGGCCGAGGGCGGCTATTTGGTTGATCCGCAGACAAGCGAGACCATCCGCTCGATCCTGCGCTCGACCGCCTCGATCCGGATGATCGCCAATGTGGTGCAGGTCGAGGCCACGAGTTTCGACGTGCTGGTCGATCATGGTGAGATGGGCTCGGGCTGGGCGTCGGAGACCGCGAACCTTACCGAGACGACCACGCCGCAGATCGACCGGATCTCGATCCCGCTCTACGAGCTCTCGGCCATGCCCAAGGCCAGCCAGCGCCTGCTCGACGATGCGGCGTTCGATATCGAGGGCTGGCTTGCGGGCCGGATCGCTGACCGGTTCGCCCGCGCGGAGGCTGCGGCCTTCGTGAATGGCGACGGGGCGGACAAGCCCAAGGGTTTCCTTGCGCATCCGGCGATCGCCAATGACGACTGGGCCTGGGGGAGCCTTGGCTATATTGCGACCGGCGTGGTGGGCGATTTCTCGGCAACGGCTGCGGCGGATGCGGTGGTCGATCTGGTCTATGCGCTCGAGGCGGAATACCGCGCCAATGGCAGCTTCGTGATGAATTCGAAGACCGCAGGCGCTGTGCGCAAGATGAAGGATGCCGATGGGCGCTTCCTGTGGTCCGACGGTCTGGCGGCGGGCGAGCCTGCGCGTCTGATGGGCTATCCGGTGCTGATCGCCGAGGATATGCCCGATATCGCGGCGGATGCCTATGCGATTGCCTTCGGGGATTTCAATCAGGGCTATACCATCGCCGAGCGCCCCGATCTGCGCGTGCTGCGTGATCCCTTCTCGGCCAAACCGCATGTGCTGTTCTACGCCTCCAAGCGTGTGGGCGGCGATGTCAGCGATTTCGCGGCCATCAAGCTTCTGAAATTTGCGGTTTCCTGAGGCGCATAGGCGGCGCTGAGGCGGCGCTTTCCCGATCCGGATTTCGGTCCGGGTAAGGGCAGGCGCGGTGTTCTGCCGTCCGCCTAGCTGCTCCCTCCGTCCGAGCGGATGGTGGAATGCGGCGTCTGTCCGAGATGGCGCCCGCGCGGATGCGGGCGTCATCCACCAGATTTCCGGAGGTGCTTTGATGTTGACTGAAGTTGCGCCGGTCGCCAGCGACCGGCTTCCCATTACGGAGTTGCGCGATCATCTGCGGCTGGGGCGCGGGTTTTCCGATGTAGGTGCCGAGGATGTGGCGCTCGAGGCCTATTTGCGCGCGGCGATCGCATTGATCGAGCAGCGGATCTCCAAGGCTTTGTTGTCGCGCGCTTTCCTGTTCCATCTGCGCCATTGGGCCAATCCCGAGGCGCAGCCTTTGCCTTTGGCACCGCTTTCCTCGGTCACGCAGGTGGCCTTGCGCGGGGTGGATGACGGGCTGACGGTGCTGGAGGAAGCGTCCTACCGGCTGATGCCCGATGGCGTGCGTCCGGTGCTTCTGGCGCTGGGGGCGGCGTTTCCGCAGGTCGAGCATGGCGGGATGATCGAGATCACCGTCGAGGCGGGCTTCGGCGTGTCATGGGCCGAGGTGCCGCCCGATCTGCGTCAGGCGGTGATGCTGCTTGCGGCGCATTATTTCGAGCATCGCCACGAGAGCGAGCAGAGCGGAGCCTTGCCCTTTGGTATCAGCAGCTTGATCGAGCCATGGCGCGTGGTGCGCCTCTTTGGCGGGAAGGGGCGCAGGTCATGAGCGTGCCGAACCTGTCTACCTGTCTGGTGCTGGAAGAGCCCCGGAGCGTGCCCGATGGTGCGGGTGGTCTGATCGAGACATGGGTCGAGCTGGGCGAGATCTGGGCCGCGCTCGATTTCGGCACGGGCACCGAACGGGCCGACCAGTTGCGCGTGATCGCCGCCGTTTCGGTCAGCATTACGGTGCGTTCGGCCCTCCCAACCTCGCCGCGCAGGCCGGTGGCCAATCAGCGCTTCCGGTTGGGGGCCAGAGTGTTCCGTATTCTGGCGGTTGCGGATGACCAGCCGGGCTATCTGCGCTGCTTCAGCCGCGAGGAGGTCGTGACATGAGCTATCTTATGGCGTCCTCGTTGCAGATGGCCCTTTATCAGGCGCTGGCGACCGATGAGCTGGTGGCGCAGCTGAGCGGTGGCGTGATCTATGATGCACAGCCTGTGGGCGTGGCAGAGGGCACCTATGTGAGCCTCGGCCCGGAGGATGTGCTCGATATCTCGGATCGGAGCGGGGCCATTGCGCGCCATGATTTCATCGTTTCGGTCGTGACCGATGCGGCAGGATTTCAGGCCGCGAAGCGTCTGGCGGAGGCGGTGACAGCCTGTCTGACCGGCACCGGCCTGACACTGGAGACAGGGCGTGTTTCGGGGCTGTGGTTCCGCAAGGCCAAGGCGCGGCGCGTCGGCACCAATGCCACCCGCCGGATCGATCTGACCTTCCGCGCCCATCTGGCATCCGAGTGACCTCATCGGCTCTTTGCAGGGCCCTTCATACATTTCTAGGAGTGAAAAATGGCAGTTCAGAACGGGAAAGACCTTCTGGTGAAACTCGATCTCAGCGGAGACGGGCAGTTCCAGACCATCGCGGGCCTGCGCGCCACGCGGATCAGCTTCAACGCGGAAACGGTCGATGTGACATCGCTTGAAAGCGAGGGGCGCTGGCGTGAACTCTTGGGCGGAGCGGGCGTGCGCTCGGCTGCGATTTCGGGGTCGGGCGTGTTCCGCGATGCCGATACCGATGCGCGGGCGCGGCAGATTTTCTTCGACGGCGAGATTCCCGAATTTCAGGTGATTATCCCGAGTTTCGGGATCGTGCAGGGGCCGTTCCTGATCTCGTCGATCGAATATGCCGGTGCGCATGATGGCGAGGCGACCTACGAGATGGCGATGGCCTCGGCGGGGGCGTTGAGCTTTGTCGAGCTGAGCGATGAATGACATGGCAAATCCTTGGGCCGGTGAGGTCGAGATCACGCTCGACGGAGTGCCGCATGTGGCCAAGCTGACGCTTGGGGTATTGGCGGAACTCGAGGCGCAGATGGGCGCCGAGACGATGCTCGATCTGGTGACGCGGTTCGAGGCGGGCCGCTTCTCGAGCCGCGATGTGCTGGCGCTTGTGGTGGCGGGATTGCGCGGCGGCGGCTGGCGGGGCCGTGCCGAGGATCTGCGTGCGGTCGAGATCGGGTCGGGGCCGGTGGAAGCCGCCCAGCTGGCCGCGCGGCTACTTGCGCGTGCCTTCGGCAGCCCCGAAGACCAAAGCGCATGACAGACAGGCAGCTGGATTGGCCGGGGCTGATGCGGGCAGGGATCAAGGGGCTCGGTTTGCGCCCGCAGGAGTTCTGGGCCCTGACGCCGGCAGAACTGGCTTTGATGCTGGGGGATGTGCCGAGCATGCGCCCGTTGACGCGGTCGCGGCTCGAGGAGCTGGCACGCGCCTTCCCCGACCACAGGCCGGATAAAGGAGAGACCAATGGATGAGACGGATTTCGATGCGCTGAGCGAGAGCGCCGAGACGCTCGAGACGGTGCTGGGCAATGTCGGCAGCCTGACTGGCGTCTTTACGAGCGAGCTGACCGGACTGCGCGAGAGTATGGGCCTGACGACCCGCGAGATGGGGACGCTGTCGCGGAAATTCTCCACGAGCATCAGTAGCGCTTTCGAGGATGTGATCCTTGATGGCGCGAGCCTGTCGAGCGCGTTGCGCTCGGTCGCGGAGAGCATGTCGGATGCGGTCTATTCGGCGGCCGTCAAACCGGTGAGCGACACGCTGGGCAGCACTCTGGCGAGCGGCGTGGCCAATCTGGCGGGCGGGCTGATGCCCTTTGCCAATGGCGGGGCGTTTTCCTCGGGCAAGGTGCGGGCTTTCGCCAAGGGCGGGGTTGTGTCCGAGACGACGGGGTTTGCCATGCGGGGCGGCTTGGGGCTGATGGGCGAGGCGGGGCCGGAGGCGATCATGCCGCTGACCCGCGGGGCCGATGGCCGGCTTGGCGTACAGGCGCAGGGCGGGCGGGCGGTGAATGTCACGATGAATGTGACCACTCCCGACGTGTCGGGCTTCAGCCGCTCGCGTGCGCAGATGGCCGCACAGATGAGCCGCGCGCTCTCGCGCGGATCGAGAACGATGTGAGCCGTTTCGAGGCAGTTTACGGAGGATAGCATGGCCTTTCACGAGATCCGCTTTCCCGCCAGTCTGAGCTTTGGCTCGGTCGGCGGGCCGGAGCGTCGCACCGAGATCGTTACCCTTGCCAGCGGCTATGAGGAGCGCAATTCACCTTGGGCGCATTCTCGGCGCCATTATGATGCGGGCGTCGGGCTGCGCTCGCTTGATGATGTCGAGGCGTTGCTCGCATTTTTCGAGGCACGCGCGGGACAGTTGCACGGGTTCCGCTGGAAGGATTGGGCGGATTACCGGTCGGCGCCTGCAAGCCGCGCGCTGAGCTACGAGGATCAGCTGATCGGTCTGGGCGATGGCGCGACCACGACATTCCCGCTGGCCAAGACCTATCGCTCGGGCGAGATCACTTATTCCCGCCCGATCACCAAACCTGTCGGCGGGACTGTTATGGTGGGCGTGCAGGGCGGCTATCAATCCGAAAGTATCGACTGGTCGGTGGATAGTGCAACTGGCGTGGTCACGTTTGCCCAACCGCCTGCCAAGGGCGCGCGGGTGACGGCGGGGTTCGAGTTCGATGTGCCGGTCCGGTTCGACACCGACCGTATCCAGGTCTCGGTGCAGTCTTTCCAGGCGGGCGAGGTGCCGCAGGTGCCGGTGGTGGAGGTGCGGCTATGAGCTATTCCACCGCGTTCCAGTCCCATCTGGAGACCAAGGCCACCACCATCGCGCGCGCATGGGCGCTGACCCGCCGTGACGGGGTGGAGCTGGGCTTTACCGACCATGACCGGCCACTGACATTTGGCGGTCTCACCTTTCAGCCCGAGACGGGGATGGAGGCCAGTGCACTTGCGCAAACCTCGGGGCTTTCGGTCGATAACTTCGATGTCGTTGCGGCGCTGCGCTCCGATGCGATCGCCGAGGCCGATATCCGCGCGGGCCGGTTTGACGGGGCCGAGCTACGCAGCTGGCTCGTCAACTGGGCCGAGCCTGCCGAGAACGCGCTGATCTTTCGTGGCCATCTGGGCGAACTGACGCGAAGCGAGGGCGCGTTTCAGGCTGAACTGCGAGGGCTGTCGGACCGGTTGAACAACCAGATCGGGCGTGTCTACCATCCGGCTTGCGCGGCGGTGCTGGGCGATGCCCAGTGCCGGTTTGATACCGCCCAGATCGGGTATGTCGTCGAGACCACGGTCGAGATCTGCGAGGAAGCCACGAGGTTTACATGGGCGTCACTTGCCGGGTTCGAGGATCGCTGGTTCGAGCGCGGAGTGTTGAGCGTCTTGGACGGCGCAGCGCAGGGGCTCTCCGGCGCCGTCAAGTTCGATAGGTTCGCGGCTGATGGATCGCGTGTGGTAGAGTTGTGGCAATCGCTGCGCGCCGAGGTCGCGCGCGGCGATACCGTGCGCATCACTGCAGGCTGCGACCGGCGCGCCGAGACCTGCCGTTTGAAATTCAATAATTTCGTTAATTTTCGAGGCTTCCCGCATATCCCGGGTGACGACTGGCTGGTGTCCTATCCCGTTACAGGAGGCAATTACGATGGCGGGAGCCTTTTCAAATGACGGAGCGCGAAGAGGTGGTCCTGCTTGCGCGCAGCTGGATCGGCACACCTTACCGCCATCAGGGTTCCTGTTCGCAGGCGGGCGCCGATTGTCTGGGGCTCATCCGCGGGATCTGGCGCAGCCTCTATGGATCCGAGCCCGAAGCGCCCGGTTCCTATAGTGCCGATTGGGCCGAAACCGGTCACGACGAGGCACTTTGGCAGGCGGCGCTGCGTCATCTGGTGCCCCTTGGACCGGACGAGCCCTTTCGCGCGGGACAGGTTCTGTTGTTTCGCATGAGGCCACGGGCGGTGGCCAAACATGTGGGGCTGCTTTCGGCGCGGGCGCCGTTGCGGTTCATCCATGCCTATAGCGGGCACGGGGTCGTGGAAAACACGCTCTCGTCGCCCTGGCGCGCCCGGCTGGTGGCGCGTTTCGACTTTCCGGATGTGAGGTAGATCATGGCGACGATCCTTTTGGGCGCGGCGGGGGCCGCGATTGGCGGCGGTTTTGGCGGCACGGTGCTGGGGCTTTCGGGGGCGGTGATCGGCCGTGCGGTTGGTGCCACTCTGGGGCGGGCCATCGACCAGCGGCTTCTGGGAACCGGATCGCAGAGCGTCGAGACAGGCAAGGTAAGCCAGTTCCGGCTGTCCTCCGCCGGTGAAGGGACGCCGGTGCCGATGCTCTGGGGCGGTATGCGGGTGGCAGGTCAGGTGATCTGGGCCACGCGCTTCCGCGAGAGCGCCTCCACGCAGAAAAGCGGCAAGGCCACCGGATCGAGCGTGAAGACCACAAGTTACAGCTATTCGGTCAGTCTTGCGCTGGCGCTTTGCGAGGGGCAGATCCTGCGGGTGGGCCGTATCTGGGCCGACGGCCAGATCCTCGATATGGCGGGGATCGATTGTCGCGTCTATCCCGGGTCCGAGGATCAGGAGCCCGATCCGAAAATCGAAGCCGTCGAGGGCGAGGGGCTGGCGCCGGCCTATCGGGGCATCGCCTATGTGGTGTTCGAGGATCTGGCGCTTGCGCAATTCGGCAACCGTGTGCCGCAGTTGACTTTCGAGGTGTTCCGCGCTGCCGATCCGGATCTCGAGGACGAGCCCGAGGGCTACGAGAGCTGCGTGGAAGGGGTCGCGCTGATCCCCGGAACGGGGGAATATTCGCTGGCCACGACCCCCGTTTACTTTGCGGGCGAGGATGGTGGCTCGAGCAAGGTGATGAACCTCAATGCCTCCGGTGGCCAGACCGATTTCTCGACGGCGCTCGGGGCGCTGAACGGCGATCTGCCTGCCTGTCAGGCGGTGTCTCTGGTGGTGTCATGGTTTGGCGATGATCTGCGCGCGGGACATTGCGGGATCCGCCCCCGGGTGAACGAACTGACCGGTGAGGGCAAGAACATGCCTTGGTCGGTGTCGGGGATCGGGCGGGAGACCGCGGGCAAAGTGGCTTTTACTACAGACGGCGATCTCTATGGCGGAACGCCGACCGACCAGTCGGTGATCGAGGCCATTCAGTCGCTTCGGGCGTCGGGAAAATTCGTGACATTCTATCCCTTCATCCTGATGGAGCAGATCGCGGGGAACGCGCTACCCAACCCTTGGGCGCCCGACGAAGAGCAACCGGCCTTGCCTTGGCGGGGCCGGATCACGACAGAGCTGGCACCGGGGCTCGTGGGGACGACCGACCGGACCGCAGCGGCGGCCGATGAGGTCGCGGTATTTTTCGGGCAGGCCGCGTCCGATGACTTTCCTTCGACGGATGACGGTATCGGCTATAGCGGGCCTGCGGAATGGTCGATGCGGCGGTTCATCCTGCATTATGCCCATCTTTGTGCCAAGGCCGGTGGCGTGGATGCGTTCTGCGTGGGCACCGAGATGTGCGCCCTGACCCAGATCCGTGATGGCGAGGATGGCTTTCCGGCGGTGGAAGCATTGCGGGTTCTGGCAGGAGAATTGCGCGAGATCCTCGGCGCGACCTGCAAGATCGGCTATGCGGCGGACTGGTCGGAATATTTCGGTTACAGCTCGCATGAGGGCAACCGCTATTTCCATCTCGATCCGCTCTGGAGCGATGCGGCGATCGACTTCGTGGGGATCGATAACTATCTGCCACTGTCTGACTGGCGCGAGGGAGAGGAGCATGCCGATGCGGCATGGCCCGCGATCCATGATCTGGCCTATCTGCAAAGCAATATCGAAGGCGGCGAGTATTACGACTGGTATTATGCCACCGATACGCACCGCGATTTGCAGATCCGCACACCGATTACCGATGGCGAGGGCGAGCCGTGGATCTGGCGGGCGAAAGATTTTCGGGGCTGGTGGGAGAACCGCCATTACGCGCGGATCAATGGAGTGCGGGCGACCGCACCGACCGCGTGGCTGCCGCAGATGAAACCGATCTGGTTTACCGAATTTGGCTGTGCGGCGATTGATAAGGGCACGAACCAGCCCAACAAGTTCCTCGATCCCAAAAGTTCGGAATCCATGCTGCCCTATTATTCAAACGGGCGGCGCGACGAGTTGATCCAGATGCAATATCTGCGGGCGATGACGGATTGGTGGCAGACTGCGCTGCACAATCCCGTCTCGGCGGTCTATGGCGGACCGATGATCGATATGACGAAGGCCCATATCTGGTGCTGGGATGCGCGGCCCTGGCCCGAGTTTCCGGCCCGCGATGATCTTTGGACCGATGCGGCCAATTACGGTCGCGGGCATTGGCTGTCGGGACGGGCGACGGCCCAGCCGCTGTCGCGTGTGGTGGCCGAGATTTGTCAGGCGGGCGGGCTTGCGGCCATTGATGTCTCGGGGCTGCGAGGCGCGGTGCGTGGATATATCGCACAATCCGGCGAGTCACCGCGCGCAATGCTACAAAGCCTGATGCTGGCATACGGGTTCGATGCGATCGAACGCGACGGGCTGCTGCGGTTTGTCATGCGCAGCGGGCAGGTGGACCGGGTTCTGGAGGAGGCGAATTGGGCGCTTGGTGACGATGACAGCTCAGTAACGCAGACCCGTGCGGCCGAGGCGGAAATGTCGGGGCGCGTGCGTCTGGGTTATGTCGAGGCGGAGGGCGAATATACCGCGCGCGTCGTCGAGGCGATATCAGCGCTATCCCAGGACCATGGCACCAATAGTTCGAGTGAGGTGGATGTCGCCCTCCACCGACCGCAAGCGGTGGCGATTGTGGAGCGCTGGCTGGCAGAGGCGCAGATGGCGCGCGATGTAATCCGCTTCACGTTGCCGCCCTCCCTGACGGGGATCGGAGCGGGAGATGTCGTGGCAATCGAGGGCGCCCGTTACCGTATTGACCGTGTGGATCTGGCAGGAGCGGCAACAATGGAAGCAGTTCGTATCGAGGCGGGGCTTTATGAGCCGTCCGATGCCGCCGAAGCCTCCGTTTCTGTGACGCGGTTCTATGCGCCCGTTCCGGTGACCGCCCAGTTCATGGATCTGCCATTACTGACCGGTGAGGAGGTGCCCTACGCTCCCCATCTGGCTGTCACCGCCAGCCCATGGCCCGGAACGGTGGCCGTTTATGACGCATCAAGCGATTCCGATTACCAACTTAATTCCACGCTCAGCAATCGTGCGAGCATTGGCCAGACGTTGGGAGGTCTGACATCGGCGCGCGCAGGGCTGTGGGATCGCGGACCGAGCCTCAGGATCAAGCTCGTATCGGGAGAGTTGCAATCTGTGAGCGAGGCGCAGGTGCTGGCCGGCGCCAATGTGATGGCGATCGGGGATGGCAGCAGCGGTAATTGGGAGATTTTCCAGTTCGCCACCGCCAATCTCGTTGCCGAGAACACCTATGATCTGAGCCTTCGGTTGCGTGGACAGCTTGGCAGCGACGCGCTCATGCCTGATCTCTGGCCGGAAGGCTCGGTGGTCGTGGCGCTGGACGGGCAGGTGGACCAGATTACCCTCGCCCAGAGCCAGCGTAATATCGCGCGCCACTACCGTATGGGCTCCGCACGGCGCAGCTACGACGATCCAAGCTATCTGCATCTGATCGAAAGCTTCAGGGGCAACGGATTGCGCCCCTATGCGCCCGCCCATTTGCGTATCGAGGCGCAGGGGGGCGGCTGGATGGCCAGCTGGATCCGGCGGACGCGGATCAATGGGGATGCGTGGCTTGAACAGGAGGTGCCGCTCGGCGAGACACAGGAGCGCTATCGGGTGAGGATTTTGGGGGAGAATGACGCTGTTCTGCGCGAGGCGGAGACAGCTGGAGCGACTTGGAGCTATACGGAGGCACAGTGTGCGGCGGATCTTGCGGTCTCACCGAAGCTGGTGCTGGAGGTGGCGCAGCTGAGTGATCTTTACGGAGCGGGGCTTGCCGCACGCTTGCAGCTCGCGGGCTGATAACGGGGCTGAAAAAGGCGTTATGGACTTTTTTCTGTTTTGCACTTGGTTTATGCGTGAGGCGCCTCCATCTGGTAATATGCCGGACGCACGCGGGTGGAGGCGCGGGCGCATTCGCTATGCAAAGGAGATCCCATGGCCGAGCTTCAAGCCAGAATCACCGCTGTCGACCCTGTCTGGGAACGGATCTGCACCGAAGCACGGGCTGCGGTGCAGAACGAGCCCCTGCTCGGATCGCTCATCCATGCCGGGCTTTTGCATCATCCGACCTTCGAGCGGGCGCTGTCTTTCCGGTTCTCGCTGAAGCTTGCCTCCAACGAGATGAGCGAGCAGATCCTGCGCGAGATCGCCGATGAGGCCTATGCTCAGGCTCCGTATCTGATTGCGGCGGCGCGCGCCGATCTTGTGGCCGTCTATGAGCGAGATGCGGCCTGCCACCGGCTGATGCAACCCCTGCTGTTCTTCAAGGGCTATCAGGCATTGCAATCTTACCGGATCGCGCATTGGCTCTGGTCGCAGGGGCGTCCGGATATGGCCTATTATGTCCAGATGCGCACCTCCGAGATGTTCGGCGTGGATATCCATCCGGCGGCGCGGATCGGGCAGGGCGTGATGATCGACCACGCGCATTCCATCGTGATCGGCGAGACCGCCGTCGTGGGCGACAATGTCTCGATGCTGCATTCGGTCACGCTGGGCGGGACCGGTAAGGAAGAGGAAGACCGCCATCCCAAGATCGGCAATGGTGTCCTGATCGGTGCGGGCGCGAAAGTGCTCGGCAATATCCGCGTCGGGGACAATTCTCGCATTGCCGCAGGGTCGGTGGTGCTCGACGAGGTTCCGCCCTGCAAGACCGTGGCAGGTGTGCCGGCGCGCATCGTGGGAGATGCGGGCTGCAGCCAGCCCTCGGTCTCGATGGACCATCTTCTGGACAAACAGCCCGGCGCGTAATGTGCAGCTGTGGCATTCTGTGCCGGTTAAAGCAGCATTCTGTGCGAATTGCCTCCATAAATATGACGATGCTTATAAATTCACGGTTGTGCTTTAGCTTCCGTTAACCATTTGTCCTTCATGTTTTCCTAGGACCTTTGCAACCCTAGGAGGATGTGATGGATGGTGATCTGAGTAAACTCGTCGAACTGAACCGCAAGCCTATGCATCTGTCCGGGATGCTGTTGGGGCTTCGTGCATTGGAAGAAGCTTATGGCAGCCTCGAGCAGCATATGCTGCGCGATGACGGGGCCGCAATAACCCAAGCGCTCACGCATGGCGCGCGGCTGGCGCGCAATAACCGTGCGGAGGCTGACCGCAGCTTGATCGATTGCCTGAGTGAATTGCGGAGCTGTCTGGACTATTATGGGCGCTATGTGCAGGGGCGTGTGAGTATCGACCGGCTCCCGCGCTATATGCCTGGAAGTGAGGCGGCCGAATTTCTGGATCCGCTTCTGGTGAAAGCGGCGCCGATCCTCGTGATGACCGATTTTCAGGGGATACGGATGCAGGTCACGGCCCCTGATGGCAAGGTGATCTTTCTCTTTTATAAAGCCATTCAGGCCGTGCATGCGGATCTCTTCCATGTGCATCGTAATCTCGCCGATGCCTCGCGCCTGACACGACCACAGAAAGGCGTCTTGGTCGCGCCGGCTTTTGATGACAAGCTTCTGGAACAGGCCCACCTTATCCCGCATCTGGTATTGAGAAGCAGCCGTCCAGGAGAAACGCTATGCCGGTCCATGTCAGTGGCCATCTGATTTGCAAGAATAATAACGAGGCCGAGCTCGTCAGACTTTATCTTCCCCAGCATCGGGCTTTGACACAGGCAGAACCCGGTTGTCTTCTTTTCGAGGTCGAGGAAACCGATGACCCTCTGATCTGGCGCGTGAGCGAGAGTTTCATGGACCAGAAGGCGCTCGAAGCGCATCAAGCACGGTTGCTCCATTCGATCTGGGGCGAAAAGACCAGGAATATTGCCCGCGAGTATGATGTCATCCGGACCTGATCCGGCGTATTCGATGGGCGGACATACGGAAAACCCCACCTATCCATTTGGGATAGGTGGGGTTTTGTGCGTTTAGCGCTCCGGCAGAAGGCCTCTCGGGGCGAAGCGTAAGACCACAAGCAGGACAAGCCCCATAGCCAGATACCGCATCTGCGCCGCTGACTCGAGAAGATGGTCCTTCAATGCGCCAGGCTCCATTCCCGAGGTCAGGAGTTGAAGCAGCTCCGGCCCCCAGGCTTCCGCCTTGATCCAGAGATACCAGACTAGGATCCCCCCCAGCACGGCGCCCCAGTTGTTCCCGGAGCCGCCGAGGATCACCATCACCATGATGAGGAAGGTGAAGCGCAGCGGGTTGTAGGTGGCGGGCGTCAGCTGGCCATCGAGCGTCACCATCATCGCACCGGCAAAGCCGCAGATCGCCGAGCCGATGATGAAAATCTGCAGATGGCGTTTGGTTACGTTCTTGCCCATCGCGCTGGCGGCGACCTCGTTCTCGCGGATGGCGCGCATCATGCGCCCCCAAGGGGAATGGAGCGCGAGCTGTGTGCCAGCGACAAAGATGATCAGCACCACTGCGAAGAGTGCGAGATAGAGGAGCTTGACGAAAATCGTCGAGGCCAAAACCGGATCCATCCCGAAATCTGCCGCCCGTGCAACGAAATCAGCCGAGGCCTGCAAGTCGATCTCCCGCGGGATGAAGAAGGGACGCGGGATACCGTTCACATTCATCACGCCTCGGTCGAGCCAGTTTTCGTTTTTCAGGACAGCGACGATGATCTCGGCGATCCCAAGGGTCGCGATGGCCAGATAGTCCGAGCGCAGCCCCAGCGCAGCCTTTCCGATGGCCCAGGCGGCGATGGCGGCCAGAAGCGCGCCTACAGGCCATGCCATAAGCACCGGCAGTCCGAGCCCGCCCAGATAGCCCTGTGCCGAAGGGTTGATCGCCTCGACCGCGCGGACGGCGGGATCGAATATGGCGCGGAACACGAAGAAGCCTACGATTAGAACGATGATTGTCGCAAGCCCCCGCACGCCTTTGCGAAGCTGCTTCCAGGTCTGGACCGAGAGGGCCAGAACGGCCACGGCGATGGCCAGCGCCAGCAGCACTCGCCAGCCGCCTGCGCCCATCGCGCCTTGGGTGGCGGGCATCGAGATCAGCACAGGTGCAAGCCCGCCCAAGGCGATGAAGCCCATGGTTCCGGCATTGAACAGCCCCGCATAGCCCCATTGCAGGTTCAGCCCGAGCGCCATGATCGCGCTGATCACCCCCATATTCAGGATGACGAGTGCCGCGTTCCAGCCCGAGGTGGCGGCTTCGATGCCGAACAGGACGAGAAGCGCCACAAACAGGAGGGGTGTGCGGAGCGCGCCGCCGGCTGCGCTCTCTGCTTGACGAGAACTCATATCGATTTCCCCTTGAATAGGCCGGTCGGGCGGAAGATCAGCACCGCGATCAGGATGGTGAAACTGACGGCGAATTTATAATCCGTCGAGAGGAGTTGCAGCAGGCCGCTCGGTTCCCAGCCGGGGATCAGGTATGTGGCGACCTTCTTCCACGCATAGGTCACGCCGATCTCGGAGAAGGCGATGATATAGCCGCCGACGATCGCCCCCATCGGATTACCGATGCCGCCAAGAATGGTGGCCGCGAAAATAGGGAGAAGGAGCTGGAAGTAGTTGAACGCCTTGAAGGATTTATCAAGCCCGTAGAGCGTGCCCGCAATCGTGGCCAGCGCTGCGGTGATGATCCATGTGATCATGACGACGCGCTTGGGGTCAATGCCCGACAGAAGCGCCAGATCCTCGTTATCGGAGAAGGCCCGCATGGATTTACCGGCGCGGGTGCGGTTGAGGAACCAAAACAGTGCCACCATGACGATGAGAGCCGTCACGAAGGTGATCACCGAGCTTGCGCGGACGGCCAGAGGCTCGGCAAGCCCCGTGAGATCCTTGAACTGGCGGGCCGAGATCAGGAACCTCTCGCCGTCGGCAAAGCGGATCTCGTCCACACCGGAGACGGCGTCCTTGGCCCCGAGCACGGGCACCGACAGGACCGAGATCATGATCCGCGTCAGCGCGTTCATGACGAACATCACACCGACGGAGACCATCACCATCACGACCGGCGTCGCACGGATCTTGCGGTAATGGGCATAGACGACGCGGTCCGTGGCCAGCGCCAGAGCTGCGGTCACGATGATCCCGATCGGCAGGGCCAGAAGGGCGGTCGGCAGCGGCCCGAGACCGATTCCGCCATCCTGCAACAACCATGTGACGAGAATGGTGACACCGGTCCCGAAGGCCATCATGTCACCATGGGCGAAATTCGAGAAGCGTAGGATCGAGTAGACAAGCGTCACCCCGAGCGCGCCGAGCGCCAGTTGCGAGCCATAGGACAGCGCAGGTATGATGACGTAATTCGCAAGCGCGATAAATGCGTTGAGGGCTTCCATTAAACCGGTTCCTCACAAGTTCCGTGCAATGTCTCGGCGGGCAGGCCCATGCCGGACACGTGATAGGTGGCCGCCGTATCGGGGGCGACCTTGTCGCGCGCCTCGATTGTGATGGTGGCCTCGAGATCCATGACGCCGATGGGCGCGACGGTGATCCGGTCCTCGCTGCGCGAAATGCGGGCCGTGACCGGCTGCGGGAAGCGCTGGGTATCGAGCCATTCGAACCCCTCACCGCCGTCTTGGCGGATAGTGATCTGGAGGTCGTCGAATGTGCAGATCAGCACCGTATCGTGGCGTCCTTCGGCCTGTGCTGCGCCGGCGCTCAGGGCCAAACCGAGAGCAATAAGTCGTTTCATCGCTCAGCCCCCCAAGAAGGTGCGGCGGACCTCGGGATCTGCCAGAAGTGCCGGGCCGGTATCGGTATAGGCATTGGCACCTTGCACCAGGACATAGCCGATATCGGCGATTTCAAGGGCTTGGCGGGCATTCTGCTCGACCATCAGGATCGAGATACCCGTGCGGGCCACATCGATGATGCGGTCGAACAGCTCGTCCATCACGATGGGGCTGACGCCCGCCGTGGGCTCATCGAGCATCAGGAGCTTGGGCTTTGTCATCAGCGCGCGGCCCACGGCCACCTGCTGGCGTTGTCCGCCCGACAACTCGCCCGCATTCTGGCGGCGTTTTTCGCGCAGGATCGGGAAAAGATCATAGATCTGTTCGATGGTCTGGCGGAAATCATCGCGGCGGGTAAAGGCCCCCATCTCGAGATTTTCCTCGACACTCATCGTCGGGAAGACGTTATTGACCTGCGGCACGAATCCCATACCACGGCCTACGCGGTCTTGCGGGGTGAGGCTGGTGATATCGTCGCCATCAAGCGTGACAGTGCCGCCACGCAGGGGCAGCATGCCAAAGACCGCCTTCATCGCGGTCGATTTTCCGGCCCCATTGGGGCCCACGATCACGGCGATCTGGCCTTTCTCGACGTTCAGTGTGCAGCCATGCAGAATATCTGCCTTGCCATAGCCGCCGGTCATCTCGGATGCAGAGAGAAAGCTCATTGTGCCTCCGTGGCCGCAGCCGCTTTGTTCTTCAGGCCGGTGCCCAGATAGGCCTCGATGACCGCCTCGTTTTGCATGATCGTATCGGGCGCACCGGTGGCCAGCATTTTGCCCTCAGCCATTACGATCACCGGATCACAGAGCCGACCGATGAAATCCATATCATGCTCGATGACGCAGAAGGTGTAGCCGCGTTCTTTATTGAGGCGCACAATGGCATCTCCGATCGTGTTGAGAAGGGTGCGGTTTACACCGGCGCCCACCTCGTCGAGGAAGACGATCTTGGCATCGACCATCATCGTGCGACCAAGTTCGAGCAATTTCTTCTGCCCGCCCGAGAGGTTGCCGGCCTTCTCATCTGCCACGTGGCTGATCGTCAGGAAGTCGAGCACTTCATCAGCACGGCGGCGCAGCTCGGCTTCTTCTTCTCGGATACGCTTGCGCTGGAAGAGTGCCGAGAAAAGGGTCTCGCCGCTCTGGTCCGCGGGCACCATCATGAGGTTCTCGCGCACGGTGAGCGACGGGAATTCATGTGCAATCTGAAATGTCCGCAGCAAGCCCTTGTGGAACAATGCATCGGGCGAGAGACCAGTAATCTCTTGCCCGTCCAGGAAGACCTGCCCGGATGTTGGCTTATGAACACCGGCGATCACATTGAACAGTGTGGATTTTCCGGCACCATTAGGCCCGATCAGGCCGGTGATCGACCCTTTCGCAATCTCGAGCGACACGCCATCGACAGCATGGAAACCGCCGAAGCTTTTCTTCAGGTTTTCAACCCTTATCATTTTTTATCCCGTTTGTTGCTCGCACCGGACCTATTTCCCCTGATCCGGGTGCGACGGAAAACAGCCCGGAATCCTGCTCCGGGCTGTTCGTTGGATGTCGGCAGGCTTAGCGGTATTTGACCGTCTCGATTTTGCCGTCCTTGATTTCGACCTCGCGGAAAGTGCCCGCAGATTCGCCGCCGTTGATGAAGTTCACCGAGGAGGCACCATCATAATCGATGGCCTTGCCTTCGGCGATCAGATCAAGCGCGTGACCCAGCTGGCCGGGAAGGATCTTCTCGCCCGGACCATTGGCGATGCCCATGATCTTTTCTTTATAGATGCTCGGATCGGTCGATTTCGCTTCGGCCATAGCCAGCATGATTAGAGCTGCCGCATCGTAGGATTCGCCGGAATAGACCTGATTGCCGTCAAAGCCCGCAGCCGTGGCCATCTCGAGGAACTTGTCCTTGCCCTCGCCTTCCGAGGACGGGATCTGGCCGAAGGAGTCATCAAGCTCGTCGCCGAAATTCTGTTCGAGTGCGGAGGCCACCATCCCATCGGGGAGCACGAATGTGTCGAAGGCACCTGCATCCAGTGCGCCGCGAAGGATACCCGATCCGCCCTGATCGACATAGCCGGCCACGACAAGTGCATCGCCACCAGCCGAGGCAAGCGCGCCGACTTCGGCAGAATAATCGCCTTTGCCATCCTCATGTGCTGCCGAAATGGTGACGGTGCCGCCTTTCTCCTCGAAGGCCTTCTGGAAGCTATCGGCCAGACCTTTGCCATAGTCATTGTTGGTATAGGTCAGCGCGACGGATTTGATGTCATGCTCGAGAATGATGTCGGCCATGACATCGCCCTGCCGTGCATCGGACGGCGCGGTGCGGAAGAACAGCCCGTCATCATCCATGGTGGAGAGCGCAGGCGAGGTGGCCGAGGGCGAGATCATGACGATTCCGTTGGCCATCGCGACGTTTTGCAGCACGGCGGTGGTTGCGCCCGAGCACATCGCCCCGAAGATCCCCTTCACGCCCTCGGCGGTGATCAGGCGTTCGGCGGCAGAGGTGGCCGCGCCGGCATCGATACAGGTCGAATCGCCGCGCACCGGTGTAACGGTCGAGCCATCCATGAATTTTCCGCTATCGCTGACTTCCTTCATCGCCAGCTCGGCCCCCGAGGCCATGCCGGGCGCGAGCGATTCAAGCGGGCCGGTGAAGCCGAGAAGGACGCCGATTTTGACGTCATCGGCAAGCGCGGCGGTGCCGGTCATGGCGATTGCCGTCGATACCAGAAGAAGGTTGCGCATTAGAGTTCTCCCCTGAACGTGTTCTAATTTGATCATCAGGTTAAAAGGGAAGTCTGCCGAAGGGAAGCGCGAGTTTTGGCCTTTATGGGTGAATATTCACATCTTTAAATGGTTGCATTAAAAACGGGCAAATGACATCGGGCTGGCTTTTATTAAACAGAAAAAAACTTTAAATATTAGTGCTCTAAAGGTCGATATTTATCTTATTTCTCATCTTCCGGTTCGGCATCGAATTCCCAGTCCATATCGATGGGCAGTTCCTCGACCATTGCCATTTCTTCGTCGGGCATCGCCTCCAGCGGGGCGCCACCGGAGGCACCGCGTTCGCGGTACGGCGTAGTCTGGTAATGGGCACGGTAGCATTTCGAGAAATGCGAGGGCGAGGCGAACCCGCAGGCCAGCGCCACATTGATCACAGACATTTCGGTCTGCATCAGGAGCGCACGGGCCTTCTGTAGCCGCAACTCCATATAGTAACGCTTCGGGCTCCGGTCGAGATACCGGCGGAACAGGCGTTCCAGCTGCCGCGTGGACATGCCGACTTCAGTGGCCAGTTTGGCAGGCGAGATCGGCTCCTCGATATTCGCTTCCATCCGCCCGATCACCTGCGCAAGCTTGGGATGACGGACCCCGATGCGCGTTGGAATGGAGAGCCGCTGACTGTCTTTTTCCGTTCGGATAGAAGTATATATCAGCTGATCTGCAACCGTGTTGGCAAGTGCCTCGCCATGATCGCGCGCCACGATCCGCAGCATGAGATCGAGCGCCGCAGTCCCGCCGGCCGAACTCATCCGGTTGCCATCGATCACATAAACGGACTTGGCCAGGTCTACCTCGTCGAATTCCTCGATGAAGGCGTCGTGGTTTTCCCAGTGGATGGTGGCGCGGCGTTCATCAAGGAGGCCCGCTTCGGCCAGCGCCCACGCGCCGGTGCAGAGCCCGCCGACGACGCCGCCCTTGCGTGCCTCGCGCCGGAGCCAGCTGATCACCGGTTTCGTGGTGGCCTCGATCACATCGATCCCGCCACAGACGATGATGGTATCCTCGCGCTGCAATTCGGTCAGTCCCATATGGACATTGATCTCGACGCGGCTCGAGCTTTGCACCGTCGTGCCGCTCTCGGAGGCAAGCACCCATTCATAGAGCGGCTGGCCGGAGATCTGGTTTGCCAGACGCAGCGGCTCGAGCGCGCTGGTGAATGCCATGAGCGTAAAACGGTCAAGCAACAGAAAAACCACCCGCTTCGCGCGGATTTGCACAGGAAGGCGCTGGGAGCCATAGGAGGGGGCGGGCCGGGCCGTAAGTCTTTTCGGGGTGGTTTTGCGCATCTCACACACATCAATCTTTGATGGCCTCCGACCCAATCACCGATAGCCGGAGGCCGCAAGAGAAAGCTCGGTGTTAGCGCGTAGCAAATCGGCAGCAAGGTGCCGTTTTTGTTATCACAGCCTAAACTTTGTGCAGCAGGATAAAATCTGTTTGTTGTTAGCGCTGTCCGGCCTATAAAGCGGCCCTGAATTACGACGCCTGAATGGAGGAACTGATGGCTCAGAGTTGGAAAAAGTCGGACTGGCGCGCGAAACCGCGGGTGCAGATGCCCGACTATCCCGACGCCGCGGCGTTAAACGCTGTCGAACAGTCACTGTCGCGGATGCCTCCTCTGGTTTTTGCGGGCGAGGCACGTCGTCTGCGTGACGAGTTGGCACGGGCCTCGCGTGGCGAGGCCTTCCTGCTGCAGGGCGGGGATTGCGCGGAAAGTTTTGCCGAATTCGGCGCAGACAATATCCGTGACACATTCAAGGTCATGTTGCAGATGGCCATCGTCCTGACTTGGGGGGCGAAGGTTCCGGTGGTCAAGGTCGGGCGTATGGCTGGCCAGTTTGCCAAGCCGCGTTCTGCCCCAACCGAGACGCTCGACGGGGTCGAACTGCCGAGCTATCGCGGCGATATCATCAACGGGTTCGATTTCACCGAGGCCGCACGCGTGCCCGATCCGAACCGGATGCTTCAGGCCTATACGCAAGCGGCCGCCTCGCTTAACCTTTTGCGGGCTTTCTCGACCGGTGGTTATGCCGATATCCATCGTGTGCATGGCTGGATCACCAGCTTCACCGATGAGGAAAAAGCCGCGAAATACCGCGTTCTGGCTGACCGGATCACCGAGGCGATGGATTTCATGGCCGCCGCTGGCGTGACCTCCGAAACCGCGCCCGAGCTGAAAGCGGTCGATTTCTACACCTCGCACGAGGCGCTGCTGCTGGAATATGAAGAAGCCTTGTGCCGGACCGATACCACGACCGGCCTGCCGGTGGCGGGCTCGGGTCATATGATCTGGATCGGCGACCGCACCCGTCAGCCGGATGGCGCACATGTTGCCTTCTGTCAGGGGGTCCAGAACCCGATCGGGCTGAAATGCGGTCCCTCGACCACGGTCGAAGATCTCAAGGTGCTGATGGCCAAACTTAACCCGCATAACGAGGCCGGTCGTCTCACGCTGATCGCGCGTTTTGGCGCGGGCAAGGTGGGCGAGCATCTGCCGCGTCTCGTGCGTGCGGTGCAAGAAGAGGGCGCCAATGTGCTCTGGTCCTGTGACCCGATGCACGGCAATACCATCAAATCGGCGAGTGGCTACAAGACACGTCCGTTTGAATCGGTGCTGCAGGAGGTGCGCGAGTTCTTTGCCGTTCATAATGCGGAGGGCACGATCCCGGGCGGTGTGCATTTCGAGATGACCGGCAAGGATGTGACCGAATGCACCGGCGGTTTGCGCGCGGTGTCGGACGAGGATCTGTCGAGCCGCTACCATACCGCCTGCGATCCGCGTCTCAACGCGAACCAAGCGCTGGAGCTGGCCTTCCTTGTGGCGGAAGAGCTGCAGAACCGCCGCAGCCAGCAACGCGCCGTCAGCAATCTCTGATTGTTGTTTGCGCCGTATATCGAGACCGGGAAGGGGGGCTCTGGCCCCCTTTTCCATGCGCCGTGCAAAACCGCTGGCCCCAAATGGTCGAAGCCCCTCCGCATTCTGCGTCAGGGCTTCGCTTCATTCTGAAGATATCTGAGTGACCAGGCGCTTTAGCGAGACCGCAAGGGGCGCCACCCCGGGTATCAGTCGTTATTCGTAACCACACGGAACATGGCGCGACGCGCCTCGGGGGTGGTCGGCGCTGCCGGAGCATCGGCGCGCGGGGCCTGCGGGATCACCGAGTTCGGCACGCCGGGCTTGCGCGGCGCGTGACCGAAGCGGGGCGCATGTTCGGCGAAGCCTGCCAGCTCGGGGCGCGCGGGTTGCGGCAGCTCGGCGGGGGTCGGTTTGCCCTGTTCGATCTGGGTAATGCGCGCATCGACCACAGTGAAGCGGCGCGGGGTGCGGCCGATGCTGTCGCCTTCTGCCACAAGGCAGCCAAGCGCGCGGTTGATATCCCCAAGATCGGATTTCAGCGGTAGCAGCAGAAGCTTGGCCTTCAGGGCAGGGCGGCCGATGCCGTCATCCGCAATGAGATCAAGTTCGGCAATCGCGGGGCCGGTAAAGCAGGCTTCGGTGGCTTCGGCGATCTTCTTGCGGCCAGCAGGTTCGAACATGGCGGTCATTGGCATGCCGCGCACTTCCATTCCCATCAGATCATTAAGATGCATACCGGCCAGACGGAAGCGGCCCATGCCCGGTGCGACCCGTTCGATGATGAAGGCATATTCGAGCGCACGTTCGATGCCGCGCGGATCGATATCGGAACGCGCCGGAACGGTGCGCCCCATACGCAGCGCTTCCCAATAGGCGCGAAGCTCGGAGGCGACCTGACGCCCTTTGCCAGCCGAGAGATCCATGTGCACTACCTTCGTATCGTTTTCCATCGTCATCGTTCCTGCGATCTGCGGCGGCGCGCGGCGCCTGCCTGCCAGTTTGAGTTTATCCCCTCGCATTTTGCGGAATGGGCCGTTTCGCAGGCCACGGGATCGAATTGCTTACTGAACTCTTAATACGCGATTTCACCGGAAAATGGAGCATGAACTGATAAAATGGTTAAAATGCCACCTGTCAGAACCGCGCCTTACCAAGGGAAAGCTACACCAGGTTTCAGGGCTGGTTAAGTGCTTAATGCAGGCACCCGATTTCTCCATGAAACGGCAGCGATTTCGACAGGATTGCTGGGAAGATGCGCCCGATTTCCTGTCTCACAGGCGCGTGCCGGTCCGTTCACCCCTAGGGAGAATACTATTCTAACATGTTGTAATATATAGATTATGATGGTCTCTCTATAGATGTGCGCGAGATCTATCGTTACAGCTTTAGGAGGATTTGAACAAAATACCTGACCAGTTTTAGGTTAACTTTTCAGGCATCGGATGCCCCGTTCGGGAAGGGTGGAATTTTGGTAAACAGGCCAAGGAGTTATGGTTAATCCTTCGGGAGAAAACGAGCTATATTTCGAGGGCGTCGTAATGTTTTGTTAAGACATTTGGTCATTGTCCCGATTCAAGGTAGCGAAAAATGACCGGCTTCCGGCGGTAGAAGTGAAAGATTTAATAAATTCGGTCGGAGAATCGGAGGACTTTGCCCGAAGTTTTTCTGATTTCCATTTGGGCATGCGCGCCGATCAGGCGTGATCTTGCAGCGCCTGAGGGCTCTCCTGCGGCCAGAATCGCGTTCTCTCGACTTTCCGGTCATAAAAATGTTAGGCGCAGGCCAGCTCGCGGGCGCTAAAGCCTGTGATTGCGGCCCTCGGGGCGCTATCGAGGCAACGAGACAAGACCTGATATATGGAGTGGGGAGCCTATGGCCGATCGGCGTGGTATCTTGATTATTCTTTCGTCGCCCTCGGGGGCCGGAAAATCGACGCTTGCGCGGCGGTTGATGACTTGGGACCCGACGCTCAGTTTCAGCGTCTCGGCCACCACCCGTGCGCCGCGTCCCGGCGAGACCGAAGGAGTCGAGTATTTCTTCAAGACCCATGAGGAATTCGACCGGATGGTCGAGGCCGACGAAATGCTCGAACATGCGAAAGTCTTCGGCAACTCCTACGGCACGCCGAAAGCGCCGGTCGAGGCGGCCATGAGTGCGGGCCGCGATACGCTGTTCGATATCGACTGGCAGGGCGGACAGCAGATCCGCAATTCTGCGCTCGGCAAGGATGTCGTATCCATCTTCATCCTGCCGCCCTCGATTGCCGAGCTTGAGAGCCGCTTACGTTCGCGCGCGCAAGATAGTGACGAGGTGATTGCGGGCCGCATGGAGAAATCCATGTCCGAGATCAGCCATTGGGCGGAATATGACTATGTTCTTGTGAATCGCGATCTGGATGTGGCGGAGGCAGAGCTGAAGACCATCCTGATGGCCGAGCGCGCACGCCGCGACCGCCAACCCGGGCTCAGTGCGTTCATCCGCGGACTTGATGAGGAGTTCGAGGCACGATGATCTACGAGCTTGATGGATTCCGTCCGCGCATCGCGGACAACGTATGGGTGGCCGAGGATGCCAATCTGATCGGACGCGTGGTGCTCGAGGAGGGGGCGTCGGTCTGGTTTGGCGCGACCCTGCGCGGCGATAATGAAGAGATCTTCATCGGTGCCGGATCGAATGTGCAGGAAAGCGTAGTGATGCATACCGATATGGGCTTCCCGCTGGTCGTTGGCCCCGATTGCACCATTGGCCATCGGGCGCTGCTGCATGGCTGTGAGATTGGCGCAGGCACATTGATTGGTATGGGCGCGATGGTGATGAACGGTGCCAAGATTGGGCGGGGATGTCTGATCGGCGCAGGCGCTCTTGTGACCGAAGGGAAGGTCATCCCCGATAATTCTCTGGTGCTTGGCGCGCCCGCAAAAATCATGCGGGAGCTGAACGAGGCGGATCACGCCATGCTGGCCAAGGGGGCTGCACGCTACCGCGCGAATGCCGAGAGATATCGCACCGGTCTTAAGCGTATCTGAACGCCGCTTTGGCCCCGACGCTCAGCGGCGGGGCATGTTTGGCGACGGGGCCAGCCCCGGTATCTCGAAAATATCGAAATCGCGCTCGGGCCAGATCTGGCGCACTTCCTGTTTGATCAGATCGGCATTGGGCAGCGGCAGGCAATAGGCCCGCAACGGTCCGGTATATCCATGTTTGAGCAGCACATGGGCGAGATCCAGAATATCGAACGCCTCCGACAGAAGTGGCGAGAGCACGAGATCGGGTGCGGTCCTTTCGATCAGTGCATGGTCGATGGTGGCCAGTCGGGCGATGGTAACGGCCGCACCGGTCACTCCGCGCAACGCATGCGGCAGTTCCATCGACGGTTCGATCACAAGGATGCGCCGATCCGCCAGTTCGGCGGATTTGGCACCAAGCTCTGATGGAGAAATATGTGATCCGTTCCGAGAGATCATATTGCGTCAATCCTTTTCGTTGAGATCAGGTTAACTCGCCACGGGGTGGAATGTCACACCCCTAAAACCTCTTGTGGTTACTAAATGGTAAACGGAGAAAAATACTGTCATCAACTGTTTACGCTATTCTGATTTAGGTCAACTCTACCAAAAGAAAAACGGGGGTGGTGATGAGAAAATCTTCGACGATAACGGCGCTCGGCGCCATTCCCTTTCCGATCCTGCTGATCGGGCAGAACGAGAAGATCGCCTATGCCAACCCTTCGGCCATCAGTCTGCTGGGGGATGGTCTGGAGGGGCGGACATTCGTCACCGTTATCCGCAAGCCTGCCATCAATTTCGCGCTGGACGAGGCGCTCAAGCATGGGCGCGAGGAGCGCGCGCGCGACAGGCTTTCGCTGGGCGGTCGCGAGATGTCGGTGATGTGCACTGTCTCTCCCATGCCTGCCGATCCGCTCAGCGAACTGCCGCAGGGGGGCGCGCTGATCGTGTTCGAGGATGTCACTGCGCTCGAGGAGGCCGAGGCCCAGCGGCGTGATTTCGTGGCCAATGTCAGCCACGAGCTGCGCACCCCGCTCACCGCGCTGTCGGGCTTTATCGAGACGCTCCTGCATGCGGCCAAGGATGATCCTGTAGCGCGGGCGCGGTTTTTATCGATCATGGAGCGCGAGGCCGCGCGGATGAATCGGCTGGTGGGGGATCTTCTCTCGCTCAGCCGTGTAGAATCGGAGGAGCGCCGCCGTCCGACACAGACGGTCGATCTGTCGGCCGTTCTCAACGGCGCGATGCAGGCGCTTGCCCCCGTGGCCGAGGCGCGCAACGTGAGTTTGCTGCGCGAGGGTGAGGCCGGACCGAAACGGGTCTCGGGCGATCCCGACCAGTTGACGCAGGTTTTCTCAAATCTCATCGAGAACGCCATCAAATACGGGGCCCCCGACGCACAGGTCCGCATCACTTTGAGCACGGTGGCCCATGAACCGGCCCTGCGCGGCGCGGCACTGAAGGTCGTGGTGCAGGATCAAGGAGAGGGGATCGACGCCATCCATCTGCCCCGCCTGACCGAGCGGTTCTACCGCGTCGATACCCACCGCTCGCGCGAACAGGGAGGCACGGGACTGGGACTGGCCATCGTCAAACATATCGTTTCGCGCCATCGTGGCCGGTTCAGGGTCGAGAGCGAGAAAGGCGTGGGCTCGCGCTTCATCGTCTATCTTCCCTTGGTGTAACATTCTGGATGCGTCGGCATCACGGGCATGATCTCGCTGCATAAAGTCGCGCGGGCTGGACCTCTGGCGCGGTTGGGTTACTTCTGGACCGGGTAACAGTGCGAAAGGATGCGCGCCGGGACGGACGCACGGGACGGGCCGGCAACTCGAGCCTCGATTTCTTAACAGAGGCTTGCAAGATCCCTCAAACTGTTCAAATCATTACGCCAAGCGACCGTCCGTGAGGAGATATCATGACCACGATTCAGACCACCCCGTTCGAGGGCCAGAAGCCCGGAACGTCGGGGTTGCGCAAGAAAACCAAGGTTTTCATGCAGAACCATTTTCTGGAGAATTTCATCCAGTCGACCTTTGATGCGATTGGTGGTGTGGACGGCAAGGTTCTGGTGCTGGGCGGCGACGGGCGCTATTTCGGCAAGGAAGCTGCACAGACGATCCTGAAGATGGCGGCGGCTAATGGGGCCTCCAAGGTCTATGTAGGCATGGGGGCATGGCTCTCGACGCCTGCGGCCTCGAACCTGATCCGCACGCTTGAAACCGATGGCGGGCTGATCCTCTCGGCCAGCCATAATCCGGGTGGTCCCGACGAGGATTTCGGCGTCAAGTATAACGCGGCCAATGGCGGTCCTGCGCCCGAGAAAATCACCGATGCGATCTTCGAGCGCACCAAGAACATCACCTCCTATCTGAAGCTCGAGGCCGAGGATATCGATCTGGGCAACGTTGGCACGCAAATGTTGGGCGAGATGGAAGTCGAGGTTCTCGATCCGGTTGCGGCCTATGCCGATATGATGGAAGGGATTTTCGATTTCGCTGCCCTCAAGGCGCTCTTTGCCAAGGGCTTCCGGATGCGCATGGATTCGATGTGCGCGATCACCGGCCCCTATGCGGTCGAGATCTTCGAGAACCGTCTGGGCGCGCCCAAGGGCACCGTCACCCACGAAACGCCGCTCGAGGATTTCGGCGGAATGCATCCCGACCCCAATCCTACATGGGCGCATGAGTTGATGGCCGAAATGATGGGCGAGAATGCCCCCGATTTCGGCGCGGCCTCCGATGGCGATGGCGACCGCAACATGATCCTCGGTGCAGGCACCTATGTCTCTCCCTCCGACAGCCTCGCCGTTATCGCGGCCAATGCGAAACTGGTGCCCGGCTATGCCAAGGGGCTGAAGGGCGTGGCGCGCTCCATGCCGACCTCGGCGGCGGTCGACCGTGTGGCAGAGGCGTTGGGGCTTGCCTGTTTCGAAACACCGACGGGCTGGAAATTCTTCGGGAACCTGATGGATGCGGGGCGCGTGTCGCTCTGCGGCGAGGAAAGCTTCGGCACCGGCTCCGACCATGTGCGCGAGAAGGACGGCCTCTGGGCGGTCCTGATGTGGCTCAATATCATCGCGGCGCGCGGCCAGTCGGTGGGCGAGATCATGGAAGATCACTTCAAACGCTTCGGGCGTAACTATTATTCGCGCCACGATTACGAGGCGCTGCCGAAAGAGCAGGCCGAGGCGTTGCTCGAGGATCTGCGTTCCAGGCTCGCCGAACTTCCGGGCAAGGAGTATCAGGGGCTTGTCGTCGGTAATGCCGATGAATTCGCCTATACCGATCCGGTCGATCAATCCGTCTCCGAGGGGCAAGGCTTCCGTATCCTGTTTGCGGGAGGCTCGCGGGTCGTGCTGCGTCTGTCCGGCACCGGCACCGAAGGGGCGACACTTCGTGTCTATCTCGAGCGCTATGTCGCAGGCCCCGAAGGTCTGGGCGAGGATCCGCAAGAGGCGCTGGCCCCGATCATCAAAGCGACCGAAGAGATTGTCGGGATCGCTGCCACAACCGGCAAACAGCAGCCCGATGTGATTACCTGACTTTAGTCAGTGATGTTTCGAGAGGGGCGGGTCTTCCGCCCCTTTCTCATGCCCTTGACCTTGCTTGCAGATGGGCAGAACGTGGGGCCAAGAAATGACCAGGAGGGCCTTATGGCTGATTTACCCTTTGATCTCGAAGCGCTTGACCGTCTGGCGAAAGTGGCCGTCCAAACCGGTTTGAACCTGCGCAAAGGGCAGGATCTCGTGGTGACGGCCCCTGTGGAGGCGCTGCCGCTCCTGCGCCGTATCGTGGCCGAGGCCTATAAGGCGGGTGCGGGGATCGTGACACCCATCCTGTCGGATGGCGAGATTGCGAAGGCGCGCTACGATTTCGCGTCTGATGAAAGCTTCGATAGTGCTGCGGGCTGGCTCTATGAGGGGATGGCCAAAGCCTATGCTAGTGGCGCGGCGCGTCTGGCAATCGTGGGCGAAGATCCGATGCTGCTGTCCGAATGTGATCCGGCTAAGGTTTCGCGGGCGGGTAAGGCCAATGCCAAAGCCTATAAACCGGCACTGGAGAAGATCTCCAATTTCGAGATCAACTGGTCCATCGTCAGCTATCCGACGGTAGCATGGGCCAAGCGCATTTTCCCCGATCTCTCGGACAACGAGGCACAGGCCAAGCTGGCCGAGGCGATCTTCGCCGCCTCGCGCGTTGACCGTGCCGACCCGGTCACGGCATGGGCCGAGCATAACGCAACTCTGGCCAAGAAATCCAAATGGCTCAACGAGGAGCGCTTCGCTGCGCTGCATTTCACCGGCCCGGGCACCGATCTTGAGGTGGGTCTTGCCGATGACCATGAATGGCATGGCGGTGCCTCGCCCGCGCAAAACGGTATTATCTGCAATCCGAACATCCCGACCGAGGAAGTCTTCACCACCCCGCATAAGACGCGCATCAACGGCACGGTGCGGGCAACCAAACCGCTTTCGCATCAAGGCAGCCTGATCGAGAATATCGAGATGGTGTTCAAGGATGGCCGCGCCGTCGAGGCCCGCGCGACCAAGGGCGAGGCCGTCCTGAAGGAACTGATCGCCACCGATGAGGGCGCCTGTTCTCTGGGCGAGGTTGCGCTCGTGCCCTTCCATTCGCCGATCTCGGAATCCGGTATTCTCTTCTACAACACCCTTTATGACGAGAATGCGGCCTGTCACATCGCTTTGGGACAATGCTACTCGAAATGCTTCCTCAACGGTGCCGATCTGAAACCGGAGGAGATTGCCGATAAGGGCGGGAACAGTTCGCTGATCCATGTCGACTGGATGATTGGCGGGCCGGAGACCGATATCGATGGCATCCGCGCCGATGGCAGCCGGGTCGCGATCTTCCGCAACGGGGACTGGGCCTGATCCCGAAGGCGCCCGACCGTGTGTTTGCACGCCACACTATCTGGCCGGAGCCATATGCGCCTCCGGCCATTTCCATAGTGCGGAATGTCGTTGGAGCTCTCTCCCGACGTTCAGGCGTAGAGTGGCTTGTGGTTGCTTTGATGGCGCGCCACCAGCTTTTTCATTACCTTGCCTTTTTCGGGCAGGAACCGTGCGGGCATCGGTCTGTGATCCTCGGCGCATAGCTCTGGAAACAGGGTCTGCACCTCCTCGAACGCCTCGGGCGACAGGGATTTGAGGGCTTGCGGGCCGGTATAGAGGCTCTCTGATGCCGCTCCGTTCGAAAAGACGATTTCATGCTGATCGAAGAGCAGATGGTAATAATCGACGCTCTCGACATCTTCGAGAGGAGAAACTCCCTCGAGTGAGGTGAGTTTGTTCGCGGGAACAAGGACTTCGAGCTGTCCAAACATCCGTTGCGAGATTTTCGACCGGACAAGAATCCGGTGCTGCGGCGAGACGACCAGATCCTGCTCCGGTAGCCCGCGCCCCAGCGCATTCTTCTCGATCCTGATGGGGCGCAATTTGGGATTCCGCTCGAGGCTCCGGCGGGAAAGATGTCGTGTGCCGATCCATTTGAGAGGTTGGTAGCCGTGATCCATCGTGCGGATCCGGCAGCCCGGAGTGAGCGTTTCGACATCGACGGGCCCGTCTTCGGTCTCGATCTGCGTGCCGGCGGCAAAGCAGACCGGAAACTGGACGGAGGTCCCCGCCGAGAGGTCGAAGGTCAGAACGGCATTCTGTTCGACATATTCAAGAAGGCTGGAGACCCCGAGCGCGTCCAGAACGCTCGAGAGGAGAAGGGGGGAAATGGCGTCTGTAAGCTGGGTGACAAGCCCATCGAGCAGCTCTGCCTGATCCCCATCGGGATAATAGAGATAGGTATTCCCGTCCGCCTCCCATGCGGTGACATTGACAGAACTGCCGAGTTCGATATCGAGACTCAGTCCCAGAACGTTAAGAGAAACCGCCGAGGTGACGGTGCCCGAACCGATATAGGTCGCCTCATCAGCGGTGCCGTCATCGTCCCAGGTCGCGCTTTCGCCCGCATCCCAGTCGATGTTCCCATCGCCATCATTATCGTCGAACGTCAGCGTTCCGTCCGAACTGTCCTTCAGGTTGCTGACCAGTAAAGTGTCGCTCAAACCCAGAAGGGAGCCTTCATAGGTTTGCATGTTTGTCAGATCACGCGTGCGTGTCGGCATGGGCCTACTCCAAGGGTTAACTACTTGTTACCAATGGCAATAGATACAGTTGACCAAGCTCGCGAAGCGGCATGCCTCGCAAAGGAAACGCTAGGGTGCACGGCCAGACATTCCCGCTCCGGAAGCCGGAATGGAAAAGAGCCTATGCAATCCTCAGATGAGTGAGTGTAGGTGGTTACATCTGTAAGATTGTCATCGGGTGTTGATTAATCAAATGTAAACCTCTCCCGCTGACAGGTGACCTTGGGTAGCTTCTGAGGGCTTAACTACGATCATCCAGAATACGATTAAAAATTAGGCAATTATTTTAGTTAATTTTTCGATAGCGGTTCTGCTGCGTTATTTTTCTATCAAAACGGGGAGCGAATCAGCTCGTTTCAGCCAATCTGTGAAGGGTAATCCGCTCTCTGAGGCGCACGGAAATAGACCGGATGCCGCGTAACTCCTGTCGCGCATCGAGGTGGCATGTCCGGTCGGGTGCGATGCCCGGTTTGCTTACAGCTCGTGATTTACGAGCCGGATGATCGGCTCGGCCTCATCGCTCGCAAATTGCATGGAGCTGAGCTTCCAGCGGCCTTCCTCGAGCCGCAGGGTGGCGAGGGAGAGGTAGGGTTCATAGGTAAGAAACCGGCCACCGCTCACATACCGGGTTTCATAGAGAACACAGATCGTTTCGGGATCACACCACGCAGCTTCAAGGCACCTGCGGATGATATGGCTGATATTTCGGGAACGCAGGCTCTCGTAACAGGCGGTGCTTGCGGCTTTTAGCCCCTCGGTCGTCCTCAGGATGCGCTTCTTGTCCATCGTTTCAAGACGGAACGGCAGGCTGCACATCCTTCTTATAGCCTCGAAATCATTCGAGAGCAGTGCCTCTACATTCTCGTCCAGAAACGTTTGCGCCATGGCCATTGCCATCGCGGCAGGCTTGCTCGGGGAGACCAGGAGTGTACACCATCAAAATCATCGAAAAGACTTCGCGGGCGGCAGCATCGCCAGCCTGTCTGCCAGTAAGAACGAAAGGGGCGCGCCAGTCAGGTACCCCATAAAGACCAGTTTTACTGATCAATCGCACAAGTTTATTTAATATAAACGACGAGCGAAGTCAACGTATGTTGCTCATAGGGGGCCAATCCCTTGGGACCGGGATCGACCTTCGGCCCGCTCGTCAGCCTGTTCCGCCTTTACGAAATCCACGAAGGCGCGCAGTGGCGGGGGCATGTGGCGGCGGCCCGGATAGTAGAGGAACGGCCCCGAGAATGTGGGCCACCAGTCTTCCAGGACCGGCAGGAGGCGGCCATCCTCCAGTAACGGCTCCAGCCATCCGTCGAAAGTCATAAGGATGCCGAGACCGGCAACGGTAGCCGAGATCGCCATATCCACGGCCTGTGTGCTGACCGTCATCCTTGCCGGGGGATCGATCTTCACGACGCCACCGGCCTTTTCGAACTCCCAGATCCCGAGTGCGCCTCCGGGAAAGCGGGTGCGGATACAGTCATGCGACAGCAGATCGTGCGGGTGCCGCGGGTGCCCCCGCCGCTCGAGATAGTTCGGGGCGGCCGCGGCCGCAAAGCGCTGGCTGCGCGGGCCGATGGGCACAGCGATCATATCCTGCGAGAGGGCTTCCTCGTAGCGGATACCGGCATCCGCGCCGCTTGCCAGCACGTCGACAAAGCCGTCATTGGCGATCAACTCGAGGGTGATGTCGGGATGTGCCGCCAGAAAGCGCTCGAGAATGGGCGGCAGGATGGTGCGGGTCACAGCCCCCGGCACGTTCAGCCGTAGAAGTCCGCGCGGCCCCTTACCAAGGGCCGAGGTTGCCTCGAGTGCCGCATCGACTTCCTCGAGCGCGGGGACGAGCCGCGCCAGCAGTGTCTCACCGGCCTGCGTTAGTGCGACGCTCCGTGTGGTGCGGTTGAATAGCCTCACTCCGAGCCGTTCCTCAAGCCGGATGACCGCCTCGCTGATACTCGAGGCAGAGGTCGATGTCGCCCGCGCCGCGCCGCGAAACCCGCCATGCCGTGCCGCAGCTATGAAATAACGTAGATCTCTTTGATCGCGCATTGTTCTCTTTATCCGGACAGCCTGAACGGAAAGCAGGGTATTCCCTTACAATAGCCAACGTCCATATACAGGGACATCGAAATCCGGTTACGAAAGGGCGGTACCATGATCACGACATCGACACTCGGCGGGACCTTCACCTTCAAGGGCGGGCGGACGGTCCACCGCCTCGGCTATGGCGCCATGCAGCTGGCCGGTCCGCATGTCTTCGGCCCACCCGCGGATCACGAGGGGGCGCTCGCGGTTCTGCGTGCCGCGATCGAGGCAGGGATCGACCATATCGATACCTCGGATTTTTATGGTCCGCATGTCACCAACCAGCTTATCCGCGAGGCGCTCCACCCCTATCCGCAGGATCTGAGCATCGTGACCAAGGTGGGCGCGCGACGCGGGGCGGATGCCTCGTGGAACCTCGCAGCCTCCCCCGATGATCTTGTGGCGGCTGTGCGCGACAATCTCGACAATCTCGGTCTCGAGGCGATGGAGGTCGTCAACCTGCGGCTGATGTTTGCGGAGGGGCCTGCCGAAGGCTCGATCGAGGAGCCGCTCACGGTGCTGGCCGAGCTACAGGCGCAGGGTCTGATCCGGCATATCGGGCTCAGCAACGCCACCGCCGCACAGGTCGCAGAAGGGCGCAAGATCACCGAGATCGTCTGCGTGCAGAACCTCTACAACATCGCCAACCGGAGCGATGATGCGCTGATCGAGACGCTGGCCGCCGAGGGTATTGCCTATGTGCCGTTCTTCCCGCTGGGTGGTTTCACGCCGCTGCAATCGCGGGAGCTGGACGCGGTTGCCGCCGGCCTCGGGGCCTCGCCGCAACAGGTCGCGCTGGCATGGCTGTTGCAGAGATCGCCGAATATCCTCGTCATTCCGGGCACCAAGACATTGTCGCATCTGCATGAAAATATCGCGGCAGCCGATCTGGAATTGCCACGGGAGGCGCTGCAACGGCTCGATGCAATCGGTCGGCAGACCGCCTGATACATCGCACAAGGTTACGCCCGGCAGGAGACTGCCGGGCGTTCCGGTCGTTCCCTCTTGATTGCCTGCAGTAGCGAGACCCTCAGAGGCGCAAGAGCTGCCGCCCGGCGATCCGTCCGGCCAGACCGCAGAGCAGGATCGCCGCACCATACCAAAGCAGATAGAAGGCCGGGCCGTCATCATCGCAATGGATGGCATAGATCATTGCCGCCAACGCACCGGCAAAAAGGCCGGCAATCCAGCCCGTCCTGCCGCCATCCACGACGATCCGGCGTCGAAGGCCCACAAAAAGAAACCCGCCGATAGGCAGGCCCAAGGCCGGAATGGACAGCAGGCAGATCCACCATGTCCGGCCCCAGAGATTACCGCCCCCGATCATCGCGCCCCCCCAGACCAGTCCGCACAGGATCATGAGGGCAAGAGGGGCTCTGAGCGAGGCGGGACGGTCCTCGACAGGGCGCGCGAGCGGACGCGCCAGTAGCAATGCGAAGGCCAGCGGCAGCGTCTGTTTGAGCAATACGGGCAGGGTGCGTATGGCCTCGCTCCAATCCGGACGCGGGCCCCACAGGAGGACCATGAGAGCGATCGAGACCGCGCCTCCCGCCAGTAGCCGGAGCCGCAGATGCGGATAGCGGGGCGGTGTTGTATCGGCGCTGAGCGCCGCGATCAGGTTTTCGGTTTCCATTCCTCGTCCTTTCTTGCCGCCTCGGCCAGTCGGCTCAAGGCACGGTGCAACGCCACGCGCAGTGCCCCCGGACTGAGCCCGAATTTGCGAGCCAGAGCCTCGGGCTCGGCCCCGCCCAATGCGTGATCGCGCACCAGCGAGGCATCCCTGTCGGGCAGTCGCGCCAGAGCCTGCTCCAGCAGAAGTCCTTCGAGCGGATCGACCGCCACGCCATGCAGATCGTGGTGGTCCTCGATCGGCTCATGCCCGCCTTTCGGGCGGGCCCGCATCACATCGATCGCCTTGCGGCGCACGATGACCCGCACCCAAGGCAGGAGCGGGCGGGTGGGGTCCCAACTGCCACGTTTGAGATGGATCGCCAGAAGCGCCTCCTGCACCACATCCTCGACGAGATGCGCCAGCGAACCCGGAAGGTCCGTGCGCGCCATCGCCCTCATGCGTGGCGCAAGCGCCGAGAGGCAGGCCGAATAGGCCCTGCGGTCTCCGGCCAGTCCGGCACGCATCCATGTCTCTATCTCGAAATCGGCCTGAGCCATGCGGGGCCTGCCATGTTTGTGCCACTCTATGAATGTCTACGGGCGGCAATGCGTGGATGTTACAGCACTGGCGCGAAATTTTAATGCGGGCTTTTCACATCACAGAACGGTGATCGCTGTAACATCTGCAAGGCCGGAGCCGAAGACCCTGAGGCAGACACGAAGGATCTGCGTCAACCCATCAGGAGCTAGACATGTCCAACACAACTCTCGGCCTCGCCACGATTATCGCCGCAACCGTCACCGGTCTTTCATTGCCCGCCCATGCCGCAGGACAGGAAAAATGCTACGGCGTTGCGCTTGCAGGCCAGAACGGCTGTGCCGCAGGCCCCGGCACCACCTGCGCGGGAACGTCGAAGATGGATTATCAGGGCAATGCGTGGACGCTGGTGCCTGCTGGCACCTGTGCCGATATGGAGCTTCCGGCCATGGCGAACGGGCATGCGCGCATGGGCGCGCTGACGCCGCTTGAACGCGATCTTCCGAAAATGTGAGAGGTCCGGCGCGCGGATCCACCGCGCGCCGCATAGCCCGAGGAGAGCGCCATGACCACAGCCTTGCCCGCCCGCGCCGGAATCGGTTTCAAGCCGAAGCATCTGCAGGATCTCGCCCGTCCCGGCGCTGTGTCCTGGCTTGAGATCCATGCCGAGAATTACATGATCGAGGGCGGCCCCCGCCTTGCGATGCTGATGGATCTGGCGGAGCGGTTTCCGATTTCGGTGCATGGCGTGGGATTGTCGATCGGGGGCGAGGGGCCGCTCGATCGACTGCATCTGCGCCGGTTGCAGCAGTTGCTTGACCGCATCAGACCCGCGCAGTTTTCCGAACATCTTGCATGGTCTACCCATCAGGGTGCCTATTACAGCGACCTGCTTCCCTTGCCCTATACCGAGGCCACGCTTCGGCATGTGGCCGATCATGTGTCCGAGGTGCAGGACCGGCTCGGTCTGCAGATGCTTCTGGAAAATCCGACCAGCTATCTGCGCCTTGCCGATAGCACCATCCCCGAGCCCGAGTTCCTTGCGCGCGTTGCCGAGAAGACCGGCTGCGGCATGCTTCTGGATCTGAACAATCTCTTCCTGTCCTCGGTCAATGTGGGCATCGGTGTCGAGGCCTATCTGGCGGCCTATCCGCTCGAACGCACGGGAGAGATCCATCTTGCAGGGCACGTGCCGGATCCCGGCGAGGGGCGGAAATTGCTGATCGATAGCCATTCCACCGCTGTCGCCGATCCGGTCTGGGCGCTTTGTGCCGAGGTCATCGGGCGGATCGGGCCGAGGCCGGTCCTGATCGAATGGGACGAGGATGTGCCGGAGTTTGCCATCCTCGAGGCCGAGGCGGCGCGGGCGCAGGCGCTGCTCGATGAGGTGCCGGCATGAGCCACGAGACACAATTCATTGCGGGGCTGCGCGGGCAGGCCAAGATGCCGGATCTCGCCATCGACCATCCGCCCGCCGAAGCCGCACGCAGGTTTTCGGTCTATCGCAACAATGTCGCGGTGGCTCTGACCGCGGCGCTTCGGGCGGGGTTTCCCGCAGTCGAGGCACTGGTCGGGCACGAGTTTTTTACGGCTATGGCGCGCGAGTTCATCCGCGACCATCCGCCCCGTGATCCGGTCATGGCGTGTTACGGAGGCCCCTTTGCCGGCTGGCTGGAGGGCTTTGCGCCCGTGGTCGGTCTGCCCTATCTGCCCGAGGTCGCCTGTATCGAGATGACATTGCGCCTTGCCTGCCATGCGCGTGATTGCGCGGTCGTGACGCAGGAGACGCTCGGCGAAAGCGTTGGCGCGGGGATCGTGCCGCATCCGGCTGCGCATTGTCTGTCCCTGCGCAGCGCGGCACTCTCGGCATGGGCCCGAAATTCCGGCAGGCCGGATCTGAAATCCGCCGCGCCCGGAGAGGTGTTGATCACGCGTCCCCATGCGGATGTTTTGATTGCCGAGGCTCCACGTGGGACCAAGGCCACATTTTCGGCCCTGTCGCAGGGACGTGATCTGGAAGTCGCGCTCGAGGGGCGGTCCGATTCGGTGGCCATCCTTTCCTGCCTCGTTCGGGCAGGCGCATTGACCACGGGAGGCCGATAGCATGAGGCGGGTCATTTTCGGGCCGCAGGCGCCCACGCGGGAGATTCTGGCCCTCGGCTGTGTCACACGGCTTGTGTTTGCGGCGGTGTTGCTGCGCTTCTTCTGGACCTCGGCCCTGACCAAGCTTGATGGTTTCGGCTTGTCGGCGTCGGCCTATGTGCAGATCTTTCCGCGCAGGATGGAGGCATTGGGATATGATCCGGACGGCCTCGCGCCTCTCGCGAAACTGGTCGTGGCCGCTGGCACTGCGGCGGAGATCATTCTGCCCGCGCTGATCCTTGCCGGACTGGCGACACGGGCGGCTTCGGTCATGATGATCGGCTTCATCATAGTCATGACGGTGACGGATCTCGTGGGCCATGGTGTCGGACCGGAGACTGCGGGAAAGCTCTTTGACCGCGCCGCGGATAGCCTGCTGGACCAGCGGCTTCTGTGGATCTGGCTTCTGGGGGGGCTTGCAGTCTCAGGAGGCGGATGGTTTTCGGCGGACCGTCTGTTTAACGGGTTACGCCGTCATACTCCAAGATAGGGGCGGCAGAGACGATGCCTTGTGGTCCGGGGCCCCGCCTACGGTGGGGTGGCCGGTTCGCACGCCCGATGTCCGCTCCAGTTACTGGCGCGGGGAGAGCCTTCCGAGCGCTGCGAAGATCCGGCACTGGGCGGAGAAGAGGAACATATAGGCCGCAAATTCGGCAATCTCCTCGGTGACCTGCCCGTTGGGTAGGCCATAGAGGCTGCTTCCCACATGGCCCTCTGCGGCAGAGGAGACCAGCATCGCCAGAATGAACAGGCCGAAATCGCCAAAGGGGAAGGCCTTATGTGCGATCAGCTGGCCGATACGGCGGATCCCGCGCCCGTAAAGGAAACTCACAACCGCCAGCACCAGAAGCGCCATCATCACGGGGGCCACGAAGGGCTTGTACCACAGCACATGGGACGAGAATTGCGGCCCGTGTTCGCCGATGGATTGCGGAGCAAGGAACACCGCCCCCCAGCTCAGCTCGCGTAGCGCTAGACCGATCCAGAACGGCACCGCCGCCAGCCAGAACCAGCCCCCCCGCGCATCCTGTGTCGGGACCCGCGCATAGCGGAGAGAGAGGCCCGCGCCGACCAGTAGAAGGAGCGCCTGCGACGTTTCGACGGGCCCGTTCTCGAAGCTCGTCCAAAGTGGCAACCACAGCGCCAGCGGTACACTCGCAACCAGCAGCACCACTCCGATCCACCTTATTGCATTCACGGCTCGTCCTCCCGGCCGCCAACCATTCGGCGACACAATTCTGTCATGAAGGGGGCGAATTATCTACCTTCAGCTCGGATGTGAAGGGCTCGGAAAGGATTTATCAGGGTTCCGTCGCGCAGGGGCTGTGCATCAGTAAACTCCGGCCCGTGAGCGGGAGCTTCTGACAATTGGAAAGCTACCCGGTGGCAGCCGTTAGCGCGGGGGCGCGATCAGGCAACATGTTCCGGCAACACGTTCCGGCGCAGACCTGTTGTGACGGGCTGACAAATCGTCAGGAACCATCCCGAAGACGGAGAAAACACCGAGCGCTTGCGTGACAGTGGTATGGGGAGGGGCTCGATTTTTGGGGATGCGCGCAAACTGCCATGCAAGGCCTGTCGTGCCTAGATAGGCGCGGCGCGGGGATGGCCGGACGGTTGGTAAGAGGGCCGAGCCGCGCTATTGGAGGCCGATCAACTGCCGTCTCGCATTGTCCTGAGATCTGCGTTATAGACCGGCGACCCGGTCCGGGGCTTCTGTCGGCCAGCGGCCCGATCTGCCAAGGCCCGTTCCTGTCTCTGCCAGATTGCAGCGGTTGCACCAGGGACAGGAAGTTGACTCACTGTGAACAAACAAAAATCTTGCGGGATGACATGACGGATCAAGACCTGAATAAATCTGATTTTATTTATAAAAACAGTAGCTTTAGGCTTTCTGTGGCACCCATGATGGATTGGACTGACAGGCATTGTCGTTTCTTCCATCGCCAGATCTCGCATCACGCTCTGCTTTATACCGAAATGGTCACCGCCCCTGCGATCGTGCATGGCGACCGCTCCAAGCTTCTCGATTATAATACGCCCGAACATCCGGTGGCCCTGCAGCTGGGCGGGTCTGATCCAGCGGAATTGCGCGAGGCCACGCGGATCGCCAATGACTGGGGCTATGACGAGATCAATCTCAATTGCGGCTGCCCGTCGGATCGCGTTCAATCGGGGGCCTTCGGCGCCGTGCTGATGAAGACGCCCGAGCTGGTGGCCGAATGCGTGGCCGAGATGCAGGCCGTGGCCCATGCCGAGGTCACCGTGAAATGCCGCATCGGGGTAGATGATCAGGCCCCTTACGAGGTGCTCCCGCGTTTTCTCGAGACGGTGTCGGCCGCGGGCGTCACGCGCTTTACCATCCATGCCCGCAAGGCGTGGCTCCAAGGATTGTCGCCCAAGGACAACCGCGAGATCCCGCCCCTCGACTATCCGCTCGTCGAGCGGATGAAGGCCGAGTATCCGCATCTCAATATTTCGCTGAATGGCGGCCTTGCCACATTGGCTGCGGCTGAGGAGGCACTGGCGCGCGGGCTCGACGGCGCGATGGTCGGGCGCGCGGCCTATCACGAGCCGATGGAGATTCTTGGCGCGGCCGATCAGCGACTCTGGGGGCAGGGCGCGCCGCGCGATCCTTTTGAAATTGCGGAAACCATGGTGCCTTACATCGATAATCACCTTGCTCACGGTGGACGCTTGCATCAGATTACGCGCCATATGCTCGGCCTGTTCCATGGCAAGCCCGGCGCGCGGCGGTATCGCCAGATCCTGTCCGAAGGAGCGACCCGCACGGGTGCCGATAGTGCGCTTTTCGTTCAGGCGGTAGGGGCGGTGGCGCAGGCCATGCGCGCGCAGTCCGAGCAAGACTGACCGGTCCGTCACGGGCCTTTTGTAACACTCCGGAGCCACACGCGCCTATGACCGACCCTGCTACACTCATCCCGCTCGTTCTTATCCTGATCGCAACAGGGGCCTTTGCCGGTGTGCTGGCGGGGCTTCTGGGGGTCGGGGGCGGTATCGTACTGGTGCCTGCCTTTTTCTACCTGTTCTCGGCATTGGGCTATGGCTCGAACGACCTGATGCAGGTCTGCGTGGCAACCTCGCTTGCCACCATCATCGTGACGTCCTGCCGCTCTGTGCTGGCGCATAACAAACGCGGCGCGGTGGAATGGTCGATCCTGAAAGCATGGGCATGGCTGATTGCCATCGGTGCGCTGGTGGGCGTTCTTGTCGTGCATCAGCTAAGCACTTCCGCGTTGCAGGTCATCTTTGCGGTGATGGTCTTTGTGATCGCTATGTATATGCTCTTTGGCAAATCGACCTGGCGGCTGGCCGAGGAGATGCCGGGTCTCGGGCGCCGGATGATCTATGCGCCGCTGACGGGTCTGGTCTCGGTGCTGCTCGGGATTGGCGGCGGCTCGATCGGCACGCCGCTGATGACGCTGCATGGTGTGCCGATCCACCGTGCGGTGGCGACGGCCTCGGGGTTCGGGGTGATCATCGCCGTGCCCTCGGCCATCGGTTTCCTGCTGACCCCGGTCAGCGATGCGCCGCCCTATACGATCGGTGCGGTCAATATCCCCGCCTTCCTCATCGTGATCGCCACCACCACACTGACGGCCCCCTTGGGCGCCGCACTTGCGCATAAGTTGGACCCCAAGATGCTCAAGCGTGTCTTTGCCGTCTTCCTTGCGCTGGTCGCGCTGAACATGGCGCGCAAGGTGCTGTTCTGAGCGGGCCTGCGGGGATCATTTGATCCCCGCAGCCTTTGCCTTGTCCCAGAGCGCGTCCATCTCGGCCAGATCACTCTGCTCGGGCGTCTTGCCTGAAGCGCGCAGGCTGTCCTCGATATAGCCGAAGCGGCGGGTGAACTTGGTATTGGCCGCGCGCAGGCAGGCCTCGGGGTCGAGCTTCAGATGCCGCCCGAGATTGACCATCACGAAGAGCAGATCGCCATATTCCTCGGCCATCTCCTCAGGGCCCAGCTCGTCGCGCGCCTCGGCCAGTTCGTCGGCCTCTTCCGCGATCTTGGCTAGAACATCGCCGATATCGGACCAGTCAAAGCCTACCCGTGCGGCGCGTTTTTGCAGCTTGAGCGCACGGGTCAGCGCGGGCAGGGCCAGCGCCACATCATCCAGAACACCGGTGGGCTTTTCCGCGATCCCTTTGGCCGCGCGCTCGGCGGCCTTGATTTTCTCCCAATCGAGCGTCTGCTGGGCCGAGGATTTGTCACGGCTCTCGGTGCCGAAGACATGGGGATGGCGATGCACCATCTTGTTGTTGATGGCACTGAGCACCTGCGTCACATCGAAGAGCCCGCGATCCTTGGCGATCTGCGCGTGGAAGACCACCTGCAGCGCCAGATCACCCAGCTCGGCAGGCAGCTCGTCCCATGCCTCGCGCTCGATCGCATCGGCCACCTCATGCGCCTCCTCGAGCGTATAGGGCGCGATGGAGGCGAAATCCTGCTCGATATCCCAAGGGCAACCGGTCTGGGGATCGCGCAGGTTCTCCATGATGGCCATGAGTCGCTGGAACTGGTGGCCGGCCTGCTGTGTGTCATCGGTAATGATTGGATCATCGGGGCGGGCCATGGCGGAGCCTTTCTTTCATACAGGGTCGTGGTCTTTATCCGGTCCTGCATTTGGAGAGTCCAGAGCGGGCGGAAGAATGCGATCAAAACGGGAACAAATTCACCTTGCGTTAAGCGGACCCTACTAGTGTCAACCATGAAGACCGCGCCAGCCAGGCGAGGTCGGGGGCCAGAAGTCTCCGGATATCGTGTGACACGAAGTGTCATCTCTTCGCTTGGCACAAGGTCGCATCATCCTCGAACGGGATGGAGCGGGGACGTGGTTGTTTGGGGTCCGTGATTTCGGGTCTTCTGGCGAGAGCCGCAACAATTGTGCACCAAGAAGGGATGACTGGTGATGTTTGCAGATGTGAAACCCCAGAACGGGCGCCTCGGGGGCCCGTCGGAACGACTGCCGATGACCGAGCTTGTCGCGCGCCATAGCTACCTGCGCGATCTGTCCGACAAGATGCTCTCCGAACAGGAAGCCCATTCGCTCGAACTGCAGCGCGAGATCGTTGCCATCGGAGAGGATGCGTCTCTGGGCGAGGGGGGGGCGGCGCGTAATGCCGATATCAAACTCGCCGAGATCGACGAGCTGGAGCAGGAGATCCGTATCATCGGCTATCAGATGGCACTGATCGAGGATGTAATCTTCGAGACCCCTCCGCGCGATGCAGCCGAAGCACTTTCTAAGCTGCGCTTTTTGTCTGGGCAGATGCAGGACGGATACGAGTTCTCGCCCGATTACTTTGCCAATGTGATGGAGGAATGCTCGGATCTGCTGTCCGAGACCGGCTTTGCCGGTGTCGATAGTGTCAGCGCCCTTCCTCATTGACCCTGCTTCAGGCGCCCTCGGGGGCGCCTTTTTCCATGCTTGCGGCGCCTGTAGCCGCCTGTGGCACCTGATCCGATTCTCTTCCTCGCAGAATCACGGTTGATCTCGCCTTTGTTTCCAGTTCCGAACCGATCTCATTTCTGGCCGTGCCTGTGTTGAAATGGGGCAAGGCCTGCCTGATTGGTAAATAAAGGGTAAAGATTTACCCCCGGATCTCGCCCGAAAATCGCCGCCTTATTTCTGCCATCCGATTTTAAATTCTAATTTACTGAAAATTATAAGAAAATTGGATGCGCCATCATGTTAACGATATTTAACCACCTGCCGGTCATCGTTAATGAATTGGTAACCAAGTGGGAAACAATGCCTTTCTTCCTCCCTCATTTGGCCAAGCGGACCCGCAATTATAGGGTCATCGGCAGCAAGACAGGGCTGGCTGCCACAGGCGAACAGAAGGACGAATACGATGCAGAACGCAGTCAACTTCCAGACCACCGGTGTTCCTCAGGCGGAGCGCAAGGACACCAAGTCGCTGATCGAGCTGATCCGCCGCTATGACTATATCGAGGGTCTGTGCGATCGCGTTCTGACCGAGCAGCAGGCCAAGATGTCGCGCTATCACCAGATGATCAGCGAAGAGCGCATCAAATCCGCCCTGCGTGGCACCATGGATATTCCGGAGCGTCCTCCCGTTCATACCAGCGAGACCGCAGAGATCGAAGAACTCGAGACCGAGGTCCGCATCTATCGCTACCAGCTCAACACGCTGGAAAGCGTTATCTATGAAACCGAACCTTCCAACCTTAAGGAAGCTCTCGCCAAACTGCGTTTCATCGCCCGCCTTGTGGTCGATGGCGTCGAATTCGAAAGCGATTTCTTTGCCTTCATGATCGAGGAATGCACCGATATCGCCGAGATGAGCGCGCAGGATATGGTCGGCGCAGAACGTGCCAAGCTGCAGACCCTGATCAACCAGCAGACCCTCTGACCCTGCCTCGGGTGGTCAGATCACCCCTGTGACCACCCCATATCGCCGTGATCTTCCGCGACTGCGGGCGATGACACATCTTTCGCCGAGGATCCTGTCCGGGATCACCCCGCCCGGGGTTGGCAGCTCTCCCCCGGGTTTCACCCCCACCCACCCCGGACAGGAACTCCGCGCGCGCCAGAACGGCGCATGGGCCTCGGGCCAGCCGAAACTTTCCTGACATTTGCGTGTGAGCGTCGGATACATGATGTATTCCGGCGCCTTGTTCGTTACGAGGGCGGCAGAAACTTGCCAACCCTCCAAGGCCCCTATAGGGTGCGCGCCGGATACAAAGGCGCGTCTCGCGCCCTCTGGCCCTAAGGAAAGGACCCAAAGTCAATGTTCGCGACTCCCGCATATGCTCAGGCAGCTGGCGCAGCCCCCGGTGGTATGGCCGCTCTCGGTCAGTTTTTGCCGCTGATCCTGATCTTCGTCATCATGTATTTCCTGCTGATCCGTCCGCAGCAGAAAAAGGCGAAACAACACCGCCAGATGGTCGAAGCCCTGCGTCGCGGCGACGAGGTCGTGACCCAAGGCGGGATCATGGGCAAGGTTACCAATGTGCGTGAAGACGGCACCGTCGAGGTCGAGATCGCGGCTGGCGTGAAAGTGCGCGTTGTGAAGTCGACCATCGGTCAGGTTGTGTCCAAGACCGAACCCGCTGCTGAAGCGAAATAAGAACGAAGGCGCCGGCCATGCTGCATATCCCGCTTTGGAAGCGTATTCTCATCATTGCCCTATGTGTCATAGGGCTTGCGATGGCCGCGCCAAATATCTTCTATTCCAAGGTGGAGGGGCATAATGATGCGGTCTCTACCCTGGAAAAAACCGACGCGCTGAGCGATGACCAGCAGGCGGCCATGGATGCATGGCCCAGCTGGCTGCCCAGCGGTCTTGTCAATCTGGGTCTCGACCTTCGTGGCGGGGCCCATCTTCTGGCCGAAGTCCAGCTTTCGGATGTCTATGCCGCGCGGATGAAATCGCTCTGGCCCGAGATGCGCACGGCCTTGGCCAAGGACCGTTCGACCATCGGCGCGATCCGCCGTGTCGAGAGCGCCGATGACGAGCTGAAGATCCAGATCGGCAATGCCGACCAGATCCAGACCGCCGTCGCTACCGCAAAAACCCTTGCGTCCCCGATCACCTCGCTTTCGGGTGTGGGGCAGGATGACCTCGATATCTCGGGGCAGGGTGATATTATCACTGTCAAGCTCTCGGATGCCGAGAAGCAGGCCACCGATGACCGCACGATGCAGCAATCGCTGGAAATCGTGCGTCGCCGGATCGATGCCGCGGGCACCCGCGAACCTACCATCGCGCGTCAGGGCTCCGACCGCATCCTCATCGAAGTGCCCGGCATCGGCTCGGCACAGGAGCTGAAGGATCTGATCGGCACGACCGCGCAGCTGAACTTCATGCAGGTCAATGGCACAACGCAGAATGCCGATGCCAGCGCCGGTCAGGGCAATATCCTCGTGCCCGATGCCGAGCGTGAGGGCCTCTATTATATCCTTGGCGACGTGCCGGTTGTCTCGGGCGACGCGCTGACCGACGCCAAAGCCGCCACCGACCAGAACGGCTATCCGGCGGTGAGCTTCCGCTTCAACACCACCGGTGCGCGCCAGTTCGGCGATTTCACCGCCAGCCATATCGGCGAGCCCTTCGCCATCGTGCTCGATAACGAGGTGATCTCCGCGCCCACAATCCAGACCCATATCGCGGGTGGTTCGGGCATCATCACCGGTAATTTCACCATCCAGCAATCAACCGATCTGGCGCTCCTGCTGCGTTCGGGCGCGCTGCCGGCCAAGCTGAACTTCCTCGAGGAACGCACCATCGGTCCGGAACTCGGCGCCGACTCGATCCGCGCGGGCGCGATTGCGGCCGTGGTGGGCCTCACGCTCGTCGTGGCCTATATGATCGCAAGCTACGGTCTCTTCGGAACCTTCGCCTCGGTGGCGCTCCTGATCAATATCGGGCTGCTCTTCGGCATCATGTCGATGATCGGCGGCACGCTGACGCTGCCCGGTATCGCGGGGATCGTGCTGACTATGGGCACGGCGGTGGATGCCAACGTGCTGATCTACGAGCGGATCCGTGAGGAGCTGAAGCGGGTCAAAGGCCCCGCCCGCGCCATCGAGATCGGTTACGAGAAGGCGATGTCGGCCATCATCGACGCCAATGTCACCACCTTCCTGACCGCCGTCATCCTCTTCGTGCTGGGGGCAGGTCCGGTGCGCGGCTTTGCCGTGACGCTGATCATCGGGATCGTGACCTCGGTCTTTACGGCCATCTGGGTGACGCGCCTGTTCGTCGTCACATGGTTCGGCCGCCGCCGTCCCAAAACGCTAGATCTCTGAAGGAGCGAAACCAATGGCATTCCGTCTCAAGCTCGTTCCCGACGAGACCAAGTTCGACTTTTTCAAACACCAGCTGATCACCTTCTGGGGCTCCATGGTGCTGATGGCGGTGGCGCTCGTCATCACCTTCGTCATGGGCCTCAATCTCGGTATCGATTTCCGCGGTGGCACGACCATCCGCGCCGAGAGCAGCAAGGAGGTCGATGTGGGCGCATGGCGCAGCGCGCTGCAGCCGCTCGATCTGGGCGATGTGGTGATCACGCAGGTCTATGACCCGTCCTTCGATGCCGACCAGCATGTGGCCGAAATCCGTATCCAGGCGCAGGATGACGAGGGCTCGGTCAGCCCGCAAACCGTGTCCGCTATCGATACCGCGATCAAGGGCGTTGCACCCGATGTGAAATTCACCGCAACCGAATCCGTGGGCCCCAAGGTTTCGGGCGAGCTGATCAAGACCGCGATCCTGTCGGTCCTGGCCGCGGCCGCCGCGATCCTGATCTATATCTGGTTGCGCTTCGAGTGGCAGTTTGCCGTGGGTGCCGTGCTGGCGCTGCTGCACGATTTGCTGATCACCGTGGGCGTCTTCTCCCTCTTCCAGATCAAGTTCGACCTGACGATCATCGCGGCGCTTCTGACCATTCTGGGCTATTCGATCAACGACACCGTGGTGGTCTTCGACCGCTTGCGCGAGAACCTGATCAAATACAAAACGATGCCGCTTCGCGAGGTAATGAACATCTCGGTCAACGAGACGCTCTCGCGCACGGTCATGACCTCGGGCACCACGCTGCTGGCACTGATCTCCATGCTTGTGCTGGGCGGTGATGTGATCCGTGGCTTCGTCTTCGCGATGACCTTTGGCGTGCTGATCGGGACCTATTCCTCGGTCTTCGTGGCCAAAAATATCGTGCTGATGATCGGCCTGAACCGGACCGAGAAAAAGGATCCTGCCGAGGAATTCTTCGACAAGACCACCAAAGCCGAGACCAAGTAAGCGATAGGTGCCGCGATGCAGATGACCGAAGCCAGCTTTTCCGGAGCCCTGCCCATCGATGGATACGGGCCGGGGTTCTTCCGGATCGGCGGCGAGGTGCGTCGCGGCGCGCAACTGGTTTACGGGGCAGGGGTTGCCGATTGGGGCGGGTTCGAGGACCTTGATCCCATTCGCGCGCTGGTCGGCAAAATCGATGTGCTCTTTGTGGGCATGGGCGCCGATATCGCTTTTCCGCCCGCCGCGTTTACCGCCGCCATCGAGGAACTGGGCCTGATGCCCGAACCGATGTCGAGCCCCTCTGCCGCGCGCAGCTATAATGTTCTCCTGACCGAAGGCCGCCGCGTGGCTGTAGCGCTTCTGCCCATGCCGGGTGATCTTCCGCCCGAATTGCAGGGCTGAGATAATGGCTCTTCTCAGTGTCGAAGATCTCAGCGTCGCCCGTGCGGGGGTGCCGATCCTCTCGGGCGTTTCCTTCACCATGGATCGCGGTGAGGCGCTTGTTCTGCGCGGCCCCAACGGCATCGGCAAGACGACCCTTCTGCGCACCATCGCCGGATTGCAGCCGCCGCTTGGCGGGCAGATGTCGCTTGCTGCCGAGGCGATGGCTTATGCGGGGCATTCCGACGGGCTCAAATCCACGCTGAGTGTGACCGAGAACCTGACATTCTGGGCCGATATCTATGCGACGCGCAGGATCGATCATGCGCTGTCTTTGATGAATCTCGAGGCGCTGGCGGATCGCGCCGCCCATAGTCTGTCGGCGGGGCAGAAGCGCCGCCTCGGCCTTGCGCGGCTTCTGGTGACCGGCCGCCCGATCTGGGTGCTCGACGAGCCGACCGTCTCGCTCGATCAGGCATCGGTGGCGCTCTTTGCAGAGGCCATCCGCGCGCATCTTGTCTCGGGCGGCGCCGCTCTCATGGCCACCCATATCGATCTGGGTCTGCCCGAGGCGCGCGTGCTGGAGCTGGCGCCTTTCCGTGCCGATCCGCTGGCACCGCCTACCGGTCTGACCGGCGGCTTTGACGAGGCGTTCCTATGAGAGCACTCCTTCTTCGGGACTTGCGTCTGGCCTTCCGCGCGGGCGGCGGCTTCGGGCTTGGTCTGGCCTTTTTCCTGATCGTGGTCACGCTGGTGCCCTTCGGGGTTGGTCCGCAGGCCGAGGTGCTTGCCCGTATCGCGCCCGGCATCCTCTGGGTCGGCGCGCTTCTGGCCTGTCTTCTCTCGCTCGACCGGATCTTCGCGCTCGATTACGAGGATGGCTCGCTCGACCTTCTGGCCACCGCGCCGATGCCGATGGAGGCCGTTGTGTCCATGAAGGCCTTGGCGCATTGGCTGACCACGGGCCTGCCGCTGGTGATCGCCTCGCCCTTGTTCGGGTTGCTTCTGCATCTCGATCCGCAGGGCTATGTCTGGCTGGTGCTGGCGCTCCTTCTGGGCACGCCCGCGCTCTCGGTTTTGGGGACGTTCGGGGCCGCCCTCACCGTGGGGATCAAACGCGGGGGGCTTCTGCTATCGCTTCTGGTGCTGCCGCTCTATGTGCCGACGCTCATCTTTGGTGCCGAGCTGGTGCGGCGCGGAGCGCAGGGTATGAGTGTCGAGGCCCCCGCCTTCGTGCTGGCAGGGATCACATTGGCGTCGGCGGCGCTGGTCCCGTTTGCATCTGCCGCGGCAATCCGCGTAAATCTGAGGTAAATCAAGGCCACCTGCGCCCGTGGCGGGCGAAAGGTAGCCCATGTCCGTTGAAAGGTTCCGCCACCGATGTCGATCTGGGAATACGCCAATCCGGTCAAGTTCATGCGAACGACCGATAAGCTGCTGCCATTCGTGGTAGCCCTCACGATCCTGACCCTCGTCCCGGGGCTGGTCTGGGGCTTTTTTTTCACGCCCGCTGCCGATAATTTCGGTTCCAGCGTGAAAGTCATCTATGTCCATGTGCCCTCGGCGATGATGGCGATCAATATATGGATCATGATGCTGGTGGCCTCGCTGATCTGGATCATCCGCCGCCACCATGTCTCGGCACTGGCGGCCAAGGCTGCGGCGCCTGTGGGGATGGTGATGACGCTGATCGCGCTGGTGACCGGTGCGATCTGGGGCGAACCGATGTGGGGCACTTGGTGGGCATGGGATCCGCGCTTGACCTCCTTCCTGATCCTCTTCCTCTTCTATCTGGGCTATATGGCGCTCTGGGCCGCGATCGATAACCCCGATACGGCGGCCGATCTGACGGGTGTGCTGTGCCTTGTGGGCTCGGTCTTTGCGCTTCTGTCGCGCTATGCGGTGAATTTCTGGAATCAGGGGCTGCACCAGGGCGCGACCCTGTCGATGGATCGCGAGCAGCATATCGCGGATGTCTACTGGTTCCCGCTGTTGCTGTGTATGGTGGGCTTTGGGCTATTGTTCCTGACCCTTGTGCTGGTGCGAACCCGCACCGAGATCCGTCGCCGCAGGCTCCACGCACTCGAACAAAGGGAGCGGATGGTCTGATGCTCGATCTTGGAAAATACGAATATACGGTCCTTCTGAGCTGGGGCGCCTGCCTAGTATTGCTGGCCGTGGTGATCGGCGTGACGCTCTGGCAGAGCCGCCGTGTGAAGGCCGCTCTGGCGCGGCAAGAAGCGCGCATGGAGGAGATCCGCAATGGTTAAGCCTCTTATGCTGGCGCCGCCGCTGGTCTTTGCGGCCCTTGCGGGGATGTTCATCTGGGGCATGTCGCGGCAGGATCCGAGCCAGCTGCCCACGGCCTTTGCGGGCAAGCCGGCGCCCGAGGTGCAGCTGAGCGCCTTGGGGACGCTTCCCGAATTTTCCAGCGCCGATCTGAAAGACGGCAAGGTAAAGCTGGTGAATTTCTGGGCCTCATGGTGCGCGCCCTGTCGGGTGGAACATCCCAATCTGGAATCGCTTGCCGGACAGGGGGTCCAGATACTTGGTGTGAACTATAAGGATAACCCAGATAAGGCACTGGCGTTTTTGGATAGTTTGGGTAATCCTTTCGCCCGTGCCGGGCAGGATCCCGAGGGCCAGATGGCGCTTAACTGGGGCGTCTATGGCGTGCCGGAAACCTTTGTCGTGGATGGGGATGGGAAGGTGCTGATGCGCTATGCCGGCCCTCTGACCGATGATGTTATTTCCCAGAAAATTCAGCCGCTTCTGGGGCAATCCGAATAAACAGCGAAGCTTCAGAGGTTTTCTTCCGCGGCGGGATCGCTAGGGTCTAGGGATATGCCTTCGAAAGGAGCTCTCATGAAGCTGTTCGTTTATGATCATTGTCCGTTCTGCGTGCGTGCGCGTATCCCCTTCGGTCTGAAAGACATTCCCTTCGATCTCGGGTTTCAGTTGAATGATGATGAAGAGACACCGATCCGTATGATCGGGGCCAAAATGCTTCCCATCTTGCAAGATGATGGGAAGTATATGGCCGAGAGCCTTGATATTGTTCACTATCTTGATGCGCTCGACGGGCTTCCGGTTTTTGGGGGCGCGCCCGATCCTGCTTTGGTCGAGTGGCTGGAGAAATGGAACGATGTGATCAATGATCTGGTAATTCCACGCACCCCGGACCCGGTCTATCCGGAATTCGCGAGCCCCGAAGCGATCGCCTATTTCACGCGCAAGAAAACCGCCACCTTTGGTGATTTCGATGGTTTGAAGGCCAGAACGCCGGAGTTGATTGCATCTCTCGAACTGGGGCTCGAGGCGCTGGTGCCGTTACTGCCGGATGCCGAGGGGGCCTCGATCAACGATATCCTGCTCTTTCCGGTTTTGCGGTCGCTTTCTGTGATGGACGGGATCCGCTATCCCGCCGCAGTCGATGCCTATCGCCACCGGATGGCTGAACGAAGCGGTGTGCCGTTGGTCAGTGCGCTTCGCGCGTCTTGTTAAGTATTCCAGACCGGTTTGGAGATTTTTCAAACCGGTTTGAATGCTCTTACTATGTAATTTTTCGATATGCCGATGGGCCTCACTGAGACTGTAGGGATTATCACGCGCATGGTCCTCAGGTTTTTTCTCATTATCGCCATCCAAAGCGCTTTGATTAGCTCTCAAAGCGCTTTGGATTAGTTAATCCGATGCCGGCCACCCGGTTGCATCTGCGCCCAATCCGGCCAAAGCCCGAGCCAATCGAGCCCCAGTATGAGCAGCGCACAGGCCGCGACGATCAGGACGATCCGCACCTGACGTTTGGAAGGAGGATGGCGAACCCATTTCGCCATCCGGAAGAACCAGATGAGGTTCATTGCACGTCATCCAGAAATCTAACCGTCCCGATATAGGGCAGGTTACGGTGGCTCTGCGCGAAGTCCAGACCATAGCCGATTACGAACTCGTCGGGGATCTCGAAGCCGCACCAGTCAGCCTTCACATCGACCTCGCGCCGCGAGGGCTTGTCAAGCATCGCGCAGCAGGCGATCTTTCGTGGACCGCGTGCCCGCAGCATCTCCATGATCTTTGAGATCGTATGACCGGTATCGACGATATCCTCGACCACAAGCACATCCCGACCGCCGATATTTCCGCGTAAGTCCTTCAGAACACGAACTTCCCGTGAGGAGGTTGTCTCGTTTCCATAGCTCGACGCCTCGAGGAAATCGACCTCGCAGGGCAGGTCGATCTCGCGGATCAGATCGGCTATGAACACAAAAGATCCACGCAGAAGCCCTATCACCACCAGTTTGTCAGTGCCTTGGAAATGTTCGGTAATCTCGGCGGCCAGAGTTTCGACCCGTGCCGCGATCTGCTTGGCCGAGATAAAGGTTTCGATCTCATAGGGACGATCAGTCATCGTATTGCGCTCCTTTGCAGAGCCGGTCCGGTTGATCGGCTCTTGAATCTCCCTTCGTTTATCGCAAGTAAAGGGGCGGCGAAACAAGGGTAACGGGAAGAAGGTCGGCTATGCCTAAACAATCTGACAGCCGCGTGCTGCCGTATACGGCACAGCAAATGTATGATTTGGTGGCTGATGTGCAGAGCTATCCGAAATTCCTGCCTTGGAACTCGGCCGCACGTATCCGCTCGACGACTGAGCAGCCCGATGGGTCAACGGTGATGCTCGCGGATCTGGTGATCTCGTTCAAGGTCTTCCGCGAGCGCTTTGGCTCGCGCGTGACGCTTTGGCCCGAGACAAAGCATATTGACACCGAATATCTTGACGGGCCGTTTAAATATCTCAAAAGCACCTGGGATTTCGAGGATCTGCCCGAGGGCGGCTGCAAGGTTGATTTCTTTGTTGATTTCGAGTTCAAGAACAAGATCTTGCAAGGCGTTATTGGCACGGTTTTCAATGAGGCAATGCGCCGGATCGTGAAGGCCTTCGAGGACCGCGCACATGATCTATACGGTGTGAAGTAAATACGCCAACCGGTTGCCAGACAGATAAAAAGCCGCCCCGAGGGGCGGCTTTTCCGGTCTCAGGATGTATGGTCGTAGGCGCGTTCGCCATGGGCGGCGAGATCGAGCCCGCTATTCTCGTCTTCCGAGGAGACTCGCATCGGGAAGACGAGACCGACGAGCTTGGCGATGATCCAGCTGAGGACGATCGTATAGACGCCCACCATGATGAGTGCGCCCAGTTGGGCGATCCATGCGCCATGGCCCAGAGCCGCGATCATGATGGTGCCAAAAATTCCACCCACGCCGTGCACGGCAAATACATCGAGCGAGTCGTCGATCTTCAGCTGGTCGCGGAGCAGGATCACGGCTTCCTGACACAGAATACCGGCGATGGCGCCTATCAGGAGCGCCTCCAGAGGGCCAACATAGCCGGAGGCGGGGGTGATGGAGGCCAGTCCCGCGATCGTGCCGGTCACCAGACCGATCAGGCTGGATTTGCCGAATTTGATCCGCTCCCAGAGCGCCCAGGAGAGTGAGGCGGCGGCCGCGGAAATATGGGTGACGGTGATCGCCATTGCCGCGCCACCATCGGCGGCAAGCTGCGAGCCACCATTGAAACCGAACCATCCGACCCAGAGCATGCCCGCACCGATGGCCACCAACACCGGCGCATGCGGCGGGGTGTGACGCTTCGCGCGCGGTCCGACCATGACGGCCAGAAGAAGGGCTGCGAGGGCTGCGGTTTCGTGCACGACGATGCCGCCTGCGAAATCCTTGGTGCCGACCGCGCCGAAGATGCCTCCATCGGCCATCATGCCACCGCCCCAGATCCAGTGTGTAACGGGCGCGTAAACGGCGAGTAGCCACAGGGCACAAAAGCTCAGCACAAAGGCAAAATTGATCCGCTCGACAAAAGCGCCGAGGATCAGTGCCGGAGTGATGATCGCGAAGGTCATCTGGAAAGCGAAGAAGCAGATTTCGGGAATTGTCCCGCGGAGATCGTCAGGGGTGATGCCGATCAGGGCGAATTTGCCCAAACCGCCCCAGAAACCGTCGCCGCTGCCGAAGGCCATCGAATAGCCGAAGAGCAGCCAAAGGAGGCTCATCAGACAGGCAACGGCAAAACATTGCATGAATACCGAGAGCACGTTCCGCGCCCTGACAAGACCGCCATAGAACAGGGCAAGCCCTGGTAATGTCATGAACAGGACCAAGGCTGTCGCAACCATGACCCATGCCGTATCTGCTCCGCTCATCCGATTTCCTCCGTGAAAGATCGCGCCGAGGCGGCATATATCCTATGGAAGACCGGTAAAGGGGCAAATCGCCAATAATGGCGGTTAATATGTAGTCGTTATGAAGAAAGATTACATATTGTGCATAAATTTCGGCTCCATGATCAATTTTGCGCCGAAATAAAAATATAAATATGCTTATTTAACAGACGTCAGGATTAAAGAAAGGGCGTGTTCACGGGTGTGGTGGCGGACAAGTCCGCGTCCGATTGCACCGTAATCGCAGGTCCATGTCTGTGGCGGGGCCCCTGTGCGGGCCAGTCCGAAACAGACGCGGCCTTCGGGTTTGTGCTCGGAGCCTCCGGGACCCGCGATGCCCGTGACCGAAACGGCAATCGCTGCCCGGCTATGGGCGAGGGCGCCTGCGGCCATAGCAGACGCGACCTCTTCCGAGACAGCACCATACTGGGCGATGGTTTCTGCGGGCACGCCCAGCATCTCGGTCTTGGCCGCGTTGGAATAGGTGACAAAGCCACGCTCGAACACGGCAGAGGATCCTGCGATATCGGTCAGTGCCGCCGCGATCATGCCGCCTGTGCAACTTTCAGCCGTGGCAATCATGAGGCCTCTGGCTTTGGCGGCGGCTATTACGAGGGGGGCAAGATCGGACATGGCGGCCTCCGGCTCAGGACATCAGGATCAGGGGGATATGGTAGAGGGCTGCGAGGATGATCGTGCAGATGCCGGCAAAGACGCCGGCGATCAGATCGTCCAGCATCACGCCCTGCGGTGTATGCAGACGATCCGCCCAACCCACGAGTGAGGGCTTCCAGATATCGAAGAGCCGGAACAGCAGGAAGGCCGCGATAGGCCCCGGCCAGACCATGGACATATCGCGCATGTAGAAGCCCACGGCAGGGAACAGCATGGCCAGCCAGAGCCCTGCGACCTCGTCGATCACGATCTCGGACGGATCATCGGAGGGGCGGTCCTTCAGCTCGGCAGGGACCGTGATGAACCCCACCACCGTTGCCAGAACAAAGGCAATAACCAGCGGCCAGAAGCCCAGCCAATGCTCTATCGCCCAGCCGACGATCAACGCGGCAAGCGACCCCCAAGTGCCCGAGGCCGGTTTCAGCTTGCCCGACCAGAAGAAGGTATTGATGAAATTCAGCATGGATGTCTCCTTGGGGGCGCAGATAGGACGGCGAGCTTACTCGGCAATCAGGGTGACGGTGGCGATGGAGGCGATGCCCTCCTCGCGGCCGGTAAAGCCGAGACGTTCGGAGGTGGTGGCCTTGACCGATACACGGTCCGGCTCGATCTCCATGATGCGCGCCAGCTCGGCCATCATCTCGGGCGCATGGGCCCCGACCTTGGGGCGCTCGCAGATCAGGGTGACATCGGCATTACCGATCCGGTAGCCCATCTTGCGCGCGAGTTTTGCGGCATGGTCGAGGAAGATCCAGCTGGCCGCGCCCTTCCATTGCGGATCACTGGGCGGGAAATGCCGTCCGATATCGCCCTGCGCCAAAGCGCCATAGATCGCATCGGTCAGCGCATGCATGCCCACATCGGCATCCGAATGGCCTAAAAGCGCTTTGGAATGCGGAATCTTCACGCCGCACAGCACCACATGGTCGCCCTCGGTGAAAGCATGCACATCATAGCCATTGCCCAGTCTTACATCCATTGCGGCATCCTTTCTTGCTCGCAGGATCGCCTCGGCGCGGGCGAAATCTGCGGGATAGGTGATCTTGAGATTATCTTCATGCCCAAGCGTGATCGCGACGTCCATCCCCGCCATGCGCGCAATCTCCACATCATCGGCGGCAGGGCCCTCATGGGCGCGGTGCGCGGCGAGGATGGCGTCGAAGCGGAACCCCTGCGGGGTCTGCGCACGGTAGAGGCCCGTGCGGTCGCGTGTGCCGCTGACCAGATCCTGCGCGCCGGTCCAGAGCGCATCCGAGACGGGCAGGGCCGGTGCTGCTGCAGGATGGTCGTCGAGTGCGTGCAGAACGCCTGTCAGCACCTCGGCGGGCAGCAAGGGGCGCGCTCCGTCATGGATCAACACTTTGCTTATATTCTGGTCGGCAAGGGCCTCCAAAGCGTTTCGGACAGACGCATCACGGGTGTTGCCGCCCGCAACCAGCGTAACTGCTCCGCCGGTTAGTGCCAGCCCCCGCGCCATATCATCGGGATGCAGCACCACGACGACGCGTGCACATTCGGCATTGGCGGAGGCTAACGCCTTATAGCAGCTTGCAATCGTATGACGCAGCACGGGTTGGCCGGCAAGCATCTGCCACTGTTTGGGCTCCTCGCCACCGGCGCGTGTGCCACGCCCAGCTGCGACGATTATCATCGCGATCGACATCGAAACCTCTTGCACGTCGAAATCTTTGCCAAAGCCTTAGGCGATGCGGAAGTTCTGTGCAATCAGAACAGGCTTTTATTGAAATGCGGTCGATTTCCGCGTATATTTGCATAATAATTAGGCAGGTGCATATTTTTCCTGCCTTTTTAACGGGAGATTCGCCTCAGAGGATTTGTGATTCAGCCGATGAGGCGGTAGCAGAAAACCAGAGTTATTTCGGGATGGTCCGTGTCTATTCAGCTTCAAGATGTCTCTATCGATCCGCCGGTGCTACTGGCACCTATGGCCGGAATAACGGATAAGCCGTTCCGCAGCCTTGTTGGGGGCTTTGGGGCGGGGCTCGTTGTGTCCGAGATGGTGGCCTCGGGCGAGATGCTGACGGCCAAGCCCTCGGTACGGGCCAAGGCGCGCACGGATATGTCGCTCGATATGCCCTCCTCGGTCCAGCTGGCGGGGCGCGAGGCGCAGCCTATGGGCGAGGCGGCCAAGCTGGTCGCCGGAATGGGCGCGCGGGTGATCGATATCAATATGGGCTGTCCGGCGAAGAAGGTGACGGGCGGGGCGTCGGGCTCGGCGCTGATGCGCAACCCCGATCATGCGCTGACGCTGATCGAGGCGGTGGTTGCCGCCGTCGATGTGCCGGTCACGCTGAAGATGCGCCTTGGCTGGTGCGATGACAGCCGCAATGCGGCCGAGATCGCGCGCCGTGCCGAGGCTGCAGGCGTCCAGATGATCGTCGTGCATGGCCGCACACGCATGCAGTTCTACAAGGGCAGTGCCGATTGGGCCGCGATCCGCGAGGTCGTGGAGGCCGTCGATATTCCGGTGATTGCCAATGGCGATATCACCAGTGCGGCCAGCGCCCGCGCCGCGCTTGAACAGAGCGGGGCTGCGGGGGTGATGATCGGACGTGGTATTCAGGGGCGGCCATGGCTTTTAGCGCAGATTGCCCATGAGATCCACGGCACGCCTGCGCCTGCGATCCCGGAGGGGATGGATCTGGCCCAGATGATCCTTGGCCATTACGAAGAGATTTTAAGGTTTTACGGCGCGGAGCTGGGCCTGCGGCTCGCCCGCAAGCATCTGGGCTGGTATGCCGAGGCTGCCGGTGCGCCGCTGCGTGACGAAATGGTGCGGGCCCAGACGCCGGAGGCCACGCGCGCTCTGATTCTGGCCGCTTTTGGTGAGAGGATGGCTGCGTGACACTGCCTGCCCCCGGCGTAATCTGGAATTCCCTGCCTATTCCGGCACTTCTGATCGACCGAGACGATTGTGTGAGCGAGGTGAACCCTTCGGCCGAGCAGTTTCTCAACCTCTCGGCGCGCGCGATGCAGGGCAAATCGGTCTCCGAGCGGCTGGCGATCAATGCGCCTCTCGAGGAGATCTTCGCCCGCACCCGCGCTGGTCAGACCACCGTTTTCGTCAATGATGTCGAGGTGACGACAGGAGAGAAAGCGCCGGTGCAATGCAATCTGCAGACCTCGACGCTGGGCTCCGATCCCGACCAGATCCTGTTCCTGATTACTCCGCGCGAGCTGTCTGACCGTCTTGGCCGTGCCAATATGGCCAAATCTGCCGCGCGCTCGGCGATCGGTATGGCCGAGATGCTGGCCCACGAGATCAAGAATCCGCTGGCCGGTATCGCGGGGGCGGCCCAGCTGCTGTCGATGGGACTGACCGGCGAGGATCTGGAACTGACCGACCTCATCGTCGACGAGACGCGGCGTGTGGTAAAGCTTCTGGAGCAGGTCGAGCAGTTCGGCAATGTCCGGCCGCCCGAGAAAAAGCCGGTGAACATCCATGATGTGCTGGACCGCGCACGCAAATCGGCGGAGGTCGGGTTCGGCGGGCATATGGAGATCCGCGACGATTACGATCCGTCGCTGCCGTTGACGCTGGGCGATGCCGACCAGTTGGTGCAGGTGTTCCTGAACCTTCTGAAAAATGCCAGCCAGGCCGCGAAAACCGAAGGCACAATCACGATCCGGACCTTTTACGAGCACAAGCTGCGCATCCGGACGGCAGATGGCCGCGGGAAGGCTTTGCCCCTGCAGGTCGAGATCATCGATGACGGTCCGGGCATTCCGGCCGATATCGCTGCTAATGTTTTCGAGCCTTTCGTTTCAGGGCGCGAGAACGGCACGGGGCTTGGCCTCGCGCTCGTGTCCAAAATTATTTCCGACCATGACGGCTGGATCAATCTCGATTCCGTCCCCGGTCGGACCGTTTTCCGTATTTCTCTGCCAGTCGCCCGATAAAAGGAGTAGCCCCGATGGATGGTACAGTCCTTGTAGCTGATGACGATCGCACGATCCGTACTGTTTTGACCCAAGCCCTGACGCGGGCGGGGTGCCGTGTTCACGCAACCGCGTCGCTGACCACGCTGATGCGCTGGGTCGAAGAGGGCAAAGGCGATCTGGTGATCTCCGATGTGATGATGCCCGATGGCAATGGTCTCCAACAGCTCCCCAAGATCGCGGAGCACCGTCCGGGCATGCCAGTGATCGTGATCTCGGCGCAGAACACCATCATGACGGCGGTGCAGGCGGCCGAAGCGGATGCTTATGACTACCTGCCCAAGCCTTTCGATCTGCCCGATCTGATGAAGCGGGCCCAAAAGGCTTTGGAGCAGAAGCGCAAACAGCAGGTCTCGCCGCCCAAACCGGTCGAAATCGAGGTCCGCGAACCGCAATCCGATCTGCCGCTGGTGGGTCGCACGCAGGCGATGCAGGCGCTTTACCGGCTTGTTGCACGGGTGATGAATGCCGATCTGCCGGTGCTGATACTTGGGGAATCCGGAACCGGAAAATCGCTGATCGCGCGGGCTATTCATGATTTCTCCGATCGCCGCACCCTGCCATTCGTGGTCGCTCAGGCCTCCGATCTGCAAGGGGCCGAAGGGGCGTCCTCGCTGATCAGCCGCGCCAAAGGCGGTAGCCTCGTCTTTGACGAGGTGGGCGATTATGACGATGAGACCCAAGCGAAGATCGTGCGTCTTCTCGATAGCCTTCCCGATCCGGCGCCGCGTATCATGGCCACGACGCAGGTCGATCTGGCCGCGCTGATGGAAGCCGACAAGTTCCGGCAGGATCTGTATTACCGCTTGGGCGGTGTGACGCTGGCGGTGCCGCCGCTGCGAGAGCGTGTCGAGGATATTCCGCTTCTGGCCGAGCATTTTCTGGGGCGTTCCGAGACGGAAGGCCTCGGCCATCGCCTCTTCTCGACCGAGGCCATGGCGCTCGTGCGGGCCTATGCATGGCCGGGTAACGTGCGCCAGCTCGAGAATACGATCCGCCGTCTCGTGGTGACCTCGTCCGAGGACGAGATTTCGCGCAACGAGGTCGAAGCCGTTCTGGGCAACCAACCCGCAGTCGAACCGCTGCGCCCGGGTGGAGAGGGCGAGAAGCTGTCGGCCTCCATAGCGCGCCATCTGCGCCGTTATTTTGATCTGCATGGTGGCAACCTTCCGGCGCCCGGTCTCTATGACCGGATCCTGAAGGAGATGGAAGCGCCGCTGATCGAGATTGCGCTCGATGCGACAGGGGGCAATCAGGCCCGCTGCGCCGATCTGCTGGGGATCAACCGCAATACCCTGCGCAAGAAAATCACCGATCTCGACATCCAAGTTACGCGCCGCCGTAAGCTGACCTGAAAGTGACACCGCCCGAACCTGTTTCGGGCGGCTTTTTGCCCAAGAATTGATTTAATTAGTATGTCCGAGGCTTTATGAGCGTGACACTCCTGCCGCGCTGATGTATTATGGCAACATAAAGCAAGAGGCAGGCCCATTGTAGGCCGCCCGGTTTTTCCGAAGTCTCGGGGGCGGCAGTGAAGACGGTCAATCGACATCGCGGGGCATTGTGGGACCGGTTTGTCCGGTTGCGCAGGCAGAGGCGTGTGCAAAATGCCATGACGCTTGGGCTGGTTATCCTCGGCCCCATTCTGGCGATTGCGACCTTCGTGGTGCTGGGACCTCTGGCGCAAGGGGGCGATAGCGGCTCGTTGCGGCTGATCCTTCTTGCTGATTTCATCTATTTCATGGGCTTGGCGGGCCTTATTCTTACGCGACTTGCACAGATGGTGGCCGCAAGGCGCAAGCGGTCGGTTGGATCACGCCTGACCTTGCGCCTGACCGGTATCTTCGCCTTTGTCGCATTGGTGCCTACGGTTCTTGTGGCGCTGTTTGCCGGTTTGACAGTGAATATCGGGATGGAGGGATGGTTCTCCGACCGCGTTCGGGAGGTTGTCGGCACTTCGCTTCAGGCCGCCGAAGCCTATCAGAACGAACATCGACGGGATCTCACCGACGATGCTGACGCACTGGCGGGGTTCCTCAATATCCGGCGGCAAGCGGCGACCTTCATGTCGGATGGCGAGCTGCGCGAGCTGCTGGTGGCGGGTCAAAGCGGTATCCAGAGAGGTCTGAAAGAGGCCTATGTGATCGACGGGACAGGCGAGATTATCGCGCGCGGTGACCGTAGTTATCTCTTTGATTTCGAAAAGCCCGCACCGGAGAAGATCGTGCAGGCGCAATCCGGTCAGACGGTCCTGATCGAGGACTGGGACAATAATGAATTTCGCGCGCTCAAACAGTTGGACGCCTTTGCTGACAGATATCTTTATGTCTCTCGTAAGGTGGACGGATCGATCCTGTCGCTTCTGGATGACACACGCACCACAGTGACACTCTATCAGCAGCTGGAGGCGACGCGCGGCAGAGTGCTGTTCGAATTCGGGCTTGTCTATATGGGATTTGCGCTCATCCTCATTCTGGCCGCGATCTGGTTGGGTCTCTGGTTTGCCGAGCGGCTTTCGCTGCCCATCGGTCGGATGGCGGTCGCGGCCGAGAAGGTCGGCGCCGGGGATCTTGATGCGCGGGTAATCGAGGCCGAGGGCGATGACGAGATCGCGCTTTTGGGGCGTAGTTTCAACAAGATGACGGGCCAGCTTAAAGACCAGCGGGTGGCGCTGATGGCCAGTCACTCGGTGACCGAGGAACAGCGGCGCCTGTTCGATTCCGTTCTTGGCTCGGTAACCTCCGGGGTGATCGGGCTTGATGCTGCGGGCCGGATCGATTTTATCAACCGCTCTGCGGCGAAACTTCTGGATCTGGACAACCTTGCCGACCATCAGCGGATGATTGACGAAGCTGTTCCGGAATTCTCTGATCTTTTCAGACGCTTGCATAGTGCCGTTCAGGATGTGGTGCAGGAGGAGGTTCGGGTATCTCGCTTCGGGAAACTCGAGAGTCTTCTGGTCCGCGTTGCACTTCGTCTACGCGAGGACGGTCTGCGCGAGGGCTATGTGATCGCCTTCGAGGATGTCACCGAGCTTGTTTCGGCCCAGCGCATGGCCGCATGGGGAGATGTGGCCCGCCGGATCGCCCACGAGATCAAGAATCCGCTGACGCCGATCCAGCTATCGGCCGAACGGATCAAGCGCAAGTTCCGCAGGCATGTGGGTGAGGACGAGCCCGCGCTGGAGCAGCTGACTGGTGTGATCATCCGTCAGACCAATGACTTGCGTCGTATTGTTGACGAGTTTTCCAAATTCGCGCGGATGCCCGAGCCTGATCGCCGTGAGGTCGATTTGGTGGCGCTTCTGCGGGATGCGATCACCATTCAGGAAGGCGCGCTGCACGGCGCAGAGCTGAGTGCCGAGCTGCCCGATGGTCCGCTTCTGGTCGAGCTGGATCAGACGATGATCGGGCAAGCGGTGACAAACCTGATCAAGAATGCAGGAGAAGCGGTTGAAACGCTTTATGAAAAAGGCGTGGAAGAGGGCTATGCACCAGAGGTTCGCGTGCTCATGAGTGTTCAGCCGGAATTCATAACCTTGCAGATCATGGATAACGGGGTGGGCTTGCCCGAAGACCGCTCCCGTCTGTTCGAGCCCTATGTAACCACCCGCTCCAAAGGAACGGGGCTAGGGCTCTCTATTGTAAAGAAAATCATCGAAGAGCATGGCGGCACTTTGATGCTTCGGGATGCGCCGCCATTTCACCCAGGTGCCCATTCGGGCGCCCTTGCCGAAATCCGCCTGCCTCGTGCCCACGCGGCAGTGCGCGCCATCAAGGATAGTGAGCTGACATGAGCGATATTCTGATTGTCGACGACGAAAAGGATATTCGGGAACTAATTTCCGAAATTCTTCAGGACGAAGGCTTTTCGACCCGGATGGCGTCGAATTCCGATGAATGTATGGAGGCCGTCAATGCCGAGCCTCCGGCCCTCATGATCCTCGATATCTGGCTGAAGGATAGCCGGATGGACGGGATCGATATTCTGAAGACGACGAAGCGGGACAATCCCGATATTCCGATCATTATCATTTCGGGGCATGGCAATGTCGAGATCGCTGTGGCCGCGATCAAGCAGGGTGCTTATGATTTCATCGAAAAACCTTTCAATATCGACCAGTTGTTGGTAGTTGTTTCACGCGCGATGGAAACATCGAGGCTGCGCCGCGAGAATTCCACGCTCAAGCGCCGCGACATGCAGACGGGCGAGATGCTGGGCGAGAGTGCCGCTTTCAAGAAGCTCCGAGATCAGCTTGATAAGGTTACAAAATCCAATGGTCGCGTGATGCTGACCGGGGAGCCGGGGTCTGGCAAGGAGACGGCTGCGCGCTATATCCATCAACTCTCCACCCGTGCGACCGCTCCTTTTATCACCGTCAACTCGGCCTCCATCGAGCCTGACCGTATGGAAGAGGTTTTGTTTGGCCGCGAGACGCCCGAGCGCGGGATCGAGAAAGGCCTGCTTGAACAGGCGCATGGCGGCGTTGTCTATTTCGACGAAGTCGCGGAAATGCCGCTTGGCACGCAGTCGAAAATCCTGCGTGTCCTCACCGAGCAGCAGTTCCTGCGCGTTGGCGGGGCCGATAAGGTGCGGGTAGATCTGCGCGTGATCAGCTCCACCACACGCGATCTCACCGTAGAGATCGCCTCGGGCCGCTTCCGTCAGGAGCTCTATGACCGGCTGAATGTCGTGCCGATCGCGGTTCCCGGCCTCGCTGACCGGCGTGAGGATCTGGCGCTTCTGGCCGAGTATTTCCTCGTGCAGTTCAACGAGACGCAGGGGCTGCCGCTGCGCAAATTGTCGGGCGATGCGCTGGCGATGATGCAGACGATGGAATGGCCGGGTAATATCCGCCAGCTGCGCAATGTGATCGAACGACTGCTGATCCTCGGCGATGGCACGGGCGAGATCGAGGCGCGCGAGCTGCAGGGTGACCAGCCTGTGGAGACGGAATCGAGCCGCATCGTGCTGTCGGGCCAGCTGGCGACATTGCCGTTGCGCGAGGCGCGCGAACTGTTCGAGCGCGAGTATCTTCTGACCCAGATCAACCGGTTTGGCGGCAATATTTCCCGCACGGCGAATTTTGTAGGCATGGAGCGTTCAGCGTTGCACCGTAAACTGAAATCGCTCGGCGTCGTGACCGGCGTCAAGTCCGGTGGCCGGATGGCGCGGATCGAGGAAGATGCGGAATAGGGCGCGATAGGTCGGGGTGATTGACCCTTGCCGCGCTGCCGCATAAAACCGAGACCAACGAGTTGCGGAGGGTCGCATGAGGGTGATTATTTGTGGGGCCGGTCAGGTCGGTTGGCAGATCGCGCGGCATCTGTCGGGCGAGCGCAATGACGTGACGGTGGTGGATAGCAATCCCGAACTGGTGCGGCGGGCCTCCGATATGCTGGATGTGCAGGGCACCGTAGGGTTTGCCTCGCATCCTGACGTTCTCGAGGCGGCTGGTGCGCGCGATTGCGACCTGATTATTGCCGCAACCCATTCGGATGAGGTCAATATGGTGACCTGTCAGGTGGCGCAATCGGTCTTCGGGATCACGCGCAAGATTGCCCGCCTGCGGTCGCAGAGCTATCTCAACCCTGAATATCGCGATATCTACCGCCGTGACCAGTTGCCGATCGATGTGATCATCAGCCCCGAGCGCGAGGTTGCCGAGGCGGCATTGCGCAGGCTTCTGGCACCGGCGACCTTTGATACCGAAAGTTTCATGGAAGACGAGCTGCGGCTGATGGGGATCGTACTGCATGACGATTGCCCTGTTCTTTCGACGCCGCTGCGTCAGCTTACCGATCTTTTCTCGACGTTGCGCGCCATCGTTGTGGGGGTGCGCCGCGAAGGTCGGCTTTTTGCGCCGGAACCGAATGACCAGCTGTTTTCCGGCGATCAGATCTATATCTGTTCGCATCGCGACGATGTTTCGCGCACGCTCGAGATATTCGGCAAGAACGTCCATAAACAGGAGCGTATCCTGATCATTGGCGGTGGGAATGTCGGTCTGGCAGTGGCCAAGAAGCTGGAGGCGCGAAGCGACCGGACACGCGCCAAGATTATCGAGATGTCGCGCGAGCGTGCCGAGAAAGCCGCGGATTCGCTCGAGCGCACTATTGTTCTGCATGGTGATGGCATGTCACAGGAGCTGCTCGAGGAGGCCAATGTTGCCTCGACAGATGCAGTTCTTGCCGTAACCGATGATGATAAAACCAATCTTCTGGTCGCGGTGCGTGCCAAGCAGGCCGGGTGCAAGATGGCGATCACGCTGGTCAATGACCCGACACTGATCCCGATGATGGAGCCGCTGGGGATTGATGCGCAGATCAACCCGCGCGCCACTACCGTATCGTCCATCCTGCGCCACATCCGTCATGGCCGCGTCCGCCAGATCTATTCGATCGGGGATGCCGAGGCGGAAGTGATCGAAGCACAGGTTTTGGGCACGTCACCTTTGTCGGGGAAGCTGCTGAGAGATATCGATTTTCCCGAAGGCGTGCTGATGGGGGGGCTGAAGAAGGGCGAAAAGGTCGTGGTTCGCCCGCGTGCCGATACGCGGATTGAGGAAGGCGATGTGATCGTACTCTTCGCGTTGGCCGATGATGTGGCCGAAGTGGAGCGCCTGTTGCAGGTCTCCATCGATTACTTCTGAGGACCCGCCAATGCGGTCCAATCTGCGTAATCTGCCGCTTTTCGTCATTCTGGTCGCTGTGTCCGGCCTGATGATGTATGTGCCGGCAATGCACGCGCTGACGCTCCACCAGCACGAAGTCGCGCGGCCGTTCTTCTATACCGGAACGCTCCTTCTTTTTGTTTTCATGCTGTTGTCTCTGGCAACAGTGGCAAACCGACGGGGTCCTCGCGAGCGGTCATCGCTTCTGACCATGGTTGGCGCGTTTACCGTAATGCCGCTTATTCTCGCGATCCCCTTTCATGAGGTGATGCGGGATACATCGCTCTTCAACGCGTGGTGGGAGATGGTCTCGGCCTTTACGACGACGGGCGGCACGCTCTACAGTCCGGCGAGGCTCCCTCCGTCGCTACATCTGTGGCGCGCGATGGTCGGCTGGTCGGGTGGTTATTTCATGCTGGTGATGACCATCGCCGTGCTCGCTCCCTTGCGTGTGGGCGGCTTCGAGATCTTCTTTGCTGGCGGTCCTGGTGGCGAGGTGAAGGATGTAAACCTTCGCGGCAGCCAGCGCGGCGTTGTCTCGCGCGATAGGCTAGTGGATTTCGCACTGCAGCTGCTTCCTGTTTATGCCGGACTTACCGGTGCGTTATGGGTTCTTCTTCGTATCTCGGGTGAAGATAATCTGATTGCGCTCTGTGCCGCCATGTCTACGTTGGCGACCTCCGGTATCCTCCCGACCAGTTCTTTGGCATCCGGGCAGAATTCGGTGCTGACCGAGGTGATCATCTTCGTCTTCTTCCTTCCCGCATTGTCGCGCCGGTTCTGGCCCGGGGATGGAGAAATGCGTGCAACCAAACAGTTGCGCGACGATCCCGAACTTCGACTTGCGGCGATGATCGTTTTTCTGACCGTCGTGGTGCTGTTTTTCCGCCACTGGATGGCCGCGCTGGATACGGATAACCATCCGGGACTTCTGGTCGTGCTCCGGACGATTTGGGGGGGGCTGTTTACCACGCTTTCCTTCCTGACCACGACCGGATTTGAATCGAGCGGTTGGGAAGATGCCCGCGCCTGGGCAGGACTTGGCACCCCCGGGCTCATTTTGTCGGGGCTGGCCATCATTGGCGGTGGCATCGCGACAACTGCGGGCGGAGTGCGTCTGCTGCGGGTCTATGCCCTGATCCGCCATGGCGAGCGGGAACTGGATCTACTGCTTTATCCGAGCTCGGTCGGCGGCGGCGGGCAGGCGGCGCGCAGATTGCGCCGCAAGGGCGCGTTCGTGGCCTGGATCTTCTTCATGCTCTTCGCGATCTCGATTGCCGTGGTCATGGTCGCGATCTCCTATACCGGCCTCGATTTCGATCCGGCCATGATCTTTACGATCGCGGCTTTGTCCAATACCGGCCCGCTGACCGCAGTCGCGGGGGATTTTCCGCTGGCTTGGGGGGATTTGAGCACAGCCGCGAAAGCTATTCTTGCAGGGGCTATGGTGTTGGGAAGGCTTGAAACTTTGGCGATTATCGCGCTGTTCAATCCAGAGCTGTGGCGAAAATGAGTGCTTTATGGGCACGTTTTTCAACCGATGCAGCGTCGATGCCGATTTGGGGTGGAAACTCGCGTTAACTTGAGCATACTCGGGCCAGAGTGGGACGAGCCAACGTCCCCGAAATGCTAAAAGAAAAGGCAAAATAAAATGGCTGCCGATAAACAAAACCTGCAGGACGCGTTTCTGAACCATGTCCGGAAGACCAAAATCCCGGTCACGATCTTCTTGATCAATGGTGTGAAACTGCAGGGGGTTATCACTTGGTTCGATAACTTCTGCGTCCTTCTGCGCCGCGACGGCCAATCCCAGCTTGTCTACAAGCATGCGATCTCGACGATCATGCCGGGGCAGCCGATTTCCTTGTATGAAGGCGACGACTGAGTCCGATTTGAGCGATACTATTTCCCAAGATAAGGTCCTGACGCGGGCCTATGTGCTGCATCCTGACCTCAAAACCGGGGACGGGATGCGTTTGCCTGAGCACGGGCTCGCAGAGGCGGTGGCTCTGGCCGCCGCTTTGCCCGATCTCGATGTGGTCGGTTCCGAAATCGTCCGCTTGCCCAAGCCGCATGCCGGACATCTTTTTGGCACTGGCAAGATGGATGAGCTCGGGCAGAAGCTCCACGATCTGGAGATCGATCTCGTGCTGGTAGATGGGCCAGTGACGCCGGTCCAGCAGCGCAATCTCGAAAAGGAATGGAAGGTTAAACTTCTTGACCGAACCGGTTTGATTCTCGAGATTTTTGCCGATCGCGCCCGCACCCGTGAGGGTGTGTTGCAGGTTGAACTCGCAGCGCTCAGCTATCAGCGGACGCGGCTTGTGCGGGCATGGACCCACCTCGAGCGTCAGCGTGGCGGGCTCGGGTTCGTCGGTGGTCCCGGCGAGACACAGATCGAAGCTGACCGTCGAGCGATTGACGAGCAGATGGTGCGTATCCGCCGGCAGTTGGCCAAGGTTGTCAAAACCCGCGAGCTTCATCGGGCCTCACGCCGCAAGGTGCCATTTCCGATCATCGCGCTCGTGGGCTATACAAACGCCGGAAAGTCGACCCTTTTCAACAAGGTAACGGGTGCGGATGTGCTGGCAAAAGATATGCTCTTTGCCACGCTCGATCCCACGATGCGCGGGGTGACGCTGCCCTCGGGGCGCAAGGTCATCCTGTCGGATACGGTGGGATTTATTTCCGAGTTGCCCCACCAGTTGGTCGCCGCTTTCCGTGCGACGCTGGAAGAAGTGCTCGAAGCAGATCTGATCTTGCATGTGCGTGACATCTCGCATCCGCAGAGCGACGCGCAAGCCGCGGATGTGGAAGACATTCTCGAGAAGCTCAAAGTCGACGAGGATGTGCCGTTCATCGAGGTCTGGAACAAACTCGATCTTCTGAGCGAGGAGACCCATGCCGCAACGGCGCTGCAGGCCGAGCGCCGTGAGGATGTCTGCGCGATTTCGGCGCTGACAGGCGAAGGGTTTGAGGCACTTCTTCTGTTAATCGAGAAACTGCTCGGCGAGGAGCGGATAAGCGAGGAAATCGTTCTCCCATTCGCGGAAGGCCGCCGTCATGCGTGGCTGCATGCGGAAAATGTTGTCCGCGAAGAGGCCCAGACCAAGGAAGGCTGGGTGCTGCAGGTCGAATGGACAGGCTCGCAGAAGGGCCGTTACAACGCCCTGTAGCGCACAGTTATACAAGAACATCAAAAAGGCGCGGCAAGCATTTTGCCGCGCCTTTTTTATCCAATGTCAGCTGGCGGGAACCAATTTGGTGATGCCTGCCGCAGCGGCTCGCGCAAGCGCCGGATCAAGCGACATCGGGATATATTCCCCGCGCCGCCACAACTCCGACAGGTCGTCATAGTGGCGCGAGAAGGGATGGCCCGACTGACCGGTTGCGGTGATGAAGACAGAGCTGTCCGGATCGGCCAGATCATAGACGCCGCGATAACCTGCCGCCTGAACATTGGTATAGGGCTCGGGGCCCGTGCCGATGGTCTTGCCGCGCATCAGCGTGAAATCACCGCCCGAGGAGGACTGCCGGATATTGGCGAACCAGCCGATCAGGGGCATGTTCTTCAGGACCGGATGATCCTGATGCGCCTCATGCGCATCCCCCCAGCGCCAGCTTTCGATGTTGGGGCCGTATTTCTCCTTGAGGTCAAGAAGGGCGGCATCAAGCGAGGTTTTGGCGATCTGGGCACAGGTTTCCTGCGTGCCCGACTGGATGATATTGCACCAGTGCGCCGCGCCCTGACTATTGCGGAAGACGCGCTCGATAAAGAGCGGATCGAGGGCTGTGAACTTGTCGGCCAGTGGACCCAGCTCGTCGCGGATCAGCCGCGATTGCAGCTCGCGCATCCACGCGGCATAGATCAGTGGCTCGGGAAGATGCTCGGACATCTCGCCATCCCATGCCGCCAGCAGCTCGAGCGCGCGCTGGCGCAGGCGATCGGGCGTGCCATCGGGAGCAGGTGTGCCGGTATACCACAGATCGGCCCCGACCAGCGGCAGCAGGTTGCGCGCCGCAGGGCTGACGGTGTCGAGCTGGGCCGACATGAAGCTCTCGCGCGAATGCACCTCGCGGTCGCTCAACAGTTTCGTCAGACGCTGGATACGCTGGCTATCACCCCAGTCGAAGGTGACATTTGCGGGAAATTTCGTGTCGGTGACCTTGTTATTGGTGTTCATCACGACGCCATCGGCCGGATTGATCTCGCGCGGGTTGTCGGCATAGGGCAGGCGGCCCGACCAGCGGTTTTCCGGCAGCCAGCCCGCGGAGGGCATGCGGCCTTCGGTCTGGTTTTGCGGATCGCGCTTGGGGATCGCGCCGATCAGCACCCGCCCGACTTCTTTCTGGTCGGCGACCACAAGGTTCTGCGCGGGCGTGATATAGTCCTCACCGGCCTTGATCGCGCTCTCGACATCACTCGCACGCATCAGCTTCATCGCCGCACTCATCGAGGTGTCATGCGGGTCGAGGGCGGTCCAGTCGACCGACATCACCGATCCCTTCGGCGTCACGGTCCCGAGGTCGAAATGGGTGCCGGGCAGCACCGGACCATTATCGGTCGCTCGGAGCGTCAGGGTGATTGGCTGGCTGTCCTTGATCTTCAGGATCGTGCGCTTGGTAGTGAATTTTTTCCAGCCATCGGGGGTGCGGTAGGTTTCGCGATCGGCAGGGTTTACCTGCTCGACATGAAGGTCCATGTCGTCGACATAGGCGCCAGTGACCCCCCATGCCATATGCTCGTTACGCCCTGTGATGATGAGCGGAATGCCCGGAATGGTGCCGCCGATCACGCCGCCACCGGCAAGCTGGAGCCGGGCCAGATACCATAGCGTGGGGGCCGTCAGCCCCATCTGCGGGTCATTGGCCAGAAGCGATCCGCCCGCGGCAGAACGGTCGGGCGCTGCGGCCCAGGCGTTCGAGCCTGCCTCGAGACCGGCTGCCGGAAATGGCGAGAGCGGCTCGGGCGCATCCTCCTGTTGCACGGCGCGGGGCACATCGGGGAAGAGCGTGTGGTAATCGGGCAGGGCGCTGCTTGGTGTTCCGGGCATATCGGGGAGCAGATCGCGAACCCAGGACGGATCGAGCAGCGAGACACGGGCGCGCAGCACCTCACGCGTGAACTGGTTGTTCTGCTCAACGGCCAGCAGCTTTAGGATCGCCAGCGAGTCCGCAGGCGTCCAGTAGGAGATCGAGTTGTCGAAGAGGAAGAATTCGGGCGCACCACGCCCCATGGCACCCTTGTTGACCTGCGCGATCCATTGATTGACGCCTGCTGCATACGCCTCGAGTGCGGCCCTGGTCTGGGCATCCTGCGCATCGACCGAGGCGACAGCTGCATCATAGAGCCCCAGACGCCGCATCAACTCGTCGGTCTTTACCGTGCTCGGCCCGAAAACCTCCGAAAGCCGCCCCTGAACCGTCCGGCGCAGCATCACCATTTGCCATAGCCGATCCTGCGCATGGGCGAGGCCCAAACCGAAGAACACATCAGGATCGGTCTTGCCGAAGATATGCGGCACATCTTCCGTTGAGCGCACGATTTCGACCGGCGCGGTGATCCCCGAGACTTTATAGGTTGCATTATAATCGGGCAGGGAGCGCGAGGCAAAATACCAGATCCCGACCGCGCCCAAAACGACTAAAACAATGACAAAACTGGTCAGTCGCACCATCCAGCGGAAAAGTGAGTACATGAGTGCTCCGGTTGGGTCTGCAAAAGTTGCGCCGGATTTGACCAGCGGGGGTTGCGGCTTAGTAAGTCAGGTATGACAAAGGATCAACGCGCGTTTGCGCGAGATTGCCAATACTGTGCGAATACTGTGAGGGAGTTTACCGATGACGAAAATCGCTTTTCTGGGGCTCGGGGTGATGGGCTATCCGATGGCGGCGCATCTGAAGGATGCCGGCCATGAGGTGACTGTTTATAACCGCACGACCGCGAAGGCCGAGGCCTGGGTTGCCGAACATGGCGGGGCCTTCGGGACAACGCCCGCGGAGGCTGTGAAAGACGCCGAGATCGTGATGACCTGTGTCGGCAATGACGATGACCTGCGCATGGTCTGTGCCGGTGAGGATGGCGCGTTCTCGGGGATGTCCTCGGGGGCGATCCTGGTGGATCACACGACCGTTTCGGCGATGGTCACGCGCGAGCTTGCGGCGATCGCCAGTGATAAAGGTCTGGGCTTTGTCGATGCGCCAATCTCGGGCGGTCAGGCGGGTGCGGAGAACGGCGTCCTGTCGATCATGTGTGGTGGGCCGCAAGAGCAGTTCGATAAGGTTGCGCCGGTGCTTGATGCCTATGCCAAGATCTGTCGTAGACTTGGCGAGAGCGGCGCGGGCCAGCTGTGTAAATCCGCCAACCAGATCGCGATTGCGGGTGTGGTCCAAGGGCTGTCCGAGGCGCTGCTCTTTGCCGAGAAAGCGGGATTGTCGATCACCGATGTGGTCGAGGTGATCAGTCAGGGTGCCGCCGGAAGCTGGCAGATGGCGAACCGTTCGGAGACCATGGCCAAGGGCGAATACGCGTTCGGCTTCGCTGTCGACTGGATGCGCAAGGATCTCGATATCTGTCTGAATACGGCAGAGGAAATCAAGGCGCCGCTGCCGATGACGGCGCTTGTCGACCAGTTCTACAAGGATGTTCAGACGATGGGTGGCGGACGCTTGGACACATCCGCTCTGATCGCGCGGCTGCGTAAGCTGTCAGAAAACGCGAACTAAGTGCGGTAAGTGACTGAAAAACATAGGAGTATGCGATACATAATTCGCATTCTTCCTATGCGTATTTTATACCAATAATGCGAATTATGTAAAATATTGTGTCATTCATCCGATTATCAGTGCCTATTTTATGCAATGTAGACTGGACCCGACGCGGATGAGCGACTAAACGGACGCCAAATCTCCTTAGCATGCAGGACGCCAAGCAATGAGCTTTGATCGCAGCATTAAGATCGCGCCTTCTATTCTTTCTGCCGATTTCGCCGATTTCGGACGCGAGATCCGGGCCATCGAGGCCCAGGGCGCCGATTGGGTCCATGTCGATGTCATGGACGGTCATTTCGTGCCCAACCTGACCTTCGGGCCGCCGCTGTGCAAAGCGATCCGTCCGCATATCAAGACGGTCATGGATGTCCATCTGATGATCTCGCCGGTCGACCAGTATATCGACGCCTATGCCGATGCTGGCGCCGATGTCATCACGGCGCATCTCGAGGCCGGTCCGCACATCCACCGCACGCTGCAAGCGATCCGTGGTGCTGGCTGCAAGGCCGGTCTGGCGCTCAATCCCGGCACCGGTATCGAGCAGATCGACTATCTTCTCGACCAGGTCGATCTGATCTGCGTGATGACTGTGAACCCCGGTTTCGGCGGACAGAAATTCATCCATAGCCAGATCGACAAGGTCCGCAAGCTGCGTGCGATGATCGGCGATCGTCCGATCCATATCGAGATCGATGGCGGCATCACACCCGAGACCGCACCGCTGATGGCCGAGGCTGGCGCGGATGTTCTGGTCGCGGGTTCGGCCGTGTTCAAAGGTGGCTCGGTCGAGCAGCCCGAGGCCTATGGAGCGAATATCGCTGCCATCCGCGCCGCCGCCGAAGCCGCGCGTGTGAAGTAAGATTATGGCCGCCGCGATGACATCGGTATGTTCCGTGATCTTCGATCTCGACGGGACGCTCGTTGACAGCGCGGCGGCCATCCAGCTGGCGCTGAATCATGCACTGAGCCTGCACGGGTTGCCCGTATTGCCGCTGGATGTGGTGCGCGGCTTTATCGGCCGTGGTGTCCCGCATCTCATGGACTGTGTCGGCAGGCAGAACGGCATGGATCCGTCTTCCGCGCAATTCATCTCGGTTTCCAACGCTTTTTCAGCGCGTTACGCGCGCCAGCAGCATGGAAATCTTCTCTTTGACGGCGTGATCGAGGCTCTGCAGGATCTGCAGGAAAGCAATGTTGCACTGGGGCTTTGCACGAACAAGCCGTTGGATGCTGCTAGAACAGTTCTGCAACATACTGGAATTGATGCGTTTTTCAGCGTGGTTGTAGCGGGTGACAGCCTGCCCACGCGCAAACCCGACCCCGAGATGCTCTGGGCGGCGCGCGATCGCATGGGCCCTGCGCCATGTCTTTATGTGGGCGACTCGGAGGTGGATGCAGAAGCCGCCCATGCAGCGGGCATTCCGTTCCTGCTTTACACCCGCGGATACAGGAAGATGGCGGCCGAGGAGCTTGCTCCGTGGCGGGTCTTTGATGATTTTGGTGCTCTCGGTAGCCTTGTCGGATGTTTCGTGAAGGAAATGCCGCAGGCTTGAGCATTAGCCTCTTGCGGCCACCCTGCCCTATGCGCTCTATGATCTCCGACTAAAACCGGTTTGCCGGAAAAGGAGTATAGAATGGATATCCGTCCGCTTTCACCCGAATTTGCCGTGGCCCCGCAGATCATGCCTGAAGATGTGGCTCTGCTGGCCGAGCAAGGGTTCAAGACCCTCATCATTAACCGTCCCGATGAGGAAAATCCGCCAGAGCTTTCGCATGAGGTTTTTGCTAAAGCTGCGGAAGAAAACGGGATGGTGGCGCATTATCTTCCCTTCTATCCCGGCGATATGACGCCCGAACTGGTTGGCGCGTTCGAGGGCTGTCTTGATGTGGCGGAGAAGCCCTGTTTTGCCTATTGCCGTTCGGGCACACGCAGCTCGCATCTCTGGGCAATGGCGCAGGCTGGCAAGATGGATGTGGCCGAGATCATCGCCGCTGCTGAAAAAGCAGGTTACGATCACCGCCCTATGGCGGGCCTTCTGGCGGCCTATGCAGAACAAAAAGCATAAGCTTGCTTTGCTTCCGCAATTTATGATAAAGGTCAACGGCTGTTGAGGTATTGATATTATGCGCCCTTGCCGAGTATTTCCTAATGGAACTCTTGGTAATGGCGTATGCTTGAATATATCGAAACACTGTTGAGCCTGACATCGGTTGAAGAGATCTGGGCGCATCATTGCCAGTTCATGGAGGGGTATGGTTTCGATCGGCTGCTCTATGGCTATACGCGGTTCCAGTCGCGCCCCAATCTTTTGGATCTCGATGAAACGGTGATCCTGTCCAACCATGATAAAGACTATATCAAGGCTCTGATCGGCGGGAAACTCTATATCAACGCGCCGATGGTGCAATGGGCCTGGTCCAATGAGGGCTGGGAATCCTGGGGCCTTGTCGGTCAGAAGCTCGCATCGGGGATGCTCGATGCGGCCTCTCTCAAGGTGCTCGAGCTGAACCGCAGCTACGGTATCACCGCAGGGATCTCGATCGGCTTCCAGCAATCGACCTCGCGGGCCAGAGGCGGTATCGGCCTATGCGCGCGCAGGGATCTTTCCCAGTGCGAGGTCGATGCAATCTGGGCCGAGCATCAGCGCACCCTTCTGGTGGCCTGTCAGCTCATGCATATGCGGCTATCCGGCCTGCCCTATATTCCACCGAAGCGTCACCTGTCTCCGCGCCAACGCGAAACACTGGAATGGATTGCTGATGGCAAGACCGTCATGGATGTCGCGATGCTGATGGGGCTGACCAGCACCACGATCGAGAAACACCTGCGTCTGGCGCGCGAGGCTCTCAATGTCGAGACGACTGCACAAGCCGTGCTCAAAGCTGCAGTCATGAACCAGATCTTCCAGCCTACGCCGGAGCCTGTTCTGGAAAACCCGCTGCATCACTCCAGTCCGAGAGCCTGACCACAACCTTCCGACATTTGTGAAAGCCACACAAGGTATGGATTTCCTTACTTCTCAAACTATGTAAATTTACGTTTTAATATCCGTGTTCCGTGAGTGGTGGCTTTGGCCAGGAACATGGAATCGGGGGTCGGCGATTATTTATCCGCTATATCCAAGGTTCTGTCCGGTTTACCGGTTAGGTCTGGCATACGCATTTTCGTATGTCAGGCCTTTTTAATTTGCGCGACTTGTTGGAGCTTCAGAGCGCCGCCGGCGTCCCAACCGCAGTCCATGTAGCTCCGGCCCGCCCTGCCCCCGTTCCAAAGCAAAACGAGCGCCCTTGCGGACGCTCGCTTCAAAGACATACCGATCGGAAAGATCAGTTGCCAGCAGCGGTCTTGGCGACTTCTGCAGCGAAATCTTCTTTTTCTTTCTCGATACCTTCGCCGACTTCAACGCGGGCGAATGCAACGATCTCGACCCCTGCGTCCTTGGCCGCCTGGCCAACGGTCAGATCGGGGTTGATAACGAAGGCTTGGTTCACAAGGGTGACTTCCTGCAGGAACTTCTGCATCCGGCCAACGATCATTTTCTCGATCACGGCTTCGGGCTTGCCCGACTCGCGTGCGATATCGATCTGGACCTGCTTCTCTTTCTCGACGATTGCCGGATCGAGATCAGCTTCCGACAGCGAGGCCGGGTTGGTCGCAGCGATATGCATCGCGATTTGCTTGCCGATAGTCTCGTTGGAACCTTTCAGCGCAACCAGAACACCGATCTTGCCCATGCCTTCTGCAGCGGCATTATGGACATAGGAGACAACGGTCTCGCCTTCCACGGCAACCATACGGCGCAGGGTCATGTTCTCGCCGATTTTCGCGATCGCGTCGGTGAGGACTTCCGAAACCGGCTTGCCGTCGACGGGTGCGTTGTTCAGCTCTTCGGTGGTGTTCACGCCCAGAGCAGCGGTCGCGATCTTCGAGACCATACCTTGGAATTCGGCGTTCTTACCAACGAAGTCGGTTTCCGAGTTCACTTCGACAGCAACACCTTTGCCGCCTTCGACAGCCACGGCCACGAGGCCTTCAGCTGCAACACGGCCGGATTTCTTCGCTGCTTTCGCGAGGCCTTTGGTGCGCAGCCAGTCTACGGCTGCTTCCATATCGCCATCGGTTTCGGTCAGCGCTTTTTTCGCGTCCATCATGCCTGCGCCGGTGCTTTCGCGCAGTTCTTTCACCATTGCTGCGGTGATCGCCATGCTCGGATCTCCTGTCAAATGTAATTGGGAGGGGTCTTAGTCCCCTCCCGTGTCATTGGGATGACGGTGAAGCGATTATGCTTCTTCAGCCTCGACGGCTTCTTCAACCGGTGCGTCTTCCAGAGCGCCGAGGTCAACGCCGGCTGCGCCCATCTGGGCGGTCATGCCGTCGAGCGCTGCGCGCGAGACCAGATCGCAATAGAGCGAGATGGCGCGTGCGGCGTCGTCGTTGCCCGGGATCACATAGTCCACGCCTTTGGGCGAGCAGTTGGTATCGACAACAGCCACAACCGGGATACCCAGTTTATTAGCTTCTGCGATGGCCAGATCTTCTTTCTTGACGTCGATGACGAACAGAAGGTCCGGGAGGCCGCCCATTTCGGCGATACCACCGAGCGAAGCGGTCAGCTTCTCGTGGTCACGCTCCATGCCGAGGCGCTCTTTCTTGGTCAGGCCTTCTGCGCCTGCTTCGAGCTTCTCGGTGATGGTTTTCATACGCGAGATCGACTGGGAAACGGTTTTCCAGTTGGTCAGCGTGCCACCGAGCCAGCGGTGGTTCATGTAGTATTGGGCCGATTTTTCAGCGGCTTCTGCAACGGGCTTTGCAGCCTGACGCTTGGTGCCGACGAACAGAACGCGGCCGCCTTTTGCAACGGTGTCACGCACGACTTGCAGAGCCTTGTCCAGCATCGGGACGGTCTGGGTCAGGTCGAGGATGTGGATGCCGTTACGGTCGCCGTAGATGTATTGTTGCATCTGCGGGTTCCAGCGTTGCGTCTGGTGACCGAAGTGAACGCCAGCTTCGAGCAGCTGACGCATGGTGAAATCGGGAAGCGCCATGGTCTTTTCCTTTTCCGGTTTGCGCCTGGGCGAAGGTTTTGAAAACCACCGTGCTAGGTGGCTCCAACCGGTGGACCCTCAGGGATGTCTCCCCCGAAAAGCCCGCCTTCGCCTGTGAAGTGCGGGCCTCTTACATCGGGGCTGCTGCCATGACAAGTGAAATATGCGCAGTCTTCGGGCTTTTGGTGCCGACGCTCCCGGCAGGCGGTCCAGAGAGCTAGCGCAGGCCCAGCTCGTAGCCGCGCGCAACGGCCTCGGGCAAGGTGCGCGCCCCGAGTTTCTTGCGCAACCCGTTCGAATGCAGATCGACGGTCGCAAGCGAGATATCGAGCTGATGCGCGATCTGGTCGCGGCGTTGGCCTTCCGCGATCAGATGGAAGATCTGCAATTCGCGCTTGCTGAGGATCTGGCGGTAACTGGGTTCGGGCGCGAGATTTGCCGCCCAGAAATGGATCAGCCGTGTTTGGGCCTCATCTTTCGGGGCGAAGACGAGGCAGGCGATGGTGCCGAGGGCTCGGTCGCTGATCTCGATGCGGACCGGAACAGGGCTCTCCGTGCGTAATGCCGCGCGCATTGTCTCCCGCATGGGGCCTGCGAAGGTCAGGATGCCCTTATCGGCCCCAAGGCTCGATGCGGCGGTGATCAATGCTGCGGCCGGCTCGCTACAGGCGCGGATCTGGCCATCGGCGTCGATCTTCACATAAGCGCCCCGAAAGCGGCGCAGAGAGGTCGGCCTAATGCACTCGCGTCCGCCGGATGGTGGCTGCAGCACAATAGACGAGGGATGGTTGGGTAGATCCATCCAGAAGCCTCCGCTTTCTTTTATCAAAACAGAACACACTGGCGTGTGATCGGGAGAACGCGTGAACGGCGATAAAAACACTTGGCTGAAGAAGGTTATTATTCTGCCTACCCTTAAGGCAACCTATAAGTTTTCCTAGGTTGAACAGCTTGCTCACGAAGGCTCAAGATTGCGTTACTCAATGCATGGCATGGCCATGGGAATGTTCTGAAGGATTATGACAATGCGCATTCAATTGACCGGTATCGCCCTTCTGGCCTGCACGACGCTGGCTGCGTGTGGAAGCAGCGGCAGCAGTGGCGGGGGCAGCGGGAGCCTGTCTCTGGCCGAAGCTAATAATATTGTTTCACAATATAATGCTATCGAAGATGCCTTGGAGAGCGGTGATGCCACTCTGGCGACCGATGCAACGGGCGAGGTCTCGATGTCGGGCTATATGGGCTTTGGCGTAGACGAGACCGAGGACAGCTATACCGAAGCCCTTGGCGAGCTGTCGATGGATGTCGATTTCGATAACGGCACCGTATCGGGGACCGCGCAGAATTTCGCGCTCTATGAGGCGAATGACGATGACGGATATAGCAGCAAGGACAGCGACCTAGATGGCATGCTTGCGGTCGATGGCACGATCTCCTCGGCGGTGATCGATGCCTCGGTGACCGGCACTCTGTCCGATGGCGAGGGCTCCGGGACGGTCGATTTCGTCATGGAGGGTGGCGTCTTCGAGCAGGATGACGAGCTGATGGCGATCGGGGATGTCGATGGTCTCATCACCTTCGATGACGAGAGCACCTTCGAGAGCAGCGGCGGATTCTACGCGCGCGAGGATTGAGCGGATCTGGATTTTGTCTGACTGGATGCGCCGGAGACCGGCGCATCTTTCGCATTTCGAGGCCCCATGCGTTCTTGTGCTTCTTTCCATTATCTCTGTGCGGCGCTTGGCGCTGCATGTCTTCTTGCCATTCTTCTTGCTGCTGGCCCCTTGCGCGCCGAGCAGACACGCAGCGTCGCGGACTGGATGGGCGTGGCGACCCGTCTCGATGCCGAGGGAAAACCCCTCTCGGCCCTGAGGATCTACGGTGATATTGCCGCACAGCGTCCCGATTACACGCCAGCAACCCATGCGCTGGATCGCGTTCTCGCGCAGATCGGATCAGCGCGTCGCAGCGAGGCGATCCTGAAATATGTCCTGCAGGGGGAGCGCACGCATCGTGCGCCCTATCTGGCGGCCCTGCGCCGGCTTGATGCCACCCATCCTTTCCGCTTCTCCTTCTCGGGCGGTCTTCTGCCCTCGAGTAACGTCTCGCGCACGTCTTCGCAGACCTATCTGATCACCGATTTCGGGACGTTCCTGATTGCAAATGGTGGTGAGGAGGAATCAGGGATCGGGGCCGAAGCCTCGCTCGAAGGTGATTGGGTGCTCCAGCCCGCGCTTGGGCACCGGCTGCATCTGCGCCCGTCGCTCTCGGGAGAATGGTATAGCCAGCGGCAGCTGCGGTTTCTCCAGCCCTCGCTGGCGCTGACCTATGAAAACCTGACCGGACGGGATGACTGGGGGCTGACCGCCTCTGCGCGCTATCGGGCCTATGACGGGCGGGCCGACGAGAACACCTCGGGCCATCGCGCCTACGGGATCAGCGCCTATAAACGCTGGATGCTCGAGGCCGTGCCGCTCGAGCGCGCGATGGTCACCGGTGCCGCCCTTGCCGAATACCGCGATTATTTCGACAAGGACGGGTATGACGGGCGGTTCTATCAACTGAGCAGCACATTCCAGCATCGCGCGGGTCGGGCCAGCCTGTCCTATGGGGCGCGGATCAGTCGGTCCGATGTCCGGCTCGATTACCACCGCTATGACGCTGCGGGCCTCACGCTCGGGGTCTCGCGCCCGCTTGGCCAGTCGATCGCGGGCGGCGCGTCGTTGCGCTATGACTGGCGTTTCTACGATGCCGACTTCCCGTTAATGGGTGAGCCCCGCAAGGATCGGGTGGCCGCACTCAGTGTCTTTGCCACATTGCGCGATATCCGTATCGGCGACAGCTCTCCGCGGATCCGTTGCGGCTATACTACCAGCGCATCCAATATCGCGCTCTATGACTATGAAAGTTTCGATTGCGGGCTATCGCTTGATTTGACCTTTTGATCAGGTTTTGCTTGCGCGGACGCCAGACCCGCGGCAATAGGAGGCATGACCGACTTGCCTCAGATCCTCTGTATCGGCTCCGTCCTTTGGGACATCATTGGCCGAACGCCTGCCCCGATGCGGTTCGGGGCCGACCAGCCCGGACGCATTACGCGCCTGCCGGGCGGGGTTGCAATGAATATCGCCATGACGCTGACGCGTTTTGGCATGACACCCGTTCTTCTCTCGGCGGTAGGCCGCGACACGCAGGGGGTCGAACTTCTGGCACAGGCCGAGCGTCTGGGCATTGACGCACGCCATGTCTACCGCTCGGCAGATCTGCCGACCGACCGCTATATGGCCATCGAATGCGCGACCGGTCTGGTCGCGGCGCTGGCGGATGCCCATTCGCTTGAGGCTGCGGGCGATAAGATCCTCGCACCTCTGGCCGATGGCCGTCTGGGTAACGCGGAGGCCCCATGGAGCGGGCCTGTGGCGCTTGACGGCAACCTGACGACAGATCTTCTGGCACAGATCGCGCGTTCGCCGCTCTTTGCCAAGGCCGATCTGCGTGTGGCGCCCGCCAGCCCGGGCAAGGCCGAGCGTCTGCTGCCGCTTCTCAATCACCCCAAAGCCACGCTTTATGTCAATCTCGAGGAAGCGGGGATCCTCTGCCAGACCGAGTTCGGCTCGGCGCGTGAGGCGGCTGAAGGTCTGGCCAGACGCGGCGCCAAGCGGGCACTTGTGACCGATGGTGGCAGGGATGCGGCCGATATGTCGGAGGCAGGCATCCTCACCGCCTGCCCGCCCGAAGTTCTCGTAACCCGCGTGACAGGCGCGGGTGATACGTTCATGGCCGCCCATCTGGTGGCCGAATATGCCGGCCAGACGCGCGAGGACGCCTTGTCGCGCGCGCTCTTGGCTGCGGCCCGTTATGTGTCCGGAGATATTGCGACATGACCGATCTACTTGTTTTCACCCCCGAAGTGCGCGCGGCCCTCGATGCGGGCCAACCCGTGGTGGCGCTCGAATCGACGATCATCACCCATGGCATGCCCTTCCCGCAGAATGTGGAAACCGCCCGCAAGGTCGAGGATACGATCCGCGCCGAGGGGGCTGTGCCCGCGACGATCGCGCTGATGAAGGGGCGTATCCATATCGGGCTCAGCGATGCCGAGCTGGACGAGCTGGCCAAGGCAGAGGGCGTGATGAAGGTCTCGCGCGCCGATATGGCGGTCTGCCTTGCGCGCGGCGCCTATGGGGCGACCACCGTGGCCGCCACGATGATCTGCGCGGCGCGCGCGGGGATTGCGGTCTTTGCCACCGGCGGGATCGGTGGCGTGCATCGCGGGGCCGAGGAGAGCTTCGACATTTCCGCCGATCTGGCGGAGCTGGGCCAGACCGCCGTGACCGTGGTTTGCGCCGGTGCCAAGGCGATCCTCGATCTGCCCAAGACCTTCGAGGTGCTGGAAACCGATGGCGTGCCGGTCTTCGCCTATGGGCAGGACGAGCTTCCGGCCTTCTGGTCGCGCAGCTCCGGGCTGACGGCACCGCTGCGGGCCGATAGCGCCGCCGAGATCGCCAGGGCGGCGATCATGCGCGCGGCGCTCGGGCTCGAGGGCGGCCAGCTTGTCGCCAATCCGATCCCCGAGGCCGCCGAGATCCCGCGCGAGGTGATCCTGCCCGTGGTCGAGCAGGCACTGTCCGAGGCTCAGGCGCAGGGCATCACCGCCAAGGCGGTGACGCCCTTCCTGCTGCAGCGTATTTTCGAGCTGACCGAGGGCCGCTCGCTCAAGGCCAATATCGAGCTGGTGCTGAACAATGCGCGTCTTGCCTCGCAGATCGCGAAAGAAATGGCCGCCTTGCGCTAGGGCCTTATTGCTAAAACCGGAGGGCTCTCCCATCTAGGGTGGATGTCCTCCGGACCATTCGGGGGATTCGTGATTTTGCAGGACGTTCCATGACCCCCACAGAGCCCAAACCCAAGCCCCGCCGCCGCTTTGCCGCGATCCGGGCATCGTTTCTGACAGGGCTCGTCGTGATCCTGCCCATCGGTCTGACCGCGTGGCTGATCTGGACGGTTGCGGGCTGGGTCGATGGCTGGGTGCTGCCGCTTGTGCCCCACGAGCTGCGCCCCGAGCATTATATCGGCGTCAATCTGCGCGGTATCGGGGTTCTGATCTTCCTCCTGTTCACCCTGATCGTCGGCTGGTTTGCCAAGGGCTTCTTTGGCCGTGCGCTGTTGCGTCTGGGCGAGGCGATCGTCAATCGCATGCCGGTGGTGCGCTCGGTCTATTCCGGCATTAAACAGATCGCGGAGACCGTCTTCAGCCAGGGCGAGGAGAAGTTCGACCGTGCCTGCATCATCGAATATCCGCGCCCGGGCGTGAAGGCGATGGCTTTTGTCTCGGCCCGCACGAAGGGAGAGATCGCGCGGCTTGCCGATAACCCCGAAGACCCGCTGATTGCGGTCTTCATGCCCACGACCCCCAACCCGACCTCGGGCTTCCTGATGTTCGTGCCACAGTCGCAGATCACCTATCTGGATATGCCGATCGAGGATGCGGCCAAGCTGATCATCTCGGCGGGTCTGGTCTATCCGTCGGAAAAAGAACAGCCACAAACCCGCTGAAACTCAACCGAAAAGCTCCGACAGGTTGACGGAGGGCTCGCGTCCGATCTTATCGGCATGGGCCTCCAGAAACCGGTCGGCGGCATGCTGGCCTGCGGTTTTCAGCCGGTCGAGCATCCCGAAGCTCGGTGTGATCTTCGAGCTCTGCCCGAGCGAGAGCATAGTCTCGTCATCGGCGATCATATGGATCAGCACATCCTTCATCGTGCCCTCGGGCAGATGTTTCTCGGCGATCACACGGCGGGCGAAATTGATCGCGCGCAATTCGCGCAGGAGCGAGGTGTTGAACGAGATCTCGGTGATCCGCTCCTCGATCTGTTGCGGCGTCGTGGGAACGCTGTCGCGCGCCATCGGATTGATGCTCACGATCAGGATGTCCCGCGGATATTGCGGCTCGAAGAGCGGAAATAGCGCGGGATTCCCGGTATAGCCGCCATCCCAATAGGCCTCGTGCCGCCCCGTCGCCTTGTCCTCGATCTCGATGGCACGGAACAAGTTGGGCAGGCAGGCCGAGGCCAGAAGCGCATCGGGCGTTACCTCGGCGCCCGAAAATACGCGGATCTTGCCGGTGCGCACATTGGTGGCCGAGACATAGAAGGCAGGGCCATCCTTGCAGCATACACTCTCGAATTCCAGGTCGCGCACGACGCGCTCCAACGGATTGATATAGAATGGTCCCGAGTCGTATGGCGAAAAGAGCCGCAGCCAGTTTTCGATGTAGAAGGACGGCGTGAAGAGATCGAGCCAACGCGTCACGGTATCGGGATAGGGCAGAAAAGCCGACATCCAGCGGTCGGTGCGCAGGTCACTACCCTCGGCCACCTGCCCCCAGAGCCATGCCAGCGCCTCGCGTGCGGCCTCCCGCCCGATCCGGCCCTGACCCTGCGCCAGCCCCGATTTCAGCGCGGCCCCGTTGAGCGCACCTGCCGAGGTGCCGGAAATGGCGGCGATTTCCAGCCAGTCCTCGTCCAGTAACCTGTCAAGGACACCCCAAGTGAAGGCGCCATGCGCCCCACCTCCCTGTAGCGCGAGATTGATCCGCCTGCTTTCCATCGAAGCCCCCGAATGTTGCAAAGCCTGTAAGCACCCGCCCGAAGCGGTTTGAACACCGTAATCGGCCCCGAAAGACCGCAGAACTCGCTAAAAAAGGGGCCCCCCCTTTTTGATCTTATAATGCGGTCCAGCCCCCATCGACCGAAATCGTGGTGCCGGTGATCTGTGCCGCAGCCTCCGAGCACAGGAAAACCGCCGTGCCGCCGATCTGTTCGACAGTCGCGAACTGTTTCGAGGGCTGCCGGTCGAGGATGATCTTCTCGACCGCCTCTTCCTCGGTCATGTTGTATTTCTTGGCGGTGTCGGGGATCTGCGCCTCGACGAGCGGCGTATGCACATAGCCCGGGCAGATCGCATTGGCGGTGATCGCCTCTTTCGCGGTTTCCAGCGCTACGACCTTGGTCATGCCCACAACGCCGTGCTTGGCCGAGACATAGGCCGATTTATAGGGCGAGGCTGTCAGGCCATGGGCCGAGGCGATATTGACCACCCGTCCCCAACCCGCCTTGCGCATCATCGGCAGAGCAACGGCCGTGGTATGGAAGGCCGAATTGAGCATGATCGCAATGATCGTATCCCATTTCTCGACGGGAAATTCGTCGATGGGGGCCACATGCTGAATGCCGGCATTGTTGACGAGGATGTCGCAATGCCCCGCCTGCTCGATCAGTCCGCGCGCCTCCGCGCCCTTGGAGAGATCGGCCTTGATATAGCGGGCTTCAACGCCAAACTCCTGTGCGATGCTTTTCGCGAGATCGTGATCCTCGGGCCGGTCGGTAAAAGAATTCAGAACAACATTTGCGCCCGCGCGTGCAAGCTCTCGCGCAACGCCGAGACCAATTCCCGAATTAGATCCGGTAATAACTGCAGATTTTCCCTTAAGGCTCATCTGGCCCTCCTCTGGATAATATCCCTGATCATCATCCTAGAGCCGAATCTGGCAAGGTCCAATCACGCTAAAATCCACAATATCACGCAGGAGTGCGGCTTTTTTTGCTTGCGTTCGCGAATCGCATCAAGCAAAAGCAGCCCATCATCTGAAACTGCTTCGTCGATGCGACGCCAAGACCATTTGGCGCATCCTTGAATTGTTCCAGTTCAAAAAACCTGCGCGTTCATGGCATTAATGGATGCAACTGCAGCGAGAACTGAGCAAGGAGCCGCATTGACCAAAAAAAACGCCCGCACAAGGCGGGCGCTAAGTCATGAGGCAGGTTTCATACAGGCAAGAAACCTATCGAGCAGTGAGTTTGTTATAGGCCGTTCTGCGCGCAGTTTCAAAGGGAAAATTGCGTAAGTCCCGTTGCTCGGTTAGATTTCCTGTAAATAACACGAGCAGAAACGGAATTATCGCGATGCAGAACCCCGCTCTCAGACGCATGCTTTTGGGCGCTATGCTTGCCGCAAGCCCTTTAATCCTTGGGCATGAGGCGCTTGCAGCACCGCAGCATGCGATCGCCATGACTGGTGCGCCCGCCCTGCCCGATAATTTCGACCATCTTCCCTATGCCAACCCCGATGCACCCAAGGGCGGAACGCTGAAACTGGGTGAGGTTGGCACGTTCGATTCGCTCAACCCGTGGATTCTGCTGGGCCGTCCGGCCACGGGAATCACCCAATATGTGACCGAGTCGCTGATGGCGCGCTCGATTGATGAACCCTTCACCCTCTATGGCCTTCTGGCGCAATCGGTCGAGACTGACGAGGCGCGCAGCTATGTCGAATACACGCTGCGCCCCGAGGCGCATTTCTCGGATGGCAAGCCGGTGACAGTCGAGGATGTGATCTGGTCTTACAAGACGCTCGGCGAAAGCGGACACCCGCGCTACCGCAACGCCTGGGCCAAGGTGAAAGAGATCACCCAGACCGGCCCGCGCTCGGTCCGTATCACGTTTAACGCGCCCGACCGCGAGCTAGCGCTTCTGATGGGGATGCGTCCCATTCTGGAAAAGGCGCAATGGGAGGGCAAGGATTTCGAGGCGACCACCGATATGATCCCCGTGGGCTCGGGCCCCTATGTGGTTGATCAGGTGTCGAACGGCAAATTCATCAGCTTCAAGAAAGACCCCAACTGGTGGGGCAAGGATGTGAATTTCAATCACGGCCTTTGGAATTTTTCTGAGATCCGTCACGATTATTTTAAGGATGGCAATGTGATCTTCGAAGCTTTTAAAGCCGGAGATGTAGATGCGTGGCGCGAGGCCAGCGATGCCCGCTGGCAGAACAGCTATAATTTTGCGGCAGCCCAATCGGGCGAGATCGTCAAGGACGAGATCCCCAATGCCCGCCCCTCCGGCATTGACGGGCTGGTGATGAACACCCGTAATCCGCTCTTCAAGGATTGGCGCGTGCGCGAGGCGCTGACCGAGGTGTTCAATTTCGAGTTCATCAACAAAACACTGAACAATGGCGCCGAACCCCGTGTGACGTCGTTCTTTTCCAATTCCGATCTAGGCATGCAGGAAGGGCCCGCGACCGGCAAGGTGAAGGCGCTGCTTGAACCCTTCGCCAAGGATCTTGCGCCCGGAACGATGGAGGGCAATCCCCTGCCGGTTTCGGATGGCCGCGAAATGAATCGAAAGAACACCCGTAAGGCACTGAAACTCCTTTCGGATGCGGGCTGGGAGGTTGGTCAGGACGGGGTTCTGCGCAACCCGCAGGGCCAGCCCTTCCGCTTCGAGATCCTGCTGCGTCAGGGCGGCGGCTATGGCAGCGGCCCCTATGATCCGCAATCGGTGGTCGATATCTATGTTCAGGCGCTCAAGCGCGTGGGTATCGAGGCCACTGTGACCACGATCGATGACGCGCAATATGTGCAGCGCAGTCGGAACTACCAGTTCGATATGACATGGTATTGGCGCGCGCTCTCGCTCAGCCCAGGCAACGAGCAGATGCTCTATTGGGGCTCGAACGGCGTCGAGCAGCCCGGTAGCTGGAACTGGATGGGCATGGACAGCCCCGCGGCAGAAGCGATGATCACCCATATGCTGGAGGCCACCGATCGCGAGGATTATGTGGCTGCCGTGCGTGCGCTGGACCGGATCCTGACCGAAGGCCGCTATGTGATCCCCGCATGGTATTCCAAGACCTCGAGGCTTGCGCATAAATCCAGCCTTCATTATCCGGAAACCCTGCCGGTTTACGGTGATTGGCCGGGCTTCATGCCCGATACTTGGTGGTATGAGGCGAAAAAATGAAAACACTCGTTTTGCTTGGCTTGCTGATGGTCTCCCTGAGCGCGTGCAACACGGTTGCGGGCATGGGAGAGGATGTCTCGGGCGGTGCGCGCACGGTTCAGGGCTGGATGTACTGACAGCCTCGGATGCAGCAGGATCGGAAAGGGCCGTGCCGCGGGCACCGGCCCTTTTGCTATGGCGGAAATCCGCGCCTGAGCGTGAGAATTTTTGGAACCGGACCAGAGCGTTCCGGCTTGTCTCCTCAAGGAAATGGAGCGCCACCGCGCGTGACGCCGAGACGAAGGAGGCTGCCATGAAATGGGCACATGTCGAAGAAAACTGGACCGCGTTCAACGAAGCGATCATCGACCGCTGGCCGGAGCTGACCGAAGAGGATCTCGAGGAGATCGACGGTGACCGGCGCGCCTTCATCGCGGCGATTGTCGAGGCCACGGGCGAGGAGCCCGAGGATGTGGTCGAGCAGCTGCGCGAATGGCTTGCGGGCGAGCTGCCCTCGGATGTCGTGATGGATCCCACCCATGACAACCAGTCCATGCGCAACTCGTCCAAATATGTCGGCGAAGGCGAGGACGAGTATGACCGTGACGAGAGTTTCGGTGATGACGAGGAAGAGGATGGCTCGGCCTGAGCCCCTCTTGACCATCCGCGCGCGGCCTGAGACAGAGGGCTGACACCCTTTAGGAGAGCCTCATGATCGCGCTAGATATCTTTGCCGACCCGGTCTGCCCTTTCTGCCTGATCGGCTACGAGCGGCTCAACCGTGCGTTGGCGGAGCGGCCCGATCATCCGTTCCGGCTGGCATGGCACCCCTTCCAGCTGAACCCCGCGATGCCGCGCGAGGGCATGAACCGCGCTGATTACCTGCAGGCCAAATTCGGTCAGGACGGCGCGGTCAGGATGCACCAGCAGCTACTGGATATCGCCGCGGCCGACAATCTGCCGCTCGACCCCCTGAAAGTGATCCGCCAGCCCAATACACTTGATGCGCTGCGTCTGGTCTATTGGGCGGGGCTCGAGGAACGTGGCACGGCAGTGATGTCGGGGCTGATGACCGCCCATTGGTATGAGGGGCGTGATATCGGCGATCTGCGGGAGCTGATAGAAATCGCCAAGAATGCGGGGCTCGATGCGGAGATGACGGCGCGGCTTCTGGCGAGCGATGCCGATCGCGATACCATCGCCACCCGTGACGCCCATGCGCGCGAACGCGGGATCACTGCGGTGCCGACCTTCATTGTCTCAAACACCCACGCCATTTCGGGCGCGCAACCCAAAGAGCTCTGGCTTCAGGTGATCGACGAGCTGTCGGGCGCACCGGATGGCACCGTTCTGAACTGAGCGTTTCAGTTCTCGCACATTTCCGTGTGGGCCTGTGCCTTTTTGCGCGGGCTTAAAGATGGACGACCTGAGGCTGCTTACTATAGTCAGCCTTAGAATATACCCCATTTATCGAGATATTCATGACTCATCTGGACCACAGCGTTGCCCAGACGGCCCGAACCCTGTCGCTGCGCGAGTTCACCGTCATGCTGGCTTCCCTGATCGCAACCGTCGCGTTTTCGATCGATGCGATGCTCCCTGCCCTCGGCGATATCGCCGCAGCCCTTACCCCCGAGGATGTCAACCGCGCACAACTCGTGCTGACCTCCTTCGTCTTCGGGATCGGTGCAGGCACGTTCTTCGTCGGGCCGATCTCGGATGCGTTCGGGCGCCGGATCACGATCGCGGGCGGGATTGTCGTCTACATCATCGGGGCACTGATCGCGGCCTCCGCGCAAACGCTGGAAGCGCTTCTGTTCGCGCGCTTCATCCAAGGGCTTGGTGCCGCCGCCCCGCGTCTGGTGCCGATGGCATTGGTGCGCGACATGTATGCGGGTCGAGAGATGGCGCAGGTCACCTCGATCATCATGATGATCTTCATCATCGTGCCCGCCCTCGCGCCCTCGATCGGTGCGGTGATCATCGCTTTCTCCGAATGGCGCGCGATCTTCTATGTCTTCTGCGTCTTCGGCCTGATCGGGGTCAGCTGGCTCTTCCTGCGCCAGCCCGAAACCCTGCCCCCCGAGCGTCGCCGCCCGCTGAAATTCAAGCCGCTTCTGGCCGGGGCTGTCGAAGTGATCTCCGACAGTCAGGTGCGCCTCTTCATCATCATCATGACGCTCGGTTTTGCGCAGATGTTCTCGGCGGTCAGTTCGGCCGAGCAGCTCTACAAGGCCTATGGCGTGACCGACCGCTTCCCGCTCTGGTTCGCGCTCGGCGCGCTGATGGCAGGCAGCTTCTCCTTCATCAACTCGCGCCTCGTCGTGCGTCTGGGGATGCGCCGCATCGTGTCGGTGGCTTACCGGGTCCAGGTGGTGATCTCGCTCGTCATGCTGGGGCTCGAGCTTTCCGGCATGCCACAATCGGGTTGGGGCTTTGCGGTGTTCTTCCTCTATTTCGTGTCGGTTTTCGCGATGGCGGGGATTACCTTCGGCAATCTCAACGCGCTGGCTATGCAGAATATGGGCCATCTGGCGGGCATGGCGGCCTCGGTCATCACCGCGCTCTCGACGCTCGGATCAGTGCTGATTGCGGCACCTGTCGGGCTGGCCTTCAACGGCACCGTGATGCCGCTGGTGATTGCGACCTGTCTGTGCTCGGGGCTGGCCGCGATTCTCATGACACGGACCAACAACGACGTGTAAATAAATGAGAAGCCGGGGAAACCCCCGGCTTTCTTATTTCTTCGCCTTCTCGGCCTCGCGCACCTTGGCTGCCAGATCGCGGGCAATTGCAAATGTGCCTTTGATCTTGTCGGCGTCATTGGTCCAGTCGCGGCGGATCATCAGCTTGTTGTCGCGCAGCTTCGCCAAATCACGTTCCGTCGTAAGATAATCGACCAAGCCTGCGGGATTGGGGAACTTATCGTTATGGAACTGGATCGTGACGCCTTTCGGTCCGGCATCCAGCTTGCCGATATGGGCCCGTTTGCACATGCCCTTGATGCGGATCACCAGCAGGAGCGTATTCACCTCCTTGGGGAGCGGCCCAAACCGGTCGATCAGCTCGGCGGCAAAGCCTTCCATCTCGACCTTGGTCACCACTTGGCTCAACCGGCGGTAAAGACCCAGACGCACATCCAGATCGGGGATATAGCTCTCGGGGATCGTCACCGGAACGCCGATATTGATATTGGGCGACCATTCGCCATCGGACACATCCTCGCCCAGCTCGCCCGATTTCAGCTTCGAGATCGTTTCCTCGAGCATGGACTGGTAAAGCTCATAGCCCACTTCCTTGATATGGCCGGATTGCTCTTCACCCAAGATGTTGCCTGCGCCCCGCAAGTCCAGATCCTGACTTGCAAGATTGAACCCTGCGCCAAGGCTGTCGAGCGAGCCCAGTAGCCGCAGCCGTCTGGTCGCCTGCGGTGTCAGCGGCATGCGCGGCTTGGTCGTCAGATAGCAATAGGCCCTCATCTTGGACCGCCCGACCCGCCCGCGGATCTGGTAGAGCTGGCTCAGGCCGAACATATCGGCGCGGTGGATGACCATCGTATTGGCAGTCGGGATATCGAGGCCCGATTCAACGATCGTTGTGGCCAGCAAGACATCATATTTACCGTCATAAAAGGCATTCATCCGCTCGTCGAGTTCACCCGCCGCCAGTTGCCCATGCGCGGTGATGAAGGTCACCTCGGGCACCTCGTTGCGCAGGAAGTCTTCTATCGCGGCCAGATCGGTGATGCGCGGCACGACATAGAAGCTTTGCCCGCCACGGAAACGCTCGCGCAGCAGTGCCTCGCGGATGGTCACCGTATCGAATTCCGAGACATAGGTGCGGATTGCCAGACGGTCCACCGGCGGTGTTCCGATGACCGATAGATCCCTGACTCCGGTCAGCGAAAGTTGCAGGGTGCGCGGGATCGGGGTTGCCGTCAGCGTAAGCACATGGATATCCGAGCGCATCTCTTTGAGGCGCTCCTTATGCTGAACGCCAAAATGTTGTTCTTCGTCAATGACGAGGAGGCCAAGGTTCATGAACTTCACCGCCTTGGCCAGCACCGCATGGGTGCCGATGACGATATCGACCGATCCATCCGCCAGCCCTGCGCGCGTGGCTGCAGCCTCCTTGGCCGAGACAAAGCGCGACAGGGGCCGGACATTGATTGCCGTGCCGCGGAACCGTTCGGCAAAGGTCTTGTAGTGCTGGCGGGCCAGCAGCGTTGTGGGTGCGATGATCGCCACCTGCACGCCCGCACTGGCCGCGATAAAGGCGGCGCGCATCGCCACTTCGGTCTTGCCAAAGCCCACATCGCCCACCACCAACCGGTCCATCGGTGTGCCGGATTTCAGGTCGTTCACAACATCCTCGATGGCCGCTAACTGGTCATCGGTCTCGCTATAGGGGAAGCGCGCGGCGAAGGCTTCCCATTCGTGATGCGGCACCTCGAGAATGGAGGCCTTGCGCAGATAGCGCTCCGCCGCGATCCGCATCAGCTTGTCGGCAATCTCGCGGATACGCTCTTTCAGCCGCGCTTTCTTGGCCTGCCATGCGCCGCCACCGAGCTTGTCGAGGAGACCGTCCTCATGCCCGAACCGGCTGAGCAGCTCGATATTGACCACCGGAAGGAACAGCCTGTCGCCACCGGCATATTCCAAAAGCACACAATCCAAAGGCGCGCCCAGGGCAGAAACCGTCTCGAGCCCCTTATAACGCCCGACCCCATGATCCACATGGACCACCAGATCCCCTTGAGACAGCGATTGAGCTTCGGTCAGGAAGTTCTCGGCTTTACGTTTCTTTTTAGGTTTTCGGATCAGCCGGTCGCCCAGGACGTCCTGTTCGGAGATCACGGTCAGCGCCGGATCATCGCCCTTGGGCGGCGCCTCGAATCCCTGATCCAGCGTCCAGACCGTCAGGTTGACCCCGGGACCGATCTGGCGCGCATCGGTGATTAGCCGTGCAATCTGGAGACCCTCATCCTCCATCAGCCCCTGCAGGCGTTCGCGCGCGCCTTCGGACCACGAGGCAATCACCACCGGCCCGAATTTCAGTCGTGCTTGAATATGGTCTCGCAAGGTCCCGAAAAGGCTCACTTCTTCCTGTTGACGCTCTGGCGCGAAGCTGCGCCCGATCCGCGCTTCCGCATCCAGAATGCCGGGGCCAGGCGGTGCCGACAGCACCTGAAACGCAATCACGCGCCGGTCTTTCAGCGCCTCTTGCCATGCTGCATCATCCAGATAGAGAAGTTTGGGCGCGGCCGGTTTATAGACGCTATCCACCCGATCGCGCCGCGTCATCGCCTCGCGGCGGGTGTCATACTGGTCCGAGATCTGCTCCCAGCGGGTGTCGCGCAACACCGTAGTCTGGTCGTCCAGCATGACCGAAGCCTCTGGAAGATAGTCGAAAATCGTCTCGAGCCTCTCGTGGAAAAAGCCCAGCCAATGCTCCATTCCGGCATGTTTGCGCCCTGCCGAGACCGCCTCGTAAAGCGGATCCTCCGCGCCGCCCGCGCCAAATTCGATCCGGTAATTCTGGCGGAAACGGGTGATGGAAGGCTCGTCGAGGATCACTTCCGATACTGGCGCCAGTTCGATCCGGGTCAACTTCTCGGTCGTGCGCTGGGTGGCCGGATCAAACCGGCGCGCCCCATCGAGCACATCACCCCACAGATCCAACCGTACCGGACCGCCTTCACCGGGTGGATAGATGTCGATGATACCGCCACGAACGGCGAATTCTCCCGCCTCCGAAACCGTCGGCACCGGCGAGAACCCCATCCGCGTCAGAAAGCCACGCAGGGCCTCGTCCTTGAGCTGCCCACCCACCTTGGCGGTAAAGGAGTTCTCGGCAAGCACCTGACGTGCAGGAATTTTCTGCATGGCAGCCGAAATTGTCGTCAGCAGCACGAAGGGTCCCGGAACTCCCGTTTGCAGGGCCGCGAGCGTGGCCATCCGCGCCGCGGAAATCTCGGGATTGGGCGAGACGCGATCATAGGGCAGACAGTCCCACGCCGGAAAACTCAACACGGTGACATGGGGGGCAAAGAAGCCGAGCGCGAGCCGCATCGCTTCGAGCCTGCGGTCATCGCGTGCCACATGCACGACGCTCTGACCCCGTTCCAGCTCGCGCAGAAGCAATCTGGCGTCATAGCCCTCGGGGGCGCCGGAAAGAACGAAATGCGTCATCTTGTGCAGCCTTTGTCTGTTGCGCGCCGTGCGCGCCGGTCGGGGGTTAGATAGGGGCCGTGCTCACCAAAGTCGAATGCTGTGATGGAGAAGATTGATCAGCATTCCCCAGATGGCGGTGAGAAAAATAGAGGCCATTCCAAGCAATTGCACACGGAAGCGGATGCGATGCAGCAAATCGGCGATCTGCCCTGCCTCCGCGCGCGTTGCCAGTGCGGCAAGGGTGGCGGCATTACGCATCGCCATGATCATCACAACGCTCAATGGCACCACCAAAAACAGGCAGGCCTGCGCGAGCTCGGCCCCGTAATAGAACCCGCTGAACACAAGAAAACTCGTCAGACACCACCAGAGCGCCGTAAGCGCCGTGCGCGCGCGGCCAAAACGCAGCAGGCGACGCGCGTTCACGCCGCCAAGCGCCACGAGATCGGGTGCCAGGCTGGTGTCGCGCCGATATTGCGTAACCAGATCATAGGGCACGCCCATGATGAAATGCGAGGCGGTAGACCACGCGACAGCAAGGATCACCCAATACCAAATACTGGAAAATGACCGCATATCGATCAGCGAAAAGAGCGTCTGGCTAAGGTCCACTTTTGTCTTCTTTTTACTGGCTCGCGTGGATGTGTCCTTTTCCTAGCCGATTCAACGCATAGAGGGAAGCATCCATGGACCCAAAAGGCTTGAGTTTCTGGCGTCTGCATGGCACGTCAGCGACAGTAATGGAGACTTATGATGACACCTCTTTTCCCCTCCTTCCCGCATAACCGCATGCGCAGACTGCGCCGCACGGCTGCGCTGCGCGATCTGGTGCAAGAAAACCGCCTGAGCGTCAAAGACCTCATCTGGCCGATTTTCATTACCGATGTCGAAGGGGCGGATGTCGAGGTGCCCTCCATGCCCGGTGTCTTCCGCAAGACCGTCGAGGGGGCTGTGCGCGCCGCCGAGGAAGCCGCCCAGCTGGGCATTCCGGCGCTCTGTCTCTTTCCCTATACCGATCCTTCGGTGAAGACCGAGACCTGCGAAGAGGCGTGGAACCCCGAGAATATCACCAACCGCGTGATCCGCGAGATCAAGAAGCGCGTCCCCGAGATCGCGATCATGACCGATATCGCGCTCGATCCCTATAATTCGCTCGGCCATGACGGGCTGGTGAAAGACGGGATCATCCTCAACGACGAAACCGTTGAGGCGCTTGTGAAAATGGCTCTTGCGCAGGCCGAGGCCGGGGCTGATATCCTCGGGCCTTCGGATATGATGGATGGCCGTATCGCCGCGATGCGCAAGGCGATCGAGGATGCGGGCTATGGCCGCGATGTCTCGATCCTGAGCTATTCGGCGAAATTCGCCAGCGTCTATTACAGCCCCTTCCGCGACGCGGTTGGTGCCTCCGGCGCGCTCAAGGGCGACAAGAAAACCTATCAGATGAATCCGGCAAACTCCGATGAGGCGCTGCGACTGGTCGCCCGCGATCTGGCCGAAGGCGCCGATATGGTGATGGTCAAGCCGGGGCAGCCCTATCTTGATGTCTGCCGCCGTGTGAAAGACGAGTTCGGTGTGCCGACCTTCGCCTATCAGGTTTCGGGCGAATACGCGATGGCGATGGCTGCAATCCGCAATGGCTGGCTCGATCATGACAAAGTGATGCTTGAAAGCCTGATCGGGTTCAAACGTGCGGGATGTGACGGGGTGCTGACCTATTTCGCACCGGCGGCTGCCCGCGCATTGGCCAATGGCGGCTGAACAAGCCTCTGGATATAGGCTGGTTTCATCCGATGGGAAGTGACAGGGTCAAATTTTCGGGCTACTCTTTCAGGGAACCAAGGGCATGTCCCATCAAGACGGGCGGTCAAGCCCGATGCAAAATCGAGCGAGAGGCAGTGAGATGATTTCCAGACGTAACCTTCTGGCAATGGGCGGCGCCGCCTGCGGGCTGGCGGCCTGTGGCAATGGTGTGGGCTCCAATGCAGGGCCCCAGATCGATGCGCGCGTCGATGCAACGCGGAACTTCCTGATCAGCCGCTACCCCGGCACGCAGGAGCTGATGGATAAGGCGGTCGGCGTGCTCTATATGCCGCTGGTGACCGAAGCCGGTTTCGGTATAGGTGGCGCCTACGGGCGCGGTGCGCTGCGCATCAACGGCGTAACCGTGGATTATTACGCGATCACCTCGGCCTCCGTGGGTTTCCAGATCGGCGCGCAGCAATATGCCCATGCGCTGTTCTTCATGACCCCCGAGGCGCTTTCGGGGTTCCGTCGCGCCGATGGCTGGCAGATTGGCGCGGATGCGAAATATGCACTTCCCGATCGTGGCGGCTCGCTGGGCACCGATACCACGACCTCGCGCGCACCTGTGATCGCGCTGGTCTTCGGTCAGGCAGGTCTGATCGCGGGGGCCTCGCTGGCCGGTGCAAAATACACCCGCATCATCCCGTAAAATCCATATATTCCAAAAGAAAAGCACGCGATTTTCGCGTGCTTTTTTAATGTCCGGTCGTAGCTGTCTGATCAGCTTCCCAGAATGACCTTCACATAGTTCATGGTCTCCTGATAGGGCGGAATACCGTTATATTTGGCCACCGCCTCCGGACCCGCATTATAAGCCGCCAGAGCATGGCGCCAGTTGCCGAAGCGATCATACATCATGCGCAGATAGCGCGCACCGCCATCAAGGTTTTCCTCCGGATCGGCAATATCGACCCCCAGTTTGGCTGCTGTTGCAGGCATCAACTGGGCCAGACCACGCGCGCCGGCATGGGAGACGGCATTGGGATTCCAGCCGCTTTCCTGCTGGATCAGGCGTAGGAACAGATCCGTCGGAATGCCATTTTTCTGGGCGGCCTGCTGCGCGGCAGACATATATTTGCCGCGATATTTTCCGCTATAGCTCGGGATCAGAGCGGCGGCGACGGTCTTGCCATCGGGGCGCAGACGCGAGCTATGGGCATATTGTCCCGCCGCCCGCTTGTCGAGAATGCTGGTCTGGTTCCTGAACAGCTGGACGCGGTTCGAACTCGATGCTCCATTCAGCCGAAGCCCTTCGGCAGAGGCGCTGGAAACGGGCGCTATGGCCGCACAGGCGGTGAGCGCAAGGATCGCTGCGACGGTCCCTTTTCGTATCATCATCTGTCCCCGGATTTTTTGCTTAGGCAGGACTATACCCATCACGGGGCAGATGAAAACCCTTTCTGTGTGCCGCAAGGGAAAGAGGGCCGCTTTCCGAATTCACCGCGCCCGCGTCGGTTTCCTGCTTTGCATGCGGGCGCGGTCTGTTATACCCAGCCGAACCAATTTGAATCACGCGGCATGCAGCGCATGTCGGTCAGCCAGCGGAGGTTTTTTGATGGCAGGATCGGTCAACAAGGTCATTATCGTGGGTAACCTCGGCCGTGACCCCGAGGTGCGCAGCTTCTCGAATGGCGGGAAAGTGTGCAACCTGCGGATCGCGACCTCGGAAAACTGGCGCGACCGCGCGACAGGCGAGCGCAAGGAACGCACCGAGTGGCATTCGGTCGCGATTTTCAGCGAACCGCTGGCCAAAATCGCCGAGCAATATCTGCGCAAGGGGTCCAAGGTCTATATCGAGGGCCAGCTGGAAACCCGCAAATGGCAGGACCAGTCCGGTCAGGACCGCTATTCGACCGAGGTCGTGCTGCGCCCCTATCGTGGCGAGCTGACACTGCTGGATGGCCGCAATGATGGCGGTCAGGGTGGCGGTTATGGCGGCGGCCAGAGCGGTGGCGGCTATGGTGGCCCCTCCTCGGGTGGCTATGACGATGGCCCGTCCTCGGGCGGTTATGGTGGCCCCTCGCAGGGCGGCGGCGGCTCCAGCCGTCCCGATTTCGACGACGAGATCCCGTTCTGAGATCCCCATTCCGGGGCTGAATCCCGAATACTCTCCCTACCGTTCAACCGGCAGGGAGACACCCGCCCCATTCCCTCCGGTTGAGGCGCAATCCAGGCCCTGAGACGCCCCATCAAATGCCGCTTCGGCGGGAGTTCCGGAGCGCAAGTATCCAAGATCCCTTGCCTCTTTTTGGGTCGCGTTGGAGGACTGCTTATGAAAATCGCGGTTTCGCAATGGCAATGCGGCGTGGAAGACAGGCTCTCGCGGATCGCGCGGGATGCCAGACAGGCGTCCCTTTCGGGATGTGATCTCCTTCTTCTCCCCGAGCTTGCCCTTCCCGGCTATAACCGTCCCGATGGCCACAGAGAGCAGGCCCAGCCCCTGAACGGGATCTGGGCCACCTATGTCGCAGAACAGGCCCGAAACAACAGGATTGCCATTGTTTACGGCTGGGCCGAGCGCGGCACGGACGGGATCTACAATTCTGCCTCCGTGATTGCGCCGGATGGCACGCGCCTCGCCCATTACCGCAAGATCCAGCTTTTCGGCGCGATGGAGCAGGCAAACTTCTCTCATGGGCAACAGGCACCGGTCGTCTTCCGCTATCGGGGTCGGAATTTCGGTCTTCTCATCTGTTACGATATAGAATTCCCCGAACATGCGCGTGCGCTTGCGCGGCAGGGCACGGAGATACTCCTGGTGCCGACGGCCAATCCGATAGGCTATGCGCATGTGCCCGATCTTCTGGTCCCTGCCCGCGCCTATGAAAACCGTATGGTCGTGGCCTATGCCAATTACAGCGGCGAGGAGCATGGTCTGTGCTTTGGCGGGCTTTCTATCATCTGCAGCCCCGATGGACAGCCGGTTGCGAAAGCCGGTCTTGGCGATGCATTGCTGATCGCCGAGATCGGCGATAACCTCTTTGAAGGAGAATATCTGTCCACCCAGATCGCGGATCTGCGCGGAGGGCAGGCAAGGTGATTGCCGGGATACGTCTTTTCGGGGATGCGGAACATGTGGGCTTGGCGATCTAGCCATTGGTTGAACTCGGCATCTTCGGTGGGGTTCACGGGGAGAGATCCGGGCATTGATCCCGCTTCGGGCGAAGTATGGCGTGACTGTGTTTCTACGCTCTGGTTTCAGACCGACCGTGGCGCCTGACAGATTGATCTGCCTTCGCGGGTCGCGGGGCTGGTCGAGTTTGCGACTGCCGCCGCTCCCACAGCCTTCGGCTGGCGGCTTCGCTCACAGGTCTTCGAGGGCGCCTGTGGCGTGGTGGCCGAACTGGGCGGGATGCGCTTTACGGTCTCCTCGCGCACTTTCTACCATTATCTGGACCTCATGGGGTGCGAAAGCGCCCCCTGCCCGAACCCGCTGACTCCGGCGGCAGGTTCGACCGTGATCGAGCTTGAAGGCGAGACGCTTTATGCTGCGGTGCTCAGCAACTGCCAGACCCATCTTCTGACCACCGCGATCGAGGTCGAGGAGAGCCTCTTTGACCAGAAGCTATGGATGGCGCTCGACCGCACCCGCTATATGCAGGCGGCCAAGACCTTCGTGATGGTGGACCGTCCCTTCTGGAACGATACAGATGCGACGGGCAGGCCCGTCATGTCGATGACCCTGACCGACCGTCATACCCGTGGCACCTATTTCTTCGATAACGGGCCGGATAAGCCCGCCGTAATCTGCCTGAGCTATTCGTGGATGACCGACGCGCTGAAGGTGCTGCCGCTTCCGGCCGAAAAACGGGTGGATCTGGCGCTGAAGGCGTTGGCCAAGATCTATCCCGATGTCGATATCGCCTCCCATATCCGCGGCGCGCCGATCTGCGTCAGCTGGGAGGCGGACGAGAACTTCCTCGGCGCTTTCAAGGGCGCTTTGCCCGGTCATTACCGCTATAACCACCGCATCTATGGCCATTTCATGCAGGAGCATATGCCCGAAGCCTAACGCGGGCTGTTTCTGGCCGGCGACGGTGTCAGCTGGACGCCCGATAGCCCCGGACCGGCGGAAATTCTATCCGCTCTATGGGCCCATACCCGTTGCGGAACAAGCGCCGCCAGTCATCGGAGTGAGCTATGACAGATGAGTTTTTGTCATGGGGTGCCACGGCTAAACCGCATTCCAGTCAGGTTGAACATCTGCCAAGCTCGTGCGCAGGGCCAAAGACCCCGGTTGCAAAAGGCCGGATCATCTAACCAAGAGAGAGAAGGACATCCCATAACATCCCCGCTCGCAACCGCCCTTGGCCCGAGCATCGCCTTGGCTGGCATGGGCCGCGCCGAGACCCGGGATAGACCGGTGGCCTATCCCGGGATATCTCATCAGACCCAGAATGGCGTCAGCTTTGCCGAGGATGTGCCCCCCGCATCGGCGGCGTTCCCTCGATCAATATTCATGCCAAGGGCTCGCTCTTCAAAGACGACGGGATCAAACCTGCGGTGCAACCGGTCGAGCCACGGATCGGTGGGCGTCTCCTCTCGATCCATACCGAAGACGTGAAATGCCGCGCCCGTAACATGACCACTGCGCGGGTGCTCGATATGGCCCGGACCTGCGGCTGCGACAAGGCCGAAGAGCTGTCGGGCGGCCTCGAGATCGGCCGTCCGTCGCGGAAGAAGGGCTATGGAGGCCGATCCGCTACTCTCTTCCGCCCGATGCGTGCTCTTGCAGACCGGAGCGTTTTCGCGGCAAGGAGGAGCCAGAGTTTCCCTGAGCTCGACCATGCCCCGGCCCGGGGCAGAAGCAGGAGAGCAGCTTGATACGACGGGGTCTCGACCTGCTCTATTCGACCGCCACTGCCGGTGTCCCTGTCGCTCTGATCGCCATCTTATGTCTGATCGTTGCGCAGATGGTCTGCCTCTGGCTGGGGCCGGTGTTTTTGCGATCCGCACAATATGCGGGTCATGCCATGGCGGCCGCCTCGCGGATGGCGCTGGCAGATATGTTCTGGCGAACCGTGCATGTCCGCGTCATCAAGGGGATCAGGACATACCGTCCGCTGCGCCGCAGCTCCGAGATCCGGGTCTCTGCGATGACCGTAGTCTTGGCGCTGTTCTTTGCAGGATATGCGATCCAGGCGCCGCTTTCGAGCCACAATATCCACGACATCTCGCAGGGGCAGGACCGCGCGCCGCTCGGGATCTTGAAGATTGCAATGGTGGCGGGCGCGCCCATTCTGTCGGCGGCGATGCTGGGCACGGTCGGCAGGAGGTCTCCATGCGCGAAACCTCGGCCCTCGGCCCTGCGGTTCCCCGCCATCGCCCCGATCCCGATGGGTGCCGGCTTCCTGACGCTTGCGATGGGCTTTACCGGCGCGCCCGAGGCACTGGCGCAGATTACGGCATTGGAGGGGGGCATCCTCTTGCTGCAAGGGTGGACGCAGTATGGTCCGGGCTATATTGCCTGCACGAGGCATCCGATATGTGCCATCATGATCGCGATCCTCGCCAGTCTCGCGCTCTTGCCCGAGCACGGCACATCGCGACCCACTCTTAGAAAGGGCGAGCCATGATCCTTCTTACTTGGTTGGGCCGACATGCGCGGGCCCTGCTCTTTACGGGGTTCTGTGTCATCCCGTTCCTGCCCGTCTCGCCCGAGGCCCTGCGGCCTGTGCTGGCGCCTCTGGTCATCTCGGTTACGGCGCTCGGTATCATGCGCCAGCCCTTTACCCGCGTCGAGATTGCGCGGGTCTTCGGGTGGATGGCGGTGCTGCGCGGCGTGCTGTTTCTGGCGGCAAGCCAGCTGGGGTTGGCGCTGCTCTTCCGGCTCACGGGGCTGTGGGTGGCGTGGCCGTTGGCCATCGCCCTGCCGGTTGCGGCCTTCTGCGCTGCCCCGCCGCTCAGTTCCGCGCCGAACCTCGCGCTGATGCTGCGCTACGACTTTCCGCAGGCATTGCGGATCACGCTGCTGGGTACGCTTCTGGCTCCGCTCACCATGCCGCTCAGCCTCTGGCTTTCGGGGCTCGACTTTACCGGCTCCATCAGCGAGGTCGCCCTGCGTCTTCTGGGAATGCTGGCCGGTGGCATCGCGCTTGGCGCCGCCCTTCAGGCATGGCTCGGCATGGAACGCATCCGGCGGGGAGCAGATGCGCTCAACGGGATTGCCGCGCTGTTTATGTTGGCCTTCCTGATCCCGCTGATCGGCGGGATGGCGCATCTGGTCGCGCAGGACCCTGCGCGTGCCGCGATCTATCTGGCGCTGGCATTGATCCTGAATATCGGCGGCAATCTGGCGCTGCGCTGGGTCGCAGGACAGCTGAGCGGCGGGGGCCGCGCGCTTGGTCTGGTCTTTGGCAACCGCAATACGGGACTGGTTCTGGCGGCCCTGCCCTTCGACCCGCATCTGGCGCTTTTTGTGGCCGCGATGCAGGCCCCGATCTATCTGGGACCGGCAGTCTTTTCCCATTTCGAACGCAGGCCGACGCCCGGCGAGATCTCGGAGGTCTCCTGAGCCTCGATACCCGTTTCCACGGATCATAGAAGGATGCGGGCAATCCCCGAAGCCACCATCTGCCCGCTGGCGCAAAGGTGGTGGGGGCTGCGGTTGCTCGCGACGATTGGTCGGGCAATCGCGTGGCTAGAGCGTCACCCAGGTTGCATCCTGCGCGGAAGAGGTGACGCAGGCGGTAATGAAGCGCATCCCTGCGAGCCCTTCCTCGAGCCCGGGGAGCAGCCCGAGATCGCGGCTGCCATGGCGCGCGGCGCGGATCGCGGTGGCGGCTTCCGTATAGAGATTGGCAAATCCCTCGAGATAGCCTTCGGGATGGCCGCCCGGCACGCGGCTGATCGCCCGTGCCGCAGCGGTGGCACCGGCGCCGCCCCGCGTCAGCAGACGCTTGGGCTGGCCGTAGGGGGTGAACCAGAGCCGGTCAGGCTCTTCCTGCGACCAGTCGAGCCCGCCCGCATCGCCATAGATCTTCAGGCTTAATCCGTTCTCGTGGCCAACCGCCACCTGACTGCACCAGAGCATCCCCCGCACCCCACCCGCAAACCGCAGCAGGACATGGCCGTTATCATCCACCGCCCGTCCGGGCACGAAAGCCTGCAGGTCAGCGGCGAGCCGCTCTACCGGCAGACCGGAAACGAAACAGGCGAGGTTATGGGCGTGGGTGCCGATATCGCCGACTGCCCCACCAAGCCCTGCACGGGCCGGATCTCCGCGCCACTCGGCCTGTTTGCCGTGCCCCGCTTGGGCCAGCCAGTCCTGCGCGTAATGCACCTGCACGACCCGCAGCGCCCCCAATTCTCCGGCCGCGATCATCTCCCTTGCCTGCCGGATCATCGGATAGGCGGTGTAGTTATGGGTCAGGATGAACAGGGCGTCCGAGCCACGCACGGCCCGCTCGAGCGTCTGCGCCTGTTCTATCGTCGCAGTCAGCGGCTTGTCGCAGATGACATGGATGCCACGTTCCAGAAAGGCCGCTGCGGCGGGGCCATGTACATGGTTCGGCGTGACGATCGCTACCGCCTCGATCCCGTCCTCGCGCGCGGCCTCTGCCTCGGCCATCTCGGCAAAAGAGCCATAGCAGCGGTCGCCTGCGAGCCCTAGCGCCCGACCGCTGGCGCGCGATTTCTCGGGGGTAGAGGAAAGTGCACCGGCCACCAGATCGAACTGCCCGTCAAGCCATGCCGCATGGCGGTGCACCCGACCGATATTGGCATCGATCCCGCCGCCAATCATTCCCAGCCTGATCCGCTCCATCACGCAAGCCCCAGCATCTTGGCATTGGCGCCATCAACAAGCCCCGCCGCTGCGAAATCGTCGAATGCGCGTTCGGTCACGCGGATAATATGGTCTTTCACGAATTGCGCTCCCTCGCGCGCCCCATCCTCGGGATGTTTCAGGCAGCATTCCCATTCGACCACGGCCCAGCCCTCGAAATCCATCGCGGCCAGTCGCGAGAAGATGCCCCCGAAATCCACCTGCCCGTCGCCCGGACTGCGGAAACGGCCCGCGCGGTCGAGCCAGGACTGGAAGCCGCCATAGATACCTTGACGGCCGGTCGGGTTGAATTCGGCATCCTTGATATGGACCATGCGGATCCGGTCGCGATAGATATCCAGATATTGTAGATAATCGAGACATTGCAGCACGAAATGCGAGGGATCATAGAGCAGGCAGGCGCGCTTATGCCCGCCCACACGCTCGAGAAACATCTCGTAGCTGGCCCCGTCATGAAGGTCCTCGCCCGGATGGATCTCGTAGCAGACATCCACGCCACACTCCTCGGCATGATCGAGGATGGGACGCCAGCGTGCGGCCAGCTCATCGAAGGCGCGCTCGATCAGTCCCGCGGGACGTTGCGGCCACGGATAGAGATAGGGCCATGCCAGCGCCCCCGAAAAAGTGGCCATCGCTGTCAGCCCGAGATGTCTCGAGGCGGTCAGGGTTTTCATCACCTGATCGACGGCCCATGCCTGACGCGCGCGGGAATTGCCGCGCAGCGGCACCGGCGCAAAACCGTCAAAGGCCAGATCATAGGCTGGATGCACCGCCACCAGCTGGCCCTGGATATGCGCGGACAGTTCGGTGACTGTCACGCCATTTTCCTCGGCCTGTCCTTTCCAGTCGTCGCAATAGGTCCGGCTGGTTGCGGCAAGATCGAGATCGATCAGCCCCGCCTCGCCGCTGGGCACCTGCACGCCGTGATAGCCGGTCTGCGCAGCCCAGTTGGTGATGGCCGGCCAGTCGTTGAAGGGCGCATGCGACCCTACGAATTGTGCCAGAAAGAGGCCGGGCCCCTTGATCGTTTTCATGACTTCCGTCTCCTGTTCGGGGGCAGGCCCTGGCCGCGTTCCAGAACCGTCAGGATGCCCCTGATCGCAGGCGCCGTGAACCTTGCTCGAGCATGCCGGCCGGCACCTGATGCGGGTCCCCGTATGGGACCATAAAGCGCAGCCCCGCGAGTGAAACAGAAAACCCGCCATTTGAAACGCGAGGTTATTTCATCTGCCGTCACAATTTTTCTCATTTGCGGTTCGAGGCTCTCGGGGCCGATCCTAAGGGCATCGCTACAAGATGCCCCGACAAACGGGGCCGATCCTTCCGGCCCGCCCTCCCTTCGCCGGACCACTGACCAAGTTCCATCAGGAGAACCAGATGCCCCATAAGGATTGCACCAAAGGCCACGGTGCCGCCGGACCGTCTCCCGCAGCCTCCGCTACAAAAGGGATCTCGCGCCGCGCCCTGCTGAAAACGGGCGCCGCTGCCGCCGTGGCCACGGGCTTCCCCGCGCCCATGATCTGGGCGCAGAATATCAAGGACATCACGATCACCCATATCGGCCAGTCCTACTCCACCATCCCCGAGATCGGCGCGCGCGCGAACGAGGAGTTGGGCTTCAGGGTCGAGATGCAGACCGCGCCGGATCAGACGACCCATATCAACCGGCTGCTCACCCAGCCCAATTCGGTCGATGTGACCGATATGCCCAATACCAACCTGAAATATTTTCAGGGCCGTGGCGTGCTGATGCCGGTGAAGACCTCGGATTACAAATGGTTCGACAAGACCATTCCGCTGCTGACCACGGGCAAATACCCCGATGGCACCTCCGCCACGATGGAGGGGATGGCGCCGATCAAGACCCAGTATTGGGCCACGCAGGACGCCAAGGACTATTCGCTGACCCCCACCGAATGGCTGGTCGGCGTGCCGATGTATTACAATGCCGATACGCTGGGCGTCCGTCCCGATCTGATCGGGCGTCCGGTCGATAGCTGGGCGGAGTTGCTCAATCCCGAATTTGCCGGAAAGGTCGCGCTGCAGGATGGCACCGCCACCGGCATTGCCGATAGCGCCATGGCGCTTCAGGCGCTCGGCGAGATCGACTATGCCGATAAGGGCAATATGACCAGGGCCGAGATCGATGCCACGATCAAGAAACTGATCGACTACAAGAAATCCGGCCAGTTCCGCTCGTTCTGGACCAATTTCGACCAGTCGGTGCAGCTGATGGCCTCGGGTGAGGTGGTGCTGCAATCGATGTGGTCGCCCGCCGTGACCGAGGTGCGCACCCGCGGCATCGATTGTAAATATAACGGCATGAAGGAAGGCTATCGCGGCTGGTATATCATGATGACCGCCATGAGCCATCTGGACGGGCTCAAGCGCGATTGCGCGATCGAATATATGAACTGGGTCAATTCCGGCTGGGCGGGGGCGTTCATCTCGCGGCAGGGCTTCTACAACTCGGTGCCCGAGAATGTGAAAGCCTTCATGTCCGAGAACGAATATGGCTACTGGTACGAGGGCAAACCGGCGACCGAAGACATTCTCAACCCGTTCGGCAAGGTCATGGAGAAGGCCGGTATCACCCGTGATGGCGGCTCGCTCTGGGACCGGATGGGCAATATAGGCATCTGGAACACGGTGATGGACGAGGATCGTTACCTGACCCGCCAGTGGCAGAGCTTCCTCGCCGCCTGAGGCCTCGACAGCGGCGCGCAGGCCCCCCTGCGCGCCCTGCGCCCTAGGTTCTGCCTCGGGCGCTCCTCGGGCCCTGCCTCGGGAATGTCTTTTGTAAATGCGCCTCATCGCCCCGCCACGGGACGATGCGTCTCCAAGCCAGAAGAGGCAGAGCCCTGCCATGTTTTCCAGTCCCCGTCTCCCCCGCATCCTCCCCTCGCGCGGGCTCTCGCCGAAGCTTGTCTCCGTGTTGCAGGTCACGCCGATGGCGCTTGTCTATATCACCCTCGTGCTGGTGCCGCTCGGGTTGATCTTTGTGGTCAGCTTCCTCGATTACAATTTCGCGCAGGTCTTCCCCGAACTCTATCTCGAGACATGGATCGATACGCTGACCTCCGATCTGACGTTATCGCTCTATCTCAAGACCTTCAAATTCCTGATCATCGTCTGGTGTATCTGTGCGCCGCTGGGCTTCGCGATCGCCTATTTTCTAGCCTATCACATCCGCACCAACTGGGTCCGCACCCTGCTGGTGGCGGCCATCGCCATCCCGTTCTGGACCTCGGGGCCGATCCGCATGGTGTCCTGGGTGCCGCTTCTGGGCCGTGAGGGTCTGGTGAACCAGACGCTGATGGGGCTGGGCCTTGTGGACCAGCCGGTGAGCTGGCTGATGTATTCGGAATTTGCCGTGATCGTGGCCTATGTCCAGATGCTCACCATGCCGATGATCGCGACCTCGCTCAACTCCATGGCCAAGATCAAACCTTCGGTCATTCAGGCCGCCGAGGATGCCGGTGCCTCCGAATGGCAGATCGTGCGCGATGTGATCTTCCCGCTGGTGCGGCCCGGCCTTGCCATCGGGACGGTGATTATTGTGACCGCCGTGATGGGCGATGTGTTCATGGTCAAATATATGGGCGGCAGTCAGGTGAACACGGTGGGCATGTCGATCATCACCGATCTCAACGCCTTCATGTATCCGCCCGCTGCGGCCAAATCGGTGCTGCTGCTGTTCGTGGTGCTGACCATCGTTCTGGCTCTGCTGCGCTTTGCCGATATCCGCAAGGAGCTGCGCCAATGACCCGCCGCAGCAGACCGCTCTCCTTCTATATTCTGGGCGCGCTGACCGTCCTCTTCATCGCCTATGTCTACGCGCCGATGGCCTGCCTCTATATCCTGTCCTTCCAGGGGCCCGATGGCGGCATGTCCTTCCCGATGGTGGGCTGGTCGCTTGACTGGTTCCGCATGCTGTTCTCCGGCTCGGGTCAGGGGCTTGGCGATATCCCCACCGCCTTCGAGCGCTCGATCCGGCTGGCCGTCTGTGTGGGGGCGCTGACACTCGTGATTTCGGTCACCGCGGGACTGGCCTATCGGCGCCGCTTTCCGGGGGCGAATTTCGTCTTCTATTCGGCGATTGCCTCAATGGTCCTTCCAGGCATCTTCATCGGTTTCGGGATCGCGTTATCCTTCAACATGCTGGGCTGGCAGAGCAACTGGTTCACCTCCGGGATTGGCGCGCAGCTGACATGGACCCTGCCCTTCGGCCTGCTGATCATGTTCATCATCCTTGGCCGCTTCAACACCAGCTACGAGGAAGCCGCGACTGATCTGGGCGCGAGCGCGCGCCAGCGCTTCCAATGGGTGATCCTGCCGATCATCCTTCCCGGTGTGATCGGGATCGGCATGGCGGGTTTCACCTCATCCTATGAGGAGACCATGCGCACCTCGCTCAATGTCGGCACGGGAAACACCCTGCCGATGGAAGTCATGGGCCTTCTCAACGCTGCCTCCACGCCGGTGCTGTTCGCGATCGGCACGATGACGACACTGGTCTCCTTCTCCCTGATCATCATCTCGCTGCTTGTGATGTCGCATATCGCAAAATGCCGTAGCATGAGGAAACCCCTATGAGCCTTGCGCATGATCTCACCCCCGCCCGCCGTCCCGCACCCGCGCTCCGGCAGGTGACACAGGGCCATCGTTTCGATGCGGAGCTTGTGGCCGTCACCAAGCGATACGGCCATGGCGCACCGGCGGTCGATGCGATCTCGCTGCGGATCCCGCGCGCCTCCTATTGCTGCCTTCTCGGTCCCTCGGGTTGCGGAAAATCCACCACGCTGCGGATGCTGGCGGGCCATGAGGAGGTCAGTGATGGCGCGATCCTCATCCATGGCGCCGAAATCACCAAGGCGGCCCCCGTGGCACGCGGAACCTCCATGATGTTTCAGGATTATGCGCTTTTCCCGCATCTCTCCGCGCTCGATAATGTGGCGTTTTCGCTCAAGGTACAGGGCGTGGCCAAGGCCGAGCGCCGTACTCGCGCCAAGGAATATCTGGAACTCGTGCAGATGGATCATCTGGCGGACCGGCTGCCGAACCAGATGTCGGGCGGCCAGCAGCAGCGGGTGGCGCTCGCGCGCTCGCTGATTACCCGCCCCAAGGTTCTGCTCCTCGACGAGCCACTCTCCGCGCTCGACCCGTTCCTGCGTATCCGGATGCGGGCCGAGTTGAAACGGATCCAGAAGGAACTGGGCATTTCTTTCATCCATGTCACCCATAGTCAGGACGAGGCGCTGGCACTGGCCGATCTGGTCGTGGTGATGAACAATGCGGTCATTATGCAGGCTGGCACCGCCCGAGAGGTATTCGAGACCCCGCAAAACGCCTTTGTCGCCAAGTTTCTGGGCGGGCACAATGTGGTGGAGACCGCGACGGGTCGGGCCTCGGTAAGGGCGGATCAATGCGTCATCGGGAAACGCGCTGGCATGCGCGCGCTCGACGGCACGGTCGCGATGATCGAGTATCAGGGCACATCGGTGCGCATCACCCTCGAGGCTGCGGGCCATGACGATCTGACCGCGCTGGTCCCGACAGCCGTCTATTTCGACCATGCGCTCGAACTGGGCAGCGCCTGCACCCTCTCGTGGAATGCGGCAGACGAACATCCGCTTCAGGGCTGAACGGACGAGGGGCATATCAGTCGATGTGCCCCTCGTCAGGCATGAAGTGGTCCGGACCGCTCAGGCGACCCTGGCCAGTTCTTTGGATCGGACCTTTTCGGTGATCCATGTCCGGAATTGCACCAGCGGCTCGCTCTCCATCTGCTTCCACGAGGCATTGAGATAATAGGGCGAACGGATGTGATAGGGGTCGGCCACGGGCACGAGCCGTCCCTTCTCGAGCGCATCGGCGATCAGCAGCGAGCGGCCCAGAATAACCCCAAGCCCCGCGCTTGCCGCCTCCATCGCCGTGCCGGCCTGATTGAAGCGCGACCCGTGGGCGACACCTTTGCGGCTGATGCCGAAATCGGCAAGGTAGCGCGCCCAGTCCGGATAGGTCCCGTCCATGCCGCCCGTTGCGCGATCGACATGGGCCAGCGGTGCACTTTGCAATATGGTGCGGCTGTCATTGCCAAATCGCGCGGCAAGCTCGGGCGAGCAGACGGGAATGATCTCTTCTTCGAGCAACGGCTCGCTATGGCAGTCAAGCTGGCTCAACCAGTTGACAATCCGCAGATCGCTTTCCTGCTCCTCGGCCTCCTTGCGGGTGAGGAAGGTTTTGATCGTCACATCCACCTCCTCCGATTGCCGTGTGAATTCCGACAGGATCGGGATCAGCCAGAAGGTGGCCACCGAGGTCGAGGCCGAGACCGTCAAACGGCGGCGCTCGTCATAATCGGAGGCCTCCAGCGCGAGGATGGCGTCATTGATCAGATCGAGCCCGCGACCGATACGGTGCACATTGGCGCGCGCCTCGGTCGTGAGTTCGATCCGGCTGTTCTTGCGGATGAAGAGCCGCACCTGCAGGAACTCCTCGTGCTGGCGGATCTGGTGGCTGACGGCGGTGGGCGTCACGCACAGCTCGTCTGCAGCCTTCACAACGGAGGAATTGCGAGCGGTCGCCTCGAAGGCCCGGATCGCGTTGAGTGGAATTCTTTTGCGCATATTGATCACCTCAATGACGTTTCCCTCTCCTGCATTAGGCGCCCGTTTCGGGCCTCGGTAAAGCCTGCCGCCGCGCCTGTGGGCGGCCTTTGCGCCCGTAGTCCGGACTATGCCCGCAATCCGGCAGAATAGTCGGAAATCGCACGATTTTTCGGCCTTTTATGGGCGGGGTCAGGCGCGTTTTCGGGCCTGTCCGAGGGGGCTGTCGCACAGCCCTTTCCGGCCGCGGGCAGAGGCTTTCGCAGGCGGGAGGGGCCGGTATGGAAAAGGGCGCCCGGAGGCGCCCTCTTGCATGTCGGTCCTGCGGCTCATGCGGCGCCGCGGGTTTCGGTGGCGGCCACCCGATCCAGCCTGTAGGATCCCGGCATCCGGTTCTCGATAAAGGCCCAGCGGTCGCGGATCTTTGTCTGCTGCGCCATATCCACCTCGGCCAACACGACCTCATCTCCCATGGTCGCGGCTTGCGCCACGATCACTCCGTCAGGGCCGCAGATGAAGCTCGCGCCGATGAAGGTGGTGCCGTTCTCCTCGCCGGCCTTGCCGCAGGCAATGGTCCATGTCGCGTTGGAATAGGCGCCACCGGTGATTGCCAGCTGGCTGGCATAGCGCGCGGCCTCGAGCGTGCCGCCATTCATCACCGGCGTATTATACGAACAGCAGAAAAGTTCGGCCCCGTTCAGCAGAAGGCTCCGCCAGCTCTCGGGAAACCGCCTGTCATAGCAGATCAGCCCGCCCGCCGCACAGCGCGCCCCGCCCCGAAGTTCCAGCGGATAGGCCGGAAAGCCCAGATCGCCCGGCTGGAAATAGCGCTTCTCGAGGATGGTGATCTCCTTCTCCGGATCGGGGTCCAACTGGCCGGGGATATGCACCTTGCGGAACACGCCCTTGGTGGCGCCATCCGGTCCGATGAAGCTCATGGAGTTATAGAGCCCGTTCTTTGTGGGCTCCTGATGCGATACGACGATGGCCAGTTCCGTCTCGCGCGCCTTTTGCCCGATCCGGCCCATCGCAGCAGTGACGGATCGGACATCGTCCCATTCGGAGATGTCCTGCACCTTTGCCGCGAAATAGGGCGAGAGGGCCAGCTCGGGCAGGACCGCAATCTCGGCGCCCTGCTCTGCCGCGGCGCCCATGAGCGACAGGATACGCCCGACCGTCTCGTCGAGCGTGGCACTTGCGGGACCCATCTGCAGGGCTGCGGCCTTGAACGTGGTCATGGCAGGCCTCAGGCCGATTGTCTCAGCGCGTCGGGGCCCGCGATGATCTCCATCGCCGAGGTCTCGTCGATCACATCGCAGATCTTGAACTGCATGTCGAACAGGGCTGCGGCATGGCTCATCTCGATCCGGTCGAAGACGCCCTCCTCGATCACCTGCATCTTGTAGCCCATCGCCTCGCCATCCACGCAGGTGGCGCGCACGCAGCCGGAGGTGGAGTTGCCGACAACCAGGAAACCGTCGATGCCCTTCTCCTGCGCGATCAGGTGCAGATTGGTGAAGGCAAAGCAGGACGGCGTCTGTTTCTCGATGAGAATGTCGCCTTCGACCATCGCTACCTCGGCCGGAATCTCGGAGCGGAAATCGGTTGCGGCAAATGTCCCGCTTTCGGCGCGTGCCATGCCGGTATAGCCGTGGAAGACATGTTTGGAGTAGATTACCGGCATGCCGGATGCGCGCGCCGCCGCCAGCAGACGTTGCTGCACCGGAATGGATTTCCACGCATGCGGGCCGCACGCGCCGGGGAAGCGGTCGATCTGCTCGTGGATCGGACGGTCCTCGCCGATTGCGGTCACCTGCATGTCGATCACCAGCAACGCATTGACTTTGCCCGGCCCGTGCGGCTGGCGCAGATTATGGCGCGCGGCGAGAAGTTTCCTGTCATTCTCGGTCAGAAAATTTTCCCAGACCTTGTTCATGTCGCTCTCCTTTTCGGGCCCCTCAACGGGCATTGCACAAAGCCTAGGCGCGGCGCGACCCGGACAGATAGTGCGGATTTCTGTTCCGCGGGCTGAGAAACACTCAGCCCGTGGCCTGCTGGTCTGTCGGGCGGGCCTCCGAGGGGCTCATCGGCGGGGCTGCCAGCTCCGGCATGAGAAAACCTTGCGCCGTGCCAAAGTTTAACTCCTTTGACCCGGTGGGCGGTTGGGCGGATCTAGATCCTATGACCCATCCAGATCCCCATGCGGTGCCGACACGATCGGAACGTCACCGTATCGCCATTGCCTGTACCGTCTCGCTTGTCTTTCTTATGCAGGGCATCGACACGACGATCCTGACCGTCGCAATTCCCGGAATTGCCGCCGACCTGCAGCGCTCGCCATTGTCGCTGCATCTTCTGGTAAGCGCCTATCTGCTGGCGCTTGCGGTGTTCATGCCGGTGGCCAGCTGGTTCTCCGACCGGCTCGGGCCGAGGCGGTTGTTCTGCCTGTCCGTGCTGATCTTCATGGCGGGCTCGGTCCTGACCGCCTTCATGCCCACGCTCGGGCTGATGATCCCGTGCCGGATGCTTCAGGGGTTCGGCGGGGCGCTCATGACACCTGTGGGGCGGCTGATCGTGCTGCGGGCCTTCGGGCCCGGGCGCACGATCGATGCGATGACATGGCTTGCGATCCCGACGATGGTCGGGCCGCTCATCGGGCCGCTTTTGGGGGCGGTGCTTGTCGAGATGTTCGACTGGCGGCTCCTGTTTGTGGTGAACACGCCGCTTGCCATCGCGGCCATTCTCGGCGTGCTCCGGCTCGTTCCGCCTTTGCCCGCTGTTGCCGCAGGCCGCTTCGACACGCGTGGCTTCCTGCTGGCGGGGCTCGCGCTTGTGACCTTCCAGCTGGCCATCGAGGCGCTCGGGCTGTGGGGCGGGATCGGTCTGACGCTATTGCCGGTCTCCGCTCTCGTGTTCTGGGTCTATACCCGCCATGCGCGGACGCGCGAGAAACCCGCGCTCGATATTTCCCTCTTCCACTTCGAGAATTTCCGCATCGGTGTGCTTGCGGGCGGGCTGGGCCGCGCGGGGCTGAACGCGATGGCGTTCCTGCTGCCGCTTTTCCTGCAGCTCGGTCTGGGCTTCCGTCCGCTGCAGGCGGGGCTGATCTCGGCGCTCGCGGCCTTCAGTTCTCTGGCCTCGAAGCCGGTGCTCAAACATGTGATCCGCAGGCTGGGGTTCCGTCGCACTCTGGTGGCGCTGACAGTCGCGGGCAGTCTCTCTCTGGCCGCCTATGCCACCGTCAGCACCGGCTGGCCGGTCATGGCGCTGGTGGGCATGTCCTTCCTCGCGGGGGCGGTGCGCATCCTTTATTTCAACTCGGTGCAATCGATCACCTTTACCGGACTTCCCGCAGAGCGGCTGTCTTCGGCCACCGCGACAGCAGGTGTCATCCAGCAGCTCTGCATGGGGCTCGGGATCTCGCTCTCCGCCGCCCTCCTGAGCGCGCTTCAGGGAGAGGCCGCGGAGGTGGGTATGCGCGATTTCAACCATGCCTTCCTGATCATGGCCGTGCTGCCGCTGCTGTCACTGCCACTGCTGATGACACGCGCGGGGGGCAGGCAGGAGCCCGCCGCAGCGCCGCTGAGAAAAACTAACCCCGAGAAGGAGAACAAGTCGATTGGCGCGATTGCGCGATCGATAGAGACTACGACCAAGGCCGGTGAGCGCGCCCCCGAGCGTGCCTCCGATACGGCCGCCTGACGCCGGACAACGCGTGCCGGCCCATCCGACACAGAGCGAAAGGACCCTCCCCATGACCCAGATCGGTGTCTTCCTTCCCATCGGCGGCAAAGGCTGGCTGATTTCCACCACCTCGCCCGCCACGCGCCCCAGCTTCGATTTCAATAAGGCGATCGCGCAAAGGGCCGAGCATTTCGGTCTGGACTTCGCGCTCTCCATGATCAAGTTCCGCGGCTATAACGGGCCGTCACGCTACTGGAACGAGGCGCTGGAGAGTTTCACCATGATGTCGGGCATCGCGGCGGTGACGCAGAGGATCAACCTCTTTGCCTCCTGCGCGATGCTGACCCTGCCGCCCGCGATTACCGCGCGGATGGCCGTGACGATGGACAGTATCGCTCCGGGCCGTGTGGGGGTGAATATGGTCACCGGCTGGCAGCCCAAGGAATATTCGCAGATGGGACTGGAGCTGACCCCCGAGCATTTCTCGCGCCGCTATGATTATGCGGGGGAATATGTGCAGGTCATGCAGGAGCTGTGGGCCACCGGTCGGTCAGATTTCAAAGGCGATTTCTTCCAGATGGATGATTGCGTCCTCGAGCCTTTGCCGACAAACAAGCGCATCCCTATCGTGGGCGCAGGTCAATCCGAGGCCGGGATGGATTTCGTGGCCAAATATGGCGATTACAACTTCGTGGGTTCGGGGGGTGATCTCAACAATACGACCGCTTCGCGCGATACGGTGGCCCGCGTCAATGCCGCCGCTCAGCGCCATGGCCGCGACACTGGTGCCTTCTTGCTGCTGATGGTGATCGCCGACCGTACGGAAAAGCTCGCCTTCGACAAATGGGAGCTTTACAAACAGGGCACCGATATCGAGGCCCTGCAATGGCAGGCCTCGCAGGCCGGTCAGGACAAGGTCGCCAAGGACGGCTCGACGGCAGCCGCGCTCGTGCGCGCCATCGACAACCCGCAACCCACCGGCATGCTCAAGCTTATCGGCTCCTACGAGCAGGTGGCCGCGATGCTGGACGAGATCGCCAGCGTGCCGGGCCTCAAGGGGATCATGCTGACCTTCGACGATTTCATCATCGGGATGGAACAGTTCGGACAGTATATCCAGCCCCTGATGAAGACCCGCAATGGCGCCGCGCGCAAAGCGTCTTTCGCCGCCTGATCTTTGCCCTTGCTACGAGACCGCGTAACCGCCGGAGCCTTTGCCCGGCGGTTACGCCTTTCGGCGCAAGATCCTAAGCGGCGCCTTACAGGAGTATTCCATGAAAGATCTCTCGTTTTCCTTGCCTTCGGCCACCGAGATCCGTCACCAGATCCGTTCAGGTCAACGCACAGCGCTTGAAATTACCCGCGCCTGTCTTGGCCGGATCGCGCAGCGTGATCCGATGGTGAGAGCATGGATCAGCCTCAATCCCGAGGCCGAGGCACAGGCTGCGGCGATTACCGCAGATGACCCGCGCCCTCTGGCGGGGGTTCCGGTGGCGGTGAAGGATATGATCGAGACGCGCGATCTGCCCACGACCCATAACTCGCCGCTCTATGGCGGCTTCCGCCCTGCTGCCGATGCGCCCTGTGTCGAGCTGTTGCGGGCCGCAGGCGCGATTATTCTGGGCAAGACCGACACCACCGAATTTGCCGCCTGTGGGCGCGATGCGATGACCGCAAATCCCTTTGATCCCGTGCGCACCCCGGGCGGCTCCTCGGCTGGCACCGCCGCCGCGGTCGCCGATTTCCATGTGCCGCTGGGACTTGGCACGCAGACCGGAGGTAGCACGATCCGTCCTGCCGCGTTTTGTGGCATCCCAGCGCTCAAACCCTCTTGGGGGCTTATCTCGACCGAAGGAGTCAAACGCTATGCGGTGAGCTTCGATACGGTCGGTCTGTTTGCCCGCGAGATCACCGATCTGGTGCTTCTGGCCGATGTCTACAATCTTCCCGAGGCCGCGCCGTTGCGCGAAGGCCGGTTGAGGCTCGGCCTATGCCCCACCCCCTATGCCGATCAACTGGCCCCCGAGATGCGCGCGGTGCTTGATGGTCTGGCCAAAGATCTGGCACCGGTTGCCGATATCACTCCCTTCGACCTTCCGGCAGACATAGCGGAGCTGGATGCGTTGCACCGCTCTGTGCAGCATTGCGAGGGCGCATCGGCCTTTCTCAATCTGGCCCGCGCGCGTGGCACGCTTCTGCATGACGATTTCCACGCCCGGGCCGACTTGCGCGAGGGGTTTACCCAGCGCCAGAATTTCGAGGCCTATGATGCGCTGGCCCGTCACCGGATGACGGTCGAGACGATGCTCGAGGAGGTCGATTTCATCATCGCGCCCTCTGCGCCGGGCTTCGCCCCGCTCGGGCGCGGTGCGGGCAATCCGCGGTTCAACGCGCTCTGGACCGCGCTGCAGCTTCCGGTCCTGAACCTGCCCGTATCGGGTCAGACCTTGCCGCTTGGTGTGTCGCTGATCGCAAGGCGCGCCGATGACCGGCGTCTTCTGGAGGCTGCGCCGAAACTGCTTCCCTATCTGTGAAAGACGGGCCTGGGGCCGCGCCCGGTAAAGGCGCGGCCTGTCTGCTGTCAGTTGGCCTCCGCCAGTTCCGGCTCGGCCCGAAGGCTGTTGCTCGACTGCGCGAGATGGCGACAGGCACGCACGGTCTGGGCCATGATGGTCAGCGTGGTGCCGGTCACGCCCGAGCCGCAGAAGGTGCTGGCATCGGTCACCAGCACGTTGGGGGCCTCCCAGAGCTGGCCCATCGGGTTCACCACCGAGCTTGCAGGATCTGTCCCCATCCGCGCCCCGCCGGTTTCATGGATGGCCGCCCCCATGACCATGACATCCTTGAAATAGCGCCGGAAGAGGAAACGCGACAGGGCGCCTGCCTCCGGATAGGCGCCCTTGCCCCATTCGCGAATGCGCTTGGCCGAGCCCAGAAACTGCACCTCGCCGCCCGCGCCGTTGATCGTCTCGAGGAAGAAAGCCTCCTGCCGCTCTAAAAGCGCCTCGTCCTCGGCGGACATGCGGCAGACGATATGCGCCCCCGCCAGCCCCCAGCGATCTTTGACCTTGGGATCGAGCGTCACGCGGTTCCGGGCATTTGGCTGCATCTGACCGAAGCCGAAGAATAGCAGTTTCGCCGGATCATCGGCCCCCACGGGCGAGCGTCCGATACCGCCCTGAAAATCGAACTGGCCACGGGTTTTCGGATCACCGGAGGAACGGGTGATGAAGATCCCGCCTTGGGGCTCATAGAAGGCGTCCTTGGGCAGGCTGTCATCGCCCGTCCACTGCCCTTTCACCGGCGCGTAGTGGCCCATCGCGAGCATCGGCAGCTGGTCCATGAAATAGCGCCCGAGCTGATCATGGTGGTTGCCGAGCCCCGAATGCCAGAGCAGGCGGATACTCTCGATCGGCGAGGCGCTGATCACGATATGTGCGGCCTCGAGCACCAGCACCTCACCCGTGCGCGTGTCGGTGATCTCGACCCCCGTGGCGAGACCGTTCTCGGTCAGCACACGGCGGGCGACCGAGTTCCAGCGGATGGTCAGCAGGCCCGTGGCCTTGGCGGCCGCCAAAGGCGCGAAGACGCGCTCGGGCGTGGGCGCGACCGAGCGCCAGCTGATGATCTCGCGTTCGGGCCATTTGGCCTTCACACGCGCCTTGAAATCGATCTCGGCGGGGCTCATCTTCGCGGGGCCCTTCATGATGCCATCGGGGTTCTGGGGCAGGCCATCGATATCGCCATAGATCCCCAGAAGGCGTTCAACCTCGTCGTAATAGGGCGCCATATCGGCATAGCTGACGGGCCAGTCGCAGCCTTTGCCGGTGACCGATTTCGCCTTGAAATCGTCATCCGACCAGCGCATCAGCACCCGCCCGAATGTATGGGTGCGCCCACCTGCCTGACGGCCGCGGATCCACACGAAAGGCGCGTCCTTGGGGGTGGTATAGGGGTTGTCGCGGTCATTCACATAGAAGGGCGCGAGCATGCCGCGAAAGAAAGCCGCTTTGGCCTGCACACCCTGCCCGCCCAGCGTGGCGCGGGCGCGCTCCATGATGTTGATGGGCGGCACAGGCTTTTTCTTGGCGGGGTCGAACTCGGATCTGGTGACCTCGCGCCCCGCCTCCAGCAGGAGGACCCGCAGGCCCTGAGCGGTCAGCTCATGGGCGGCAAAACTTCCCGAGGCGCCCGAGCCCACGACGATGGCATCATAGGGGCGGCTCATGCGTGCACCCCTTCGGCAATGCGCCTGAGCCCCTCGGTCGAGCGCGTGGCAAAGCGCCGCCAGTCCGAGGGCTGGTCATGCTCGACAATCATCAGCTGCGATCCGGCCGCGACACAGGCATCCCAGAGGGGCTGCCAGTCCATCACACCACAGCCGAAATCGGCAAAGCCCTTCTCGTCGAGCGCCTCGCCCTTGGGGGCGATATCCTTCACATGCACGGCAGGAATGCGCCCCGCATAGCGTTTGATCCACGCCATCGGGTCCGCGCCGCCCACGACCATCCATGCCAGATCTGGCTCGAAAGGGACACTCTCGCCCAGAAGATGCTCGATCGGATAGCTGCCATCTTCCAGAGGCACCATCTCGAACTCGTGGTTATGATAGGCGAATGTCAGGCCGCGCGCCTTCATATCCTCGGTATAGGCCGCAAGCCGCTCGCCTATCGCGCGCCAGCCTTCGGCGGTGCTCGGGCGATCCTCGGGATAAATATAGGGCACCACCACCAGCCACATGCCGTAAAGTTTGGCGATCCGCTCCACCAGATCGGGATCGGTGTCGAAGATATCGAGTGTGAAATGGCCGGTTTTGGCGGTCAAACCATGCGTCTTGATGGCCTGCGCCGCACGCTCGACCTCGGCCATATCATCGGGAGGACCAAAGAAGAACGGCTGCACATCGGTATAGCCAAGCTCTTTCAGAAGCATCAGTTGCTCATCGAAGCTCTCCGCCTCGCGCGAGGAGAAGAGTTGGAATGACATATCACCATTGGGAAACATAAGAAGTCCTTTCGCGGATCAGCCGATCCGGAGTTCGGTTTCGGGATCAAAGAGATGGGCGCGCAGGGGGTCGGGCAGCACTTTCAGGGTCGCGCCCTCGGCATCCGCCACCCGCTCGCGGAAGACGCCGGTGATGGCGGTGCCGCCCATCGCCAGAAAGACCATCGTTTCCGAGCCGGTGGGCTCGACCAGCTTCACCCCGCAGGGGATGCCGGTATCCGACAGCACCATATGTTCGGGGCGGAAACCGTAGATGACCGGCCTGCCTTGGGCGAGGGTGCAGCCCGCGGCAAGCGGCAGCACGATGCCGTCTTCGCTCACAAAGATCGGGGTGCCCTCGCGGCGCTCGACCCGGCCCTTTACGAAATTCATCGAGGGCGAGCCGATGAAAGCCGCCACGAACATATTGGCGGGCGCATCATAGAGGTTGAGCGGCGTGTCGCATTGTTCGACCAGCCCGTCACGCATGACCACGATCTTGTCGGCCATGGTCATCGCCTCGACCTGATCATGGGTGACATAGATCGTCGTCGTCTTCAGACGGTGCTGGAGCGCCTTGATCTCGGAGCGCATCTCGACGCGCAGCTTGGCATCGAGATTGGACAGCGGCTCATCGAACAGGAACACCTGCGGGTTGCGCACGATGGCGCGGCCCATGGCCACCCGCTGGCGCTGACCGCCCGAGAGCTGGCGGGGATAGCGGCCAAGCATAGGTCCGAGGCCGAGGATCTCGGCCGCCTTGCCAATCCGCGCGGCCCGATCCGATTTCGACAGTTTCGCCAGTTTCAGCGCGAAGCCCATATTCTCGGCCACGGTCATATGCGGATAAAGCGCATAGCTCTGGAACACCATGGCGATGTCACGGTCGCGCGCGACCACATCATTGACGACGCGAGGCCCGATGGCCACCTCGCCGCCCGAGATCTCCTCGAGCCCCGCGATCATGCGCAACAGGGTGGATTTGCCACAGCCCGAGGGGCCGACCAGCACGACAAACTCGCCGTCCTCGATCTCGATATCGACGCCATGGATCACCTGCTGGGTGCCATAGGTCTTTGTGACGTCGCGAATGGTTACAGTGGACATATCAGTCTCCTTCATGCAGGCGCGGGGCGCTCAGCCCTTCACAGCGCCGCCAAGAATGCCGCGGACGAAATATCGCTGGGCGGACAGGATGAGGATCAGCGGCACGAGCACCGACAGGAAGGTGGCGGCCATCAGCGGCCCCTGCCCCTGTGTCGTCTGCCCGACCAGCCCCGCGAGGTTTACGGTGATCGGCGGTGACATCGCCGAGCCGCCCATGAACAGAAGCGGGATCAGGAGGTCGTTCCAGCTCCACAGGAAGGCCATGATCCCTAGCGAGGCCATGATCGGGCGCGAGAGCGGCAGCACGATGGAGATGAAGGTGCGCAGTTCGGTCGCGCCGTCGAGGCTGGCACTTTCGTAAAGATCGCGCGGGATGGACGCGATGAAGCCGCGCATCAGGAAAATGCCGAAGGGCAGCGTGAAGCCCACCTGATAGAGCCAGATCCCGGGGATGGTTCCCGAAAGGCCGACGCTATTGTAGAATTTCAGAAGCGGGACCAGCGTAATCTGCGGCGGTGTGACCAGCAGCGCCACGAGGATCAGCGATAGAGTGGTGCGGCCCGCGAAATTCATCCGTACCAAAGCATAGGCGCCGATCACCGATAAAAGCACCGTCAGCACCGTTGTCGGGATCGCGATGGCCACCGAGGTTGCGAGGCTTGCGCCCACATTCAGCTGGTCGATGGCCATGGCGTAATTCTGCGCGCTCAGCAAAGGCCGCACGAAGGCCATCCACCAGCCCGAGGTCGCGGTATCGGCCTGCGGGCGGACCGAGCTGACAAAGAGCGCCAGCACCGGCATGAACCAGAATATGAGAAAACCGATGATCAGCACGTGGAGCGCCAGACTTTTCAGCTGCCGGGTCCGGCGCGCGGCCTGTCCCTGCACACGGCTTTCGGAGAGGTGGTCGATCTCGGGTGTGGCCATGCTCATCGGGCGGCCTCCGCTTTGAACTGGAAGATATTGATGAAGGCGATGGGCAGCGCGCAGAACAGCAAGATCACTGCGATCGCGCTGGCATGGCCGAGGTCATTGACCGAGAACAACTCGTAATAGAGCCGGTTGGCGATGACATCGGTGCCGAAATTGCCGTTCGTCATGACATAGACAATATCGAAGACCTTCAGCGCCGCGATAATCATGGTGGTGAAGACCACAAGGATCGAGGGCAGGATATTGGGCAGGATGATCGAGAAGAAGATCCGCACTTCGCCCGCCCCATCGAGCCGCGCGGCCTCGACCATATCGGTGCCGATATTCTTGATCGCCGCCGATAGGATCAGCGTGGCGATCCCGAGTTGCAGCCAGACCGCAATGAAGATCAGCGCGAGATTGTTGACCACGGGCTGGATCAGCCATGGCACAGGCGCGATCCCGAAGAGTTTCAGCACCGCATTGAACGTGCCGATCTGCGCCATCATCGCGGGCTGGTAGGAATACATCTGCGTCCAGATCACCGAACCGGCGGTGAAGGAGATCGCGGTGGGCAGGATGACGACGGTCATCGCCAGCGGCTCGTAGGAGATCTTGTCGAACAGGACCGCACTCAGCAGCGCCAGCACCAGCACTGCCAGCGGAAAGCCGATAAGCCAGATCACGTTGTTCCAGACCACATCGACCATCTCGCCCGAAAAAGCCCAGACATAATTGGCCCCGCCTAGCCATTCGGTGCCGCGCGCGCCCTTGAGCGAGGTAATGAGCGTCACGATCACCGGATAGACGAGGATCAGCAGCACCAGAAGGATCGGCAGCGAGAGCCAGACCCAGGGGCGCAACCCGCGGCCCGTGCGCACGGGCAGTATCGACAGGATCGCCTCGCCCATGCCGAGCCCCGCATAGACGAGGACCGGCAGGCCGATCGCCCCTATGGCGATCAGCAGGGGGATATAGGACAGGCTCTCCATCACTCGACAGTCGCCTGAACCGATTGCAGAAGGCTATCGAGCTTCTTGGGGTTCTGCATATAGCCTACGACCGCCTTGTAATAGGCCGAGGAGGTGGCCGGCGCGTTCAGCGTGTTGGGGCCTGCGACAAATTCCACATCGGGATTGGCGAAGAACTCTTCGGCGACTTCATGCAGGGTTTTGCTCGAATAAGCATCGACAGGCACGTTTTTGTTGGCCACAGGCCAGCGGTTTTGCGAGGCCAGATAGCTCTGCGCCGCATCGGAGGCCATGAATTCGAGGAAGGCGCGGGTTGTGGGCGTATCGGTCAGACCGACCGAGATCGAGGCCTGATAGAGCTCGTAATTGGCGAAGGCCGGATCGGCGGCGGGCACACGGAAGAAATCGATATTCTCGCCCGGTTTGGCGGTTTCACCGATGAGCCCCGGCACCCATGCGGCCCAGAGCGCCAGCTGGCAGGTGGGCGGCGTGGAGGTCAGGCCGTTATAGCCCACCGAGATCGGGGTCGAAATCGCGCCGATTGGTCCACCGGAGAGATGATCGGCCGCGCCAATGGTGCGCCCGAATTCCTCGAACGCCCCTTTGACCTCCGGCGAGGTCCAGGCCAGCTCGCCCTTGCCCCATTGGGCATAGAGTTCGGGGCCATAGGTCTTGAGGAAAATATTGTCGACCATCTGCGCGCCCGGAAAGCCCGACGAGCCTCCCGCGCCTTGCGCCGCACACCAGACCGGATTGCCCTTGGCGGCCTCCCCGTCGGCCCAGTCCGAGAGCGCCTGCCAGCTTTCGGGCGGGTTCGGACCGGTATAGGTCTCGGGATTATACCAGACCATGAAGGTGTTCATATGCTGGAAAATCCCGAAGGTCTTGCCCTCATAGCTGGCGGTATCGAGGAGCATCGAATTGTAATTCGCCGACAGCTCGTCACCCATGAAAGATGACAGATCGAGTGTCACGCCCTCCTTAGCGTAGTTCAGTGCGGCCCCCAGAGCGATGTCGGCGACATCCGGTGGATTGCCGGCCTGAACGCGGCTTTGCACCACGGTGGCCGTATCGGGCGATCCGGTATAGCGCACATCAACGCCCGTGCCTGCCTTGAAGGCATCATAGACGGTCTGCAGCGTCTGGCCCTCGGCACCCGAGGCCTGCCCGATCATTTCAAGACTGCCGGCAAGATCCTTGCCCGCGGCGATCTTTTTGGCCTCGGCGACGGCGGCATCGTAATAGGGATTGTCCTGGGCAAAAGCGGGAGCGATGCCGGTCACGACCAGCAGCGAGGTGGTTGCAAGATAACGGGTTGGCTTAATCACGGTCAGTCACTCCAGTGAAGATGGACCCCTCGTCGGGGCGCATGGACCCGGGCATTTAGAACCGGGCTTGCGGATCCGGGAAATCGGACGATACTTGAATTATGACCTCGATTGACATTAATGCGTCAATATTGAACATTTATCGTTAGGGCTGAAAAAACCTCAGTAGGAGCGTCTATGGCCAAGCATGCAGAGCCTCTCGCACGGCTCGATTCAGGACACCGGCAGCTGGCTCGCGCGCTGCGCGATCAGGCCAAGGATCGCGCCCAGCTGGTGGTCGAAACCGGCTGGTCGCGCAATACGGTCGCAGCCCGTTTGCAGGATCTCGAAAATCAGGGTTGGCTTGCCCGCCGTGACGCGCCGCGTGCGGAACGTGGACGCCCTTCAAACCTCTATGAACTCAATCCGAACGGGCGATTTTTCTTTATCGTCCGGTTCGGACCGGATGCGCTGATGGGGGCGATCTCGACCCTGCGCGGCAAGGTTCTGGGGGAGGCCCGCTCGGCCCTGCCGCATGGTTTTACGGCAGAAGGAACAGTGCGCGAGATCGAGACCATGCTGGCGCGGCTCGTTGCCGAAACCGGCATAGACCGTTCCTGTATCGCCGCGCTCGTGCTGGGTGTTCCGGGGCCGGTTCACGGGCGCTCGCGGACCGTGCCGTGGTCGAAAGTCGGCGTGCTGCCGGAAAATCTTGCCGAAATAATGGGCATGGAGGTGCTGATCGAGAATGACGCGAATCTCATGGCGCTGGGGGCACGCCTGCAGGCGAGACCCGACGAGAGCCTGCTTTATGTCTTTATTGATATCGGGATCGGTGCGGGACTGGCGCTCTCGGGTGAGCTGCACCGTGGCGCGCAGGGATGGGCGGGAGAAATAGGCCATATACCGGTGGCCGCTGCGGCGGGGATGCCTTGTGTCTGCGGCAGTGAGGGCTGCGTCGCAGCGGTGGCCTCGAACCCCGCGCTTGTCCGGCAGGTCTCGACGGTGGCGCGCCCCGTGGCGGATCCCCTTGCTCTGGCAAAGCTGGTCGAGCACGGGGATCTCGAGGCGATCATTGCCCTGCGCGAGGCCGGACGCAATCTCGGGGAGGCGCTGACCGGTCCGGTCATTGCGCTTGCCCCTGATGTAGTGATGGTCGGCGGGGTGCTGGGACGTGCGGGCGGGCATTTGCAGGCAGGGATACGGGAAAGCCTGACCAGACGCATGCCGCCTGCCCTCGCGGCGCTCCTGCGTATCGAGGACGGACCGCTGGAGGAGATTGCGGCCATACGCGGTGCGGCCGATCTGGGATTCGATCTGCTGTTCGGGGAGGATCCGGTCATGCCCTCCGGCCTGCGTCTGCAGCGGTGAGCGGCGGCCCCTCGGGGCCGCCTACAGTGCCCGCTTATGCAAGAACCGGCGGACCGGCCTATCTCAGGACATAGCGGACCGTCGCGGGCATCTCCGGCAGCTCCGTCTCCCCCAAAGCGCGGCGCAATGCGATCTCGATCGCTGTGGCATAGGCGCTGAGCGGCAAGGCATTCGGACGGTCGGAAAACGGCTGTTCCAGCTCTTCGGCCAGCGCATCCAGACCGAAGAAGGCATAGGCCACCAATGCCGCGACGAAAGGCGCCATCGCGCCGAGCGTATCCACGAAGCCGAAGGGCAGGATGATACAGTAGATATAGGCCGTGCGATGGAGCAGAAGCGAATAGGCGAAGGGCACCGGCGTATTGGCCAGCCGCTCGCAGGCCAGAATGGACGCGGCAATCCGCGCGATGCTTTCATGCAGCACCAAGGCTTCGACATGGGTCAGATGCCCTGCCCGTTCCATCCGCCCGATCGCCTGTTCCGCCTCGGCCAGAGCGGCGTCGGTTTCCCAATAGGGGTTGCGCCCGCGCAGCTGTCCCTCGGCGAGATGGCCGAAACGGATAAGTGCGTGGAACAGCGCGCGCCTGTCGTCATTATCGGGCAGATGGCTGGTCTGGCGCTGGATGTCGCGGCAGGACTGGATCATGACGCCCCAATGTCTGCGCGCCTCCCACCAGCGGTCGTAGCAGGCGCCATTGCGGAAGCTCAGGAAGATCGAGAGCGCGATCCCGATCAGCGCGAAAGGCGACGGATCGAGCCCCGTCACATAGGACGGAAAGTAGTCGTGGCCCGCGATAACCCCGATACCGATAAGAAATACAAGCAGGATCTGGGGCCAGATGATCTGGATTACCGAACCTTGCAGAATAAAGAACAACCCCAGAAATGTGGGGCGTTTGCGGACGATCACGATGATCCCCTTTTGCCTGAATGAGTGATCACGCGCCGGCATGGCGTGGACTATGCGCGTTGCGGTAAATAGCTGCGCGTCCGTTCACAAGGCTCGGGATGTCTACGAAGGCAGGGCAAATTGTCTCAGGGGGGGGCGTGGCTTGCCGAACCAGCGTGCGAGGGCGTCTCGGGTAACGGCGCGGCGAGGCAGAACGGGGGCGAGGCGCATCCCGTAGACTTCCTCGACCGGACGATTGCCCAGCAGGGCCGCGGCAAGATCAGGACGGGCCCCCAGAAGGGCTATCTGGTCCCTGCGCGACAGGGCGCGGAAACCGATAGGGCCCGGCCAGAAGCTTTCCACCCAGACACCATTGGCAAGGATCGCCGCGTGGCGCTCGAGAAGAAGATGGACATAGGTGATCTGGCGTTTGCCATTCATGATCCGCGCGCCGTTCCAGCCGCTCTCGGCCAGATGGCGGGCGCGGATCAGGCACGACGTGCCATCGACCCGAAGCCAGAGACAATGCAGTCCCGACACGACCAACGGCGCGCTTTGCCCCAGAGCCTGCGCGCGCAGCTCGACAGGACGCAGCCTGCGATCGGCAAGCTCCGCAGGGCCAAGGCTTCGTTGACCGCACCATGCCAAACGCGCGCAGCCGTCATGCGTGATGATTTCCTCACCTGCCATGAGGGTCTCGATCGGGCGCGGACCGGCAGGTGTGGCCACAAGAGTGCCAGCGGCGATACAGGGGATGCCCACCGAGTAGAGCTGCGGCGCGGTGGACAGCAAGGCAGGGTCGACCGATTGCAGCCTCAGCGTCTCGCCGTTGGGGAAGGTCAGGATCGAGCCGCCTGCCCCGTCCGAGGTAATCACCACATCCCATGCATTGACCGGATTACCCTCGGCATCCGTCAGCGCCGAAACATCGAGCTGGTCGATCGAGCGGCCTGCGCCATCATCGGTCATGTCGAAATCGGTGACGACATCGTTGCCGAAACCATCATCGAGGATCAACCGGTCCGCACCGGTGCCGGTGGTGATCGTATCATCACCGGCATTGCCGGTGATGCTGTCATTTCCGGTGCCGCCAGACAGTGTGTCACTGCCGGCAGAGCCAGTTATCGTATCGTCACCCGCTCCGGCGAGGATATGGACGGGGCTACCCGCGAGAGCGGCATTGAAATTGTCGCTATAGCTTGAGCCGTCGATCTGCTCGATTTCCCAGAAATAGGTGGTGGTGACCCCGCCATCATAGGAGATCGTGCCGACGCCGCCGGTATCGGAGGTCCATGTGACATTCGCCGCCGCCCCCGAGAGGGAGACCGTGTCATAGTCGGTGCCACCGAAGATGCTGCTGCCACCATCGGTCGAGCGCAGGTCGAAGAGGTCGTTGCCAGCCTCGCCCCAGAGGGTGTTCTGGCCCGCACCGCCCCAGAGCGTATCATTGCCGTTCCAGCCGTTCAGGCCGTCATTGCCGTCACCGCCTTCGATATAGTCGTTGCCATCGCCCCCGAAGAGGCTGTCATTGCCGGCACCACCATAAATCGTATCATCACCGGAGCCGCCGCCGACGGTGTCATCGCCCGCGCCCATATCGGCATAGAAGCCCGATCCATCGGCATCGCCGCGCAGTGAGTCGTTATATTCCGAGCCGCGATATCCCTCGATATTGTCATAGGTCAGCGAGCTGGTGCCATCAGTTGCCGTACCGTCTTCCCAGTCGGTTGCGGTGATGGTGACGCCATGCGTCATGTAGTAGAAGTTCAGACTGTCGTTATCGGAGCCTGTGGTCGTCGTGTTGTCCCCGAGGATCGTATCGACGCCCCAGTTATCGCTCAGATAGAAGGTATCGGCATCGGCGCCACCGAGCAGGCTGTCATTCCCATTGCCACCTGCGATATGGTCGCTACCATCCCCGCCATAGATCGTGTCATTGCCATCATCGCCGAGGATGGTGTCACTGCCCGCCTCGCCATAGATGAGGTCGTTGCCCGCGCCGCCGCCGATCCAGTCATTACCGCTACCACCGTAAACGGTGTCATTTCCACCTTCCGCATAGAGGCGGTCATCGCCCGTGCCACCGAGGATCGAGTCGTTGCCGCTGCCCGACCAGACGGTATCGTTGCCCGCACCCGCATCGATCGTGTCGTTATAGACCCAGTTCGGATCGCCGCTCACATCATCGATGGAATCGTTCCCGTCGCCGCCCGAGACACTGTCACCATCGAGCGAGGTGGCACCGCCCTGCCCGTAGAGAATGGTATCGTTGCCGGTGCCGCCGGAGATGGTATCGGCCCCCGCACCCGACGAGATGGAATCGTCACCCGCGCCGCCGGCCAGAGAGTCACCGTAGGAGGCGCCGGTGATCGTGTTATTGCCGGTCGAGCTGTAGGTGGCGGAATGGATCGCGGAATAGTTGACGCCCGCGGTATTGATCGTGGAGCTGGGCGACATGACAACGCCGGGCTGGATCTCGGAGCTTGCGAGATACCCAACGACCGTATTGCCGATCTTGATCGTATAGAAGGTCTGCGGATTGCCCTGTGCGTCGGTATAGTTATACGCATCCTCGATATAGGCCGTGCCGGAATTGACGATCGTCCCGCTGGAATTGCGGATGACAACGGTCTGCTGGCTGGTATCGTTACTGACGTTATCGGTGACGGTATCGCCCGAGATCTGCGTGTCATCATCGGTGAAGGTATAGGTCAGGCCGTTGGTCGCAGCTTCCCAATCCGGCCGCAGCCGGTAACCGCCGCTGACCAGTTGGAAATCGCTCGTGCTATATCCAACGAATGTATAAGTGGCCATACCATCTCACTTGCGAGTCAAACTGGCGCAGATTGCCCTGCGGCCATTGTTCCCCAAATGTTCGAAAGTCTGGTTAACTTATTCTGTCAAATTCTGCCTAGTTTCCAAAATTTTGCCTTTATTTCAAAGCGGAGGCGCGGGTTGGTGGCCCATTTCCGCGTCAATCCAGGTCATCAAGGTAATGACCAGCCGGCTCTGCTCATCGGGCCCGAGCGGAATTCCCGCAGCAATCTGGTGCCATTTGGCAATACAGCTACGGCAGCAGCAGGCGGTGGCGTGTTGGGCGATGAAGACCGGATGTCCGCGCATGGGCGTCTGCTTGCCGTCATTTCTCGGCTGGGCCGGCGCGATACGCTGTGCGACGAAGTCGCGGGCATGGCGCTCTATCGTGCTCCGCCCTTTCGCGTTGCAATAGGCCCGCTCGCGCGGGCCTAGATGGAAACGGGATCTGAACGCTGAACGGGCCAGCCGTGCGAAGAGATCCGCCTGCGCGGGCACGGGATCAGGCGCGGCCGAGCTTGGCCAGACGCGCGGCACGCAGCTGCGCGAAATCATCGCCCGCGTGATAGCTCGAGCGCGTGAGAGGCGTCGCCGAGACCATGAGGAAGTTCTTGGAATAGGCGGATTTCTCGTAGGATTTGAACTCGTCGGGCGTGACGAATTTGGCCACCGCATGGTGCTTCGGCGTGGGTTGCAGATATTGGCCGATGGTCAGGAAATCGATATCGGCGGAGCGCATATCATCCATCACCTGGCGCACTTCCTGCGCCTCCTCGCCCAGACCCACCATGATGCCGGATTTGGTGAACATCGCCGGATCAAGCTCTTTGACCCGCTGCAGAAGGCGCAGCGAGTGGAAATAGCGGGCACCCGGACGCACGGTCGGATAGAGCGAGGGCACGGTCTCGAGGTTGTGGTTGAACACATCGGGGCGCGCCTCCACGACCTTCTCGAGCACGTCGGGCGTGCATTTCAGGAAGTCGGGCGTCAGGATCTCGATCGTGGTCGAGGGGCTGCGGTGCCGGATGGCACGGATGGTCTGGGCGAAATGTTCGGCCCCGCCATCTTCCAGATCATCACGGTCCACCGAGGTGATCACGACATGGTTAAGACCCAGCTTCTCGACCGCATGCGCGACCCGGCCCGGCTCGAAGACATCGAGCGCATCGGGACGACCGGTCGCGACATTGCAGAAGGAACAGCCACGGGTGCAGATATCCCCCATGATCATCATCGTCGCGTGACCCTGGCTCCAGCACTCGCCGACATTCGGGCAGCCCGCTTCCTCGCAAACGGTGACGAGCTTGTTCTCGCGCATCAGGTCGCGGGTCTGCTTGTAGCCGGCCGAGGTGGGGGCCTTCACGCGGATCCAGTCCGGTTTCTTCGGCTGGGCGTTATCGGGCCGGTGTGCCTTTTCCGGGTGGCGCTGGTCGGGGATTTTGAGATCGCGCATGGGATGGGTATCCTTTCGGCTTTGCCCACCCCCATATTCCGAAACGGGACCGAATGCAACGGAGAGTGCGACAGTTTGCCTCTCCCTCGTGGAAAGGCACTGTTGCGTCTGTGGCATGCCGGAAAAGGCTCCGGCATGCCGGTTATGCGAGGTTATTGCGCGGCTTGCATCTTCATGCGCGGCGCGGCGGGTTGCACCGGAATATCGCGGCGCGCATCATCCAGAACGCTTTGACCCGCCTCGCGCAGGATGTTCGCCACGGACTCGAACCATTCACCATCATCGACCGCATCAGCGCGGCGCACCAGCCGCAACACGCGACCGGGTTCCTTCGCAAAGCGCGTCACCGCAAGTTTCGGGCTGGCATGCTGTTCGGCCACAGCCGAGATTTCGGGGATGAGCGTCACGCCCATGCCGCCCGAGGCCAGCGCACAGAGCGTCGTGAGCGAGGCAGCGCCCAGATCGACCGATCGCGCATCGCGATTCACATTGCAGATCTTCAACGTCTGGTCGGCAAGGCAATGTCCCTCTTCGAGCAGCAACAACTCGCCCGGATCGAGCGCATCGGGACTGATCCCCTCGAGCCGTTCGAGCGCCTCTGGCAGGCCCGCCAGCAGGAAATGGTCCTCGAAGAGCGTGATTTCCTCCGTATCGGGCGCAGGGGTCGCGATGACAGCCGCATCCAGACGCCCCTTGCGCAGGTCTTCCAGCAACTCGTGGGTCTGCGCCTCGCGCAGCCGGAAGCCCGATTGCACCGCCTGCAGCTTGGGCAATGCGCGCGGCATCAGATAGGGCGCAACCGTCGGAATGACGCCGAGATTCACCTGTCCCTGCCCGCGGCGCAGATCGGCCTCGAGCGATTTCAGCTCGGCATCGATGCGGAGTGCATGGTCGATCACCATCCGCCCTGCCCGCGTCAGCCGTATGTCGCGTGGCCGCCGCTCGACCAATGTCAGTCCAAGGGATTGTTCCAGCTCGCGAATCTGCATCGACAGCGCGGGCTGCGTTACATGCACGGATTCAGCGGCCCTGGAAAAATTCCGGAATTTTTCCAGGGCTAACATGTATTGCAGTTGGCGCAGGGTGATGTTCATAAGGGTGCCTTATCATTACTCATAGTATTACCGATTTCCCTTTATCACGCGACCGCTACATAGTTCCGTCGTAGGAAGCCAAATAAAAACCGCTGATGGAGTAAAAAATGTCAGACCGCACAAAACTTACCACAAGTGCCGGCGCGCCTTGGGTGTCCAACGAGACCTCGGAGACCGCAGGCCCGCGCGGTCCTGTCCTGATGCAGGATTACCAGCTGATCGAGAAACTGGCCCATCAGAACCGTGAGCGGATCCCCGAACGCACCGTCCATGCCAAGGGCTGGGGCGCGCAGGGCACCTTCACGGTTACCAATGACATCACGAAATATAGCTGCGCCAAGCTTTTCTCCGAAATCGGTAAACAGACCGAGGTTCTTTCGCGCTGGTCGACGGTGGCCGGCGAGATGGGCGCGGCCGATGCCGAGCGTGACGTGCGTGGCTTCAGCCTGAAATTCTACACTGAAGACGGCAACTGGGACATGGTGGGGAATAACACCCCCGTTTTCTTCGTCCGCGACGCCTATAAGTTCCCCGATTTCATCCATACCCAGAAACGCCATCCGCGCACGAATCTGCGCTCGCCCGAGGCGATGTTCGATTTCTGGGGCCGTAGCCCTGAATGTATCCATCAGGTGACGATCCTGATGTCGGACCGTGGTATTCCCAAGAACCCCGCCCATATGAACGGTTATGGTTCGCATACCTATTCCATGTGGAATGCGGATGGCGAGCGCTTCTGGGTGAAATTCCACTTCAAGACCCTGCAGGGCCATAAGCATTATACCAATGCCGAGGCAGAGGCGCTGATCGGCAAGACGCGCGAGAGCTATCAGGAAGACCTCTTCAACATGATCGAAGAAGGTAACTTCCCGAAATGGCGCTTCATGATCCAGGTGATGCCCGAGAAAGAAGCCGAGAACCTTGATTTCAATCCTTTCGATCTGACCAAGGTCTGGCCGCATAAGGATCATCCGCTGATCGAGGTCGGTATTCTGGAGATGAACCGCAACCCCGACAACTATTTCCAGATGGTCGAGAATGCGGCCTATTCGCCCTCGAACAAGGTGCCGGGCATCGGCTACAGCCCCGACAAGATGCTGCAGGCGCGGGTGTTCTCCTATGCCGATGCACATCGCTACCGTCTGGGCACGCATTACGAGGCTCTGCCTGCGAATGCGCCCAAATGTCCGGTGCATCACTACCATAAGGATGGTCCGATGCGGTTCTTCCCCGCCGAGACCGGCCATCCCGATGCCTACTATTCGCCCAACCAGTATGAAAGCGCGGCCGTTGCCGATCCGGCAGCTGCCGAGCCGCCGCTGCGGATCAATGGCGATGCCGACCGCTATGTGCAGGATGATGCCGACGCCGATTATATCCAGCCGCGCGCGCTCTATGCCGAGGTAATGGATGATGCCGAACGTGACCGCCTGCATCACAACATGGCTGAGGCGATGGGCCCCTGTTCGGAAGCTGTGACCGAGCGTTGGCTGACCGTGCTGGGCCGTGTCCATCCCGATTACGAGGCAGGCGTGCGCAAGGCGCTGGCGACAGATGGCAGCGACGTGAACGCGGTGCCAGTCACCAATGACAGTCCCGTGCCGACCAAGTAAGGGCGCGAGAAAAGGAAAAGGCCGCCGGATCCTCCGGCGGCCTTTTTTATCCGATCAGCGGGCTTTTTCCGCCATAGCGTTCCTCGTAATGGCGGTGCAACCGGATCAACGCGATGCGCAGCACGATCTTGCCGGAGCGCGCGGACCACCCCATATCGCGCTCGGTCGTCTCCAGCCCTTCGAGAAAACAGCAGCAGCGCAGCACAATATCTCCAAGCCCCGGCCCCAGATCCTGAAGCGCCGCGCCGACCCGCAGCTTGGCCGCCTCGGATCCCGCCTCTAGATTTCCCTGCACCGAGAACCCGCCCGAAACGCCTGCCGTGAGGAACCGGTCCCAATTCTGCGTGACGCGGGGTCCCATCTGCGCCAGTTCGAAATCCTCGCGCAACCTCTCGCCCGCCGCCACAAGCTGGGGCTCCAGAAACAGCTTGCCATCCCGATCACGGCGGCGTGCCAGAACCGCCAGCGGACTTTCGGAAGTATTCACGACCGGCTTGCGATCCACGCCCTCCGGCCCGTCGCGGCGGCGGCCTCTCGGGGTATCGTCCGCCAAGCTGCGCAGTGCGTCCCGTCCGCTGCGGGTGATCTCGTAGCTGGTGACCCTACCCTTGTGCTTGATCGCGATCCAGCCCCGAAGCGCGAAGGTCTCGGCCTGCGCGACGTCCACCACAAGGAGGCGCACCGTGCCACGCAGCACGACCGCCTTCTCCATATTCGGAGCCATGATCAGCAATGCACCAAGTTCGGTCAACCGCTGCAGAACGCGCCGCGCCTCAACCAGAAACGCTGGTGTGTCGGGGCGCTCCGGATCCCTGACTTCGGGCGTTGTGACCGGCGCGCCTTCGCGGATGTGGTCAAGCGCCTGATCGACGAGCGGATCTTCCCGCCGCTCCTCTATGCGGCGGATCCGGCGAAGAATCGTAGAGGCATGGCAGCCCTCCTCGCGTGCGAGCTGACGGATGGAGACGCCTTCCTCGACATGGGTGAGATAAAGCTTTGCGTAAGTCGTTAGCCAATTCGGTATCGAGCCATGACGCAGGTCAGAATGCATTTCGGTTCTCCCAAAACTGGATGGCACGCGCAGGTTGAATGAGTGCTAGAAAATAATCGCAAAGCCATCTAGTTAACTATGTTTCGAGAGAATGTTCGTCGTGAATAGTATAAAGATTACCAATGCCTGCGAACGGTCCTTCACAATAATACGCAACACTACCTAGAGTTGTATTCAGACTGCTTCATCTTTGGATGGAGGCAAAAGTGACAGAATTCGACAATCGGCTGGAGAAGCTCAAACGCCCGAAACTTCTGGTGCGCGCAGCTCGCATAGGTGCGGCTTTGTATAAACCGGAGCGCGATCTGCGCAGGATCATGGTTCTCTACCAGATCACAAATACAGCAGACATTCTGACGCAACTCCTCGAGAAAGAGGCCGAAATTGACAGTGTCCGTCGCCGCGTTGCCACCCAGTGGGGCAAATACGACCCTGCGCGCCATATCGAACTACTTGCCGCGATCATTTGGGAAGCGCGGGACACGGCGCAATTGCGCGCGCTCTAGCGGTTACTTGCGGAAAAGCGAGCCCAATATCCCGCGCACGATGGCCTTTCCGCCTTGGGTGCCGATCTGGCGGACAATGCTTTTTCCAAAGGTTTCCATGAGCGTATCGGAACTGCTCCGGCGTTGGGGTTTTGCCTCGGGAGAATTTGCACCCCTGTAGCGGCGGCCACGGCTCAGGCTCTCCGGGGCACTCCGGGGCGCTTGCGGATCATCCGCGACCATACGCGCCTGCAGGAGTTCGGCTGCGGACTCACGGTCGAGCGCCGTCCGGTATTTGGCATAAAGCGCGCTTTGATCGATCACGCGCTCACGGGTTGCCGCAGGCACCGGACCGAGCAGCGAAACGGGTGGGCGGATCAGACTACGCTCCACCTGTCCCGGAACGGCTTTTGAATTGAGAAACGACGTCACCGCCTCGCCTGTGCCGACATCTCGAATGGCTTCGATAATCCCGAAATCCGGATTCGCCCGATAGGTTTTGGCCGCCTGCTCCAGCTCTTTGTGGTCCTTGGCCGTAAAGGCGCGTAACGCATGCTGCACGCGGTTGCCGAGTTGGGACAACACATCCTCCGGAATGTCGGTCGGGTTCTGCGTCACGAAATAGACGCCAACCCCTTTCGAGCGGATCAGTCGGACAACCTGCTCGACCTTGTCGAGAAGCGGCTTCGGCGCGTCATCGAACAGAAGATGCGCCTCGTCGAAAAACAGTACGAAGACCGGCTTCTCGGGGTTCCCGATTTCGGGCAGGGTCTCGAAAAGCTCCGAAAGCAACCATAACAGGAAGGTTGCATATGTTTTGGGCGTATTGATCACTTTGTCTGCCGTCAGAATATTCACCTGCCCGCGCCCGTCTTCTGCAATGCGGATCATATCTGCCAGCTCGAGCGCCGGCTCGCCCAGAAATCCGGTGGCCCCTTCGCTTTCCAGCATCAGGAGCTGCCGCTGGATCGCGCCAATCGAACGCTTGTCGACAGTGCCATAACGCATGGTCAGCTCGCTCGCGCGCTCGCCCACATGGTGAAGCATGGCGCGTAGATCCGAGAGATCGAGAAGCGCTAGCTTTTCTTCATCGGCAAGATGGAAGGCGATATGCAGCACCCCTTCCTGAGCAGGAGACAGATCCAGCAGCCGCGATAGCAGAACTGGCCCGAGCTCGGACACTGTCATCCGGACAGGTATGCCTTTAGCACCTGTGAGATCCCAGAACTCGACCGGATAGCTCCGATAGCAGAGATCGAAGCCGATCTGCGCTGCGCGTGCCTCGAATGCCGATTTCAGCTTGTCCACGGGAGCACCGGCCGCCGCAAGCCCCGACAGATCCCCTTTCACATCGGTCAGAAAGACCGGAACGCCCGCATCGCTGAACCCTTCGGCAAGGGTCTGCAATGTCACGGTCTTCCCCGTCCCCGTGGCTCCCGCGATCAACCCGTGACGGTTGGCCTTGTCGAGCCGCAGCGATTGCACGACCCCGTAATCCGGTCCGCCACCGCCGATGAAAAGGGCGTCACCAACGAGCGTGTTTATGGCAGTCTCTGGGCGGGATGCAGTCATTACAGGGCCTCCGGCAAAAAATCTTAATTGAAAATATGTCGTGCGCTCCTGTGCAACAACGGAAAATTAGCCAATTCGGGGCAATGTCATATTTGTCGGATCAGCTGCGCATCGCGCCAGTTTCCGACTTTTCCTCCCTGTCAGACTGGCCGCGCTTTCAAAGTGCGGCTTTTTTTTGTGCAATCGACCAAAAAATCGAAGCCATGTCGTGCGAATGACACAAACCCTGTTGACGACATTGTGTCCGCCTCGTAGCGTCCAATCAAAGAACGAAGTCGGCCAAGTCCGACAGGGGGAACCTATTGAAAAGGGCACCGAAATATCGGGCCCTTTTCTTCATTTAAACAACACCTTACCCAGATCACATCTCTGTCGTCCACAGGTGATCACAAGGTTTTTGCCCTGACAGTCCCAACGCACCGTGATATGCGTGAGCCGACGGCCCCGAACCGGCCAGAATGAAGGATTGAAAGGCAGTATGACCAATCTCAACAAGACATTGATGTTCGCCGCCGTGCTGAGCATGTCCGCCTCTTTCGCTATGGCACAGGATACGACTGCGCCAACAACCGATGCTCCTGCAACTCCGACCGCGCCTGCGGCCGATGCGCCTGCGGCGAGTGCGCCCGATACAGCGGCTCCGGCCGCTCAAACCCCTGCCAAGGATGGCCCCGGCACGACCTATATCGCCTCGACCCATGGCGACTGGAAAGTGCAATGTGTCCATACCGAAGACGGCTCCGACCCCTGCCAGCTCTACCAACTCCTGAAAGACCAGAGCGGCAATAATGTCGCCGATATCTCGATGTTCCCCCTGCCCGAGAATAATCGCGCGGCTGTCGGTGCGACCATCATGGTGCCGCTCGAAACGCTGCTGACGCAGAATATGGTGATGAAGCTCGATAGTAACGAGCCCAAGGTCTACCCCTTCACCTTCTGCGCGCAGGCGGGCTGTTTTGCCCGTATCGGTCTGACTGCCGACGAGCTGACGCAATATAAAAAGGGCAGCAAGATCGAGATGACTATCGTTCCGGTCGCTGCACCGAACCAGAAAGTCAATGTGGCGATCTCGCTTGCAGGCTTCACGGCCGCCTATGACGAGGTGAAAGCCTCGAACACCAAGGCGCAGGCCAAAGACAAGCCTGCGGCAGCTCAGTAAGCCAGGAAAATCCCCGTGAAGGCCGCCCGTCCGTGGCGGCCTTTTTCATATCCGCTTGAGCGCGAGCACCGCGTTCATACCGCCAAAGGCGAAAGCGTTGGAGAGTGCGATATCGATCGATGCCTCACGGGCTTCGTTCGGCACGACATCGAGGTCGCAATCGGGATCAGGTGTATCATGATTGATTGTCGGCGCGATCACGCCCTCGTTCAGCGCCATGAGGCAGGCCAGCACTTCGATTGCGCCAGTGCCACCTATGCAGTGACCATGCATGGCCTTTGTCGAACTCACCAGAACATGATCCGCCTGTGCTCCCAAAGCGCTTCGGATGGCTGCGGATTCGGTTCTGTCATTGGCTGCAGTGCCGGTACCATGCGCGTTGATATAGCCCACGCGATCGGCCGCTATACCGCCATCGGCAAGTGCACCACTTATGGCACGCGTGGCCCCTTCGAGCGAGGGCATGACGATGTCGCCTGCATCCGACGTCATGGAGAAACCACAGATCTCGGCTAAAATCGAGGCATCACGGGCCTTGGCGCTCTCGAGGCTTTCGAGCACGAAAACGGCGCCGCCCTCGCCCTGCACCATCCCGTCGCGGGACTTCGCAAATGGCCGGCACCCGGTTCTGGACATCACGCGGAGCCCTTCCCACGCTTTGAGCCCGCCAAAATTCAGCATGGATTCAGAGCCGCCTGCCAACATTCCCTCCGCCATACCCGAGCGGATCATCTGATAGGCCAGCCCGATGGCGTGGTTGGAGCTGGCACAGGCCGTGGCGACCGAGAAGCACGGGCCCTGCAGGTTCCACGTCATCGACAGATGCGAGGCGGCGGCATTATTCATCAAACGAGGCACGGTAAACGGATGAACACGGCTTTTGCCTTCAGCGAAAACCGTGTGGAACGCGTCGTTCACGGTGCTGTTCCCACCACCAGCCGTTCCCATAATACACCCCCATTTCAGAGGATTGCTGACCGATCTTAAACCAGCTTGCGACATCGCTTCCTGCCCGGCCACCAACGCAAACTGGGTGAAGCGGTCATAGAGGCCGAGCTGCGCGCGGCTGAAACGGGCTTCCGCATCCCACCCCTTGATCTGCGCCCCGATCCGCACCTGCAACCGGTCGAGATCAGGAATATAGAGCGGCCCTATCCCGCAGCGCCCCTCTCGCATGGCGCGCAATGTTCCGGGAACATCCAAGGCAAGCGCGTTGACAGTGCCAGCGCCGGTAATGACAACGCGCTGCATGGCTTACACGAAGGCCTCGCCCTTCTGGCCGCAAATCATCCGCTCAACGGCGTTGACGATCGCACCGACCGAAGAGATATCGAACTCGGACTGGCTCGGCTCGTTGGCGTTAAAAGGCACTGAGATATCGAAAGTCTCCTCGATCGCGAAAATCATTTCGACGAGCCCGAGGCTGTCGAGCCCCAGATCCTCAAGCGTCATATCCGGCTGCACATCGGCGGGTGCCATGACAGCTTCGCGCGCGATGATGGAGATGATTTGCTCTTGCACGTCAGACCTCATGAGATGATTACTCGGTGCCCTTGTTGTCTCTCAGCTCTGCAACAGTTTTACGAAGATCGGCGAATTGTGCAAACAATCTCGGTAGCCGACGGATGGATTTCTGGATCTCGACCTGTGTCTCCATCTTGACCGCAGGAGAGCCGAGCAACACCCGCCCTGCCGGTGCATTGGTGAAGATCTTGGTTGAACCTCCGGCAATAACATCATCACCGATAAAGATATTATCCGATACGCCGGTCTGCCCGCCAAGCACCACACGGTTCCCGATCTTTACCGATCCTGCGATCCCCACCTGACCACACATCATACAGTCATCGCCAATCTGGACGTTATGACCAACACAAACGAGGTTATCGAGTTTTGTCCCGTTTCCGATTCTGGTGGCGCGCACCGTTCCGCGATCGACCGTCGCATTGGCGCCGATTTCCACATCATCGCCAATGATCACGGTTCCCAGAGAATGGATGCGGGTCCAGTGTTGCGCGTGGATCTCCTCGCGCTTGCCAACCGTATTGCGGATTTCCTCGACGCCGGATTTTTCGGGCGTCACGAAGGAAAAGCCATCCCCGCCCAAGACAGCATTCGGATTGCAGATGAACCGGTCGCCGATCCTGACATAGGACATGATCCGCGCACCTGAATGGATCAGCGCATCGTCGCCAATCTGCACCCCTTCAGCAATGAAAACCTGAGCGGAAATACGGGCTTGCGCGCCAATCTTCACGCCGCGCCCGATATAGGTGAAGGGACCGATTGCCGCGCCCTCGCCGATCTCGGCACTCGGGTCGATCACTGCCGAAGGATGGATACCCGGGGCGATTTCCGGACCCGGATCGAAGACTTTCGACAGGCCAGCCATCGCAAGACGTGGGCGCGGCACAAAAATGGCCGCATCGAGGTCGAACGCAGAAAAATCCGCATCTTCCCAGAGCATTGCGACGCGAGCTTCACCTTCGGCCAAGCCCGCTGCATATTTCGGATCCATAGCCAAAGCGATTTGACCCGCTTTCGCGCTGGACGGCTCGGAGGCGCCCGACACGGCCAGCGTCCCGTCACCCTCGAATCTTGCCCCGAGTGCTTGCGCGATTGCGTCAACGCGATGTGCCATAACTCTGCCTTTCCATCTTGCGGGCCGTCCTGCGGCCCTTTGCCCTGACTTAATTCGTCAGCGCGGCAGATTCCACCCCGGCCTTGTGCAAGGCGGCGTAAAGGCGTGCATCGCGGCCATAGACGTCGCGGCGATACTCGATCTTGCCCTTCGCATTTGGCCATGCAGTGAAATAGACCAAATGCACGGGCACCGGCGGTGTCAGCTTCACGGTTGTCTCGTTGCCACTCTCGAGAATGCGCTGGAAATAGGCCTTGGGGTTGTCGGTCTGGGGCGCGAGCAGCGTATAGGCCAGTTCAAATGGCTCGCCCACACGCACACAGCCGTGGCTGAAAGCGCGCTGCTCTTTCGAGAACAGAGATTTCGACGGCGTATCATGGAGATAGATGTTATACTTGTTCGGGAACAAGAACTTCACCAAACCAAGAGCGTTATGCTGCGAGGGTGGCTGGCGCATGGCGAAGGGGAAACTGCTGGCGGTATACTGGCTAAAATTCACCGCGCCACGCGGCACCACCTGCCCGCGCGAATCCACCAGCTGCAGCTGTGCCGCCGCATTCGGATTGCGCTGCATCATGGGAAGATATTCCTTGGTCACGATAGACTGCGGCACATGCCATGCCGGATTGATCACCATACGGTCCATCATATCGGAAAATTCCGGCGTCTGGCGGTCTGGCGTGCTCTGGCCGACGACCGTTACCGATTTGAACGTGGTTTTGTCGTCATCTACAACCCTGACCGAGAAATCGGCGATATTGACCCAGATATGGCGCTTGCCGAGATCAGTGCCGTTCATCCAGCGCATCCGTTCAAGCGCCACAAGTACGGATTTCAGCCGCTCTTGAGGGGCCGCGTTCAACGCCTCGAGAGTCGAGCTTCCGGCCACGCCATCGGTGATCAGCCCCTGATCCTCCTGAAACTGCTGGACAGCCTTCTGCATCGCGCCGTCATAGCTGGCCGTCGGATGGGAGCCGAGATACCCCATATTCTGAAGCCGGTTGCGTAGCGCAATGACTGCATCCCCTTGGGCGCCAGGTCGCAGGATACCGGCATGGACCTCGGGCCCCCAGCCACCATCGGCAATCGTGGTCTCGAGATCGAGCTTGGCTTTGACGAGCTGTGCATAGGCCGGACTGCGGGGCGCGAGCGCATGCAGCCATGCCAGAGGCGTCTGGCTCTGGCTGAATGCGCGGATCAGGGTAAGATTATCGGGCCGGTCGATCTCGCGCACGATCGTCGGGTCGACCTTCTTGGGCGTTAATATGCCGCGCGAGAGATCCTGTGCGTAGCGTAGGAAAGTTTCCGACATCCGGATCTCGAGCTGCCCGCGCTGGCGTTCCGAGCGCAGCTCGCCAAAGGCCTGACGCAGCCCCTGCGCGTCATAGCGTTCACTCGGAAGCCCCTGAGCGCCAGCTTGATCCAGCACGCGGAAAAAGGCGGCGCGGCGGGAGGCATCGCCTGCGCCGGTCCATATCGGCTGGTAGTCGCGTGCGGAATAGAACTGTACAAGCGCCGGATGGTCGGTCGCCCCTTCGGCCACGGCCTGCATGAAGCCGGAGATGGTTATCTGCGATGCGGGCACCGCACCGGCCACTGTTGCGAGATTGGTCTGGGCATGGAGGCTGCTGCCGAAGGACGCCGCCAATAAGCCGGCCAGACCCGCATATCTGAGAGAATCGATCATCGTCCGCCTGCTGAAAGTCATCTGCACATTCTACATGAGGGATCGCGCGCAGCATCACGAATGTCCAGCATCAAGGCTTTGTTAACCATTTTCATGGCAACTATGTCGCATTACCTCAACAATCGTCCCCTTGTGGCGCCATGAGTGGCAATTTTCCGCCTAAATCCTAGTTGACCATTCGTTAACTAGAGAATTCACAGTTGATCGCGAAGACGTGGGGGACCTAACGTGATCGCGATCTGACGAGAGGCATGCGTAAAGTCGCAGATAAGCGGCGCGCAAAAAAACTTAGGCAGGCATAAAAATGGCAAGCAACCTATTGTTCACCCGCCGTGGTCTTCTCGGGGCTTTTGCAGCTACCGCAGTCGTCGCAGCGCCTACCATGTCCAATGCGTTCGGTTTTTTGCGCGGCGCGGGCGATGTGCGTCGTATCCGCATGTATTCGGGCCGCACAGGTGAGAGCATCAATACAGTCTACTGGATTGATGGTGAATATATCGACGATGCGCTCAACGAGATCACCCATTTCATGCGGGACTGGCGTACCGGCACAAAGAAAACGATCGACCGCCGCACGATCGATATCGCCGCGGCCTCGCATAATCTGATGGATATCCAAGAGCCCTATATCATGCTTTCGGGGTATCGTTCTCCAAAGACCAATGCGATGTTGCGCTCGCGGTCCGGCGGCGTGGCCCGGAACTCCCTCCATATGCGCGGTCAGGCAGCAGATCTGCGGCTCAAGTCGCGTTCGGTCAACCAGATGTATAAAGCGGCCATGGCCTGCCATGCGGGGGGCGTCGGCAAATACAGTCGCTCGAACTTCGTCCATATGGATTGCGGTCCGGTCCGGTCTTGGGGCGCCTGAGCACCCGCGCCTCATCAGCCTTTGAGAGAGATCCTGTGGAGAAGCCGGAAACGTTTGCTATGCGGTTCCTCGACCATAATACACAGCGAATTGATGGCTAGATGGTCATTCAAAGCGCTTTGGAACCAATCTGCCGCGGCGGACTCCAAGGTGTCGAGCTGCGTTTTCGCCAGCTTCTCGGTCAGCGTGAAATGCAGTTTGAACCGGTCCATGACATGCGCATAGCCCCAGCGTCTCAGATAGTCCCGATCAGAACTCCCGAAGCGATCCGAGCTTCGTCTTTCGATTTCCTCTTCCGAAAGAGGCCTGCGGATGTCGTTGGTTCTGCGCACGATCTCTGAGGCAAACGCGGTAATTTCTGGTTGTGGCTCAGGAATGAGGGCAAGAAACCGTCCGAGCCGAACGAGCTGTAGCGGCCCGATGCTCAGAGCGGGCAAGCTCCGGCCGAGATTTTCGCACAGTGTTACAAGGTCTTCATAGCTGACCCCGTCTTGCAGGACAAAGGGCGCACGAAGCGTTGCGTGAAACCCGTAACGTGCAGGCCGTGCAGTCACTTCCGGCGACAGACCCGCCAGCGCGGGTTGCGCGATGTCCCTGCCCGCCGCGCTGTCCCAACCCAACCATGCCGCCCCCCGTGCGTAAAACACGCCTTCGGGGACGGCATAGATCGCATAGCGCGGGACTGCCATCAGGCGTCGGGCGCTTTCGGCGTGTAGTTCAGGATCGGCGCAAGCCAGCGCTCGGCCTCGGACAGGTCCATGCCCTTACGCTGGGCATAATCCTCGACCTGATCTTTCTCGACCCGTGCAACCCCGAAATAATAGGCTTCCGGATGGCCGATATAGATCCCCGACACGGACGAACCGGGCCACATCGCATAGCTTTCGGTCAGTTCGACCCCTGTCTGAGAAGTCGCGTCCAGGAGCTTGAAAAGCGTCTCTTTTTCGGTGTGATCGGGCTGTGCCGGATAGCCCGGTGCCGGGCGGATACCGTCATATTTATCGGCAATCAGAGCGGCGTTGTCGCAGGCCTCGTCAGGAGCATAGCCCCAGAGTTCCTTGCGGACAAACTCGTGCAGGCGCTCGGCGAAGGCTTCGGCAAAACGGTCAGCCAATGCCTTCACGAGGATCGAGTTATAGTCATCATGCGCGGCCTCGAACTTCTCCGCAATCGCCTGCTCCTCGGGGCCTGCGGTCACCACGAAGCCACCCAGATAATCGGCCTTGCTGCCTTCGGGTGCGACAAAATCCGACAGCGCCACGTTGGGGCGGCCCTCGCGTTTGGTCACCTGCTGGCGCAGCGTGTGCATGGTCGCCAATTCGGTGCTGCGGTCCTCGCCGGTATAAAGACGGATGTCATCCCCCACCGTATTGGCGGGCCAGAAGCCCACAACCGCTTTGGGCGTGAACCATTTCTCGTCAATGATCTTGGCCAGCATCGCCTGTGCATCGGCAAAGAGTGCCCGCGCTGCCTCGCCCTGTTTCTCGTCTTCGAGGATCTTCGGATAGACGCCTTTCAGCTCCCAGGTCTGGAAGAAGGGCGTCCAGTCGATATAGCGGGCCAGCTCGGCCAGATCCCAGTTTTCAAAGGTCTTGGTGCCAAGGAAACTGGGCGCTTTCGGCGTGTAGTCCGCGAAATCCGCCTTGTAGGCATTGGCGCGGGCATCCGCCAATGGCAGCCGCTTCTTGGCCAGTTCGGCACGGGCGTGTTTCTCGGCCGTCTCGGCGTAATCCGCCTGAATACTCGCGACATAATCGGGTTTTTGCGTCTTGGACAGCAGTTGCGAGACCACACCTACCGCGCGCGAGGCATCAGTGACATAGATGGCCTGCCCCTTGTTATAGCGCGGATTGATCTTCACGGCGGTATGCACCTTGGAGGTGGTCGCTCCGCCGATCAGCAGCGGCAGATCCATGCCGAGCCGCTCCATCTCGGAGGCCACATGGACCATCTCGTCAAGCGAGGGCGTGATGAGCCCCGAGAGCCCGATGATATCTACCTTCTCGCGCTTGGCCGTCTCGAGGATCTTCTCGGCGGGCACCATCACGCCCAGATCGATGATCTCGTAATTGTTGCAGGCCAACACGACGCCCACGATATTCTTGCCGATATCATGCACATCGCCCTTTACGGTCGCCATCAGGACCTTACCGGCCGCCTCGCTCTCGGCAGTGCCGTTCTGGCGCTTCTCTTCTTCCATATAGGGCAAGAGCACGGCCACGGCCTGTTTCATCACACGGGCCGATTTCACCACCTGTGGCAGGAACATCTTGCCCGCGCCAAAGAGATCGCCCACCACGTTCATCCCCGCCATCAGCGGGCCTTCGATAACATGCAGAGGACGCTCGGCGCTCTGACGGGCTTCTTCGGTATCCTCGTCGATGAATTCGGTGATGCCATTGACCAGCGCATGCTCGAGGCGCTTCTCGACGCCCCATGTGCGCCACGTCATATCCTTCTCACGGCCCTTGGCACCGCCCTGACCACGATATTTCTCGGCGATCTCGAGCATGTTCTCGGTGGCCGAGCCGCCATTCGCGGGCGTGCGGTTGAGAACCACATCCTCGCAGGCCTCGCGCAGATCGGCATCGATCTGGTCATAGACCGCAAGCTGCCCCGCATTGACGATCCCCATATCCATACCGTTTTGAATGGCGTGGTAGAGGAAGACAGCGTGCATCGCCTCACGCACGGGCTCGTTGCCGCGGAAGGAGAAGGACAGGTTCGAGACGCCGCCCGAGATATGCACATGCGGGCAGGTTTCGGTGATGATCTTGGTGGCCTCGATGAAATCGACGCCGTAATTGTCGTGCTCCTCGATGCCGGTCGCCACAGCAAAGACGTTGGGATCGAAGATGATGTCTTCGGGGGCAAAGCCCACGTCCTCGGTGAGGATCTTATAGGCGCGCTGGCAGATCTCGACCTTGCGGGCACAAGTATCGGCCTGCCCCTGCTCGTCGAAGGCCATCACCACCACGGCGGCACCGTAAGCCTTGCATAGGCGCGCGTGATGGACAAAGGCCTCGACGCCCTCCTTCATCGAGATCGAGTTGACGATCGCCTTGCCCTGCACACATTTCAGACCGGCCTCGATCACCTCCCATTTGGAACTGTCGATCATGATCGGCACGCGGGCGATATCGGGCTCGGCAGCAATCAGGTTCAGGAACTCGACCATCGCGGCCTTCGAGTCGATCAGACCCTCGTCCATGTTGATGTCGATGATCTGCGCGCCGTTCTCGACTTGTTGGCGGGCCACATCCAAAGCGCTTGCATAATCGCCGGCGGTGATCAGTTTACGGAATTTGGCGGAGCCCGTGACATTGGTCCGCTCGCCCACATTGACGAAGGGAATATCCGAGGTCAGCGTGAAGGGCTCGAGCCCCGACAGGCGCATCAGGACCGCAGGCTCGGGGATTTCGCGCGGGGCGATATCCTTCACGGCTTGGGCGATGGCGCGGATATGATCAAAAGTCGAGCCGCAGCAGCCGCCCACGATATTGACAAGTCCATCACGCGCGAAGCTGGCGACCTGCTCGGCCATATGCTCGGGCGACTCGTCATACTCGCCCATCTCGTTGGGCAGACCGGCATTGGGATAGGCACAGATCAGCGTGTTGGCCACGCCAGAGAGTTCGGAGATATGCGCGCGCATCGCCTCGGCACCAAGCGCACAGTTCAGGCCGATGGTCAGCGGGCTGGCATGACGAACCGAGTTCCAGAAAGCCGTGGGCGTCTGCCCCGAGAGCGTGCGCCCCGAAAGGTCGGTGATCGTGCCGGAGATCATCACTGGCATCTCGATCCCGCGCTCGACGAAGACCTCCTCGCAGGCAAAGATCGCAGCTTTGGCGTTAAGCGTGTCGAAGATCGTTTCGATCAGAAGGATATCGACGCCGCCATCAATGAGCGCATTGATCTGCTGCGTATAGGCGATGCGCAAATCATCAAAGGTAACAGCACGGTAGCCGGGATTATTCACATCGGGGCTGATCGATGCGGTGCGGTTGGTCGGTCCAAGAGCGCCTGCGACAAATCGCTTACGGCCATCCTCGGCCTCGGCGCGATCCATCGCCTTGCGGGCCAGACGCGCGCCCTGGAAGTTCAGGTCATAGACCGCGCCTTCGAGCGCATAATCGGCCTGTGCGATCGTGGTTGACGAGAAGGTATTCGTCTCGGCGATATCGGCGCCTGCCATCGCGTATTTGTAATGGATTTCCTCGATCGCTTCGGGCAGCGTCAGGTTGAGGAGGTCGTTATTGCCCTGCTGCGGATGGCTATTGCCCTCGAGATGCGCCTCGAAAGGACCACTGCGTTCGGAGATCTGGAAATCGGGTTCCGACAGATGGAGCTTCTGGATCTGCGTGCCCATCGCCCCGTCGAGGATCAGGATACGGTCTTTGGCGGCGGATCTGATCTGGTCGAAAACGGCAGAACGGGTCATGGCTTTACGGGACACGGCTGACAGCACTCCTTTGGTTCCAGAGTGGGTTACATAGCCCGTCGCGAAATGTAAATCCAACTCATATCGGTCAAGAACTATATGAGTTGGATTCAAAAACCCCACCGCGATGGGTGGGGTCTGATATCAGCCACGATGGACGTTCTGGATGAAGCCATAGACCGGATATTCGCTGCCAAAAGCGGCTTTGGTGGATTTGACCCGCACCTCGGACCAGTCGTTCTTGGCGGAGACATCGATCACTTCCATGCCGAGCGAGACCTGATTGCGCTTCCAATTGGCGTGATCGACAAGGATCTTGCGGCTATCGACGACCTTGGACACCACGGCCACATGACCCATCGGCAGACGCTTGGTGCCCTTGAACACCATCACCGCGCCGGGTGCCGGGCTGTGGCGGCGCAGGTAGGACCCGTCGGCCTGACCCCACCAGGTGCGTGCATTGCCGCGAAGCTCGATGCCGCTTGCATTGCGGGCGAAGGGCACGCACCAGACGCGTTCGCCCTTGGCTCGCATTGCTGCCGCGATCTGCACGGCTGCGTCGCGGCGAGCCGGATCGAGGCCGATCGTTGCCTGACGATCCATCCGCGCCGAAGCAAAATTCATCGAACTCATCTGGCCCAGATCGCCTTTTGACGAGCAAGCCGCAAGAGATAGTAGGGCTGCGGCAGCAAGTGCCGGCCCACGCAAAGTGGAAAGAACGCCTGTCACGCTCGGGACCTCGACTGTTTTTTTATGGGCACGCCTAGCCGGTTCGGATCTGGCTCGGAGCACGGGAGTTTTGTGCCCAAAAACATCGTTAAGGGAAAGTGAGGAGAACCAAGCTCGGCGAAAATCTGCTCATTGTGCAAAATGTGATGGAACCGCCCTGATGCGAAAACTCAGGAATAGGACGCATGGCTTTGGTTAAATTGAGAAATCTTTCAGAAGTGACTTTTCTGCAAGGGGTGCTTGGCAAAATTGCCGCACTCCCTTGCGGGCATGGCTCTTGATGAGCGTGATCACGTTTCAAGAACGGAATGTGAACCTAAGAGAGGAAACCAAATCAATCCGGTAGTCCCTCGCGCGACAGAAGAATCGCCAGCGGGCGAAGCGTCGGCGAATGGGCGCAGGAAATCATCAGAGCCACCATGATCGGGACCGCCAGAAACATCCCCGGCAGACCCCAGACGGCTCCCCAGAACGCCAGAGAGATGATGATGCCAAAACTCGAGAGCCGCAGCGCATGTCCCATCAGCATCGGATCGATAATATTGCCGATCACGAACTGGATGCCACCCGCAATCGCGAAGACAATAAAGGCCGAGGTGAGATCGCCGGTCAGAATATAGGCTGCAAGTCCCGCAATGACGGTCGCGATGATCGAGCCGATCGAGGGAATGAAATTCAGGAAGAAGGTCAGAATCGCCACCGGCAGTGCCAGCTCCAGCCCGCCGAAGAAGAAGACCGCATAGACCGCCAGTGCCGTGGCGGCGGAGACGATGGCTTTCACCAGCAGGTAATGGTTCACCAGTTGCATGATACGCTCGACCATGGCCGCGATCCGGTCCGCCCGCGCCCCTTCACCGCCCAGAAGGCTCAGGAGCTTCGAGCGGAACCAGATCCGCTCGACAAAGAGAAAGCCCACGAACAGTGTGATCAGGATCGCGCCGGAAAGCAGCGAGGAAGCCTGCCCCGCAAGTGCTGTCAGGTAACCGCCGATCTTGATATTCTGCATATATTGCAACACCGCCTGCTCCACATCGGCCCCCATCCAGCTGAAGATCTGGGCGATGGCGCGTTGTGCGGGTTCGGTATAGGTCAGCGCGAGGGTCAGCACCTGATTGGCCTGCGCCAGAATAAAGGCCGATGCCGAAATCAAACCGGTCGCGATCAGCACCATGGCAAAGATCGAGGCCAGCCACATCGGGATTCGCACGGGCCCGATCCTGAGCCGCGCGATGGCATTGATTGCCTCGGAGGTCAGAGAAAACAGGATGATCGCGATCGCCAGCGAGATCAGCACGAAACGCGCCTGCGTCAGCAGGAACAGCATCAATACGAAGGCGATGATTCCCAGAAGAGTATTGGTCAGCTGGCGCGGTTCGCGGCGCAAACCAAGCCGCGGTTGGGGGGAGATATCGTCTGGCATGGCAATCCCGTCGGCTAGATACTGCGTGGTTCAACAGGGGTATCCCATGATCCCATTCGCTGTTTTCCCACCCTAAATTCCCGCGCATGGCAAAACAAGAACGCGTGCAGGATTGCTTTCTAAGGGCTTGAAAAAAAGAAATGACATTTTTGAAAAAACCTTCTTGCACGCCCCGTTCGTTTTAATTAGACACCCCCTCGGACAGGTGGCCGAGTGGTCGAAGGCGCACGCCTGGAAAGTGTGTAGGCGGGGAACCGTCTCGAGGGTTCGAATCCCTTCCTGTCCGCCATTAACCCCCATTTTACAGATACCTCAACTTGCCTCTCGCAAGCTCGCCGGTATTTCAGGCCGACGATGCGGTCACGGCCCGTCATGGTGAGATAGTCGGAAATACCCGGATTGTGATTGTCGAGCATAGGGGTGCCGAGCAACTTCGTAGTGGCAGTGTATTTCTCCGGATCAGCGAAAAACAATGCCTGCCGCTGGCTATGGCGGACCAGTGCAACCTGCTGCTGCCTTGAAAGATCGAATCGTGGATCTGCGGTAGATGTGTGCGGGCCTGGCGCGCGATCAGCCCTGCGCCCTATTGCTGGCGGCATGACGCCCTTCAGGATTCGCCACAGCCAAGTAAACGAGGGCTAAACAATCATCCAAACCGATTTGGAAACTGGTCTGGAGCGCACGCTCCATCTTGATCCGCATTCCTGCGAGGCAACTAGGTATGTTGCAATCTCGATCAGCGGGAGCTGCCCGCTGCAGCAAGAGGCATACCGGCTGCGCGGTTTCCTACTCACGGCTAACTTCAGGAAATCCAGCAATCACCCATTAGAGGGCGCGATAGAAAGCGTTCGGATATTTCGCATAGCAAAGTGCGACATGCGCGCTGCGCATGATACAAGGCAAAAAATTACTTGCCACATACTCAAAGGAAGGGATGGTGGGCGATGAGGGATTTGAACCCCCGACATCATCGATGTGAACGATGCGCTCTACCACTGAGCTAATCGCCCTCCGTGGCGCGGTGTTTAGCCTCCCGCGCTCGGGGGCGCAAGAGGCTATGTGAAGTTTTTCACACTTCTTTTTCGTCGTCGCCTGCACCATGGGAGGCCGGTGCGGAGCGGCGCAGTTTGAGCACCAGAACCTCGCCCTGCCCCTTGGCGTCACGCCGCGTCACGCGCAGCTTGCCCAGAGGCGGCAGGATCAGCGGCGTATCTTCGGCCAGCTGCTCGCCCAGTTCCTCGAGCAGGGCATCGAGCGCGGCTTTGACTTGTGGCTTTTTCAGCCCGCTGCGCTCGACCACGCGATCGACCAGATCCTTCTTGCGAAGCGCCAGCTGGGCCTGCGGCGGCGTCGCGGCATCGGCATCGACGGGCATCGCCGCAAGACCTTCGGCGGTTTGAGTGTCGTCTGAGGACATATCCAGAATCCTTTTCTGCCGGCCACGCTGAATCAGCACCGGCACCTTTCAGGCTAGCGGGAATTGCTGCAGTGGCAAATGGAAAAGGCGCGGGAAGCCCCGCGCCTTTCCAGCATCCGTTCAAGGTTCAGTGTGCGATGGCGCCCTGCCCCGATGTGGCCTCCGAGGCGGCCTTGGCGGCAGCGGCGGCCTCCTCGGCTTCCTCGTCCCATTCGACAGGCTCGGGCTTGCGCACCAGCGCCTGTTCCAGAACCTCGCGCACATGGGTCACGGGAATGATCTTAAGCCCTTCCTTCACATTGTCAGGAATATCGGCCAGATCCTTCTCGTTCTCCTCGGGAATGAACACGGTCTTGATGCCACCGCGCAGCGCGGCGAGAAGTTTCTCTTTCAGGCCACCGATCGGCATGGCATTCCCGCGAAGGGACACCTCACCTGTCATCGCGATATCCTTGCGGATCGGGATCTGGGTGAGCACCGAAACGATGGAGGTCACCATCGCCAGGCCGGCCGATGGGCCATCCTTCGGCGTTGCGCCATCGGGGACGTGGACGTGGATATCCCATTTCTCGAAGCGCGGCGGTTTGACCCCGATCTCCGGCGCGATCGAGCGGACATAGCTCGACGCGGCGTCGATCGATTCCTTCATCACATCGCCCAGCTTACCGGTGGTCTTCATCCGGCCCTTACCGGGCAGACGCAGCGCCTCGATATGCAGGAGATCGCCCCCCACGGAGGTCCAGGCAAGGCCGGTCACAACCCCCACCTGATCTTCCTTCTCGGCGAGTCCGTAACGGAATTTCTTCACGCCCAGATACTCTTCCAGTTTGGCGCTATCGACATCGATATGCTTGGTCTGGCCTTTGGACTTGATGATCTCGGTCACGGCTTTACGCGCCACCTTGGCCATCTCGCGCTCGAGGCTACGAACACCGGCCTCGCGCGTATAGTAACGCACGATATCGGTGATCGCCTCATCCTCGATCTCGAACTCGGATTTCTTCAGCCCGTGCGCCTTCACCTGCTTGGGCAGAAGGTGACGTTTGGAAATCTCGAGTTTCTCGTCCTCGGTATAGCCCGACAGCGAGATGATCTCCATCCGGTCCAGAAGCGGGCCCGGCATGTTGTAGCTATTGGCCGTAGTCAGGAACATGACATCCGAGAGGTCATATTCGACCTCCAGATAATGGTCCACGAAGGTGCCGTTCTGTTCGGGATCGAGCACCTCGAGCATGGCCGAGGCCGGATCGCCACGGAAGTCCTGACCCATCTTGTCGATTTCATCGAGCAGGATGAGCGGGTTCGTGGTTTTCGCCTTTTTGAGCGCCTGGATGATCTTGCCCGGCATGGAGCCAATATAGGTCCGGCGGTGACCGCGGATCTCGGATTCGTCGCGCACACCACCAAGGCTGATGCGGATGAACTCACGCCCCGTCGCCTTGGCAACCGAGCGGCCCAGCGAGGTTTTGCCCACGCCCGGAGGGCCGACAAGGCACATGATCGGGCCTTTCAGCTTGGCCGAACGCGCCTGCACCGCGAGATACTCGACGATGCGCTCCTTGACCTTCTCCAGACCGTAATGATCGGCATTCAGGATGTCCTCGGCACGGCCAAGATCCTTCTTGACGCGCGATTTGGTGCCCCATGGGATCGAGAGCATCCAGTCGAGATAGTTGCGCACAACGGTCGCCTCGGCCGACATCGGGCTCATGTTCTTGAGCTTCTTGACCTCGGCATCAGCCTTCTCGCTCGCCTCTTTCGAGAGCTTGGTATTGGCGATCTTCTCTTCCAGCTCGGCGATCTCGTTCTGACCCTCCTCGCCGTCACCCAGCTCCTTCTGAATGGCCTTCATCTGCTCATTCAGGTAGTATTCGCGCTGGGTCTTCTCCATCTGGTTCTTGACGCGGGTCTTGATCTTTTTCTCGACCTGCAGAACCGAGACCTCGCCCTGCATCAGACCATAGACTTTTTCTAGGCGCGCCGAGATGTCGAGCGTCTCCAGAAGCTCCTGCTTGCGCCCGACCTCAAGGCCTAGATGACCTGAAACAAGGTCTGCCAGTTCGGCAGGCTCATGCGTGTCGGAGACAGCCGTCAGCGCCTCCTCGGGGATGTTCTTCTTGATCTTGGCATAACGCTCGAACTCTTCGGCGACCGAGCCAAGAAGCGCGGAGATCGTCTCCTCATCGCCGCGCACTTCCTCAAGCGCCTCGGCATGGACTTCGAAGAATTCTTCGTTCTCGACGAATTCGGTGATCCGCACGCGCGTTTTACCCTCGACGAGCACCTTTACGGTGCCATCGGGCAGCTTGAGGAGCTGGAGCACATTTGCCAGAACGCCGATGCGGAAGATGCCATCGGTATCGGGTTCGTCGACGCTGGGATCGACTTGGCTGGCCAGAAGGATCTGACGATCTTCGGCCATCACCTCTTCCAGCGCACGCACCGATTTTTCACGGCCCACAAACAGCGGCACGATCATATGCGGGAACACAACGATATCGCGCAGCGGCAGGACCGGATGGGTTTGCGAGGAGATTTCGGTCATGGTCATTCCTTATATGGCGAAAGAGCACCGGCCCCGGATAGGCAGCCCCGTCTCTTCCCTAGTCCAGCAATAGATAGGCGGCGTCCCGTGCCGGTTCAACCACCTCTGCGTTACGCAAATGTTACGCCACCCATACGCGGATGGCGATATATGGAACGCATCGGGGCGAAGATTATTTCACCACCGCGCCCGCAACAATATTGCCAATTACTAAATTACATGGTAATTATAATTCATAAATACGCTCCCCGCAGGAAATCTGAAAGGACCGACAGAATGACCCCGCAGCGCCTCCATAACCGGCAAAGCCAACGCATGGCACCGCGCAGCATGGCGGTCGCCAAGGTCCTTCCGCAGCAGCAGCAGCCTCAAGGATGGTGGATCCTGCCGGGCGCGGCTCTGGGCCTTGCAGCCTATTCGCTTGCAGCTCTCGTGCTCTGGCATCTCGCCTGACCTGCGCTCAGAGCGGCAGGACGATCTCGGCCTGAAGGCCGCCAAGCGACTCGCTTTTGCGCAGATTCAGCGAGCCTCCATGCGCGCGCACGATGTCGGACGCAATCGACAGCCCCAGCCCGACGCCCTGCCCCAGATCCTGATTGCGCGCGGGATCGAGTCGCGTGAAGGGCCGCAAGGCCTCCTCGCGGCGTTCGGGCGGAATGCCCGGCCCCGGATCCTCCACCGAAATCTTCAGCACTTTCCCGCCTAGCGTCACCGTAACCTCGGCCTGCCCGCCATAGCGCAGCGCATTGCCGATGAGGTTGTCCAGCGCGCGGCGGATCGCTTCGCTGCGCAGTTTCACGATCACCTCGCCATCGGGTGGACAATTGCCCAGAATGACCGGCTTGCCGCTACGCTGTGCATATTGCACCGCATCGCGCACCAGAGCGCCGATATCTGTATCATCCGGCGCAGAAGCCTGTGCCTGATTGCGCGAGAATTCGAGAAACGCATCGATCAGCCGTCCCATCTCGGCCACATCCATCTCCATATCCTCGATATCCTTGGCATCCTCCTCGTTCCGCGGCAGCATCGACAATCCGAGCCTGAGCCGTGTCAAGGGCGTGCGCAGGTCATGGCTGATCGCCGAGAGCATCATGGTCCGCTGCTCGATATGGCGCTCGATCCGGTTGCGCATATCCAGAAAGGCCGCGCCCGCCGAGCGGACCTCGGTGGCCCCCGATATCCTGTAGGGCACTGATTGCACGCGCCCGAACGCCTCGGCCATCATCGACAGATGCCGGATCGGCTTGAGCTGGTTGCGCAGGAAAAGATAGGCGATGACGCTCATCAGAAGCCCCACCACCATCATCAGCACCAGAAGCTGGTGTGGATTGGACGCCGAGGCCCGCCCGCGCGCGAAGTCGATTTTCATCAGACCTTTATCGGTCATTACCCAGAGAACGACCCGATCCCCGTCGGTCAGGTCGATGGCCTGCACCGGACGCACCAGCTGATGGAGCACATCCATGACCACGAGCCCTGTCAGGTCATAGAACCGCCGGTGATCGCCACGGGTCTCGTCAAGCACGGCCGGCAGATCGGTCCGGATCTGTAGCGGTTTTCCAAGCGCCGACAGCTTCGTCTGCGCCTCCCCCAGATCGACCGCGTCATCAACGGTATCGATCATGAGATCGATCTCGAGCAGCATCGACCCCGTCATCTGCTCTGTCACCCGCTCGAAGTGGCGCTGGATGAATACGACAGAGACGACCAGCTGGATCGTCACGATCGGCAGCAGGAGGATAAGGGCGCCGCGACCATAAAGCCCGCGCGGCATCAGTTGTTTCAGCCAGTGGAATTTCATGGCAGAACCGTAACGAGGCCCTGTGGAAAGGAAAAGTCACGATGCACATGTCAGATGAAAATTCCGCGCCAAGTCAGCGTCGCGGGCAGATTTCCCTGCCCGATGGAATCCGGCATGTGCTGGCCCCGAACCCCTCGCCGATGACCCATCAGGGTACCAACAGCTATATCCTCGGCCGAGGCGATGTGGCGGTCGTCGATCCGGGACCGATGGAGGCAAGCCATCTGGCCGCACTCCAGTCTTGCCTCGCGCCGGGGGAGCGGATCGCAGCCGTGCTGGTGACGCATTCCCATGTCGATCACAGTGCCTCCGCCCGCGCCCTCGCCGTTGCACATAACGCCCCGGTCTATGGCTTCGGCGGGGTCACCGCAGGGCGCAGCGCGCTAATGGAACAGCTGGCCGAGGAGGGGCATCTGGGCGGCGGCGAAGGGGTGGATCATGGATTTACCCCTGATATCACCCTCGCTGATGGCGACTGTCTGGATTTGGGCGGGATGTCTGTATCCGCACATCATACACCGGGCCATTTCGGCAACCATCTGAGCTTTGAGATTGGCGATACGGTGCTGACCGGCGATATCGTGATGGGCTGGACTTCTACCGTCATCTCGCCTCCCGATGGGGATCTCGGATCGTATTTCCGCGCCCTCGACAGGCTGCAGGCCTGCAAGGCCACGCTTTTCCTGCCCGGTCATGGCGATCCGGTGCGCGAGCCTGCAAAACGGATTGACGATCTGCGCGCGCACCGGCTTGCTCGTCATGCACAGATCCTCAATGTGCTCGCAGGCGGTCCTGCCTCGGCTCAGGGCATTGCCATGCAGGTCTATGGCGATCTGCCGCCGCGTGTGATGGCCGCAGCAACCCGTAACTGCCTCGCCCATCTTATTGACATGATGGAAAAAGATCAGGTTTCCGTTGACGGTGTCATCACCGATCGGGCAATTTTCGGGCTGCGATGATTTTCTGCCAAAAAAACGTCATTTAGGCTCTTGCATGCCCGAAAACCCGTCGCTATACAGCGCCACATGTTCCGGCGTAGCTCAGCGGTAGAGCAGTTGACTGTTAATCAATTGGTCGTAGGTTCGATCCCTACCGCCGGAGCCAACATCCTTTCCCCGATCGGGGATGTTGGTGAACATGACCGAGAGAGGGAGCCAGTTCCGGCGTAGCTCAGCGGTAGAGCAGTTGACTGTTAATCAATTGGTCGTAGGTTCGATCCCTACCGCCGGAGCCACATTTACAGACATTTGCGTTACAGTCGTTCAAAACGGTTTGAAAAGCACGTCTCCTTTGGTTTTAAAACCCGAGTGCCACCGCGCCGTAAATGACTGCCGCAGCGCCCATCTGGACCGGACGCAGGCGCGCAAAATAGAGCGGCGCCTCGCCGCGGCGTGCCGCGATCGGATCGATCAATGCGATCGCCGCGTAGCCAAGACACAGCATCCAGAGTGAAACGGAGAGCGGTGCAAGAAGGCTCGCAAGCCCCCACAGGAAATAGACCAGCATCGTCAGCAGCTGGACAGCTCTGACCCCGCCCGGCGTGCGGAAACTGAGCCCCCTGCGGACACCTGCCAGAAAAAGCAGAATCGCACTGCCCCAGACCGCAGTTGCCGCGGCGCAGACCCCCTGCCATGCTCCGGGCAAAAAGAACATCCCCAGCATACCTAGTGCCATCGGCATAACCGGAAGCCAGCCGAAAACTTCTCCATCGAACGGTATTCCCGCTGTTTCCCGAATGGTAAAGCTACGCTGCGTTTGTGTCATGGGAACTCTCCTCAGGATCATGGCCGGTCACTGGGAAAAGCTTTGCTTTGGCAAGCGGTTCCACGAAAGCGCGCTCACACCCACACACAATCAGAAGAAAATATCGTCAGCGGGTGGCGGCGAGGCCGCTGCATCCTCTTTGCCGAACAGCGCACGGTGAAGCGCGCGCTCCTCTTCCATGCTGTAGATCTCCATGATCTTGGCATCGAGCGCCTCGGGCAGTGCCTGAAGCGACTGCGATGGCTGTGCCTTGCGCGCCTCCTCTGCAAGACGGCGCTTGAGCTGATCCAGTTCGCGGCGCGCTTTCGGCAGACCCTCACCTACCTCGGTGACCGCAGCGACCAGCCCCGCCCGCAACTGCTGGCCCGACCGGACCAACTTGCCGCTTTCGTCGATGATCGCGCGCGTCTCGGTCTCGATCCTGTCCACCAGTTCCGCGGGCTGTTCCATCATCGTTATGAATTTGCCGATATGGGTCTCGATCCCGTTCAATGCGGCCTTTACATCATTATAGATCCGAGAGTTCTCGGCTGCGAGCTGCCCGAGTTGACGGGCGATCTCCTTCAGTGCCATGCCGTCATCGCCCAGTTGGCCACAGCCGATAATCGCGTTCATCCCGACGATCCGCATCTGCTCCTCCAGTGCGCCTATATCGCGTAGGCGATCCGAGAGTTGCCCGAATTCTGAGAAAAGCGTGGAGGATTGCCGCCCCGTCTCCAGTAGGACCATACGGATCAGGCCAAGCTGTGTCTCTGCTGCTGCGGTAATATCGCCAACCTGCGAGAAAAGAGTTCCCTTGCTCTGGCGCCCGCCACCCTTGCCGGCGAGCTCCTGCGAGATCCGAAGCGCTTCGACAAGCTTCTCCGACAGCCGGTCGGCCTCGAGCGTGAATGTATCGCTCGCCACCCGCAGCTGTGCACAGGCCAGATCCTCGATCTGGGAATGACCGGCAGGATCCGGCAGCGAAAGGATCTGCTCGCAATGTTCAAGCCTCTGGCGCGTGGCATCGCCCACCTGCAACGCGACCAGCCCCTCGCCCAACGCCGCCGCGAGATCGGCATTGCGCTGTAAAAGCGCCCCGCCAAGCTGTAACTGCGCCTCATCGCCGTTCGTCAGTCCTTCGAACATCCCCGCCAATGCCACGAGATTCTGGGTGAACTGGCGCATATCCTCCAGCTGGCGCCCGAAGCCCGATGTCGCCAGTCGGGCGATCCGGTCGCGGATCTTCTCGACCAGCGTATCCGCATCGGTCAGCACCTGTTCGGAATTCTGCACGATCTCGCCCGTTGCTGTGGTAAAGACGCTCAACCCCTTGTGGCGCCCTGCAAGCTCCGAGGCCGAAACCTTGGCGTTCAGGCCCACGATCTTCATCGTGCGCACGGAGCGCCAAAGGCATTTAAGCTCGCGCGCAAGGATTTCCACCTGCGTATCAAGCGTCTTTACCGCCTCCATCGAGGTCACCATGGCCTGTTCCAGATCATGGCTGCCGGTCTTGGCCTGAGCAAGCCTGCGGCAGGTCGCCTCGATCATGTCATCCTTCAACCGCGTCAGCTCGTCGATCGGCACCCGTTGCTCGTCAAGCGCATGGCCCGTGCGCAGCAGGAGCGACCCCATATCGAGGAAATGCGATTCGATCTGTCGCTGGATCTGCTGGACCACCGGCCATGAGACATCGGAACCAGGCAGCGTGGCGGCGCGGGCAATAGACATCACACACCTGCCCTTTCCTGCGCCGCGGCCCATCTGATGATCTGTTCGGCCACCTGCGACAGAGGAACCGCCTTTTCTGCCGCCCCCGTCTCCATCGCGGCACGGGGCATACCATAAACCACACAGCTCGCCTCGTCCTGCGCCAAGGTCCGCGCGCCGCCCGCCCGCATCTCGGCCATTCCGGCGGCACCATCGTCCCCCATCCCCGTCAGGATAATCCCCAGCGCCGATCCACCTACCACCTGCGAGACCGAGCGGAACAGAACGTCCACCGACGGCCGGTGGCGCGCCACCGCAGGCCCGTTATTCAGCTGCACCCTGTAGCCGGTCCCGTGGCGACCCAGCAGCAGATGCCGGTCGCCCTGCGCAAGCACCGCCTGCCCCCGACCGAGCGTGCGACCTTCTGAGGCCTCGAACACCTCGAGCGCGCTATAGCGGTCCAGCCGTTCGGCGAAGGCCGCGGTAAAGGCGCGCGGCATATGCTGGACAATGGCAATCGGCGGCAATGTGGGCGGCAATGTCTCCAGCACCGCTTTCAAGGCCTCTGTCCCGCCCGTGCTGGCCCCGATGGCGATCAGCGGCGGCCCTGCCACCCGCGGCGGATGGGAGAGTTTGGGCAGGATGATATCTGCGGTATGCCGTTCGCCCACGGGCTTGATCGGCGTCGCGGGACGGCGCTTTGCACGGCGCGATTGCGCGGCAGCACGGATCACATCGGAGATGCGGATCACCATCTCCTGTCGTTCATCCGGTGTGCGCGGGCGAGGCTTCTCGAGCACCTCGACCGCTCCATATTCCAGCGCTTTCATCATCGTCTCCGATCCTTCCTGCGCGAGCGATGAGATGACCACCACAGGGATCGGGCGCTGCGACATGATCTTGCGCAGGAACGTCAAACCGTCCATCCGTGGCATATGCAGATCGAGCAGGATCACATCCGGAAGAACACTGCGCATCTGCTCGACCGCGACAAACGGATCCTCGGCCTGCGCGAACAGCTCCATATCGGCCTCATCGGCGATCAGCGATGCAAACATCCGCCGCACGGAGGGGCTGTCATCGACAATCATGACTTTGATCGGATCGGATTGCATCGTGAATTATCCAATTTTCCGGAAGATTGCGGGGGCGGTCTGTTCGAGCTGCGGGTCGCGCATCATCATGGATTCCGAATGCCCAAGATATAGATAACCGCCCAGAGAAATATGGCGCGTTACAGAGCGTATCACCCGTGTCTGATCCGCAGGCGAGAAGTAGATCAACACATTGCGCAAAAAGGCCACATCGACATCGCGATCGAGCGGCAGGCTGTCATCGAGCAGGTTCATCTGGTGGAAGCGCACATGTCGGCGCAATGAGGGAATAACGCGTGACTGCCCCTCCAGCCGCCCCGTCCCGCGCATCAGGAACGCCTCGCGCATATTCTGCGGCACAGGCTCCAGTAGAGCATCGCGATAGATCGCCATGCGCGCGAGATCAAGCACCTCCCGATTGATATCGGTCCCCACGATCGACCAGCGGAACTCCCGATGGGTCGCAGCCCAGGTCGCGGCACAAAAGGCGATGGTCCAGGCTTCGGCACCGCTCGAAGCGGCGGCCGACCAGAGCTTCACACTCTGTCCCTCCAACCGTTTGCGCTCCACGGCCTCGGGAAGTGCCACATTCATCAGATGGTTGAAATGCGCGGGTTCGCGGAAGAAATCCGTCTTGTTGGTCGTCACCGCATCGAAAATCGCAGCGCGTTCCTCGGCCAGGGCATTTTCCTCGAAAAGATAATGCAGATAGCTGTCCAGAGTAGCATGCCCCAACTGGGCCATCCTGTGACGCAGGCGACTTTCGACCATGGTGCGTTTGCTCTCGCCCAACTGCACGCCGATCTCGTCCTGCACGAAGCTGGTGAACTGATGATAGAGGTGTTTGGCGCTTTGCACGGAATTGAGATTCATGAGGGATAAACTGGTTGGGGGGGAAGCAAATGCTGTCTGTCAGGCCGCACTGATACGGGGCGCCTGTGGAACCGATCCGCCAAAGACCTGTTGCAAACGGTCGATATCGAGCACCGACACAAACTCGCCTGCGCGCCGACCGAGGCCCGCTATCGTGCGATGGTCCCAGTGAAGAAGCTCTGCCTCCGGCACAGGATCGAGCCGGTCATTATCCAGCTCGCGGACCTCGATCACCCGATCCGCCCGCATGGCGATCCGTGCCTTGCGTCCGCCCTCCTCGATCCAGAGGACGAGGATGCGCGTGCTGTCATCCTCGGCTTTTGGCGCGAGTCCGAGAATGGAGCGCAGATCGATCACCGAGACCCCTGCACCACGCACATCGATCACACCCAATACATGCGGCGGTGCATCGGGCAACCGTGCAATCTGACGGCGGTCGAGGATTTCCTGAACGCGGCTCACAGGAATGGCGAAGAGATCCTCCGCCACACCTAGTATCACGACCTGCCCCAGCCCGGCTCCCTCACCGCTCATGCGACGCGGTCCTTGCGGGAATGTTGTGTAAATTCCGCATCAAGCGCATCCTCGGCAGACCCCAGATCGAAATCGAACCCGACATTCTGCCGTTTCGCCTTGGTCGGAGCTTTGCGCATCTTGGGTTTGACCTGGTTGCCCGAAGAGGCCGCGACGCGGAAGAACTCGATGGCGGATTGCAGCTGCTCTGCCTGACTGGTCAGCTCCTCTGCGGTGGCCGACAGTTCCTCGGAGGCCGAGGTGTTTTCCTGCGTGACCTTGTCGAGCTGCTGGATCGCGAGATTGACCTGCGACGCGCCCGTGGCCTGTTCCTGCGTCGAGCGCGAGATCATCGCGACCAGTTCGGAGGTCTTTTCGATATCGGGCACGAGACCCGCGAGCATCTGGCCCGCCTCCTGCGCAGCCTTTACCGTGTTGCCAGACAGGCTCGAGATCTCGCCCGCAGCGGTCTGGCTGCGTTCGGCCAGTTTGCGGACCTCGGAGGCCACCACGGCAAAGCCGCGTCCATGTTCGCCTGCACGGGCCGCCTCGACGGCAGCATTGAGCGCCAGCAGATCGGTCTGGCGGGCGATCTCCTGCACCACCAGAATCCGCTCGGCAATGGTCTGCATCGCTTCGACAGCCCGCGCGACCGCTTCACCGCTCTCGCGCGCATCAAGGGCCGATTTCTTGGCCATCGCTTCGGTCTCGCTCGCATTATCTGCATTTTGCTGGATATTGGCCGCCATCTGCTCCATCGACGCCGATGCCTGTTCGGTCGAGCTGGCCTGTTCGGTTGCGCCCTGGCTCATCTCTTCGGAGGTCGAAGCCATCTGGTCGGCACCCGCGGCGACGTTACGCACCGCACCGGTCACTTCGGACACGGTCTCGCGTAGCTGTTCGACCATCGAATTAAGCGCCCGCATCAGATCGGTCACTTCGTCATTGCCACGCAGATAGGCCGTCTCGGTAAGATTGCCCTTGGACACTTCTCGCGCCAGATCGATTGCGCGTTGCAGCCCGCGGGAGATCGAGGTGACAAGCCAGATGGCAGAGATAAGTCCGACGATTACCGCGACAGAGAGCATCGTGAACAGCAATATGCGCGCATCGGCATAGATCTCGTCGGTGCGGGCCGACGCCTCGCTCATCCGGCTCATGTTTTCCTGCAGGATGACGGCGAGGGAGGACTGCATCTCGGACCAGAGCCTCTCCGCATCGACGGTGAGGATGCGTGTGGCAGCTGCCAGATTGCCGCTATCGCTCAGAGCGATCGCGCGGTCATTCGTCGCTTTGATCTCCTGCGCGACGCGCTCGTATTCGGCCAGTTGGGTCTTGCCTTCATCGGTCGCGATCGCCTCGAGCCGTTCCCGATAGCTGAGCGCTATTGCACGGCCTTGCGTCATCCGCTCCATGATCCGCTCCTTGCCTGACTGATCGCTGGTCAACAGATAGTCACGCACATCGCGCTGCACCTTGAGCTGTTCGGAAATCAGCTCCTCGGTCAGACGGACGCGCAGGGCATCCTCGTCGACGACGGTATTGAGGCTCTGGTTCAGATTCCCGAGATCACGGATCGCGATCATCTGGGCCACGCCCACCATCACGATGATGGCAGCGAAGGCAAGCGCAAGCTTCACTTTAATGGTCAAACGCATTTGGCCGGTTCCTGTTCGTTTTGGGAATGAGCCGCACTCCCCGGCACGGCAATGGCAAAGATCCGTTCGAGATCGGGTATGATGACGAATTTTTCGTCCATAAGGGCGATGCCCTTCACAAAATCGGGCGGCCATCGCATACCGACCTCGGGGATCGGATCGATGGCGCCATCGTCGATATCGGTGACATCCAGCACACGGTCGGCAAGCACGGCCACCGTCGTCACCTCGCCCGCAAGCGGTATATCGAGCACCAACATGCGGGTGTTTTCGTCCGGCTCGCGCGTTTTCATATTCAGCGCGATCCGCAAATCGGCCAAGGGCACGACCCCGCCGCGCACATTGATCAGACCGGTGGCAAAGCGCCCCGCCTGCGGCACCCGCGTAACGGGGACCGGCTCGAGGATCTCGCGCAACGCCGAGGTCGGGATCGCCAATGTTTCGGTGCCAAGGATGAGTGTGACGACCTTCATCATGCGACCCTCTCGCGCATACGGAGCGCCTCTTCCATTGACCGGCCCGCCGCGACGAGATTTGCGACATCAAGGATCAGGGCAACGGTGCCATCGCCAAGGATGGTCGCACCCGAAAAGCTCTTGAGCCCCGCATGCAGCCGCGAGAGCTGCTTGATCACCGTCTGGTTATTGGTCACCAGCCGGTCCACCACGACGCCCACGCGCCCACCGAGCGCCGTCACGATCACCACTTTCTGGAAATCGGAGCGCGGGCCCGGAACATCGAAGAGATCAGCGAGCCGGATAAAGGGCACCATGCCCCCACGGACATTGAGGAAATTCGAGCTGGTATCGCTCTGCGCCAATTCGGACGGCAGCTCGACACATTCCTCGACCGCCGCAACAGGGATCGTATAGCGCTCCTGTCCGACCTCGATCAGCAGGCCGTCGATAATAGCGAGTGTCAGCGGCAGACGCAGGGTGATCTCCGTCCCATAACCGGGCTCGGAGGACACCTCGATCTGCCCCCGCAGACCTTCGATGACAGAGCGCACCACATCCATACCCACGCCACGCCCCGAAAGATCGGTGACGGTCTCCGCGGTCGAGAAACCCGGCGCGAAGATCATCATCCGCAGGTCCTGCTGCGTGACGATCTGGTCCTCGGTGATCAGGCCGCGCTCGAGGGCACGGGCACGGATACGCGCCAGATCGAGGCCCCGCCCGTCATCGCGGATACGCACCAGCACCTCGGCACCGGCATGGGTGGCCGACAGCTCGATCCGGCCATTGCCGGATTTCCCCTGCGCCGCGCGCGTGGCGCTATCCTCGAGACCATGGTCGATGGAGTTGCGCAGCAGGTGGACCAGCGGATCGGCCAGCGTCTCGATCACCGTCTTGTCCAATTCGGTCTCGCCCCCGAGCGTCACGAAGTCGATGGGCTTGCCAAGGCGGTCGGAGAGATCATGGATGAGGCGACGGAACCGCCCGAACAGCGTGCCGATCGGCACCATGCGGATCGACATGGTGGTGTCGCGCATACCCGATGTCAGCCGTCGGATATCCTCGGCCACCGACATCAGCGATGGCAGGCGCATCTCCTGGCTCAGGTCATGCAGGCGGGCCTCGGCAATGACCAGCTCGCCCACACGGTCCATCAGCTCATCCAGTCTCTCGGTCGCGACCCGCATGGTCGACAGCGCCGCTTCCCGCCCCGTTGGCAGGGCATCGCCCCCACCCGTCTCGCCGGCCTCCGGCTGGGGGGAGCCCGTCGCCACGGTCAGGTCGGGAGAACCATCTTCCTGCCGGATGTCGAGAACGAGATCATCCGCGGAAAACACGAAAACCCCATCGATCTGGTCGCGCGTCACCCCCGATGGCAGCCTGATCGACCAGCGGATCGGTGGCACCAGCGGGTTCAGCGCCTCGAGCGGGGGAACCTCGGAGAGATCTGCGCGCAGTGTGACCTCCGGATCCAGCTCGCGCAGTTCCTGCAGGAGCGCGGGGATCGAGATCCCCAGCCCCAGCGCCTCGGGGCCCGCGGCAAGCGTCACCTGCCAATCGGCGCCTCGGGAGGGCGCCGGCGCAGCCTGCGGGGCCTTCTGGGAGAGGGCATCCGCCAGCGCCTGCAAGAGCGCGGGGCTCGCCGGTGCCGCAGCCTCCGGCGCATCGAGCAAGGCCAGAAACTGGTCACAGGCCGCAAGGGCCACCTTGATCAGCGCATCGGTCGCGCAGGCTCCGGGCTGGCGCAGGGTCTCGAAAGCAGTCTCGAATTCATGCACGAAGGCCGACAGCGCTGAATGCCCGAACATCGCGCTCGACCCTTTGAGCGTATGCAATTCCCGAAAAAGGGAATCGATCAGCTCCCGATCCGCAGGACGCGATTTCAGATCCAGCAGGTTTGCCTCGATCGAGGCCTGCAACTCCAGCGCCTCGGCAAGAAAGATCTGGGCAGCGTCGTCATCCATCGACATCAGCCCGCGACCTTCTTGACCACATTCAGAAGCTGCTGCTGGTCGAAGGGTTTTACCATCCAGCCCATCGCCCCTGCCGCCTTCGCCTGCTGTTTCAGATCGTCGCGCGTTTCGGTCGAGATGAAGACGATCGGCACGCCAAGCGCCTCGGGGCGCGCACGATAGGTGCGGATGAAGGTCAGACCGTCCATCTTGGGCATGTTCTGGTCGGTCAGGATCGCATTGGGTCGCTCGCCCTGCAGCTTGGCCAGTGCATCCTCACCATCAGCGGCCTCGATCACCCGATAGCCCGCGCGGGTCAGCGTTGCACTGACCATCTGGCGGACGGAGGGAGAATCATCGATGGTGACAATCGTTTTGGTCATGAAGTGCGGCCTTGGATTGGGGCCCTGCGACAGATGCGCCGTCACGGATCAGGTGCGGTGCCGCGGGACGGGAAACTAACAGGGAATGATATCGACCCAGACACCATCCGGATCGCGTTTGAGCTGGTCATCGGTGAGCGCGGACTGCGCAAGTATCGCGGGCACAGGAGAGGTATCCTCCAGCGTGACCTGAAGCCGCGCCTTGCGGAGCTGCGCCGTGCGGAAGGCCGCGATCAGCACCGACATTCCGGCCATGTCGCAGGCCGTCCATCGGGCGGTCTCCAGGCGGATGGACGCACCAGCGACAAGTGCCTTGTCGAGCTGGCTGGCGACGGCCTTGGCATTGGCAATCGTGATCTCGCTGACCATCATGTGAGAAATTACTCTTCTGGGTTGCATCATCTAGCAAGAGATCGCCCCAAAGAATTAACGGAGAGCTAAATACGCCACAAAACCTGACGGCTTAATTAAAAAGCTATGAAAATTTAGGGCTGGTGTCGCGGCCGGAAGGGCCGGTGGACAGGTCCCGGAATGCATCAATCACAGTGGCTGCGGATCGCTGCGCCAAGCCCAGATACGGCATAATGAAATCTTCATGCCAGAAAGCTGCTCGTCATCAATCTATTTCTTAGATGTATCTGATATCCTTATCAGAAATTCGATCGCATGTCTATTGCCCGTTGTGCATATCTACCGCGCGCAAACGTGAGTTGTGCGCCAGCACCAAGCCCGTATAACCGACGCAACCTTCGACGTTGTAGAAGGCGTAACGAGTGACCTTTTCTTGCTGTTCGCGCACCACTCCCTGGCCGCGCGCGCCCCGATGTCTTATCGGGATTTTCTCAACAGATAGATATCCATGATCCAGCCATGGCGGCTGCGGGCCTCGGCCCGCGTGGTCAGGATTCGCTCCGAGACCTCGGCAAGCGGGCCCGACAACCGCAGCTCTTCCGCCATACCGGCATAGGCGGACCACCAGATCTCCACCCCCTCCGGATCGATCGCGGTGAAGGCCCCACCCTCGTCGAGCATGACCACGACACTCTCGGCGCCCTCGGGCCAGCCGTTATGGCGCAGATTGCGCCCCGTAGTGATGGTCACCGGCCCGCCGACCGTATTGAGCGGGATGGCATGGCCCGCCGTCATCGCCTGAATGGCCGTAATTCCGGGAATGACGCGAAGCTCGAGCGGCATCCGCGCGGCCACCCGTTCGGCCAGCCGGAGCGTGCTGTCATAGAGCGATGGATCCCCCCAGACGAGAAAGCCCGCGCGCCCGCCTTGCGGGAGAGCGGCGCGCAACTCCTCTTCCCAGATCCTCGCGATGGCGTCATGCCAATCCGCCACGCGGCGCTGGTAATCGGGTTCGGACGCATCGCGCACCGGAAGGGTGAACTCGCGCAGCGCAGGCCCGCTATCGGGCAATACACGCGCGCAAATCGCGCGTCGTGCCTGTGCCAGATCATCCTTTGCTGCACCCTTGAGCGGGATCAGGATCACCTCGCAGGCTTTCATCTCTTCGATGGCCTGAAGCGTCAGATGGTCAGGGTTACCGGCCCCGATCCCGATCAGAGAGATTGCCCACATTACCGCCCCCAGACGTTTCGCAGAAAAAGAACCGCAAAAGAAAACCGCAGCCCGTGACAGGCTGCGGTCGGATCCTTAGCAGGTGCGCCAGGGCTGTGCCAGCACTCAGGCGGAATAGACGCGTGCGAGGACGAAGCGGTTGCGCCCCAGCGCCTTGGCACCGGCCAGCACGGCCAGATCGATGAGCGGCTCGACCAGCACGACCGACATATAGGCGATGCCGAAGGTGCCGACATTGGCCAGCGTTGCAACCGACACACCCTCACCGTAAAGCACCCAGAACGCGACCCATGCGATTACCCCGCCCTGATAGGCCGTCGAAAGCGCAAGCGCCTGTTTATAGGTGATATCGGCATAGGCGGTATCGGGGGCGATCAGGCGTTGGGCCAGCGCCTGAAGCGCAAAGAGCGGCACCAGAAGCGTGGTGACATTCATCGCATATTGCGGCAGATCCTGCGGCTCGAAGAACAGCCCCTGCGTCAGAAGCCCCAGCGCCAGGCCAATGGCCGCCGGCACGAAGCCCAGCATCAGAAACAGCGTGGAACCGAGGATCAGATGGACCTCAGACACGCCCGCCGGATGATGCGGCAGGATCTGGAACGAGACGAAAACCGCAGCGGTTGCGGCTGCGGCACGGGCCGCCATCATCGGCAGCTCTGCGGTTTTGAGCGTCCTGACCCCCTCATGGGCGACATAAGTGGCGGCACCTGCGGCGGTGGCGTAGCTTAGAAGAAGTTTGGCACCATGCACGATGCCCGGTTCGATATGCATATACGTTCTCCCTGCCGTCGACCCCGACGGCATTTATGGTGACTGACGACGGGCCAGCGGCCCATATCCACGGCAGGTCTCCTGACTCGCGACTCGTCACCTGCATGCCGCCTTCCCCCTTGCGGAGTGGCATTCCGGAGCAGGCTCACCGCTTACAGTTGCGGGGGCAGTTCCGGATTTGGCGCCTGATGGCTACACCGCACCGGATTCCCTTTTCATCCGGCAGCACCTCTCGGCCACCGGAAACCGTGGGATCACTCTTGGCGAACGGGGTCGTCAGGTCAAGCCGCGCGAAGCGGGAGCGCAGAAATTGGCACAGCCGGACAAGAATTGGCCCGTTCAGGCCAGCGCGCCATAGAAGATCAGCGCGGGCTTGACTGGAATCGCGCCATTCGCGGCCTGTCCGGTGATCTGGGCCGCCAGCTCGCGCATGGTCCCACGCCAGATCACCTCGTCGGGATGGGAAATCGATTCCGCCATCATGGCCGGCGTTTCGAGGCTCAGCCCCGCAGCCTCCAGCCGCTGTGCCAGCGCCACAAAGGTGCGCCGCGCCATATAGACCGCCGTGACCGCCTGCGCATCGGCCAGTGCCGCCATGTTCAACTCCTCGGGCAGCGCACCCGTGACGTCATGGCCGGTCACGAATTGCAGTCTGCGCGCGGTCAGCCGTCGCGTGAGCGGGATCTGTGCCGCCGCCGCTGCCGCCGAGGCCGCCGTCACCCCCGGGATGATCTCGAACCCGATCCCCGCCGCACGACAGGCGCTCAGCTCTTCCTCGAGCCGCCCGAAAATGCCGCCATCGCCCGATTTCAGCCGCACGACCCTGCCGCCCGCGCGGGCATGATCGACCAGAAGCTGGCTGACATGGTCCTGTTTTGGCGACGGACGTCCGGCCCGTTTGCCCACGCCGATCAGATCGCATTCGGGCCGCGCCAGATCGAGGATCGGACCGGCAGAGAGATCGTCGAAGAGGATCGCATCGGCCTGCCGGATACGCTCGGCCCCGCGCAGGGTCAGAAGTTCGGGATCCCCCGGACCGGAAGAGACGAAACTGACGAACCCGCTCATATATCCTCCGCAATCAGATGGAAGAAGGTGCCCGTGACATAGCCCCTGCGCGATCCGGTTTCCACCACCGAAAGACCGGCCGCATCGGTCACGCGGGCCAGAGGCGCGTCGGGCTGCGACAGGATGGTCGAGAAATGGAACTCGTGCCCGCGCAGCGCCGTGCCTTCGGCCTGCCCCGGAATGGGCGCCAGAAGCCGCGCGTGACGATAGCCCAGATGCATCTTACGTTTGGCATAGGAGGTCTCGAGCCCCAGAAGCCCCGCCATCGCGTGGCGTGTTCCGTCCTTGTCGACCAGCCCCTGCCCCAGCACCATATAGCCGCCGCATTCGCCATGCACGGGACGGGTCTGCGCGAAGTCGCGAAGCCCCTTTAGGAAGCTCGCCTTTCCGGCAAGCCGCCCCGCATGGAGTTCGGGATAGCCGCCCGGGAGCCAGACACAATCGGCCGTCGGGTCGGGTGACTGGTCCTCGAGCGGCGAGAAGAACCCGATCTCCGCACCGGCCTGCCGCCAGCCGTCCAAAAGATGAGGATAGAGGAAGGAAAAGGCCTGATCGCGGGCGATGGCAATGCGCTGGCCGGGGGGCGTGAGCGGAGCCGCAGCACCCGCAAGCGCGCGTGTGGGCGCGGCTTGCGCGCGTAGCGCCGCAAGGTCGAGATGCCCTGCCACCAGATCGGCCATCGCCTCAATCTGCGCGTCAAGCTCGGGCCGCTCGGAGGCCTGCACGAGCCCCAGATGGCGCGAGGGCATCTCGAGATCCTTCAGGCGCGGCAGGCATCCGAGGCAGGCAATGCCAGCCTCGGCAAGCCCCTCGCGGACCATCATCTCGTGGCGCGGGCTGGCCACGCGATTGACCACGGCCCCTGCGATCTTGACCTCGGGACGCAGCCGCGCGAACCCCAAGGCGACCGCGCCCACCGATTGCGCCTGCCCGCCCGCATCGATCACCAGCACCACCGGCCAGCCTGTCAGCACCGATAGATCCGCGGCACTGCCACGCGCGGTGGCCCCGGTTTGCGCGACCCCGTCAAAGAGCCCCATCGCCCCTTCGGCAATCACCAGATCCGCCCCTTCGGCGCCTGATATGATCCGCGCCATCACCCCCTCGGGCATCGCCCAGCTGTCGAGATTGGCCGAAGGCAGGCCGGAAGCCACCAGATGGAAGCCCGGATCGATATAATCCGGCCCCGCCTTGAAGGAACGGACCCCGACACCCGCGCGGTGATAGGCGCGCAGCAGGCCCAGAGTGAGCGTGGTCTTGCCGGTGCCTGACCCAGTGGCCGAGATGATGAGCCCGTTCATTCAGTTCCCTCCGGAAAACGCGGATCGGTCCCTACGGGTCGGTAGCGGCGGTCGTAATCGCCGGCATAGAGACGGCTCTCGTCAAACCCCTCCTGCGCCAGCGCCCGTCCCACCAGAATAAGCGCGGTGCGCCCCCGCATGCCCTCCGATGCCACAAGCACTGTGCCGAGCGTGGCGCGCACAATCTTCTGGTCGGGCCAGCTCGCACGCCAGACGACGGCCAGCGGACAGTCCGCGCCATAAAGCGGCAAGAGCCGCGCGACGACTTCCTCGAGCACATGCACCGAGAGATGGATCGCGAGCGTCGCGCCGGTTGCCGCGAAATTCTCGAGCGTCTCGGTGTCGGGCATGGGGGAGGCCCGCCCCGAGGTCCGCGTGAGCACCAGCGATTGCGCGACGCCGGGCAGGGTCAGCTCGGTGCCGAGCGCGGCGGAGGCTGCCGCAAAACTGGGGACACCGGGGCAGATCTCGTAGGGGATGCCCTCGGCCCGCAGGCGGCGCAGCTGTTCGCCCATCGCCGAATAGATCGACAGATCCCCCGAATGGAGCCGCGCCACATCCTGCCCTGCCTGATGGGCGGCGCGGATCTCCGTCATGATCTCGTCGAGCGACAGAGGCGCGGTGTTGATGATCCTCGCGCCATCGGGGCAATGCGCCAGAAGCGCCTCGGGCACCAGCGATCCGGCATAGAGACAGACAGGCGCCCGCGCGATCAGATCGCGCCCGCGCAGGGTGATCAGATCGGCCGCACCGGGGCCTGCGCCGATGAAATGGACGGTCATGGGTGATCCTCTTCCTTTGCTCCGGCGTCCGGTGAACCGGCCAGCGCCGTTGTGATGGTGCCGCAGGGCGAGACCCTGCGGGGCGACAGGATCTGCGCGCCCACGCCGGCAGCCCCGAGCGCCAGTGCCTCGGCCACCGAGCCCGTGCCGAATGCGTTCATGATGCGGGAGGACACCGTGGGGGTCTGCACTCCGCGCAAGGCCGCACGCGGCAGGAGGCGCAGCGGGATTCCCTGTGCGGTGAGTGCCGGATGCGCGCCCTTATCCCCCAGCACGGCCAGCAGATCGACCGGCCCCGCATCGGCAATTGCCTGCGCCAGTGCCTCCGCCGTCGCCTCCCTGCGCAGCCCGATACCCAGCACGCGGCTCATCGCGTCACACTCCATTGCAGGATCGGGCGGGCGCGGTCCCAGCCCCGCATGCGCCCCAAGGGAGCATTCTCGGCCAGCTCGATCCGCAGGAGCGTTCCGCCACGCTCGGCCTGCAATCCGAGGTAAAGCGCCTCGCTTTCCAGCGTCACCGCGTTACCGGTGACCCGTGTGCCTTGCGGGAGCCGCTCCCAGAGCGCGGCAAACCCCTCGCGCGTAAGCCCGCCGCCGATGAACACCGCATCGGGACGCACTTCAGGCAGCGTTTCGGGCCAGTGGCCCTGAAGCACATCGATCCGGTGATCGATCCCGAATTTCATCGCGTTCTCGGTAATCTGGCCGAGCCTGTCGGCGCGCGGCTCGAGAGCTGCGGCCCGCCCGCCCGCCAGCGCCCATTCGACAGATATCGAGCCAGAACCCGCGCCGAGATCCCACAGATATTCGCCCTGACGAGGCGAAAGCGCCGATAGCGTCAATGCCCTGACGGGGCGTTTGGTGATCTGGCCATGATGGGTGAAGAGGCTATCGTCGAGCCCGAAGCCACGCGGCAGACCGGGCCCGCCCTGCGCCGAAATCGCCACCAGAACAGGTTGCCCGAACTCTCCGGTGACCGCATCCGCTGGCAGATCGCGGCGGATCTCGCGCGGACCGCCGATGGCCTCGAAGACATGGAGTATCGAGGCACCAAAGCCCAGAGTGTCGAGATACGCCCCGAGTTCGGCCACCTGTGCCCCGCCCCGCAACGTCACGATCAGGCGGCTGCCCTGTGCGAGAGAGGGACGCAGGCGCGAAAGAGGTGCGGCATGCAGGCCCAGCGTCTCGACCTCCTCGAGCCGCCACCCCAGCCGTGCGGCCGCCCATGCGACCGAGGACACCGCTGGATGACAGATCCACTCCTCAGGGGCCAGCGCGGCCGCCAGCGACCCGCCCGCCCCATGCCAGAACGGATCGCCCGATGCCAGCACCACAACCCGTTGCCCGCGCAGCGCCAGAACCGGGGCCAGATCGAAGGGCACAGGCCATGCCCGCCCTCGCGCGCCCGCGCCCACCAGATCCAGATGGCGCGGCCCGCCAAAGATGACCGAAGCCTGAGAGAGGATTTCGCGGCTTGCATCCGACAGCCCCGCCGGTCCATCTTCGCCAAGACCGATAATATGGAGCCAGGGCCTATCCATGCCGCGTATCCTTTTGCTCGGAGGCACATCCGAAGCCGCCGAAATGGCCCGCATTCTGGCGCGCGCAGGGCTCTGGGCAGTCTATTCCTATGCGGGGCGCACGCAATCGCCAGTGGCCCAGCCGCTTCCCCTGCGGGTCGGGGGCTTTGGCGGGGTTGACGGGCTGCGGGCCTATCTGGCGCGCGAGGCAATCACCCATGTGATCGATGCGACCCATCCCTTTGCCGCGCAGATGAGCCGCAACGCGATTGCGGCCTGTCGCGCGCAAGGCGTGGCGCTGTGCGGGTTCGAGCGGCTGCCATGGGTTGCGCAAACCGGTGACCGCTGGACCTCTGTGCCCGATATGGAGGCCGCCGCCAGTGCCCTGCCCATCGAGGCAAGACGCGTGTTTCTTGCCATCGGTCGCCAGCATATCGGGCTTTTCGGCGCCGTCCCGCAGCACCATTACCTGCTCCGGCTGGTCGATCCCCCAACCCTGCCGCTGCCTCTGCCCGATTGCCGCGTGGTGCTGGCGCGGGGACCGTTTCTCGAGGATGAGGATCTGGCGCTGCTGCAGGAGCACCGGATCGATCTGGTGGTGGCCAAGAATGCCGGAGGCACGGGCGCGCGCGCCAAGATCGATGCCGCGCGGCGCCTCGGCCTGCCCGTCCTCATGATCGAGCGCCCCGAAACGGGGGCACGGCAGGTCTTCCACGCGGCAGAGGATGTGATGGGCTGGCTCGGACACGGGCTCTAACGCTCCTGTGCCAGCGAGCGCGGGGTATAGTAGAACCGCCCGACCTGACGGGTCTCGGCGGTGCCCACGATGACCACGGTGCGCATATCCGCCATCTCGGCTTGCGCCTGCCCCAATGGCACCGTCACGATCCGTTCGTCGGGACGCGAGACATTGCGTGCGAATGAAACCGGCACGGAGGCCGGCAGTTCCTCGCGCAAGATCGCCAAAGCCTGCCCGAACTGGTGCGGGCGCGAGGCCGAGCGCGGATTATAGAACCCCATAGCGAATCCCGCCCGCGCGGCCAGCCTCAGCCGCGTCTCGATGACCGTCCAGGGTTTGAGATTGTCCGACAGATTGATGGCGCAGAAATCATGGCCCATCGGCGCACCTATCCGCGCGGATGCCGCCAGCATCGCGGTGATCCCCGGCAGGATGCGGATATCGAGATCGAGCCAGTCGAGCGGCCCTGCCTCCAGCGCCTCGAAGAGCGCCGAGGCCATCGCAAATACCCCCGGATCCCCCGAGGAGACGACCACCACCCGCGCACCCCGTGCCGCAAGCGAGAGCGCATGGGTCGCGCGGTCCAGCTCGACGCGGTTATCGCTTTCATGCTTGGTCAGGCCCGCGCGGTCCGGCACGCGGCGGACATAGGGGATATACCCGATGATATCGGTGGCCTCGGCCAAGGCGGCCTGCACCTGCGGCGTCACCAGAGCCTCGTCACCGGGGCCGAGCCCTGCCACCTGCACCCAGCCAGAGGGACGCCCGCTCATGGCCTGCGCCCCTGACCATGCACGACCACGATCGAGAAATAAGGCACCTCGCCGCTGATCTCGGAGAGTTTCTGCACGGTCTGGTTTGCCATCGTGCCATGGGTCACAAGCCACGCATCGTCATATTTTCCGGCGGCCTGCAAGGCGCGGGCCAGCTTAGGCAGGTTGCGCCCGATCTTCATGACGACCAGCGCATCGGTCTGACCGATCCGCGCGGTCAGGTCCTCTTCGGGGAGTGTCGCCATAGCAACCGTCAGCACATCATCGCCCCATGTCACAGGCAGTCCCGTGGCCGTCCAGCAGCCCGACATGCCGGTAATCCCCGGCACCACCTCGACCGCAATCCGGTCCTTGAGGCGGGTATAAAGATGCATGAAGGAGCCGTAGAAGAAGGGATCACCCTCGCAGAGCACGATCACATCTTGCATGGCACAAAGCGCAGCAAGCCGCTCCGCCCAACCGTCATAGAAGGCCGAGAGGAGACGGTTATATTCGGGATCGGTGAAGGGAATCTCGGTGGTGACAGGATAATCCATCGGATATTCGACGGCCTCCGGCAAGAGCATCCCCTCGACGATACGGCGTGCCTGCCCCATCCGGCCCTTCTTGCGGAAGAAGGCCACATGACGCGCGCCCGACACCAGCCGATGCGCCTTTACCGACATCAGATCGGGATCACCGGGGCCGAGCCCCACACAGATGAGCCGTCCCATCTTATTCCTTCCGGCTGGCAAGCGCGTTAACGGCGGCCACCGTGATCGCCGATCCGCCCAGACGACCGCGCACGATGAGCGAGGGCACAGGCTGGACCTCCATCAGCGCGGCTTTCGACTCGGCCGCACCCACAAAACCCACCGGACAGCCGATAATTGCCGCAGGACGCGGGCAATCGGGGTCTTCAAGCATGTTCAGCAGATGGAAGAGCGCGGTCGGCGCATTACCGATAGCCACAACAGCCCCCTCCAGATGCGGACGCCACAGCTCGAGGGCTGCCGCCGAGCGGGTATTGCCCACCGCTTTCGCGCGCTCGACGATATCGGGCGCATGCAGCGTGCAGATCACCTCATTCTGCGCGGGCAGACGCGCGCGGGTGATCCCTTCGGAGACCATCCGCGCATCACACAGGACAGGCGCGCCCGCCTGCAGCGCAGCACGCGCCGCCTTCGCCATTCCGGTGGAAAATTCCACATCGCGTTCGAGCCCCACCAGACCGGCGGCGTGGATCATCCGCACCACGACCGGTTCTTCCTCCGCATCGAACCGCGCCAGATCTGCCTCGGCACGGATCGTGGCGAAACTCTCGGCATAGATCTTCGCGCCGTCGGTTTCATAGCTATGTGGCATGTCGTCCCCCGTGCCCGTCCTCGTGCCAGTTCACTTCTGGCCCGTCTTGATTTTTTCTCTCAGCGCGCGCTCGTCGAGCGTGCCTTGCGTAAGGTCGCGGGCACGCTGGTCGCGCCCAAATGCCCAGCCTTCCTTTGACGCCACCGCTACCAGATCGCAAGCCCCGGCATGCGCACATCCCTTGGCACAGCCCGAGATATGAAGCGCCTGCCCCTCCGGCAGTCCCTGACGAGCAATCCGGCGCGCCAGCGCACGGGTCGGCTGCGCCCCTTGCGGACAACCGGGCGCGCCCGTGCAGACCGAAATCCGCAGCCGCGGATCATCGGGGACGGTGACCGCCCCTGCAACTTCGGGAAAGACCCGCGCGCCCTCGATCAGGATCATCCGCCATGGGGTCAGGCGCAACTTGCCCATGCTGGCGATCTCGGCCAGTTCCTCGGCATGGATCTGCCCGAAGCCCACACCAAACAGCGCTCCCTCGTCATAGATCCCGGGCGCCGGCGGTGGCAGGCCTCTGTGCATGGCATGAGTGCGCCATGCCGCAGGCAGCGTGGCCCCCGCCTCCAGATGGCGCGCCATACGTCCACGCCCGTCTGTAATGCCGCCAGTGTCCTGAAACCATTGTGCCATCTCGAGTGCCGCCGCAACCGCATCTTCGGGCCTGACTGCGCGCCCACGCTCGGCGCCATCGGCGCGGATGATCAGCGCATCCTGCGTCCGTTCGATGCGGATATCGGCAGAGCTTCCCTGCAGAAGCGGCACGGGGCCACAATCCACCGCAAAGCCGAATTTGGCAGGCAGCTCCGGCCCGTCCTCTTGCGAAAGGACCGCGCTCAGATCATCGCCCAGCCGTTGGGTCAGATCGCCCATCTGCCAGAAAGGCTGCGTAATCACATTGCGCCGCGTCTCTCCGGCGACGGAGGCATCGAGCAGACCGAGCGTGGCCAGCGCCATCAGCAGCGCGTCATGATCTTCGCGTCGAATGCCGCGAAGCTGCAGATTGCCGCGTGAGGAGAGGTCGATCAACCCGTTGCCGAACTGCGCGGAAATCCCCGCCAGCGCGCCTGCCTGTCCCTTGGTCAGACGCCCATACCACGGGCGCACCCGCACAACCAGACCATCGCCCGACATCATCGGACGGCGCGCGCCCGGGCACCAGCCACGGATCTGCGGATCGGCCGGTGAGATCTTTGCCTTGCTGCGATACCAGGCGGTGCTTACTGCCATTCCTGCATTCCCGAAAAAACCTCTCCGGAATTCGAACCGGCCAGAGCATTCTGTATGGAATTGCGCCGGCTCGTCCAGAGCCCCGCCGCGGCAAGGGCCTTGAAACGGTCCCAGAGCGCCCTTAAAGCCTGCGGATTCTCGCGGCCGAGAAACTCGACCAGATCCGCGCGGCCAAGCGTGGCTTCGAAATAGAGGTCGAACAGATGGTCGGGTACCGCGCGCGACAGATGGGCAAAAGCCGCGAGATGGTCAAGCGTCGCCGCGATCTCCGCCCCGCCACGAAAGCCGTGACGCATCATGCTGTCGGCCCAGTCGGGATTGGCTGCGCGGGCGCGCACAACACGCGCGATCTCCTCGGTCAGTGCCCGTGCACGCGGCTGGTCGGGGCGCGTTGCATCCATATGATAGGATTTAGGCGCAGGCCGCCCCAGACGCGCCAGCGCCGCAGCAAATCCGGCCTCATGGGCGGCATAATCGGAGGCCACCAGAAGATCGGTTTCTGGCAGGTCCTGCAGATGAACGAAGCTGTCTGCCCCCGCCAGACGTTGCTCCAGCGCCGCGCGTGCGGGCGTGACATTGCCCTGCGCATCGATCGCATGCGATGAGGCATCGAGCCATGCCTCACCCGCCAAAGCGCGGCCTTCTTCGGTGTAATCCTCGAGCGCACCGCCCATATTCAGCCCGTAAAGACCGGGTTTCGGACCGAAGACGCGGGGAGACCTTGCCAGATAGGGATTGTCCTCGGGCGTTTCGTCGCGCTGGGCTAAAGCCTCGCAGGCCAGTTCGAACATCTGCGCAAGCCCCGGGAAGACGTCGCGGAAAAGCCCCGAAACCCGCAGTGTCAGATCGATCCGGGGACGGTTCAACAACGCCAGCGGCAGGATCTCGACCCCCGAAACCCGCTCGGAACCCGCATCCCAAACCGGTTTGACACCTGCCAGATGCAGCGCCATGGCGAATTCCTCGCCCGCTGTGCGCATCGTGGCCGATCCCCAGAGATCGACCACCAGACCTTTCGGCCAATCGCCATGATCCTGAAGATGGCGCCGCACCAGCTCCTCGGCCAGTTTCACGCCCTGGGCATAGGCCGCGCGCGAGGGCACAGAGCGCGGATCGGTGGTAAAGAGGTTGCGCCCTGTTGGCAGCACATCCGAGCGCCCCCGATGCGGGCTGCCCGACGGGCCGGGAGCCACGAACTGCCCCGCAAGCGCGCGGACCACACCTTGCGTTTCATCCGCGCCGTATCTGCCGGTGCCAAAGACATGAAGCCCTTCGGCATATTGGCTCTCCTTGATATCGCAGACAAAAGCATCCAGCCGCGTGATCGCCTCGGCGGGCGAGGCCGCAGCCTCGATCCCCAGGTCCTCCTCGACGCCCCGTCCCTGCGCCTCGGCGCGGATATCGGCGATCAGCCGGTCACGCCGCGCGGGATCGAGCCCGTCAGCGGTGGAATACTCATCCATCAATGCCTCGAGGCGGATAAGAGTGTCGGGCATCCGCCCTTGGGCCAAGGGCGGGGGCACATGGCCGATGGTCTGCGCTGCAATCCTGCGCTTGGCCTGCGCGGCCTCGCCCGGATCATTGACGATAAACGGATAGATCACCGGCAGGGAACCGGTCAGCACTTCGGGCCAGCAGGTTTCCGACAAAGCGACCGATTTCCCCGGTAGCCATTCCATTGTGCCATGCGCCCCCATATGGATCAGCGCATCCGCCTGACGCTGGAGCCAGAGGTAGAAGGCCACATAGCCATGGCGCGGCACGCGCGAGAGGTCATGGTAATCGGCATCGCGGCGTGCACGATCCGCCCGCTCCGGCTGTAGCGCAACAAGACCCGAACCGCTTTGGATGGCGGGAAACCGGAAGACCCCATCGCGATAGAGCGGATCCTCCTCGGGCGCACCCCAAGCCTCGTGAAGGTCATCACGCAACCTATCGGGCAGATCGGCCAGAGCCAAGCGGTAGTCGTCAATGGGCCAGTCAAGCGTTGCATGCTGCAGCACCGCGCCAAGGTCGCTGACCTTGGTCAGGGGATACCCTTCGGCCTGCAGCGCCGCGACAAGCCCCTCCACCGAGGCCAGCGCATCAAGCCCCACTGCATGGGCGATCTGGTAACTCTTGCCCGGATAGGTCGAGAGCACGAAGGCCAGTCGTTTCTCTGCCGCAGGGCGCGCCAAGCGGCACAGCGCCATGACCCGATCGGCCACCTGCGCCACGCGGCCCGGATCGGGCCGATGAATGAAGCGCGAATATTGCAAATCGGGGTCGCGTTGCGAGGGAGATTTGAACGAGATCACACCACCAAAGATCCGGCCATCGACTTCCGGTAATACGACATGCATCGCCAGATCGGAGGGCGCAAGCCCGCGCTCGGAACCTGCCCAATCGCGCCTGCGCGCAGTCGTGAGTGCAACCTGCACCACCGGCACACCTGCCGCATCCAAGGGCGAGCCACCCTCGGCGCCTTGCGCCGAGAACGCGGTGGCATTGACCACTGTAACCGGTTTGAGCCGCGCAATCTCGCGCCGCAGCCAATCCGGCACGCCCTGTGCCTTCAGAGAGGGAGCAAACACGCCATAGGCGTTCAGACCACGCGCCCGCAACGCCTCGATCATCGCATCCACGGGCGCGGTATCGGCCGCGGTCAGATAGGAGCGGTAGAAGGTGACCAGAGCGATATCCTCTCCCGCCTCCGGCGCCGCCACGATCCCTGTCTGTGGCAGGTAGAACCCGCAATCGGGCACCGATTTCACCCCAGAAACCGGCCCCGCATAGAGCCCCGCTGCAAGCGAGAGCTGTGCAAGTGCGGCTTGGGCTGCCACCGCGCCCCCCGCATCACATAGCGCCTGAAGGCGCCGCAACGTGGAGACCGGCAGCGTGGAGAGCGCATCGAGGCGGGCATCCTCGCGCCCGTCGGCGGGCAGCACGGCCAGAGCGATACCCTGTCGCCGCGCCAGATCCTGTAGCGAGGCCAGCCCATAGGGCCAGTAGCTCTCGCCACCGATGATCCGCACCAGAATGCCCTTGGCATGGCGCAGGGTCTGGTCGAGATAGGTATCGACCGAGAGCGGATGTTTCAGCGCCACCAGATTGGCAAGGCGCAGGCTCGGCAGCGTCCCTGCCCGTTTCCAGCCCGCCGCGAACGCACCGAGGTCGCTGTCACTGAAGGACAGCACAACAAGATCGGCAGGGCGCTGCCCCAGATCCTGCGGCTGGTCCGACTGGTCCAGCCCATGCGTTTCGCGAAAGACCACATGCATCGGTCAGGCCACCGCCAGACCCAGCGCCGCCTCGATGGAGGCGCGGTCGATATGGTCATGCTCGGCAATCACCACCAGCTGTGAGGCGCGCGGGCGTGCCCCCCAAGGCTGGTCGAACTGGCCGCGCAGGCGCGTGCCCACGGCCTGCACCAGATAGCGCATCGGCTTGCCCTTGACCGCCAGATAGCCCTTTATCCGCAGGATATTGAAATCGCCCGCCATGGCGACCATCCGCGCCTCGAGCGCGGCAACATCCTCGATCTCGCCCAAGTCCACGACGATCGTATCGAAATCGTCATGCTCGTGGTCGAAATGGTCATCATGATGGGAGGGGCGCGCCTCGAGATCATCCTCGGCGGCCGCATTGAGCCCCAGGATCACCTGCGGATCGATGACGCCTTCGGACATCGGCAGGATCGGCAGCTTGCGCGGCGCCTCGGCCTCGATCACGGCGCGGGCGCGGGCCAGACCCTCCTCGCCCGCAAGATCGGCCTTCGACAGAAGCACGATATCGGCGCAGGCGATCTGGTCCTCGAAGACCTCGGAGAGCGGCGTCTCGTGCTCAAGCGAGGGGTCGGCGGTGCGTTGTGCATCGACCGCCGCGAGATCGGGGGCAAACTGACCCGAAGCCACAGCCTCGGCATCGGCCAGCGCCACCACACCATCGACGGTGATCCGCGAGCGGATCGCGGGCCATTCGAATGCCTTCAGAAGCGGTTTGGGCAGCGCCAGACCCGAGGTCTCGATCAGGATGTGATCGGGCATCTCGGGCAGCGCCAGAAGACGCTCGATGGTCGGGATGAACTCATCGGCCACAGTGCAGCAGATGCAGCCATTGGCCAGTTCCAGAATATTGTCCTCGGGGCAGTTCTCGTCGGCGCAGGATTTGAGGATATCGCCATCCACACCCGCGGTCCCGAACTCATTGACCAGAACGGCCAGACGCTTGCCCTGCGGGTTTTGCATCAGGTGACGGATCAGCGTGGTCTTGCCCGCCCCCAGAAACCCTGTGACGATGGTCACCGGCACTTTTGCGAGATTGCTCATGGATCACTCCTGCGGATCGTTTTGCGGCGGTATACGCGCGATGGATTGTTTACGGAAGACAACGGGACGCGCGCGCCACGGCACCAGACCATCGGCGGTCTCGCCATAGGCGCGGATGCCCGCCAGAATGTCATCGAGATGGGTGGCGGGGTCGAGATCGCCATAGATATAGCTCCAGCGGTCCGGCCCGCCCGACAGCACCATCGAGCAGGAGCGCGAACAGGCGGAGAGGCATTCGACCCCCCTGACCTTCACACCGTCAATGCAGGCTTGCGCCACCGCATCGCGCAGCCGCGCACCCGGACGCGGGCTCGTGTCATCGCCCGTGCGGCGGCAGGTGGTGCAGATCGTGACCGTTACATTGCTCATATGCTCTCCCTCTTCGGGCTGCGCATAGCAAAGGTCGAACGCCGGAACCACAAGGTTCTGACCCTCTTCCCGCTGCGACACACCCCGATCGCCCGTCCTTGTCTTTCGCCACAGGCAGGTCTCCCGGCTTGCGAAGTCAGGCGGGCTGTAGGGCCTTGCCTGCCGATGACGCCTTCCCGGAGGGATCCGGTGGTCCGGATCTGTCCAGTGGCCTGCCACCTCTTCGGTCACGGTCGCGGGGGCGGCTGCGCTTGAGGATCCCGTCCCCTATCGCATTCCCTTTTCACCTGTCATAAACAGGAACCTGTGTGCGCGCTTAAAAGACGCGCAAGCCCGCGCTTTGTCAAGGAAGGAGATCCCCCATGAGCGAGACCGCCCCCGAAGGAATGCTGGATCAGGACGCCGCCACTGAGGACCGCCACGCGATGAAGATGGCCAAGAAAAAGGCCGCGCGCGACAAGATCATGGCGACGAAAGAGGGCGAGAAGGGCCTGATCATCGTCAATACCGGCGCTGGCAAGGGGAAATCCTCGGCAGGGTTCGGGATGATCCTGCGTTGTATCGCCCATGAGATGCCCTGTGCGGTGGTTCAGTTCATCAAGGGCGCGTGGGATACCGGCGAGCGGCGTCTGATCGAGGAGCATTTCTCCGGTCTGTGCCAGTTCCATGCGATGGGCGAAGGCTTTACCTGGGAGACACAGGACCGCGCGCGGGATGTGGCGATGGCCGAGCGTGGCTGGGAAAAGGCCAAGGAGCTGATCCGCGACCCCGAGATCCGCTTCGTGCTGCTTGACGAGATCAATATCGCTCTGCGCTATGACTATCTCGATATCGACGAGGTGGTGGCGTTCCTGCGCGACGAGAAGCCCGCGATGACCCATGTGGCGCTGACGGGGCGCAATGCCAAGGAGCCGCTGATCGAGCTGGCCGATCTGGTGACCGAGATGACGCTGGTGAAACACCCGTTCCGCGCAGGCATCAAGGGCCAGAAGGGCGTCGAGTTCTGAAAAGGGGGCTCTGCCCCCTCTTGCGCCTTCGGGCGCAATTCACCCCCGGGATATTTTCGGACAATGGAAAACAAGGCAAAATTAACGATGTTGCGCGATAAAGGTGCTGCCTCACTCGGCAGGGTCCCGATGGTGGCAGAAGGTGGGCGCACCGCATCTCCCGCAGCCAGCTGCCAATGGCACGGTCGAGATGCGGTGCCTCGGCCCTTCCCCATGGACTGTGTGGCATCATGAAGGCGCTGATGATCCAGGGCGCGGGCTCGAATGTGGGAAAATCCATGCTGGTTGCGGGCTTGTGTCGGGCGGCGCGGCTGCGCGGGCTGAGCGTTGCGCCCTTCAAGCCGCAGAACATGTCCAACAATGCCGCCGTTACCGTGGATGGTGGCGAGATCGGGCGGGCGCAGGCCTTGCAGGCGATGGCCTGCGGAGTGGAGCCTGTGGTCGATATGAACCCGATCCTGCTCAAGCCCGAGAGCGAGACCGGATCGCAGGTGATCGTGCAGGGCAAGCGGCGGGCGACCGTGAAGGCGCGCGATTATGCGGCATTGAAGCCCTCTCTGATGGCGCCGGTTCTGGAGAGTTTCGCGCGCCTTAAGGCCACGCATGATCTGGTCATCGTCGAGGGGGCGGGTAGTCCTGCCGAGGTAAACCTGCGCAAGAATGACATTGCCAATATGGGCTTTGCCTGCGCGGCCGATGTGCCGGTGGTGCTGGCCGGAGATATCGATCGTGGCGGGGTGATCGCACAGATCGTGGGGACGCAGGCCGTGCTCGGCGCGGGCGACCGCGCGCGGATCGCAGGATTTCTCATCAACAAGTTCCGTGGCGATCCGCGGCTGTTTGACGAAGGTTACCGGATGATCGAGACGCGCACGGGCTGGCGCGGTTTTGGCGTTTTGCCGTGGTTTGCGGAGGCTGGCCGTCTGCCGGCCGAGGATGCGCTGGATTTGCCGAATGCCTCGGGTGGCTCGGGGCTCAGGGTGGTCTGTCTGGGGCTTTCGCGGATTGCCAATTTCGACGATCTCGATCCGCTGATGCAGGAGCCGCATGTGTCGCTGAGCATTTTGCGGGCGGGCCAGCCCCTGCCCGGTGATACCGATCTGGTGATCATTCCCGGTTCCAAATCCACCCGTGGCGATCTGGCCTTTTTGCGCGCGCAGGGCTGGGAAGTGGACTTGCAGGCGCATGTGCGGCGTGGCGGGCGGATCCTCGGGATCTGCGGCGGCTACCAGATGCTGGGGCGTGTCGTACATGATCCGCACGGGCTTGAAGGGCCTGCGGGCAGCGATCCCGGTCTGGGGTTTCTCGATATCGAAACGGTGATGGTAGAGGACAAGCGCCTGACACGGGTGGAGGCCCTCCATGCACCGACGGGATGCGGATTCTCGGGCTACGAGATCCATATCGGGCGTAGTGACGGGCCTGATCGTGCACGGCCCTTTGCGATGGTCGCGGGCGTGCCCGAAGGGGCAATCTCGCCCGATGGCCGGATCATGGGCAGCTATCTGCACGGGATGTTCGGTGAGGACGGGTTCCGTGCGGCATGGCTGGGCACGCTCGGAGCGCGGTCGGGCAATATTGCGCATGGAGCCCTGGTGGAAGCCACGCTCGACGCCTTGGCCGCCCATCTGGAGGCGCATCTGGATGTGGACGGCTTACTCGGCCTTGCCCGTTAGTGCATGCGCAAGGCGCGCCCATTCTGTCTCGTTGCCGGGAAGGCCGAGGCGGATCCAGCGCGGATGCCACGGGAAGATGCGGCTCCAGATATGGGCGCGGGCCAGTCGGGACTGCGCCCGAACCGCATCGGGGGTCGCGTAAAGCCGGAATAGCTCTGTCCCACCCACAAGGTCCCAGCCTGCCTGCGCGGCCAGCGCGTCCATACGGGCCATGTCCTGAACCAGCCGCGCGATCGTGGTGCTCTGCCAGTCGCGATCTGCCAGCGCTCTGGTGCCGATGGCAAGCCCCGCACCGCAGACAGGCCAAGGGCCTGCCATCTCGCGCAACCGCGCGATCCGGGCTTCGGCCCCCAATGCAAAGCCAAGCCGTAGCCCCGCCAGCCCGTAGAACTTGCCGAACGAGCGCAGCACGAAGAGATCCTCCTCTCCAACCTGCCCCGCAAGCGACAGATCGGGGCGCGGATCGGCGAAGCTTTCATCGACCACCAGCGTGCCGACCCTGCCGCGCAAGGCCATCAGTACCTCGGGGCTGTGGCATTGCCCGTCGGGATTGTTGGGATTGACCACCACGGCCAGCCGCGCGCCCTCCAAATCGCGAAGGTGACGGACCTCCTCGACCTGCCAGCCCGCCTGACGCAGGCACGCGGCATGCTCGTTATAGGTGGGTGAGAGGACGCGGGCCTTGCGCGGGCCGTCCAGCAGCATCGGCAGCATCTGGATGGCCGCCTGTGCACCGGCCAGCGCGGCAATCCCCCCACCGGTCATGCCGTAGCTCTGGCGCGCCACGGCCAGCAGCGCCGCCATGGACGCGCCGGTGGGCAGGTCGGTATAGGCCGCAGGCGGGAGCGTGCCCACGGGATAGGGCACGCGGTTGATCCCTGTGGAGAGGTCGACCCACTCGCCCTGCCCGCCCGTCCGGCCATATTCGGCCATGGCCCAATCGAGATTTCCACCGTGATCACGCATATCGGGGCCTTTTCAGAGACAGGACAGAAGGGCAAGACACAAGGCCGCAAGCCCCATCGCCCTGAGATAGAGGGAGAGCCCGCGCGTCAGATCCTGCGGGCGCGGATCGGGGGCGCCTTCATTGACATAGGGTTCATGCGCCACATGGTCACCATAGACCCGCGGCCCCGACAGGCGCACGCTCAAACCCGCCGCCAAGGCCGCCTCGGGCCAGCCGGCATTGGGCGAGCGGTGTTTGCCCGCATCCTGCGCCATCACCTTGAGCGCCCGCACAGGCGCGGAGACCAGCGCAAAGATCAGCCCAGTCAGGCGCGCGGGGATCAGGTTCACCCCATCATCCAGACGGGCCGCGAATTTGCCGAACCATTCATAGCGGTCATTGCGATGGCCGATCATGGAATCGAGCGTGTTGATGGCCTTATAAGCCGCAATCCCCGGCAGCCCCAGAAGCGCCCCCCAGAAGAGCGGCGCGATGATCCCGTCAGAACTGTTCTCGGCAAGGCTTTCGAGCGCCGCACGCGCCACCCCGGCCTCATCCAGCCGGGCCGGATCGCGCCCGACGATCATCGACACCGCCACGCGGGCCTGCGGCACATCGCCCGCAGAAAGCGGGCGGGCAACGGCGGCCACGTGGCTATACATCGAGCGCGCGGCAATCAGCGGCCAAGCACAAAGCGACAGGATCAGCGTCCCGAGCCAGTTCGCGGGCGCAAGCCATGTGATGGTGATGGCGAGCATCACGGGCAAGAAAATCGCGCAGAGCGTGGTCGCAACCCCGCCCCAGAACCGCCCGTTATCGGACCAATGCGCGCGATTGAGGCGCCCCTCCAGCGCATGGATCAACGCCCCCAGCCATGTCACCGGATGGCCGATGCGCCGGAATACGGCTGCGGGCCATCCAAGGACCGCATCGATCCCGAAACCGATCAGCATGATGAGTGCTCCGGTCATGATCCCCTCCGCTGGCCGAGCGTGAATTCCACCACCCGCCCATAGCCTGCCGCGCGCAGCCTGTCACGGATTGTATCGCACTGTTGGCGCGACGCCGAAAGTGGCAGGACCAGCGCCCGTGCCGATCCCGTATGGGCGCGCAGATAGCCCAAGGCCCCCACCTCGCATGCGAGCCCTGATGTGGGATCGGCCGCGGGCCCCCGCAGAGCGGTCGTGCGCGCGGCGCTCTGGGCCGCCAGTGCAGCCACCTGTGCCAGATCCCCGCGCAGGCAGGCCGCCCGCCAGGCTGGCAGAAGATCCGAAATATCGGCAAAGTGCTGATCTTGCGGACGGGTGGGTTCGGGCGCACCCCAGAGCCCGCCGATCAGGCGCATTGGCGGCGGCGCGGGCAAGACGCCGAGGCTTTCTCCCTGACGCGAGGCCCAGAGATGGCAGTCCGGATAGGTATGGGCCAGCGGGTCGCTCGCGCCCTCGATCTTCCAGCAGAGCCGCATGATCTGCGACGCGGGCAGCGCGGGCGCCATATGGCGGATCAGCGCCGTCAGCGCGGCGGTCGAGGCGCCACAACCCGCCCCCGCCACCATTGAGGCGCCGAGCCGGACCGCTCCGCGCAAGGGGCGCCGCAGCATCCGCTGGATCTGCGCCAGTGCCCCCGCAGGCAGAAGGCGTTGCGGGTCATGCACATGGCCTGTGGGTGCGGCTCTGACATCGAGCGTGACGCCCAGCACCGGACAGGGCACCGAGACCAGCGCAACCGGCCCCGTGCTGCCGATCCGTCCCTGCAGGAACTCGCCGAAATGTCCGGCGACCCGCAGGCGCGTGCTACGGGTCAGACGCATCGGTTGACCTCGTGGATCACCGCGCCCCCGGACAGGAAACTCACCCGCGTGAGCGATAGCGGCGCGATCTCGAAGCGCAGCCCCGCAGCGGGCACGTCCAAGGCCAGCCCCAGCACGGCGCGGATGGTTCCGGCATGGGCGAGCACCGTCACCCGCCCCGACAGCGGCGCAAGACCACGCGGCACCCGTGCGCAGAGATCGAGAAAACTCTCGCCCCCGGGCGGTCGATGTGCGGCCAGCACCTCGAGCGGTAGCGGCCCCAGATCGGGCAGTTCGGCATAGGGACGGCCCTCCCATTCCCCGAGATCCTGTTCCCAGAAATCCGGCTCGGTCCCGATCGGCAGATCGGGCCAGAGCGCGCGCGCGGTCTGGACACAGCGCAGCGCGGGACTTGCCACGATGCGCGCAGGCTCTGGCACCGCCTCCGCCACCCGCGCCAAGGCCGTCCGGTCCGCGAGATCTGCGCCGAGATCGCGGCGTCCATAGACACACCCATCGCCTATAACGGGGGCATGGCGGATCAGCACCAGCTCGCATTGCGGACCGTCCTCGGGCGGCGGGAGCGCTGACGGCTGCGTGATCGACATAAACTACCTCTTTGCTTTCCAGCCCGTTTCTGCTTTCTCATCGCCCGATGAGCAAGATCATTCTAATGACCGGCGGCGCGCGTTCAGGCAAGTCTCGCCTCGCGGAGAACCAGGCCCTGAGCCTCGGCTCTCCCGCGATCTATATTGCCACGGCACGGATCTGGGATGCCGAGACACAGGCGCGGGTCGAGGAACACCGCGCCCGTCGTCTTACGGGCTGGCGCGATATCGAGGCGCCGCTCGATCTCGTCGGCGCTCTTAGGGATACCGACGGGGGCGCGCCGCGTCTTGTCGACTGCCTGACGATGTGGCTGACCAACCTGATGATGGAGAACCGCGATATCGAGGCGGAGGCAGAGGCCCTTATCGGCTGTTTGCCACAGCTCGACGCGCCGGTTATTTTCGTCACCAACGAGGTCGGAATGGGAATCGTTCCTGAAAACGCTCTTGCGCGCCGCTTCCGCGACGCGCAAGGACAGCTTAACCAGAAAATAGCCGCCGTGGCGGATGAGGTCCATCTTGTCACCTGCGGCTATGCACTAAAGGTCAAACCACAATGAGCCTCTTTCCGCTTTCCACCCTGTCCCAGCTCGACGGTCTCGCCGACAGGCTGCCCGCGTTCGACAACGAGGCCGCCGAGGCGGCCCGCACGCGGCAGGGCCAGCTCACCAAGCCGCCGGGATCCTTGGGGCGGCTGGAGGATCTGGCGGTCTTCATGGCAGGCTGGCGGGTCACCGACAGGCCCCGCATCGGCAAGGCACAGGCGATTGTGTTTGCAGGAAACCACGGGATCTGCGCGCAAGGGGTAAACCCGTTCCCGCAATCGGTCACCGCGCAGATGGTGGCCAATTACGAACATGGCGGCGCTGCGATCAACCAGCTCTGCCGCGCGAACGGGGCCGAGTTGTCGGCCGTCGCCATCGATCTCGACCGCCCCACGCGTGATTTCACGCAAGGCCCCGCGATGGACGAGGCCGAGGCGCTCGAGGCGCTCAATCGCGGTGCGGCATCCGTGAACCCAAAGGCGGATGTGCTGATATTGGGCGAGATGGGTATTGGCAATTCCACCATTGCGGCGGCACTGGCTTCGGCGCTCTTCGGGGGCGATGTGGCCGATTGGGTCGGGCGTGGCACGGGGTCGGACGATGCGGGGGTCGCGCGCAAGATCTCGGCTATCGAACGTGGCCTCGAACGCCATCAGGGCCTGAGCGCGGCGCAAACGCTTGCCGCCCTTGGCGGGCGCGAGCAGGCTGCGATCTGCGGCGCGGTGCTGGCCGCACGGCTCTACCGGATTCCGGTGCTCCTTGACGGATTCATCTGCACGGCCTCGGCCGCCCCCCTCTTCGGGGTCGATGCGCGGCTTCTGGAGCACTGCCTCGTCGGCCATGTCAGCGCCGAGCCCGGCCATCGCAAGATCCTTGGTCACCTTGGAAAGGATCCGATCCTCGGTTTCGACATGCGATTGGGCGAAGGCACCGGCGCGGCCCTTGCACTCGGCATCCTGCGCTCGGCGCTCGAATGCCATAACGGCATGGCGACCTTCTCGGAGGCGGGTGTCGATGAAGCGCACGAGGATGACACGACCATGGATGCCGCCCAATGATCCGCGCCCGTCTGGCCGAATTGCAGCTTGCCGTCATCCTGCTCTCGCGCCTGCCTGCAGGCCGGTTGCCGGAGGATAAGATCAATCTCGGCCAGACGGTCTGGGCCTATCCGATCGCGGGTCTGCTGATCGGCACGGGAGGAGCGCTGGCGCTGGGGCTCTCGGCCCTTCTGGGGCTGCCGCCCTTTGCGGCGGCCCTCCTGTGCCTTGTCACGCTGACCTTCCTGACGGGCGCGCTCCATGAGGACGGGCTGGCCGATCTGGCGGACGGGTTCGGCGGTGGTCGCGAGCGTGAGAAAAAGCTCGATATCATGCGCGACAGCCGGATCGGCAGCTACGGGGTAACCGCGCTGATCCTGGCCTATGGCCTGCGCGCCTGCGGTATCGCGGCGCTTTATGCCCAGGGCGCCCATCTGGCGGCAGCGGCGCTGATCGCGCTGGCTATGGCCTCGCGCGCGCAGATCGCCATCTGGCAAAGCCTGATGCCGGTGGCCCGCCCCGACGGGATGGGCCATGCCGCCACCGGGGTTCCGAAAAACGCCCTGATCCTCGCGCTAGTCTATGGCGCGCTGGGGCTGACGCTGACGGGGATCTATGCGCCGCTCATCGGGCTGGCCGTGGTGCTGGGCGGGGCGGCCGTGGCCTATCTCGCCAAGCGCCAGATCGGCGGGCAGACCGGCGATGTGCTGGGCGCAAGCCAGCAGGCCTCCGAGATCCTCGGCTGGATCGCCCTGATGTCGCTATTGTAGAGTGCGTAAATTTTAAGCGTATCCGGCGATAATTTGGCCGGAATGTCGAAAACACTGGCCCTTGATCCCAGCACTTGCCTAGTTTGGCATAACCTGTTTCCAAGGACTGCGTGCTATGGCGATTTACGCATCGATTCATCATCTTACCCATTACAAATATGACCGCGACGTCATGCTTGGCCCGCAGATCATCCGTCTGCGACCGGCGCCGCACTCGCGCACCAAGGTGATCTCGCATGCGCTGAAAGTCACACCGGCCGAGCATTTCGTGAACCTCCAGCAGGATCCCTATGGCAACTGGCTGGCGCGGTTTGTCTTCCCCGAGCCGGTGCGCGAGTTCAAGATCGAGGTCGATCTGGTGGCCGATATGACGGTCTATAACCCGTTCGATTTCTTCGTCGAGGAATGTGCCGAATACTGGCCCTTCGACTATCCGTCGGATTATGCCGCAGATCTTGCCGTCTACCGCAAACCCGAGGAAGGCTCGGAGGCGCTCGACGAATTCGTTGCGACCATCCCGCGCAAGAAGGAGCGCACGGTCGATTTCCTCGTGGGCCTCAACATGCAGGTCTCGAACCTCGTCGATTACACGATCCGGCTGGAACCGGGCGTGCAGACGCCCGAGGAGACGCTGACGCTTAAATCGGGTTCCTGCCGTGACAGCAGCTGGCTTCTGGTGCAGGTGCTGCGGCGGCTTGGCTTTGCCGCGCGGTTTGTCTCGGGCTATCTGATCCAGCTCAAACCCGATGTGAAGGCGCTCGATGGCCCCTCGGGGACCGAGCATGATTTCACGGATCTGCACGCATGGGTCGAGGTCTATCTGCCCGGTGCGGGCTGGATCGGGCTCGACCCGACCTCCGGCCTGATGACCGGCGAGAGCCATATTCCGCTGGCCGCCACGCCGCATTACCGCACCGCCGCCCCTATCGCCGGTGGCTTTACCGCCGATGGCACCCCCGAGGTCGAATTCGATTTCGACATGGAGGTGACCCGCGTGGCCGAGCACCCGCGCATTACCAAGCCGTTTTCGGACGAGGCATGGGAGGCGCTCAACGATCTGGGTAAACAGGTCGACCGCGATCTGGCCTCGGGCGATGTCCGCCTGACGATGGGCGGCGAGCCGACGTTCGTCTCCATCGATGATTTCCAGTCCGAGGAATGGAATACCGCCGCCGTTGGCCCGCAGAAGCGCGACCGTGCCGATGTGCTGATCCGCAAGCTGCAGGGTCGTTTCGCACCGGGTGGCTTCCTGCATTACGGTCAGGGCAAATGGTATCCGGGCGAGACGCTTCCGCGCTGGACCTTCTCTCTCTACTGGCGCCATGATGGGCAGCCGGTCTGGTCGAACACTGACCTGATCGCCCCCGAGGGCACATCGCAAGATGCCACGCCGCTGCAGGCGCAGGAGCTGATGCGGGAAATCGCGAGCCAGCTGGATGTGGATGAGAATTACGTCATTCCCGCCTATGAGGACCCTGCCGAATGGCTGGTGCGCGAGGCGCAGCTTCCCGAGAATGTGACGCCTGCCAATTCCAAGCTGGAGGATGCCGAGGCGCGCCACCGCATAGCGCGGGTCTTCGACCGTGGCCTGACCACGCCCACTGCCTTCGTGCTGCCGGTCCAGCGCTGGCAGGCCAAGGCGGGCGGTGCGGGCTGGCGCTCGGAGCGCTGGAAACTGCGGCGCGGCGCGATGCTTCTGGCTCCCGGTGACAGCCCTGCGGGCTACCGTCTGCCGCTGGCCTCGCTGCCGCATCTGAGTGCGGCGCAATACCCCTATCACAACCCCGCCGACCCGACGATCCCGCGCCCGCCCCTGCCCAAGCGCGATCCGGTGAAACCGGCCGAGCGGCTGAGCCAGCCGATGGCCTCTTTCATCCCTTCCGAACCGATGGGGGAAGGCTTCACACCGCAAGGCTCGCCCGAGATCGAAGGCTTCGTGCGCACCGCGCTTTCGGTGGAGCCGCGTGACGGGCGGCTGTGTGTCTTCATGCCGCCGGTAGTCTGGCTCGAGGATTATCTCGACCTTCTGCGCGCAGCCGAGACGGCGGCGGCCAATCTGGGGCTCAAGGTCCATATCGAGGGCTATGCCCCCCCGAATGATCCTCGTCTCAACGTCATCCGCGTGGCCCCCGATCCGGGCGTGATCGAGGTCAATATCCACCCTGCCCATTCCTGGGAGGATTGCGTGGCCACCACCGAGGCGATCTACGAAGAGGCGCGCCTCTCGCGGCTCGGGGCCGACAAGTTCATGATCGATGGACGCCATACCGGCACGGGCGGCGGCAATCATGTGGTGGTGGGCGGCGAGACGCCCAATGACAGCCCCTTCCTGCGCCGCCCCGACCTTCTGAAATCGCTGATCCTGACATGGCAGCGCCATCCCTCGCTCAGCTATCTCTTCTCGGGCATGTTCATCGGCCCGACCTCGCAGGCGCCCCGCATCGACGAGGCCCGCCATGACAGCCTCTACGAGCTCGAGATCGCGCTGAACCAGATCCAGCCGGGCATGGCCGTGCCGCCATGGCTGACCGACCGCCTGCTGCGCAATATCCTGATAGACGTGACGGGCAATACCCACCGCGCCGAGATCTGTATCGACAAGCTCTACTCGCCCGATGGCCCGACAGGCCGTCTGGGCCTCGTGGAGTTCCGCGGCTTCGAGATGCCGCCGCATCCGCGCATGTCGCTGGCCCAGCAGCTCCTGATCCGTGCGATCATCGCACGGGCCTGGAAAGCGCCCGTCGAAGGGCGTCCGGTGCGCTGGGGCACGGTGCTCCATGACCGCTTCATGTTGCCGCATTTCATCTGGGAGGATTTCCTGAGCCTTCTGGCCGAGCTGAAAGAGCATGGCTATGCGTTCGATCCGGCATGGTTCGTGGCGCAGGAGGAGTTCCGCTTCCCCTTCTGCGGACAGATCACCGTCGAGGGCGTGCATCTGGAGCTGAAACAGGCGCTCGAGCCGTGGCATGTGCTGGGCGAGACCGGCGCGATCGGTGGCACTGTGCGCTATACCGACAGCTCGGTCGAGCGGATGCAGGTCAAGATGACCTCGCTCCATCAGGACCGCTACAAGGTCACCTGCAACGGGCGCTTCCTGCCGATGACGCCCACGGGCACCTCGGGCACCTCGGTCGCGGGCGTGCGCTACAAGGCATGGAAGCCGCCGGAATCGCTGCATCCGACCCTGCCTACCAATGCGCCTTTGGTGTTTGACATCTATGACACATGGTCAAACCGCGCGATCGGAGGCTGCACCTATAACGTGGCCCATCCGGGCGGGCGCAACTACGACACCTTCCCTGTCAATGCCAATGAGGCGGAGGCGCGGCGTCTGGCGCGGTTCCAGCCGTTCGGGCATACCCCGGGGGCCTATGTGCCGCCGATGGAACATCCGCATCCCGAATTCCCCTTGACGCTTGACCTTCGACGTCCCATCGGGCTGATCTGAGCCCGGAAGTTATCAAGGCAGACCAATGGCCGAGAAAAAGCAGCATCCTGCCAGCGCCCTGCTGGCAGGCTATCGCCCTGTAAAGGGGGTCGCGGACGAGCTCTTCGACGCACAGGGCCGCATGCGCCCTGTCTGGCGGCGTTTCATCGACCGCTTTGTGCGGCTGAGCCCCGAGGAAATCGAGGCGCGGTTCGAGCGGGCCGATCTCTATCTGCGCGATGCGGGGGTGTTCTACCGGCAATATTCCAACGATCCGCTGACCGAGCGCAGCTGGCCGCTCAGCCATATCCCGGTGATCCTGCATGATAGCGAGTGGGACCATATCTGCGAGGGGCTCACCCAGCGCGCCGAGCTGCTGGAACATGTGATGGCCGATCTTTACGGCTCCGCCGATCTGGTGGCGCAAGGTCATCTGCCGGCCGAGCTGATCGCGGGGTCGAAACAGTTCCTGCGCCCGATGGTGGGGGTCAAACCCAAGGGCGGGCATTATCTGCATTTTCTGGCCTTCGAGATCGGGCGCTCGCCTGATGGATCGTGGTTCGTGCTGGGGGACCGGACGCAGGCCACGTCGGGGGCGGGCTTTGCGCTCGAGAACCGGATGGCCACGGGGCGTGCCTTCCCCGAGCGGTTCCCGCGGGCCTATATCCACCGGCTTGCAGGGTTCTTCGGAGCATTTCTGGGTGCCTCCGAGCGGCTGGCCGAGGATCGGGACCAGCGTCAGGCGATCCCCGCGATCCTCACCCCCGGCCCCTCCAACGAGGCCTATTACGAACACACCTATATCGCGCGCTATCTTGGGGTGCCGCTTCTGGAGGGCGAGGATATCGTCGTCGAGGATGGCCGTGCCAAGGTGCGCACGATCTCGGGGCCGCAGCCGCTGGGGGCGCTCTGGCGGCGCATCGATTCGGGCTTTGCCGACCCGATCGAACTCGACGAGACCAGCCAGATCGGCACACCCGGTCTGATGGAAGCCGTGCGGCGCGGGCATCTGGGGATGGCCAATGCGCTCGGCTCGGGGATCATGGAAATGCGCTCGATGCTGGCCTTCCTGCCGCGTATCAGCGAGGTGATGCTGGGCGAGCCGCTCAAACTCCCCAATATCGCCACATGGTGGTGCGGTGCACCCGAGGCGCGCTCCTATGTCGAAGCCAATGTCAAGCGGATGATGATCGGATCGGCCTATGCGGTGGATCTGCCCTTCGACCTGAACGCCACAACCGCGCTCGGCGGGGAGTTTCGTGGCCGCGCCAAAGGCTCTGTCAGCCAGTGGCTCGAGGAGGAAGGCCGCGCATTGGTGGGTCAGGAAGCCGTCACGCTCTCGACCACACCCGCATGGTCGCGCCAAGGAGACGGTCAGGCAAGGATCACCCCGCGCCCGATGACGGTGCGGGTCTTTGCCGCGCGCACCGAAGACGGCTGGCGCTTCCTGCATGGCGGCTACGCCCGTATCGGCCAGTCCGAGGATCCGACAGCACTCGCGATGCAGCGCGGCGGATCGGTGGCCGATGTCTGGGTGGTGTCTGACCGACCCGTGCCGCAAGAGAGCCTTGCCGCAGAGACCACAGGACGGTTCCAGCGCAGCGATCAGGGCATCCTGCCCGCGCGCGCGGCCGATAACCTCTATTGGCTCGGACGCTATATCGAGCGCACGGAGGATGCGATTCGGCTCCTGCGGGCCTATCACCTGCGCCTTGCCGCCACCGGCAATGCCGCCGATCCGCGGCTCAGGCTGATGCGCGTCTACCTGTCCTCGGTGGGCTATACATTCGAGAAAGCGATCCCCGATACGCTTCTGGGGCGCTTCGAGATGGCGCGCAGCTGTGCCGCCAAGGTGCGGGACCGGTTCTCGACCGATGGCTGGAATGCGTTGAGCGATCTTCTGGAGACCGCCCGCCGACTGCAGGGCAAGACCAAGAACGGAGATGACGCGGCGCGCGCGATGTCGGTGTTCCTGCGCAAGATCACCGGCTTCTCGGGGCTGGTGCACGAGAATATGTATCGCTTCTCCGCATGGCATTTCCTGTCCTTCGGGCGGGCGCTTGAACGTGCCGATGCCACCGCGACGCTTCTCGAGCTTTACGCCGCCCCTGACGCGCCCGAGGGCGGGCTCGATCTGGCGGTCGAGGTCTGTGACAGCGTGATCACCCATCAGCGGCGCTTCCGCGTGGAAACCAGCCGTGACACGGTGCTGGACCTGCTCGCACTCGATGGTGACAATCCGCGTGCGCTCGCCTTCCTGATCTGCCGGATGGAGAACATCGCGCGCAGGATGCCCAACGCTATGGATCATGCCCGTCCGGGGCCCTTGATGCGCCGTCTGATGCAGCTCTCGACCGAGTTCAGCTGTGCCGAGCCGCGTGACATGACCCCCGAGCGTCTTGCACGGCTGCGGCGCGAACTGGGCGAGCTGTCCGACCTCCTGACCACAGCCTATCTGAGATGATGACCCATGTTCTATGATCTGAAACTCGTCATCGCCTATCACTATGATTATCCAACGGATCGCGCCCGCAATATGCTGCGGCTGATGCCCCGCTCTCTGGCGGGGGTGCAAGCGGTCCATGAAGCGACCCTTCACATCGATCCTGTCCCTGACGAACAGCATGATCTGACCGATTATTTCGGCACCTGCATGTCCCAGGTAGCATGGGCGCGGCCCGTGTCCTCGCTGCGGTTCGAGGTGCGGGCCAAGGTCGAGCGCAAGGAAGACCCGCGCAAGATGGATTTCTCGGCGCGCCTGACTGCCCTGCCGCGTGATCTGGCGGCATCGATGTCACTCAAACCCGATGCGCCCCACCATTTCACCCATCCCTCGCCGCGCATTCCGCGCGTGCCGGCCATCACGGCTTTCGGCGCGGATTGTGTGAGCCCCGCCATGAGCACCTATGAGGCGATTGCGGCAATCGGGCATGCCATCCATCGCGAGATGGAATTCGACGCCTCTGCCACAACGGCCGAGACGCCTGCGCATGAGGCCTTCGAGGCACGGCGCGGCGTCTGTCAGGATTTCGCGCATATCATGATCACCGCTTTGCGCGGGATCGGTATTCCGGCAGGCTATGTCTCGGGCTTTTTGCGCACCAATCCCCCCGAAGGGCAGGAGCGGCTGGAGGGCGCGGATGCGATGCACGCATGGGTGCGTGCCTGGGCCGGTGCCGAGATGGGCTGGGTCGAGTTCGACCCGACCAACGACCAGTTCGCGGGCACCGATTACATCACCGTGGGTTATGGTCGCGATTACGCGGATGTGGCCCCCGTGCGCGGGGCGCTGCGCGGTGTGGGCGGCGCCAAGACAACACAGGCCGTGGATGTGATCCCGCGCCCGCATCTTGGCGCGGTGTGATGCCAACGGCAGGCCGTTGTCCCGAATCTAGCGGCCCATGAATTCCAGCACGGAGCGGGCGGCCCGCAGACCCGGGGCCTCGCCGCCCTCGCCCAGACGCTGCATCGTCAGTTCCATCGCCGCCACCTGACCGGCCCGCGTCTCGGGATCGTCGAGGATCTGCGAAAGCTTCTCCGAAATCAGTCGGGGCTGGCAGTTGGGCCCCAGAAACTCGGGGATCTCGCGGGTATCCGATACCAGATTGACCAGCGTGACCGTATCGATCTTCATCATGTTCCAAACGATATGCCATGTGATGCGCGAGGCATCATAGGCAATGACCATCGGTGTGCGGTTGGCCGCCAGTTCGAGCGAGACCGTGCCCGAGGCCGCAAGCGCCAGATCGGCTGCGGCAAAAGCCGCACGTTTGTCCTCGGTGGCTTCGACCACGATCGGGGCCACCGGCCAGCGCGCCGTCATCTGCCGCACGAATTTCGACACCCCCCGCACGGTGGGCACCACGACCCTCAGGCCCGGCTCCCGGTCGCGCAGCTGCATCAGCGCCTCATCGAACCGCGGCCCCAGACGCGAGACCTCGGATTTGCGCGATCCGGGCAGGCACAGGACGAGCGGCTGGTCCGCCCCGATCATATGGGTCTCGCGGAAGGCGCTCGCCTCCTCGCGGCTGGCCAACGGCTCGGTCACGACCGGATGGCCCACGAAATCACAGCTCATTCCGGCTTCTTCCATATAGGGCGGTTCGAAAGGCAGCAGGGCCAACACATGATCGACCGTCTTGGCCATCTTGGCCGCGCGCCCTGCCCGCCACGCCCAGACAGATGGAGCGACGTAATGCACGACCTTCTGCGACGGATGGCTCTGTTTTACGATCTTATGGACACGCAGGCAGAAATCGGGGCTGTCAATGGAGATCACCACATCGGGTCTCTCCGCGATGACCGCCTCGGCAGTCTCTCGGATGCGGCGTTTCAGCTCGCGGTATTTCGGCAGGATCTCGGCAATGCCCATGACCGAGAGTTCTTCCATCGGGAAGCGCGAGGACAGCCCCTCTTCTTCCATGTGCTGGCCACCGATCCCGGTGAACTCGACCTCCGGCACCATCGCCTTCAGACCCGCCATCAACGCGCCACCGAGCTTGTCGCCCGAGGGTTCACCCGCGATGATGAAGACCCGCATCAGGGACGCACCCAGAGGAAGAGACCGGCTTCTGTCGCAGCCGCAGCGGTGGCCGCCTGATCGAGCACCATCACGCCGCCGGCTTCGATCACGATGCCCTTGAGCCCCGCTCTGGCCACCTGCGCAACCGTCTGCGGCCCGATCACCGGCAGATCGATCCGTCGGTCCTGGGTGGGCTTGGGGGCCTTGAAGAACACGCCGCCGCCCGGGTTGAGCGCCTTGTGCTGTGCCACGAACTCGAGCATGGCATCGGTGCCGGGCTGGGTTTCGACGGCCAGACATAGCCCGTTCGAGACCACACATCCCTGCCCCACATCTGCCTCGCCCATCGCGGCATGAATGGCCGCGGCGCGTTCGGCATCTTTCTCGTCGCGCTCGCTGATCGTGCCCAGACGGAATCCCGCAGGCGGCAGAAGCTGCGGCAGGATCTCGTGGATCCCCAGCGTCTCGATCTCCCATTCGGAAAACAGCTCGATCACCGCGCGCAGCGTCGCATCATCGCCCTGTTGCATGGCGCCCACCAATCGCGGGACAAGCTGCGCGGTCTTGAGATCGAACATCTCGGGTTCGATCTTGGGACGCGACAGCGATCCCGCAAAGACCACATGCGTGACCCCGCGCGAGACCAGCTCGTCGAGGAACGGCACCAGACGCTCGAAACGGAAGCGCAGGACCTCGCCCTCCACCTCGCAAGGGAACCCGTCCATCTCGCAGACGGTCAGCCCCGGCACGGCTTGCGTCAGCATTTTGGGCGCCGCCCCTTGGCCTGCGATCAATGCGATGGTGTTGGGGTTCATCTGTCCGTCCATTATGCTGGCCTTACTTATGATGGGGCGTCAGGAAAGAACGATCCGACGGGCCCAGAATGAAATCAAGAACTTCGCGCACCAGCTCGCTGTCGGAGCCTGCCTCGTTCTGTTCACGGGCAACTTCACGGAAATTGCCTTCGCCAAGGGCTTTGTAGAGATCGCGCAGCGCGGTGATCTCGGCGCGGTCGGTGCCACGGCGCCGCAACCCCACGAGGTTCATCCCCTCGACATGGGCGCGCGGGCCCGCGACCAACGCATTCGGCATGACATCGGCCGTCACCATCGACAAGGCGCCGATCATCGCGCCGCGTCCGATGCGCACCCATTGGTGCACGCCCGAAAGCCCGCCCACGATCGCATCGTCGCCGATATGGCAATGCCCCGCGACCGCCACGGAATTCACCAGAATCACGCGGTCGCCAATGATGCAGTCATGCCCTACATGACACGAAGACATATATAGCCCGTCATCGCCCACGCGCGTCACACCGCCACCGCCTGCAGTGCCGGTATTCATGGTGACATATTCGCGGATACGGTTGCGTTTGCCGATGACCAGACGGGTCTTCTCACCGCGGAATTTCAGGTCCTGCGGGATCTGGCCCAGCGAGGCGAAGGGATAGACCTCCGTCCCCTCGCCGATCTCGGTCGCACCGGTCACCACCACATGCGAATGCAGCGTGACATCCGCCCCGAGAGAAACCTCGGGGCCGATAAGACAGAAGGGACCGATCTTGCAGCCCGCGCCGATGGTGGCGCCCTCTTCGATGATAGAAGAGGCGTGGATCTCGGCAGTGGGATCGATCGCCATGCCCGTCTCCTTACTTGCCGGTCGCCATCATGGCGGTCAGCTCTGCCTCGCAGGCCAGCTCGCCATCGACCAGCGCACGGCCCTCGAATTTCCAGACCTTGCCGCCGCCGCGCAGCAGCTTCACTTCCATGCGCAGAACATCGCCCGGCACCACTTTGCGGCGGAATTTCACCTTATCCATCGACATGAAATAGACCGACATATCCTTGTCGATCAGGTTCTTGGAGATCCCGGTGATCACCGCGGCCGTCTGCGCCATCGCTTCCACGATCAGCACGCCCGGCATGACGGGCTCCTGCGGGAAATGGCCCTCGAAATGCGGCTCGTTCGAGGTGACGCATTTGATGCCTACACCGCTTTCCATAGGCACGATGTCCGTGACCTTGTCCACCAGAAGGAAGGGGTAACGATGCGGCAGCATACGTTTAATGAGCGCCAGATCGGCTTCGGTATAGGGGGCGGCTTCGGTCATTCTTCTGTCCCTTGTATATCTTTTTGCCGACGACGGATCGCCGATCGGGCCGGAGCCATGAAATACCAACCCCCGCAAGACATTGCAAGGTAACCACGCGGGCCGCACATCGTAAAACGATACGGGCGTGGTAGAGGTTACGGCGCGGTCGAAAGCGGCGGCATCTCGCCTTGCTCCAGCAGATCGGCACCGTCCTTGGGCGCTGCGGCCTCGGAGGCGGCAGCGGAGGCCGGATCGGGCGCCGTGCCACCGAGCTCCTCGGGCACGGGCTGCGGAATGCCGGATCCGAGTTTGGCATCAACAATATCGCGCATGTCATCGGTCACATCGATCTGAGACAGCCCGCGGATGATCACCCGCCGGTCAATCACGATCTGGGCACCTTTCTTGCGCAGAAGATCATCCAGAAGCGGCAGCGCCGCTTTCAGAAAAGCCTGCTGCTCGGCCTCGACCTGATGCGCGAGCGCCTCGGCCTTGGCTTTCTGGGCCGCGCGGATATCGGTGGCTTTCTTGTCGAATTCAGCCGCCGCCTTCTGGAAGGCCTGCGGGGTCATGCTCGCCCGGCGCTGGGTCAGCGATTTTTCCTCGCTGACCAGATCATCGGCAATGCGCTTGTTCTCGCTGCCGAGCGAGGCCGTCTCGCGGGCCAACTGCTGCTTGACCCTGCGGGCCCATTCCGAACTCTGGTAAAGCTCGTCCCAATCCAGCGTGAGGATCGGCATATTGGCGGAAACGGCCCCGTCGCGCGTGGCGGAAGGGCCGTTCTGCGCAGCCGTCTGAGCAAGGGCGGGCACCGAGACAAGCGCGGTCAACCCCGCCAGCCCGATCAGCCCGACCCTATGCCGCAGCGACATCATGGATCAGAACTTCGTCGAAACGGTCAGATCGAAGTTCTGCTCTTCGTCGTAATCTTCCTTCACGATGGCTTTCGAGAAGTTCAGACGCAGCGGACCGATGAAGCTGTCCCACAGGACCGAGACACCGATTGCCGACCGCAGGTGGAAGCCGTCATCGACATTTTCCACACCATCGGTATCGTCAAGCCCCCAGACAGAGCCCGCATCGAGGAAGACCGCACCACCGAGTTTGTATTCCTCGGGCAGACCCAGCGGGAACTGTGCCTCCAGACGTGCGACGGCGAAATACTTCCCGCCAAGCGCGTCCTCGTTGGGCGCAGCCGTATCGCGCGGACCGATGCCGTTCGATTCGAAGCCACGGATCTTGTTATTGCCGGTGAAGCGGTCGAGGATCGTGGTGTCGCCCGAGGCCGCGATGATCCCGCCGCCTTCCAGCTCGGCCCGCAGCGTGACCTCGTCGTTCCAGACCTTACGCTGTGCGCGGCCAAGAGCGGTGGTCGTCACCGCCTGCACATCCCCGCCAAGACCCGCGAATTCCTGATCGAAGCGGAACAGGTAGCTGTAACGCGGATCGATATTATTTTCGCTGGTATCATAGGTATAGGTATAACCGACTGCGGATTTCCAGCGCGTGCCTTCCTCGCGGCTGAGGATCGGCGAGGAGCCGGTATCCTCGTCGGCATCATAGTCATCGACACCCGAGAGGCGTTCGCTCGTGAGGTTATAGCGCAGCTTCAGACGCGCATTCTCGGAGACCGGGAACTCGATCGACGGCTCGATGCCGGCGCGTTCGGTGTCGTAATCCGAGTTGTCATCGCTGGTCGTCGTGTAGAAGACCTTGCCCGTTGCCGCCAGATCGCGACCGAAGAGATAGGGTTCGGTGAAGCTGATGACCGAGCTCTGGTTGTCCGAGGTCGTTCCGATCGACACGGCCAGATGCTGGCCACGGCCGAGGAAGTTGCGCTCGTTGAGGGCCGCCGTAATCCCGAACCCTGCCGAGGCGCCATAGCTTGCGCCGAAGGTCAGCGAGCCGGTGGGCTGTTCGGTCACGTTCACGTCCACGATCACCTGATCGGGATTGGTGCCGGGCTTGGTGTTCACATCGGCATTCGAGAAATAGCCGAGCGCGCGGATACGTTCTGCCGAGCGCTTGATCTCGCGCGGATTGTAGGGGTCGCCTTCGACCGTGTGGAACTCGCGACGGATCACGCGATCCAGCGTTGCGGTATTCCCTTCGATATCGATCCGCTCGACAAAGATCTTCGGCCCTTTCACCAGCGCGAACTGGATATCCAGCGTGCCGGTGCGCGGGTTGCGGGTGATCCGCGGATCGACGCGCACGAAGTTCAGCCCTTCCTGACGGGCTTTCTCTTCCATCCGCGTGACGGCCAGATCGATGGCATTGGGCGAGTAGATCGCGCCGGTGCGGATCTTCGACAGCGGCGCATATTCCGACACGTCGAGACCGTTCACTTCGGAGACCGTCGTGATCTTGCCGAATTTGAACATCTGACCTTCGGAGATGTTATAGGTCATGAAGAACCCGTCACGGTCGCGGGTCATCTCGGAGGAGACGCCATTGACCTGCACATCGGGATAGCCACGCGAGCGGTAGAAATCGGTCAGCAGCTGGCGATCCAGATTGACGCGGTCGGCCACGAAGGTGTCACGCTGGATGAACTGGTGCAGGATACCGGCCTGTTTGGTCTGCAGGACCTGACGCAGGCGGCGGTCAGAAAACGCCTTGTTGCCGGTGAAGGTGATGCGCTGGATCTCGGTGACCGCGCCTTCCTTGATCTCGAAGGCGATATCCACGCGGTTATTCGAGCGGCGGATGACTTTGGGCGTCACACGCGCATTCACACGGCCGCCTTCGGCATACGCATCGGCGATCAGCTGGGCATCGGCCTCGACGGTTGCCGGATTATAGACGCGACGGCTCTCGGATTTGACGATCTTCGCAAGCGCTTCGTCTTTCAGGCGCTTGTTCCCCTCGAAGGCGATCACGTTGATCGTGGGGTATTCCTGCACATTGATTTTCAGAGTCGAGCCTTGCGGCACCAGTTCGACCGTCTCGAAGAGACCGGAGGATTGCAGCTTCTGATAGGCGGCGTTCAGCTCGCCCGCGCTCATGCTCTCGCCCACTTTGATACCTGCCGTGCCCAGTACCGTCGCGTTATCGACGCGCTGGTTACCGGTGATCGAAACGCTGGAGAAGCTGTAGCTCTGCGCCCAGACCGTTTCGGGGAGTGCCACGCTGGTAAGAGCCACGGCAAGCGACAGAGCCGCCGGCACGAGAATACCGGAAAATTGTCCAAGACCTTGCCGGCCAGTTTGCCTGTTTGTCATCGCCCTCTCCAGCCTTTCGGCAGCATTATTCGTTAATTGTCGATACCGAGTCTATGCGGGCTTGTCAAAGCGAAGAGCCCCCATTTAATCAATTCGGAAGACAGTGCCCCGATGTCACTGCCTCCCGCCTGCATTCTGCCTCAGGGACAGAGAATATCATTGGACAGACCGAAAAGCATCAGCCCGAAAACAAGCGCCACGCCGATCGACATCAGCACGTTCATGATGCGGTCGGAAGGCGGCTTTCCGGCGATCGCCTCATAGCAATAGAACATCAGGTGCCCGCCATCGAGAACGGGGATCGGAAAGAGATTCAGGAAGCCCACGGCGGTCGACAGGAGCGCGATGAACCAGATGAAATTTTCGAGCCCCGATTTGGCCGCCGCAGCCGAGCCCTGCGCGATCCCGATCGCCCCTTGCAGGTTGCACGAGGAAATATTGCCGAGGATCATGTTACTCAGCCCCGAGACCGATTGGGTGACAATGCCCCATGTCTGGGACACGGCCCCCGTCAGCGCCTCGCCCAAACCGGTCGGGCGGGTCAGCGGCTCGAAGATGAAGCCCCCCGTCGCCCCGATCATCCAGCGCGTCTCGAAGCCGCCGTCAACGCTGGGCACATCGGTGCGCTTGGGCGTGAGCACCATCTGTGACGTTGTCCGGGTGGCTGCATGCCAGACCGTCAGATCGAGCGGTTTACCCTTGGAGGACGAGACCGCCTGACGCAGATCCTCGAAGGTCCAGATCGGATTGCCATCCACCGCGGTGATCACATCACCTTCCACTAGCCCCGCCGCATAGGAGGCGGATTTGGGGGCGACCCCCGTCAGGCGCGGCGGAAAGAGCTGCGGGCCCTCGATATCCATCACCTGCCCGTCGCGCGCGACCTGCAGGGGCAGTCTCGCACCCTCGGGAGCGTCGGCCAGTGCCTCGTTGAAACTCGGGTAATCGGGCGTGGGCTCGCCCGCCACCGCCACGATCTCGTCACCGCTGCGCAGCCCGCCCGTGCCATCGGGCAGCGCATAAAGCACCCCCACAACGGGTTTGTCGGTCGGCGTGCCGGTATAGAGCATCAGCCCCGCAATCACCCCGATCGACAGGATGAAGTTGAACACAGGCCCCGCCACAACCGTCGCGGCCCGCGCCCAGAGCGGCGCGCCATGCATGGTCTGGCGCAGCTCCTCGGGGCTCAGCGCCGCAAGTTCGGCCTCATCGCCTTTGGCCGAGGCCGCATTGGCATCGCCCCGGAATTTCACATAACCGCCAAAGGGAAGCGCCGCGATCTGCCAGCGGGTGCCATGTTTATCGACCCGCGAGATCAGCTTGGGGCCAAAGCCCAGCGAGAACACATCCGCCTTGATCCCCGACCAGCGCCCGATGATGTAATGGCCATATTCATGGACCGTGACGATGATCGACAGAGCGATCACGAAACTCACGATCGTATAGAGAAAATTCCCGAGATCCGGCAGCAAGTCCACGCGATCAATCCTTGGCTTGGGGTCACTGGGTGACTTTGGTCAGAAAACGCCGCGCCAGCGCACGGGCCTCCGCATCGGTATGGGCAATGTTATCCAGACTTATCGCCGTATTGCAAAGGCCTTGACGCGCTGACATCTCCGTCAGCACTTCCTCGACCACACGGGCCATATCGAGAAACCCGATCCGGCCATCGATAAACCCATCAAGCGCGATTTCCTTGGCGGCGTTGAAGGCCGCTCCCGCTGTGCCGCCGATCTCCATCACCTCATAGGCCAGACGCAGCGCGGGATAGCGCGCGGCGTCGGGGGCGCGGAAGGTCAGGCTACCGAGTTTTGCCAGATCGAGCCGCTCGACCGGCAGTTCCGCCCTATTGGGCCAGTTGAGCGCATAGCCGATGGCATGGCGCATATCGGGCGCGCCCATATGCGCCATCAGCGCCCCGTCGCGGAAGCCCACAAGCGCATGGACCATGCTCTCGGGATGGACCAGAACCTCAATCTTCGAGGGCTCCACACCGAAGAACTCGCGCGTCTCGATGATCTCGAGCGCCTTGTTGAACATCGACGCCGAGTCGATGGTGATCCGCTGGCCCATATCCCAGTTCGGGTGGCTCGACGCCTGCGCCACGGTGGCGCCTGCCAGTTTCTCCATCGGCCAGTCGCGGAAGGCGCCGCCCGAGGCGGTGATGATGATCCGCTCGACCGCGTCGATATCCTCGCCCACCAGCGCCTGAAAGATGGCCGAATGCTCGCTATCGACGGGCAGGATGCGGGCGCCGTGTTTCTCGGCCTCGGCCAGCAGAAGCGGGCCTGCGGTCACGAGGCTTTCCTTGTTGGCCAGCGCCAGTGTCGCGCCCTGCCGGAGCGCGCGGAACCCCGGCGCAAGGCCCGCGGCCCCCACGATCGCCGACATCACCCAATCGGTCGGACGCTCTGCCGCCTCGATCAGGGCCTGCGTGCCGGCCGCTGTCTCGATGCCGGTTCCCGAAAGCGCCTCGCGCAGCGCGGGCAGGCAGTCGTCATAGGCGGTTACCGCCAGTTCGGCCTTCAGGGCAATCGCCTGCTCGGCCAGACGCCTGATATTGCGCCCGCCGGTCAGCGCCACGACCTGATGATCGGATCGCTGCAAGAGATCGAAGGTGCTTTCGCCGATAGACCCCGTCGACCCGAAAACTGTAACGCGCATTGATTTAACCGGCTGCCGTCAGCGGCAGCTCTCCGAATTGTGCAAGAATGAGAAGCACCAGCACCACACCGATCAGCGCATCGAACCGGTCCAGAACGCCGCCATGGCCGGGGATCAGCGAGGAGCTGTCCTTGACCGCCGAGCGTCGCTTCAGCCAGCTCTCGAAAATATCACCCAGCTGTCCGGCAAAGGCCAGAAGCGGCGACATCCAGATCAGCGCCGTGCCGCCGCCGATACGGGTGAAGACAAAGCCCAGGATAAGCGCGCCGATCCAGCCGGCCACCGTGCCCGACCAGGTTTTCTTGGGGCTGATCTTGGGCCAGAATTTCGGCCCGCCGACCATGCGGCCCACGAAATAGCCCAGCACATCCGACACCACGACCACACAAATAATCCATGTGATCGCGCCCACGCCCTGCCCCTCGCGCAGCGCCACAAGTCCGTAGCCCGTCAGCATGATCGCCAAAGCATAGAGGGTGAAGAAGCGCCGGTCGCGGCGCGGACGCCAGAGACCGGCGATGGGCGGCAGGATCAGAAGCGGCAGATAGAAGGGCGAATGCATGATCAGGATCAGCGAGAGCGTGCCCGCCGCAATGAGCCCCAGCAGGATCGCCCGCGTGGAGCGGTCGGGCGCGGTCATCGCCGACAGCTCCCAGATCATCAACCCCGTCACAATACAGGCCAGCGCCTTGAAGGCGAGCCCGCCCCATCCGATCGCCACGGCACCGATCACCGCCATTACAATGGCCGATGCGACCCGCTTGCGCAGGTCTCCCCAGCGTCCGGTTGCTGCTGTCATGTTTTCACTCCGCCAAACCGCCGCTCACGATTGCCGAACCGTGCCAGAATATCTTCCAGCTCGTCAGGGCTGAAATCAGGCCAGAGGGTTTGGGTAAATTCGTATTCCGCATAGGCGGCCTGCCATGGCAGGAAGTTCGAGGTCCGTGTCTCGCCCGAAGTGCGGATCACCAGATCCGGATCAGGGAGCCCTGCGGTATCGAGCCGCGCCTCGAGCGCCGCCTCTGCCTCCGCATTCAGCTCTTCCTCGGTGATAAGACCGGCGGCAAAATCGCGCGCCATCTGGGCCGCGGCACGACCCAGCTCGTGACGGCCACCATAATTGATGGCCACGGTCATCGTCAGCCGCTCGTTATGCTTGGTGCGCTCCTCGATACTCGCCATCAACTTGGCCAGCTTGCCATCAAGCCGCCCGCGCGCGCCGATAAAGCGCATCCGCACACCGAGCGCGGACAGGCTGTCAGCCTCTTTCTCGATATAGCGCGAGAAAATGGCCATCAGCCCCAGAACCTCTTCGGTCGAGCGTTTCCAGTTCTCGGTCGAGAACGCATAGACGGTCAGGTAGCGCACGCCGAGCGTCGGGCAGATCTTGGTGATTTCCTTGATCCGCTCCGCGCCTCTGCGGTGACCGGCCAGACGCGGCCAGCCACGGTTCTTGGCCCAACGCCCGTTCCCGTCCATGATGATGGCGATATGGCGCACACCATAATCGACATCGCCTTCCTGCACCGGATCGGACGGCTTGGACCCCAAGAGAGCCTTGCCCTGTTTTCGCCTGTTCAGCGCCATTTGGGCCGCCTTTCGCACGGCACTCTCGTCGAGTGCTTAGACTTGCATAATCTCGGCTTGCTTGGTCTCAAGCGCCTTGTCGACCATGGCGGTGTATTTGTTGGTGAGATCCTGAACCTCGCCTTCCCAGAGCTTCACATCGTCTTCCGACATGCCATTGCTCTTGGCTTTCTTGATCTGGTCCATACCATCGCGGCGCACGTTACGCACGGCCACACGCGCGGATTCGGCGTAGGAGGCGGCAACCTTGGTCAGCTCGCGGCGGCGTTCCTCGTTCAGCTCGGGGATCGGCAGCATGATGATGGTGCCGTTGAGCTGCGGGTTGATCCCCAGACCGGACTCGCGGATGGCCTTCTCGACCTTGCCGACCATGCCCTTGTCCCACACATTGATGGTGACCATACGCGGCTCGGGCACGTTGACGGTGCCCAGCTGGTTGATCGGCGTTGCCTGACCATAGGCATCCACCGTGATCGGATCGAGCATGGAACCTGCCGCACGGCCGGTGCGCAGCGAGGCAAATTCGGTTTTCAGCGCACCCATTGCGCCTTCCATGCGGCGCTCCAGATCATCGGTGTCGATTTCGAAATCGTCAGACATGTCGTCTCCGTCTGCTTCTTTATCTTGCTTGAACAGTGTCTAGCGCGCAAAGCGCCGCTTGTATAGGCCAAGCGGCCCGTCGCTTTTCAAGACTGATGTCTCAGCCCTGAACGCGCGTATAGGTGCCCTGACCTGCCAGAATTCCTTTGAACCCGCCCGGTTCGTCGAGCGGGAAGACGATGATCGGCAGGTTATTGTCGCGTGCAAGCGCGATGGCCGAGGCATCCATCACCTTGAGGTTCTTCTGCAGCACCTCGTCATAAGTCACATGATCATAGCGCTTGGCATCATCGAATTTCTTCGGATCCTTGTCATAGACCCCGTCGACGCCGTTCTTGCCCATGAAGATCGCTTCGCAATTCATCTCGTTGGCGCGCAGGGTCGCGGCCGTATCGGTGGTGAAATACGGGTTGCCGGTGCCTGCCGCAAAGATACAGATGCGCTTCTTCTCGAGATGGCGAACGGCACGACGGCGGATATAGGGCTCGCAGACCTCGTCCATCGGGATGGCGGAAATCACGCGGGTATGGATGCCGAGCGCCTCGAGCTGTGCCTGCATGCCGAGCGCGTTCATCACGGTAGCGAGCATGCCCATATAGTCGGCCGTGGTCCGTTCCATGCCCTGCGCGCTGCCGGCCAGACCGCGGAAGATGTTGCCGCCACCGATTACCATGCAGATCTCGACGCCCAGATCATGGACGGATTTCACTTCGCTGGCGATGCGGGCAACGGTTGGCGGGTGCAGGCCGTAGCCCTGGTCGCCCATCAGGGCCTCACCCGAGATTTTCAAGAGGACACGTTTATACTTCGCTGCCGGGTGTTGGTCCGCAGACATCTCGGGTTCCTCATTTGTCAGTTGTCATCGGTGCGCAAAATGTCGCAAATGCGCGTCGGGTTCAACTCGGGAAATGATCTTTCGGCGATATTTGGTCGATGGGGTTGGCGAAGCTAGAGACGGAAGGCAGCAGATGCGCGATATCCTGGAAAATCTCGACCCATCGCGGCCCGTCGTGATCGGCGGCGCGACGGCGAGCGGCAAATCGGCGCTTGCGCTCCAGATCGCGCAGGCGCAGGGCGGAGTGGTGGTCAATGCGGATGCTCTCCAGATCTGGGACTGCTGGCGGGTACTGTCCGCGCGCCCCTCGCCCGAGGAAGAGGCACAGGCCCCGCATCTGCTTTACGGCCATAAACACTGTGGCGAGAGCTATTCGGTAGGCCACTGGTTGCGCGAGGTCGGGGATATTCTGGCCGCCCATCAGGCGGGCGGGCCGCGTCCGATCATCGTGGGCGGCACGGGGCTCTATCTGAGTGCGCTGACCGAGGGGCTGGCCGAGATTCCTCCCACGCCCGAGGCGATCCGAGCCGAGGCCAACCGGCGGCGCGAGACCGAGGGACATGCCGCGCTCCTTGCCGAACTGGATGCCGCCAGCGCCGCGCGCGTGGACAGGTTGAACCCCGTGCGGGTGCAGCGCGCATGGGAGGTGCTACGGGCCACGGGGCGCGGGCTGGCCGCATGGCAGGACGAGACGCCACCGGCCCTTCTGCCGCGCGATCAGGCAAGTTGTTTCGTGATCGATGCCGAGCGCGACTGGCTGGCCGAGCGGATCGACCGCCGCTTCGATCTAATGCTGGAACAGGGCGCGCTCGAGGAAACGCGGGCGGTGCTACCTGTCTGGGACCGTGACGCGCTCTGGGCAAAGGCGATCGGTGCGCCGGAACTGGTCGACTATCTGCTGAGTCGCGCCACTCTGGCGGAAGCGCGCGCGCGCGCACAGGCGGCCTCGCGCCAATATGCCAAACGGCAGCGCACATGGTTTCGTGCCCGCATGAAGGACTGGCACAAGATAGAGCGGCCCTGAACCCGCGCTCGCTGCATTCGCAAAAAACACTTGGTCAAAGCCCGCACCCGCCTTACGCTCCGGCATGTGGGGTATATCCGAGTGCTCGGAGTTTTCGAATGGCCGTCTTTTCCTCTAAGTTGTTGCTGACTTCCGCACCGTTTTCCCAACGAGGTGCCCCCGACACCCTGCCCCCACAGACAGGCCCTGCCCATCGGCTGGACACGATCCAGCATCTGGCCCAGGGCGGGCGCTGGCGGATGGAGGCGATGCGGGCCCTGTCCGAGCCCTGTCTCTACTGGATCACCCGCGGTCAGGGCCGCGTCACGGTGGGCGGCGTGCAACGGGGTTACGGGGTCCATAATGCGATCTTCCTGCCAGCAGGCGTGATGCACGGCCTCGAACTCGGGGCCAACACCCAAGGGCTCGTGCTGTTCTTCGGGCGCGATCATGACCCGACCCTGCCGGCCAATCCGCAGCATCTGCGGGTCAGGGAGGCCACCGCGCAAAGCGAGCTGACCGCTCTTCTTGAGGCACTCAACCGCGAGAGCAGCCAACCAAGGATCGGCTCGGACAGGGCGGCGGAGTTCCAGATGGGGCTGATCTCGGTCTGGCTGGAACGCCAAATAGCCGTTGCACCGCAAGACAGCCTGCCCCCCAAAAACGCGCGCAAGCTGGTGAACCGCTTCACCGCGCTGGTGGAACGTGATTTCCGCTCGAGCCAAACCGTTTCGGATTATGCCCGCCAATTGCGGGTCACGCCCACCCATCTGTCGCGTGTCTGCCGGGATGCCTGCGGGCGGCCAGCCTCCGATCTGCTGCAGGAACGCCGCCTCTACGAGGCACGAAGGCTATTGCTGGATACCCAGATGCCGATCAAGGAGATTGCCGCGCGGCTCGGCTTTCGCAGCCAGACCTACTTCTCGCGCAACTTTCTCGCGCAGACCGGCTCGACCCCCAGTAAATTCCGCCAATCGGGTCATTGAGGCTGGGCACCCGTCCTTGGGTAAACGACACGGCTGCAGTTTGAAAAGCTCGGGGAGAGTTCATCACATAGGAGCCTGTCCCGACCCTTCGCAGGCGGAGACCATATGCGCCCATGGCCTTTGGTGCAGGATCAGGATCCACTCTTGCGGGAATGCCGCTCAGTAACCGTTGGCAGCCCTGATACAATCCAGCTCGGCGGTGATACGGCTACGCATCGGTCGGACCTGTGCATCGGTCTGTAGAATACGGGACTTATGTGTATCGATAAATTTCATCGCGCGACCATGATCACTCACCGATTGCGGCACATAATCACAGCAGGATGTTTCCAAACCAGTTCTCGCCCGGGCCAGCACATCTGACCCCAAACCCGGCGCAACAATACGGGACTGGTACATTCACTTCCTCCCATCTGCATAGGCAGCTTCCTACCGCCCATGCTTACGAGATTACATGAAAGAGTTAACAGTAATTTAACAAAATACACCCCAGTCCTGATTTATAACAGGGCACTTCCCGCCAAGCGTGCAATTTGGGCAGGAACTGCCTAGCTCTCGGGCAGGTCGCAAATCTCCGAGCGTGTCAGGAAGCGCAAAGGCCGCCCGTTATCGAGCGAGAACTGGCCGCCCCCCAGCCCCGGGATCGCGTCGATGGTGATGTCGGTATGTTTCCAGACCTCATACTGCGCGCCCGAGATATAGACAGGCATGCCGCCGATCTCGCCGAGTTTCACGTCATTCTCGCCGATCCGGAACTCGCCCTGCGGATAGCACATGGGCGCCGAGCCATCACAGCACCCGCCCGATTGATGGAACAGAACCGGCCCGTGATCGGCCACGATCTCTTCGAGAAATGCCAGTGCCACCTCGGTGGCTGTAACCTTTGTCATCGCTTCCTCCTCTCATGCCCCCTGACGAAAATCGCCCGCCCCTCGCGGGTCGGGCGATCCCCACTCGTTACATCCTAACTCGTTAGAAGAAGCCCAACTTGTTGGGGTTATAGCTGACCAGCATGTTCTTGGTCTGCTGGTAGTGATCGAGCATCATCTTATGGGTCTCGCGCCCGATACCCGATTGCTTATAGCCCCCGAAGGCCGCATGGGCCGGATAGGCATGATAGTTATTGACCCAGACACGGCCGGCCTGAATTTTGCGACCGAAGCGGTAGCAGGTATTGGCATCGCGCGACCACACGCCCGCACCGAGCCCGTAGAGCGTGTCATTGGCGATCTCGAGCGCATCATCGGCATCCTTGAAGGTCGTCACCGACACAACCGGCCCGAAGATCTCCTCCTGGAAGACCCGCATCTTGTTATGGCCGCGCAGGATGGTGGGCTGGATGTAGTAGCCGTTTGCCAGCTCGCCCGACATCTGTGCCGCCCCGCCGCCGGTCAGCACCTCGGCGCCCTCCTTGCGGCCGATCTCCATATAGGACAGGATCTTCTCTTTCTGCTCGGCCGAGGCCTGTGCCCCGATCATGGTGGCGGCATCGCGCGGGTCGCCCTGAATGATGGCCTGCGTGCGCTTGATGGCACGTTCCATGAACTCCTCGTAGATATCCTCCTGGATGAGCGCCCGCGAGGGGCAGGTGCAGACTTCACCCTGATTGAGTGCGAACAGCACGAAGCCCTCGATCGCCTTGTCGAAGAAAGCATCATCCTCGCGGCAGACATCGGAGAAGAAGATATTGGGCGACTTGCCCCCCAGTTCCAGCGTGACCGGAATCAGGTTTTCCGAGGCATATTGCATGATCAGCCGGCCCGTCGAGGTCTCGCCGGTGAAGGCGATTTTCGAGATGCGCTTGCTCGATGCCAGCGGCTTGCCCGCCTCAAGCCCGAAGCCGTTCACGATATTCAGCACGCCGGGCGGCAGGATATCGGCGATCAGTTCGGCAAAGACCATGATCGTGGCGGGCGTCTGCTCGGCGGGTTTCAGGACGATGCAATTGCCTGCCGCCAGCGCCGGCGCCATCTTCCATGCCGCCATCAGAAGCGGGAAGTTCCACGGGATGATCTGGCCCACAACACCCAACGGCTCGTGGAAGTGATAGGCGACCGTATCGGCATCGATCTCCGACATGGTGCCCTCCTGCGAGCGCAGCACACCGGCGAAATAGCGGAAATGGTCGATGGCGAGCGGCACATCGGCCGCACGGGTCTCGCGGATCGGCTTGCCGTTATCCCAGCATTCCGCCGTCGCCAGCAACTCGAGGTTCTCTTCCATGCGGTCGGCGATCGCCAGAAGCACCTGTGCGCGCTGTGCGGGCGAGGTTTTGTGGCCCCAGCTCTCTTTTGCGGCATGAGCGGCATCGAGCGCATCATTGACATCGGAGGCATCCGAGCGGGCGATCTCGCCAATCACGCCACCGGTTAGCGGGGTGATATTATCGAAATAGCGGCCCGCATTGGGGGCCTTGAAGGTGCCACCGATGAAGTTGTCATAGCGGCTGCGGAACGGCGAGACCATCACGCCCTTGAAGTCTGCTGTTAGATCATTGGCCATTGTCTTTCTCCTCCCAAAGAAATCCGGTCGGCCCGTTTGGTGGTCGACCATCCTGCCCCCACTCTAACACATATTCCTCTACCGCATAGGTGCCATGCGTCTGGCGACGAGGTGAACTGTCTCAGCACCGAGACAGTTCACCGCCAGAAAGTCTGCCCTCAGACCTCCAGCCCCAAGGCCTTGGCCTTGCGATAGAAGGTCGCCCGTCCGATCCCGAGTGCACGGGCGGCAGCTGTCACATTGCCTCCTGTCCGCGCAAGGGCCCGCGCCATCTCGGCGCGCTGCGCATCGGCCAGCCCCTGACGGGGTGCGCCATCCAGAAGGTCCGAGGCGGGCAGCGACCCCATTTGGGCCTCCTCCAGATCGAGCCGCCTGCGCGCCGCACGATTGGCCCCGATCACCAGATCGTCGCGGTCGAGCGCCAGAAGCGCGATCTCCTGCGCACCGGTGCCCTCCTCGGCCAGCGACACGATCCGCGCGCCCTCATAGGCCTGCCGGAACAGCGAGGCCTCGATCCGGCGCGCGGTTTCCTGCACGCTCGAGGCCAAGAGCCGCGCATAGGCCGCATCGAGCGTGTGGCGGGCGGAACTGACATCAATCACTCCCGCCAGAGCGCCCGATGCCCCGAAGATCGGCGCACCGCTACAGCACAGCGCCGTATTGCTCTCGCGGAAATGGTCGTCGCGCCAGATGGTCACGGGGCGTTCCTCGGCGGCACAGGTGCCGATACCGTTGGTGCCCTCGGCCTGTTCCGACCAGTCGGTGCCCGCCACCAGATTGCAGGACTGGAACCCGCCCATATCGGCGGCGCGGATGCGTTCGGCCAGCACCACGCCGCGCGCATCCGACAGGAATACGCTGCACCCTGCATCGGCCACATTGGCGGCAAGCCGGTCCAGATGTGCCTCGGCCAGCCGGATCATCGGCCCCGCCTCTTCCTGCAGAAGCCGCAATTCGCGCGCGCTCAGCCGTTCGCCTCCGGGTCGGACCGAGGGATCGAGTTTGTAATGGATGAAAGACCGTCGCCAACTTGCGGCCACGCCCGGACGGCTGGCGGCGGAGCTGGATGCGATCACCGACTGGATGCGCTCGCTATGGCGCTCCCCGGCATGATGTCTGTCGATACGCAAAATGAAAAGCCTCCCCTCTCTTCCTTGCTGGCACCAAGGATAGGACGGAAGCGCTTTTCATTGCAAACATTGTCTCAACACGGATCGCGCGGAAGGACCGGTGATCCGCGCCTGCCGATCACTCCTCGTCGTCGTCGGCCTCGCCCTCGTGGCGCTTACCACGGAAGCCTTGGGCCACCACGAATTTCTCGGAACTGTCGGAACGCGACGCCGGAGGTTTCACATTGGCGACTTTGGTGAAGTTCTTCTTGAGGATGGTGAGAAGCTCGTTCTCGGCCCCGCCCGCCAGAACCTTGGCCACGAAAGTGCCGCCCTCCTCGAGCACATCGAAGGCGAAATAGGCCGCGGCCTCGCACAGCGTGATGATGCGCAGGTGGTCGGTGTTCTGATGGCCCGAGGAGGCCGCCGCCATATCCGACATCACCACATGCGCAGTGCCGCCCAGCCATTCCTTTACCTTGTCATCGGCACCCTCTTCGAGGAAGTCCAGCTGGTGCAGCTCGGCGCCCGCGATGGCATCGATCTCCTGCAGGTCCACCCCCAGCACGGTGCCCACCTTCTTGCCCGATTTCTCGCCAAGCGCGTTCACGCGTTTGACGGCCACCTGACACCAGCCGCCCGGCGCACAGCCCAGATCGACGACCCGCGCGCCCGGCACGAGGAAGCGGTATTTGTCGTCCAGCTCGAGGATCTTGTAGGCCGCGCGCCCGCGATAGCCTTCCTTGCGCGCCCGCACGACATAGGGGTCGTTGAGCTGGCGTTCCAGCCAGAGCGTGGAGCTCAACTTGCGGCCCTTCGCGGTCTTGACCCGCACCCGCAGGTCCCGCTGGCCGCGACCCGAGGTATTCTTGCCCGTAGGTGTCTTGACCATGTCTTACTCCAGTTCTTCAAGGACGCCATCGGCGGCCATCTGTGCATATAATAGGCCCTCGCGCAGGCCACGATCGGCCACGGAAAGCTGGTTGGTGGGCCAGACCCGCATCAGCGCCTGCAAGATCGCAGCCCCCGACATGATCAGCGAATGACGGTCGCGCCCGATCCGCGGGTCGAGCCTGCGGCCGTCCGGTCCGAGTTTCAGGAAGGATCGGATTACCCCGTCGATCTCGGTGGTGTTCATCATCAGCCCGTCAACCCGATTGCGGTCATAGCGACGCAGGCCGAGATGGCAAGCCGCAACCGTGGTTACCGTCCCCGAAGTGCCGATAATCTGGAACCCTTCCTGCGGGCTGCCCGAGGCATAGGGGGTGAAATCGGCCAGTTTCTCCTCGAAAAACCAGCTCATCAGTGCAAAGCGGGCGGCATCATCCTCGACATCGCCATACTGGTCCTTGAGCGTGGCGACGCCCAGCGGCACCGAGATCCAGTCAACGACCCGCGCCGCCGGTCCGGGGAGGTTACTCTGGTCGAACCCCTGTGCCAGTCGCATGATCGCGCGGGCGCGGTCACCGGGCGGCACATCCTCGAGATCGATCCAGACCAGCTCCGTGGACCCACCGCCGATATCGACCACCAGCACCTGCTCGGTATTGGGGCGCACCAGCGAGCCGCAGGAGATCACCGCAAGGCGCGCCTCCTCTTCCGCCGGAATAATCTCCAGCGGCAATCCGGTCTCGCGCCGGACATAGCGGATGAAATCGCGCGCGTTCCTGGCCCGCCTGCAGGCCTCGGTGGCGACGAGCCGCATCCGCTTCACATGATGTTTGTCGATCTTGCGTCGGCATATCTGCAATGCCTGCACGGTTCGCGCCATGGCAGACCGGGACAACCGGCCGGAGGCTTCGAGCCCCTGACCGAGTTGGACAGCCTTCGAGAAGCTGTCCACCACATGGAACTGAGAGCCCTTCGGACGGGCGATCAGCATGCGGCAGCTATTAGTGCCCAGATCCAGCGCAGCATAAAGCTCGCCGGAATCGGCACTGGGGCGCACGGGGTGCTCTACCGATAGTGTCGGGAACGCGCCCGCAGCCCTGGGACGCTTGGGCGCCATGATTACGCCCTCCGATTTCAAGTTATCTCTAACCTAAACTTTGCACTATGAAGGTGCAAGGGATCGCGGGCGATTTCGCGCAACTCGGGGAGCGGTGCTGCGGCAGGCACGCTCACGCAGGTTTTGACCGAACACGCTTGACCTGTTCACGCGCCTCGGGCAGGTGCGCAGCGACCCGAAACAGAACCGCCGGAAAAGGAGTATTGCATGAGCGAGTCTATCTATAGCCATCTGACCCAGCTGGGGGGCGAGACACAGCTGCCGACCTCCCCCGATCAGGCGGTGCTGGAGCGCGTGCCCAATCCGCATAAGGGCACCGGATATACGGTGCGCTTCGTGGCGCCCGAATTCACCTCGCTCTGCCCGATGACCGGACAGCCCGATTTCGCACATCTGGTGATCGACTATGTGCCTCGCGACTGGCTGGTGGAATCGAAATCGTTGAAACTCTTCCTCGGTTCGTTCCGCAATCACGGCGATTTCCACGAGGCCTGCACCGTGGGCATCGGCAAACGTCTGGCCGAGACGCTGGATCCCGAATGGCTGCGCATCGGCGGCTACTGGTATCCGCGCGGCGGCATCCCGATCGACGTCTTCTTCCAGACAGGCCCGCAGCCCGAAGGCATCTGGATCCCCGATCAGGGTGTTCCGCCCTATCGCGGTCGCGGCTGAGCAAGATATCGCAAGCTAGAAACCATGGCGCGCCCTGATCGGGGTGCGCCATTTGCGTTCTGCCCATGTGCCTTCGGATACTAGAATTCAACAGTTTGCCAAGTTGACTAAACCTTGAATTGAAAATCGGGTCTAAATTATCGACTTATGATAAGCATATTTACAATACCGTAACCTAGCTGATCGACACTCTCCCTATGTCAAGCGCCTGACGGTGGCATTCACCCCACACCCCCGCCATCAGCGCGCAACCATCACCGCCCGGAACCTGTGGCAGCGGGTCCCGGGCGGGGATGCCAACCAGTGATTCTGCCCTCTCCTGAGAACAGGAGAGGAACATGAGAGCCTGCTTATGATGAATTAAGGATATTAATCGCCGCACTGCCGAAAAAGACTGCGGCAGATACAAACAAATTATATGAAATTTAAGAAACAAACCGTTGATTTGCCCAAATTTCGCCCCTCGAAACGAGGGAAATGTGGCAGCAATCTGGCAGCTTTCCCGCAAAACCCCGCGCCCATCGGAGATCGTGTTCAAACCACGGCAAAACCGAGATAAATGCGGCAGGTTTACTTCCAATTTGCCTTAATATTTATGCAATCGTAAACGAAACGTTTACGCAGAAAGATGCACGTTTTAGCGTGTAGTGGGGTAAAACAACGGGGGAACGCACTGCCATGCGGTTCCAATATCTGCGTAAAGCAGTCGAGCACGAGGGGTCGTGTTCACTGCACTCAAAAACTGTGCCTTATGGCACGAGAACCAAACGCGTTTTTGCAGGATTGACTGCGGGAACCGCCTTCGCGCTTCTGGCCGGTTGTACGGTCGAGCCGGCAAAGGTCAAGCCGTCGGTACGCGCCTCCAGCGCGGCCTTTGCGGCATCACATGACGATATATCGTCGAAAGTGATCCAGCGGGCACCTACAACCGGTATGGCGGGTAACAGCCAGCTGGCAACCGATTTTCTGGAGCTTGGCTTCCAGCTGGAATCGGGTCGCCCACTGGCACAGTTCACGCGCTTCGAGGGACCGATCTCGGTAACGCTCAAGGGCAATGTTCCGCCACGCGCACCGAGCGAATTGGGCACATTGATCTCCCGGTTACAAAGCGAGGCCGGTATTCCGGTGACCGCGAAGCCCGGAAATGCCAACCGGATCAATGTCGAATTTGTTCCGCGCCGCGAGATGAAGGGCCTCGTTCCGGCTGTTGCCTGCTTCGTGACGCCCAATGCGGCCAGCTGGGAAGACTACCGCAAGACACGGCGCACGGCCCTCTCGGACTGGACCCGTGTGACGCAGCGCCGTCAGGCATCGGTCTTCATTCCGGCAGATGTCAGCGCTCAGGAGCTGCATGATTGCCTGAACGAGGAAATTAGTCAGGCTCTCGGACCGCTCAACGATCTCTACCGTATTCCGGATTCAGTCTGGAATGACGATAATTTCGTCTCGACGCTGACCCGCCACGACATGACGATCCTGCGCGCTTGGTATGATCCGGCGCTCCACTCGGGCATGAGCCAGCCAGAGGTCATGTCGGCGCTGCCCTCGGTTCTGTCGCGCATCAATCCGGCCGGTGGCCAGTTCAGCCGCGTGCTGTCCGATCCGACGCCGCGCAGCTACGAGAATGCGGTCAATCGGGCGATGGGTGCAGGTGGGGCGCGGGGCCGTCAGGCCGCGGCCAAACAGGCGATCGAGATTGCCGCAGCTCAGGGCTGGACCGATACGCGCATGGGCTTTGCGTGGTATCTTCTGGGCCGGCTGTCGCCCAACAATCCCGATCAGGCCCTGCAGGCCTATCTACAGGCTTCCGAATATTTCGCCATCACGCCACGCGCCTATATGCAGACCGCCCATACGGATATGCAGCTTGCCGCCTATGCGCTCGGTTCGGGCCGTGCGCAACAGGCCATGCAACTCAGCACCCGTGGCCTGCTAAATGCCAGCCAGTCCGGCAATGGTGAACTCTCGGCCCAGCTGATGACCATCCGCGCCAAGGCGCAGAAGACAGTCGGTTCCAGCCAGATTTTGGCCTTCGCGGACTGAAGGCTATCCTTGCTCCTGACACCGCCGCCATGAAAATGGCGGCGGTGTCATTACGGGTAGCTTTTCGGACCGGATCTGCCAGACTAAGGCACCGGCAGAAGGACCGATCCAGAATGTTCCACCCCTTCCTCGCACAGTTACGTCGCCATCAGGTGCCTGTGTCCCTGCGGGAATACCTGACCTTTCTTGAAGGGTTAACGACGGGGCTATGCCTTTATGATCTGGAGGCATTCTATTTCTTCGCGCGATCCTCCCTGGTCAAGAACGAGGCGCATATAGACCGTTTCGATCAGGCGTTTTCTACAATTTTCCAAGGCGTTGAGGAACTTTCTTTAGAAGATGTCGTAACAGCCCTTGATCTGCCGCAGGACTGGCTGACAAAACTGGCCGAGACCACGCTCACTGATACCGAGAAAGCGGAGATCGCGGGAACGGGCAGTTTCGAGCAGTTGATGGAGACCTTGCGCCAGCGTCTGGAAAAGCAGAAATCCCGCCATCAAGGGGGCAATAAATGGGTGGGCACTGCGGGGCGCTCGCCTTTTGGCGCCTATGGATACAACCCTGAAGGGGTGCGGATCGGGCAGGATAGATCCCGCGAAAAACGGGCTGTAAAAGTCTGGGACCGAAGGGAATTCCGGAATTTCGATGACAGTCTCGAACTGGGGACGCGCAATATCAAGGTCGCGCTGCGCAGGCTCCGGCAATGGGTCCGCGACGGGGCTGAGGCCGAACTTGACCTCGACCACACGATCCGCGCCTCGGCGGATGCGGGCTATATCGATGTGAAAACCCGCCCCGAACGACGCAACGGCGTGAAACTTCTTCTGTTTCTGGATGTCGGCGGATCGATGGATGCGCATGTGGCGATGGTGGACGAACTGTTCTCGGCCCTGAAGACCGAATTTCGTCAGTTCCGGCATTTCTACTTCCATAACTGCCTCTATGAGGAGGTCTGGACCGAAAACCGCCGCCGCTTCACCGACAAGATCCCGACCTGGGACATCCTCAACCAGTATGGTTCCGATTATCGCTGTATCTTTGTAGGCGATGCCGCCATGTCTCCCTATGAGATCGCCATCAAAGGCGGCGCGAACGAACACTGGAACGAGGAAACCGGCGAGGTCTGGCTACGCCGCGCCCGCAGCCAATGGCCGCGCCATATCTGGCTCAACCCCGCGCCCGAGCGCTACTGGGAACATACCCGATCCACTGCCATGATCTCCGATATCTTTGATAACCGTATGTTTCCTCTCACATTGGAGGGAATAACCCGAGCCACGAAGGCCCTCTCATGAAAACCCGTTTGCGCCGCTGCCAACGGATCTGGTGCCGCCATAGGCTTCTGTCGATCGTCTTCCTGCTGGCGGTCGTCCTCACGGCCAATTTCGCATGGCATACGATCGACCGTGCAATCTACTGGGCCGATCCCGACCATCACGAGCGCAGCCCCGAAAGCTGGATGACGCCACGCTATATCGCGCGCTCATGGGATATCCCACAATCACAGGTCGAGGCGCTTTTGCAGCTGTCGGGCACCACATCTCCCCTGCGCAAACAGCGCCTGCGGGATCTGGCGCGTGCCGAGGGGATCCCTGTCGACGAGCTGATCGCCCGCCTGCAATCGGGCTTGGCCAGATCGGCGCAGGATACACGCCCATGACGCAGGAGCTGACCGACGAGCTTCTTTTGCTACTGCCGGTCTGGGGACCGTGGCTGGTGGCACTTGTCACCTTCTGCAGCTGCCTCGCGCTGCCGGTGCCTGCCTCGCTCGTGATGCTGGCCGGTGGCGCCTTCGTGGCCTCGGGCGATCTGCATCTGTGGAGCCTCGCCCCTGCCGCTCTGGGCGGTGCGCTGGCCGGAGACCGCAGCGGCTATGCGATCGGGCGGCTTCTGGCGCGCCGTCTGCCCGAACCGGAGAGCAAGCGCGCCCGCCTGATGGCCAAAGCCATCACCCGTCTCGACCGCAATGGCGGCTGGGCGATCTTCCTGTCTCGCTGGTTGTTCTCGCCCTTGGGGCCCTATGTCAATTTCGCCGCAGGCACCGCGCGTTATCCGCGCCACAGGTTCTGGGTGGCGTCCATTGCCGGTGAGGCGGTCTGGGTGACGCTCTATCTCGGGCTCGGTATGCTCTTCGGCGCCAATCTGTCTGCGGCCGCCGATCTGGCTGGCAGCATGATCGGCACGATTGCCGCGGCCACCGTAGCCGTTTTGCTGGGCCGCTGGCTCTGGCGCTCTGTCCGGCGTAAGGTGGATGAAACCGGCGCGGAGGCCCCCGCGTCCCAACCGATCGGATCACTTCGCGAATGACCCGCCTTCTGGTTCTGCTCCTGCCCGTTATCGTAGCGGTTGTGATGTGGAAATATTCCGCATGGTCGGGGGCGCGTAGCCTCGACCGCAACTCGACGCGCCTGCGTGATCCTGCGCTGCTGGCACTGGTGGACAGGCTGGCCGCTGCGATGGAACTGGCCCATATCCCTGTCCATATCCACGAGACGCCGGTGGTCAACGGGCTGGCCGCGCCCGACGGACGGGTGTTCCTGACGCGCGGATTCCTGCGCCGCTATGAGGCGGGCGAGGTCACGGGCGAGGAGCTGATCTCGGTGGTGGCGCACGAGCTGGGGCATGTAGCGCTCGGTCATTCAAAACGGCGGATGATCGACTTTTCGGGCCAGAACCTGATCCGGATGCTGCTTACGACCGTTCTGGGGCGCCTGATTCCCGTGATCGGGCCGCTAATTGCCAATATGGCGACCAAGGCGCTGGCCGCGCGGCTCAGCCAGCAGGATGAATACGAGGCCGACGAGTTTGCCACAGCCCTTCTGATCAAGGCAGGCTTCAGCGCCGATCCGCAGATCAGCCTTTTCGAGAAACTCGATGCTCTGACCCAGCAGGGCCCACGGATGACACCCGCCTGGCTGCTGACCCATCCCGAGACCCACCGGCGGATCGAGGTGATCCGCACGAATGTGGCGAAATGGACCGGACCACGCCTCTCGAAGCCGTGAAATTTGTTACATTTTCAGGAATCAGGCGGTAGTCTGGGCGTGAGGAAAGCGGACAGGCCCATGGATCACCAAGACACTCCCTTGCGCCCGCTAGGAAAACGGCGGGTCTTTTATATTCCCGGCTATGACCCGTTCCCGCCGCGCCGCTACCGCGAACTGTATCGGCGCGAAAGCACCGCTCAGGCGCGGATCTCGGGCTACGAGATCCACCAGAAAGCCAGTCGCGAGGGGGGCAAATACGGCTGGCAGGTCCACTCGACGCAAGACGGCCATTCTGTCGAGGCGTTGGTCGAGGTGCTGCTATGGTCCGATATTGTGCGCGGCTCGATGGGCTCGTCGATCCTTGCAACCTACATGCAGCTGCTGCGCACTGCCTTTCTCTATATCGGCTCGGGGGCGCTCTTCCGGCTGATGCGGCTACGCAACGGGCCGGTTCTGGCCGCGCTCTATCCGGTAGTGGCTCTTTTGGTGCAGCTCATCGCTGTGATGGCGGCGGCGGGAGCGCTCTATTGGGGGCTTGCCACTCTGGCCCGCATGATCGCGCCCGCCTGGCCGCTGCACGGGCTGGCGCTGGTGCCCGCAATCGGCGTGGTGATTTTCGGGCTACGCTGGTTCCGTGCGCATGATAACCGCTTCTATGCCTATTACCTGATGCATGATTATGCCTTCACGGCACGCTGGAACGGGGCCTACCCGCCTGCCCTCGAGGACCGGATCGAGGTCTTTGCCGACCGCATCGCACAGGCACTGGAGGAGGATTGGGACGAGGTTCTGGTGGTGGGCCATAGTTCGGGCGCGCATGTGGCGATCTCTGTTCTGGCCGCGCTCGACCGGCGCGCTGTGTCGGGCGCAGCCCTCTCGCTCCTGACGCTGGGCCATGTGGTGCCGATGGTCAGTTTCCTGCCCCGTGCGCAGCGGCTCCGGCGCGACCTGCATGATCTCAGCGCCACGAGCCGCCTCACATGGGTCGATGTCACCGCGATGGGCGATGGCTGCACCTTCGCGCTGGTCGATCCCGCAGGGGTGACAGGCGTCGCACCCGAGAAGCAGACCGGACCGCTGGTCTTCTCCGCAGCCTTCTCGCAATCGCTGAGCCCCGAGCGCTGGAAGGCCGACAGACGGCGCTATTTCCAGCTCCATTTCCAGTATCTCTGCGCCTTTGATCGCGTGCAGGATTACGATTACTTCCGCATCACGGCCGGCCCGCTGACGCTGGCGCAACGCTATGGTGCCCGAGCGCATTCCCCAAGCCGCCTATCCGCGCCGGTCAACCGATACCGGTCTATGTCATGAGCCCGCCCAAACCAGCCCCACGTCCCGACCGCGTATCTTTGTGGCGCTATTTCCAGCTCTTCCGGCAGGACATCCTCTCGGCGCAGCCCGCACGGCTTTACCGTGCCAAGATGGCCGAATTCCGCACACCCTTCTTCCGCTCCTATTTCTGCAACACGCCCGAACTGGTGGATCTGGTGCTGCGCCAGCGTCCGCGCGATTTTCCGAAATCGGACCGTATCCGCGAGGGACTGGCCCCTTTGCTGCGCAATTCGGTCTTTGTGACCAATGGCGAGACATGGGCCCGCCAGCGCCGTATCATCGATCCGGCCTTCGAGGGCGGCAAGCTGCATCACAGCTTCCCCGATATGTGGCAGGCAGGGCGTAACTGCGTGAACCGCCTTGCAAAGAACACCTCGGAACTAATTGATATAGAACCAGAAACCTCCCATGTCGCGGCGGATGTGATCTTCCGCACGCTGTTCTCCGTCCCGATCGAGGACAAGACGGCGGCCCGCGTCTTCGAGAGCTTCCGAGCGCATCAGAATTCGGCTCCGGTGGTCAATCTGGCGGCCCTTCTGCCGCTGCCGCGCTGGCTGCCGCGCCCGCATTCGCGCAAGACATTGCAGACCGCCAGAGTGATCCGCCAGCTGATCGAGACCCTCACCCGAAGACGCGCCGAGGCGATCCGTGCAGGCACAGCCCCCGATGATCTGGCCACCAAGATCATGACGATGGAAGACCCGCAGACAGGCACGCGGCTGAGCACCGGCGAGATGGTCGATCAGGTGGCGATCTTCTTTCTGGCGGGGCATGAGACGTCGGCCTCGGCACTGGCCTGGGCGCTCTATCTGCTGGCGACCCATCCCGAGTGGCAGGAACGTGTGGCCATTGAGGCCGCCACCCTGCCCGACACCGGGGCCGCGCCGCCGATGGGAGTGCTCAAACAGCTCAAGATCTCGCGCGCCGTCTTCCGCGAGGCGATGCGGCTCTATCCGCCCGTGCCGATGTTTGTGCGTGAGGCCACCTGCCTCGAGACCTTCCGCGAGCGTGAGGTAAAACCCGGCTCGCAGATTGTCATCTCGCCCTGGCATCTGCACCGGCATGAAGGGCTGTGGGAGAACCCCGACGGGTTCGATCCTGCCCGCTGGGAAACCGAGAATGGCAAAACATGCGCACGTTCTGCCTATATTCCGTTCTCCGCCGGTGCGCGGGTCTGCCCCGGTGCGGGATTTGCCATGGCCGAGGGCGTGCTGATCCTGTCGATGATCTTGCAAAGGTTCCGGCTCGAGGCCCATTGCGACCGCATCCCCGAGCCTGCGGCCCAGCTGACGGTGCGCAGCCGCAACGGCATCTGGCTGACGCTGAGCCCGCGCCAGTAAAAAGCCGCCCCGAGGGGCGGCTCTCCCTTATTCTCCGGCAACACGCTCGGCCTGTCGCGCCCTGCCCGAAGGTTTCCCCTCGACCATGTCCTCAAGGCTCATCCCGCGCGTTTCAGTCACCATCTTCCAGACGATGAAGAAGGAGATCAGTGCAAAACCCGCATAGAGGCTATAAGCCAGATCGAGCCCGATGGCCGAAAGCACGGGGAAAGTCGTGGAGACCACGAAATTCGCAAGCCAGTTGGCTGCACCGCCCACACCCAGCGCCATACCGCGGATCTTGTTGGGGAACATCTCGCCCAACAGCACCCACATGACAGGGCCCCAGCTGGCACCGAAGCCGATGATGAAGACATTGGCCATGACCAGCGCCACAGGCCCCCACGGATCGGGCAGCGACACGGCGCCGTCGGTCACATTGGCGTGGCTGAAGGCCAGCGCCATCACCCCGAGCGACACAGTCATCAGCGCCGAGCCCCATAGAAGCAGCGTCTTGCGGCCCACACGGTCGATCAGCAGGATGGCGATGATGGTGGCCACGATATTCACGATCGAGGAAAAGACCGAGATCATGAAGCTGTCGCTCTCCTGGAAGCCCACCGACTGCCAGAGCGTGGTCGAATAGTAGAAGATAACGTTAATCCCAACGAGCTGCTGGAAGACCGCGATCAGGATACCTACCCAGACAATCGGGCGGAACAGGAAGGCGCCGCCCGTCAGATCGGCAAAGCTCTTGCTATCCTCGCGTTGCAGGGTCTCACGGATCTTGGAGATCTTGCTGTCGAGACGCTCGCGGCGGACACCGACGATGGTTTCCAGAATGCCGCGCGCTTCCTCGGTGCGGTCCTTCTCGACCAGATAGCGCGGGCTTTCCGGCAGGCGCAGCGCCAGCACCCCATAGAGGATCGCAGGGATCAGTTCGGAGAGGAACATCCAGCGCCAAGCTTCCATACCGAACCAGAGCGTGCCCGCGGCACTCCCTGCAACGCGCGCCACCACCGCGCTGACCAGAAGTGCCACGAAGATGCCCGAGACGATGGCCATCTGTTGCATCGTGCCCAACCGGCCCCGCTCGTCCTTGGGCGCCACTTCGGCAATATAGGCAGGCGCGATCACCGAGGCAAAGCCCACGCCGATGCCGCCCACAAAGCGCCACAGGATCAAATCCCATTGCCCGAATGCGATCCCCGATCCAAGCGCCGAGATCGACAGAAGCGCCGAGGCGATCATCATCGTCTTCACGCGCCCGAATTTATCGGAGCAGACCCCCGCATACCACGCGCCCGCCATCGCGCCCAAGAGCGCACAGGACACGGTAAAGCCAATGGCCGCTGCCGAGAGATCGAAGCCATTGCGCACGGCGTCGACTGCGCCATTGATGATCGAGCTGTCATAGCCAAACAGGAAACCGCCAAGCGCTGCGGTGCAGGCAATCATCAATAGCTTACCGGACATTACTCCGTCGTCCGAATTATCGTTCATAATACTCCTCCTCCACCTCAAATACGTGCCCGAGACAGTCACCACGGGCGTTCACGGTGTTTGGAGCATCAATTGATGTGCTAGCTCAAAAGGTCAAGGCGAGTGCCCGGTCAGAGAGGCCTCAAGCGATAAAAACGCTGTCAACACCGCCAGTTATCGGGCGATGTTGTTACATTTTCTTACAAATCCCGCTCCTGCCGGATCAGAGATCGTAGATCGCGCTGAACTTCTCTTCGAGATAATCCAGAAGCGGTGTCTCGTCAGGGGTAAATCCGCAGGCGGTGCGGATCGTCTCGACCGGCTCGCGTAGCCCCCCATGGCGCTGCAGATTCTCGCGCAGCCAGTCGGTTGCCGGCGCGGCATGCCCCTCGGCCAGCGATGTATCGAGATCAGGCACGGACCCGCGGAGCGATTTCATCAGACAGCCCGCATAGAGATTGCCCAGAGCATAGGTCGGGAAATAGCCAAACAGCCCCACCGGCCAATGCACATCCTGCAAGAACCCGTTCGAGGGCTTATCGACAACCAGCCCGAAATCGGCCTTGAAACGGGTGTTCCATGCCTCTTCCAGATCCATGACATCCAGCTTGCCCGAGATCAGGTCCCGCTCGAGATCGAATCGCATCATGATATGCAGATTGTAGTGCAGCTCGTCGGCCTCGGTGCGGATATAGCCGGGCGCCACACGGTTGGCGGTGGCGAAGAACGCGTCTGCATCCGCCACACCGAAATCGCCGAACATCTCGGTCATGCGCTGATAGAGCCAGCCGGTAAAGGCGCGCGAGCGGCCCAGCTGGTTCTCGTAGATCCGGCTCTGGCTCTCGTGGACCCCCATCGACACACCCGCGCCGAGCGGCGTGAAATTATAGGCCTGATCGATGGCCTGTTCGTAGCAGGCATGGCCCGTCTCGTGGATTGTCGAGTAGATATTATTGAACGGGTCGCGCTCGACCACACGGGTGGTAATGCGCACATCATTGCCCGAGCCGGTCGAGAACGGATGCACCGCCAGATCCATCCGGCCTCGCGTCCAGTCATAGCCGAAGGCAGAGGCGCAGATCCGCGAGAGCCGCATCTGCGCCTGTTCGGGGAAGACATGATCGAGGGCGGCAGGCTTGACCGAAGACCCCGCCACCCGCTCGCACAGATCCACCAAACGCGGGCGCATCCGGTCGAACACGCGGCCGATTTCCTTGGCGGAGGTGCCGGGCTCGTAGGCTTCGAGGAGCGCGTCATAGGGGTCACGCCCGTCTGACAGCGCCTGCGCCTCCTCGCGTTTGAGCCGCACGACCTCTTCAAACGTCGGCAGGAAGGCCGAAGGATCCTCTGCCGCGCGCGCATCGGCCCAGATCCCCTGGGAGAGCGAGGTCAGGCGGGCCAGCTCGGAGGCCAGCCGCGCCGGAATACGCATCGCACGGTTATAGTCGCGCGAGGCCATATCCAGCACACGCGCTTCCACCTCGTTGCGGGCCTCGGCGCGGGCCAGCCAGTCGGATATACGCGGATCGGTGCGCCGCGCATGCAAGATCGCCTCCAGGGCCCCCGTCTCTTCCGCGCGGTCATCGGCGGCACCGCGCGGCATCACCGTTTCCTGATCCCAAGACAGCCGCTGGGCGATCTTCTCGAGGGCTGCGGTTTCACGCAGATGCGACAGCAGGTCTTGATAGGCAGTCATACGGGTCAGGCTCCTCTGACGGATTGCACCACCGGATAGCGCGCATGGAAGCGTGCACGGATGATCAGCACCCACAAGATCACAGCCCCGAACTGGTGCGCAAGGCCCAGCGGCATCGGCGCGGCATGCATCACCGTGACGATCCCGAGGATGACTTGCAGAACCAGCATCGCGCCCATCGCCATGAAGGCCCCGCGCGTGTTGGGATGCGCCGATTTACGCGCTTTCAGCACGGTAACCAGCCCGAAGACGAACAGCAGATAGGCCACCATCCGGTGCACGAATTGCACCATGCCGGGATTCTCGAAGAAGTTCTTCCAGAGCGGATGGTAATTGAGCGCGTCCGAGGGGAAGAACTGTCCGTTCATCCACGGCCAGTCGATATAGCCACGCCCTGCATCGATACCCGCAACCAATGCACCCAGCAGGATCTGCAGAAAGGCCAGATGCATCACGCCGGTGCCCATGCCGAACAGCTTGCGCTCGCCCATCCGGCGGGCCTGCAACAGTTCGCCCTCGCGGCGCGAGAGCTGCAGGCAGAACCATGCGATGGTGCCAAGGATGATGAAGGCAATGCCCAGATGCGTCGCCAAACGGTAGGAGGCCACGGCGACCATTTGCCCCGACAGGCCCGAATGGACCATCCACCAGCCGATTGCCCCCTGCAGCCCGCCAAGCGCGCCCAGCCCCAGAAGTTTCGGCACCCATCCCTTGGGAATACGCCCCGCGACAAGGAAGCCGAAGAAGCCAAGCGCCCAGACCATACCGATCAAACGGCCAAGGTTGCGATGCGCCCATTCCCACCAGAAGATGCCTTTGAAGCCTTCCAGCGTCATATTCGGGTTCACCAGCTCGTATTGCGGGATCTGTTTGTAATTGTCGAATTCGGCCTGCCACTGGGTCTCGTTCATCGGCGGCAGTGCCCCCGAGATCGGTTTCCACTCGGTGATCGACAGCCCGCTATCGGTCAGACGTGTCGCGCCCCCGAGCGCGATCATGCACACCACAAGCGCGAAGATCACGATCAGCCAGGCGCGGATCCATTTGCGCGCGCCTTTGGGCTGGCGGTCGATCATCCCGCCCTTCGGCTCGGCACGGGTCTGGGTGGCATCGGCCACGTCCTCGAAAATGCTGCGTTTCTGGCTCATCAAGGCTCTCCTTCAGTCGCCGCGCAAACTAGGCGGGTGGCGGGCCGCATTCAAGCACCATTCCGCCGATCACCGGCCGCTATCGTAGCTGTGAGCCCCTGCGCTCAGAGAACCTGATGCAGGAGCGCTACCGCCGTGCAGCCACCAAAGAGCACGATCAGCTTTCCGGCCGTCTGCATCCCCAGATGCAGGGCTTTCGACTGCCAGCGCGAGAGATCGTCAAACATTTCCTGCAGCCGCCCCTGACGGCCCAGCCGGAACATCCACAGATGAAGCCCCGCATCCAGCACGATCATCGCCACACAGAGCACCGCCCAAAAGGCGGGATGCAGCAGGATCGGAACTATCTGTGCCATCACCGGTCTCCCTCCAGTGCCGGCCCAGACCGGACCGGTTTACCCCTTGCCGCGCAGAAGCTGCTTGAGCGCCCCGTGCAGCGTCTGGACCTCGGACCGCGTCATCGCGAACCGTGTCCACATATTGCGCATATTGCGCTTCATCATCGGCGCCTTCTCCGGCGGGTAGAAGAACCCTGCCTCCTCCAGTCGGCCCTCGATGTGATCTCCCCATGCCTCGACATCGCCCGCGCTGGCCGGATCATGGCCCGCCAGCCCCGGAGCAATCTCCTCCGCCTCCAGAATATGTCGCGAATACTCGTAGGAGGTCAACAGCACAGCTTGCCCGAGGTTCAGGGAAAAGAATTCGGGATTGGTGGGAATGGTGATGATGGCATTCGCACGGATGATATCGTCATTCTCCAGACCCGTGCGTTCGGGGCCGAAAAGCACGGCCACTTTCTGCCCTGCCTGAATGCGGCGATGCGCCTCGACCATTGCAGTCTCGGGCGTGTAGATGGGCTTGGGCAGTTCGCGCCCGCGCGCCGTGGTCGCAAAGACGAAATCGCAATCGGCCACAGCGTCTGCCACGCTGTCGAACACGCCCGCATGATCCAGCACACGCCCCGCCGCGCCAGAGGCCATCGCCACTGCTTTCGGGTTCGGCCAGCCATCGCGCGGCTCGACGATGCGCATCTTGTTGAGCGTGAAGTTCAGCATGGCCCGGGCGGCCGCACCGATATTCTCCCCCATCTGCGGACGCACCAGAACCATATGCGGCTGGTTGGGCTTCGGGGCATTTTTCGTATCGGCGGCTTGATCGATCATCACGGGCTCCTTTTACAACGCCTCCCATAAGCCCATCGCAAAGCTCTTTCAAGCAAGCGGCTCCTGCGCTATGAGGGCACAAACCATTTTCCGGCCCGGGATGAGGGCCGATGCAGTCAAGGACATACCATGGCAGACGAAGATCGCCCGCAAATCTACCTGCTGACGCCCACGAGCTTCGAGCCGGAGACGTTCCTGCCCAAACTCAAGGCGGTGCTTGACGCGCATGACATCGCCTGTATCCGCCTGTGCCATGCCTCCAAGGACGAGGCCGAACTGGGCCGGATCGCCGATGCCATGCGCGAGATCGCCCATGCCAAGGATGTGGCATTGGTGATCGACAGCCATATCCATCTGGTCGAGCGCCATGGCCTTGACGGCGTGCATCTGACCGATGGCGCGCGCACCGTGCGCCATGCCCGCAAGGAGCTGGGCGAGGATGCGATCGTAGGGGCCTATTGCGGCACCCAGCGGCATGACGGCATGAATGCGGGCGAGGCCGGCGCCGATTACATCTGCTTCGGTCCGATCGGCGAGAGCGCGCTCGGCACCGGCGCACGCGCCGAATTCGACCTGTTCCAGTGGTGGTCCGAGGTGATCGAGGTGCCGGTGGTGGCCGAAGGCGCGCTGACCATCGAACTCGTCCAGCAATTCGCGCCCGTCTCCGACTGGTTCGCCTTCGGCGACGAGATCTGGAAGACCGAGGATCCGGTGGCGACCCTCGGCACGCTCATCGCGGCAATGGGCTGAACCATGGTCACGCGCACCGAAGACACCACGATCCAGCGCGACGGTCCGATGGGCGACTGGGGCGCGTTCATGCATTCGGAACTGCGCGTGGACCGCGCCGATCTGGCGAGCCATATCCGCCAGCTCGAGGGCGAGCGTCTGGTGATCGCCGTGGCGGGCGCGCCGGGCTCGGGAAAATCGCGCCTCGCACAAGAGATCTGCGACGCGCTCAACGCCAAAGCCCCCGCCTCTGCCGCCATCCTGCCGATGGACGGGTTCCACCGCTCCAATGACTGGCTCGATGCGCATGGCCTGCGTCCGCGCAAGGGCGCACCCGAAACCTTCGATACGACAGGTTTTGCCGCACTCCTGCAAAAGGCGCGCATGGCCGGCCAGCCGCTGAGCGTGCCGACCTTCGACCGAGATACAGATGCGGTGATTCCCGCAGGCTGCGAGATCGAAGCACAGACGCGCATCATCATCACCGAGGGCAATTACCTGCTCCTCAACCGCGACGGCTGGCGCGATCTCTTCCCGCTTTTCGATCTTACGATCCGGCTGCATGTGCCCGAAGACGAACTCCGCGACCGCCTCACGCGCCGCTGGAAGAAATACGGCTTGCCCGCTGATGAAATCACGCGCCGCGTCGAGGAGAACGACCTGCCCAATGGCCGTATCCTGCTGACCGAAGGCCGCGCCGCCGATCTGCGCGTTCTCGATTACAGCTGATCTCCAGCGTCCCCAAATATCCTCGGGGGTTGAATTCCGGCTCCCGCAGGGAGACTGGAAGAAGGGGGGCGCGAGCGCCCCCTTTTTATTCCATCCCCGAACACAGGCCGCTCAGATCGGCTCGATATCGCCCTCGGCACGTTTGGCGTGGAAATCGGCGACAAACGCCTTGAATGTCCCCGCCTCGATCGCATCGCGCATCCCCTGCATAAGATCCTGATAATAATGCAGGTTGTGCCATGTCATCAGCATCCCCGAGATCATCTCGTTCGAGCGGAAGACATGGTGCAGATAGGCGCGCGAATAGCTGCGGCAGGCTGGGCAGGCGCAGTTTTCGTCCAGCGGGCGCGGGTCGTCGCGGTGACGCGCGTTCTTGATGTTGATCTGCCCGTGGCGGGTCCAGGCCTGGCCCGTGCGCCCCGAGCGCGAGGGCAGAACGCAATCCAGCATATCGACGCCGCGCTCGACCGCGCCCACGATATCGTCGGGCTTGCCCACGCCCATCAGATAGCGCGGCTTGTCGGCAGGCAGGAAATCGGTGGCATAGTCCAGCACGCCAAACATCGCCTCCTGCCCCTCACCCACGGCCAGACCACCAATGGCATAGCCGTCAAAACCGATCTCGGTCAGGGCTTTGGCCGATTCCTCGCGCAGCTCAGGCGTCACACCGCCCTGCATGATCCCGAAGAGCGCATGGCCCGGACGGTCGCCAAATGCGTCCTTGGACCGCTGCGCCCATCGCATGGACAGCTGCATCGCGCGGGCCACTTCCTTATCGGTTGCCGGTAGCGCGGGGCATTCATCGAAACACATCACAATGTCAGACCCCAGAAGCTTCTGGATCTCCATCGAGCGTTCGGGGCTCAGCATATGTTTGGAGCCGTCAACATGGCTAGAGAAGGTTACGCCCTCTTCGGTCAGCTTGCGCAGCCCTGCCAGAGACATGACCTGGAACCCGCCCGAATCCGTCAGGATCGGTTTTTGCCAGTTCATGAATTTGTGCAAGCCCCCGAGCGCGGCCACACGTTCGGCAGTGGGACGCAGCATCAGGTGATAGGTATTGCCCAGCAGGATATCGGCACCGGTTGCGGCCACGGATTCGGGCATCATGCCCTTCACGGTCGCTGCCGTCCCTACCGGCATGAAGGCAGGTGTGCGGATCTCACCGCGCGGGGTATGGATCACCCCCTTACGGGCCGCACCATCCGTCGACTGAAGCTCGAAGCTGAATTTTTCTGTCATCACCTGTCTCCTTGCGCAGCCCCCATAGGCCGAATGCGGGCATTTGAAAAGCATCTCCTGCAGGACAATATGAAAACGGGGCCAAAGCGGCCCCGTTTCGCGCATTTCCGGCAGGTTTCAGGCGATGTTCTGGCTCATGGCCTTCACCGCACGCGGCGCGGTCAGACCGGCAATCGCCAACAGCACGACCGCCGGCACAAGCGCGAAGGTCCAGCCAAAGGCGCCATGACCCAGCCCGCCCGCGATCCCGCCCAGCACGAAGGCCGCAACAAGTTGCACGAAGAGCATCAGCCGCGCGCGGTCGAACCCGTCCTCGCAGCTCTCGCGACCGCGCCCGTATAGCCCGCGCCCGATCTCGATTCCCATATCGGTCAGCAGACCTGTGGCATGGGTGGTGCGGATCCGCGCGCCCGAGATACGGGTAATGGTGGCATTCTGCAGCCCCATAATAAAGGCCAGAAGACCCAACCCCACATGCCCCTCCCAGGGCTGTGGCAGGATCTCGGCGCTGGACAGAACCGCCATCAGCAGCGCCTGCAGCGCAAGCGGCGCATAATAGGTGAGCCGCGAGTGACGGGTAAAGCCGCGCGCGATCATGGCCGAAGCCAGCGCCGCCCCCGAAACAAACAGGACCAGCACACAGAAGCTGAGCAGCACAAGCCGCATGTTATGGGCTACCAGACTGCCCGCCATCTGCGACAGATGGCCCGTCATATGCGAGGCATACTGGCTCATCATAAGAAATGCGCCCGCATTGAGCGAGCCGGAGATCAGCGCAAGAACGATCCCGAGCCAGCGATCGGCTTCGGGGGCACGGCGATGGGCAGTGAACAGGCGCATCGCTTTCAGGGAGGCGTTTCTATGAGGCATGGGCAAACCCTCGATGAAGTTGCGGGGAGGTTGGAGGACCATTCCCATCATGTCGGGAGTATTTTCGCGCGGGCAAGAGTGTCCCCGCGTCGGATATGCGGCGATGCAGCAAATTCCCGCCAAAGGTGTAAGATTGAGGCATCAATATGCCGGTATCAAAAAACCTTATCCAGCATTTCCATGAACTTATCGTGATGATAACGCAACCAGAGGTTATCTGCTCTCGGTTTTCATCTGCCAGCGCCCGCTTTCCTCGGACCAGTATTGCGCCTTGGCACCGGCCTGCGTGAACTCTTTCCACTGGGCGCGTGCGGTTGCGAGCGCCTCGTGGTCATGGCCGTCGAACAGGATCCAGACACGCTCGTGGCGGTCCAGCTCCTCGGGGGTCACGGCAGCCCCGTCGACACTGAGCACCGCCTGACGTCCCTCGCCCATGGGCGAGGTCGACAGCAGGACCGGTTGCAGCGCGTCATATGCGCCCCCCGACAGCCCGTGCGGCAGGAAGCCTTCCGGCCCGCCCATCTCCCACAGGCTGCGGTCATACCATTGCATCCGTTCGGGATGCGTGCCGCGCAACTCTATCTTCCATCCCTGATCGAGCGCGCGGGTCGCCAGATTGACCACCACTTCCGGCACCGAGGACTGGGTGACATGATAGAACAGCGCAGCCCCCATCGATCAGCCCTCGAACTTCTCGGCAATCAGCCGGTTGAGCGTCATCACGCCCCAGCCGGTCGGGCCTTTCGGTGCCAGTTCCGTCTCGGAGGGCGGCAGCGCCACGCCTGCGATATCGATATGGCACCACGGTACATCCGCCTCGACAAAGCGCTTGAGGAAGGCCGCCGCCGTGATCGAACCGGCCGCGCGACCGCCGGTGTTCTTGATATCTGCCAGACGCGATTTGATCAGCTTGTCATAGGCGGGTTGCAAGGGCAGCGGCCATGCGCCCTCGCCCTCGAGTTTTGCCGCCTTGAGCACGGCCTCGGAGAAGCTCTCGTTATTGGTGAACACGCCCGCATTCTCGTGCCCGAGCCCCACGATCACCGCCCCCGTCAACGTTGCCAGATCGATCATCGCCGAGGGCGCGAAATGCTCCTGCGCATACCAGAGCACATCGGCCAGCACGAGGCGGCCTTCGGCATCGGTATTGATCACCTCGATGGTCACGCCCTTGGCCGAGGTCACGATATCGCCCGGACGCTGGGCCTTCCCGTCGGGCATGTTCTCGACGAGGCCGACCAGACCCACCACATTGGCCCGCGCCTTGCGCAGCGCGAGCGTGCGCATGACGCCCGCCACCGTGCCCGCGCCGCCCATATCCATGGTCATCTCTTCCATACCCGCGCCCGGCTTGAGGGAAATCCCGCCGGTATCGAACACCACGCCCTTACCGATCAGCGCGAGCGGCGGCTCGTCCCCTCCGCCATTCCATTTCATGACTACAACCTTGGAAGGACTTTCCGAGCCCTGCCCCACAGCCAGAAGCGCGCGCATCCCGAGCGCCTCCAGATCGGCCTCCTCGAGGATCTCGACATCGAGCCCCAGCTCCTGCATCGCCGCCAGACGGGCGGCAAAATCGGAGGTGGTCAGGATATTGGCGGGCTCGTTCACCAGATCGCGGGTAAAGAACACCCCTTCGGCCAAGGCGGCCATCGGCGCGCTTTCCTGCGCCAGCTTCTCGGGGTTCGTCGCCATGAAGCGCACAGCCCCATAGGCGGGTGTCTCGGTGCTGTGGTAATCGAAGCGGTAGGCCCGCAATGCCAGCCCGAAGGAAATCTCCGCCGCGCGCACCTGACCTTCGACGAGCACGGTCGCGCCCTTCTCCCCCAGAGCCCTGGCGATTGTGGCGCCCGCCTTGCGGGCAACCGCCACATCGGCGCGGCGCGGCAATTGCACCAGAAGCACCAGCTCGGCCTCCATCCCCGAGGGCCATTCGAGCCGAAGCGCGGCCCCTGCCTCCAGCTTGGCAAACGCCTCCGAGTCCGCCGCGCGCTTGAGCGCCCCGCGCGTCAGCCGGTTCACCCGCCGCCCCGCGAGCCCCAGATTGCGTCCGGCCTCGGCAAAGACGACCACCAGACCGGGCGCGGTCTCGAGCGCGTCCAGATCTGTTTCGGTGAAGCTGATGGCAACGGGGTCGGTCATGGTGGTCTCCCTTTTGGTCCACGGTTGGCCCGACCCTACAAAGCTTCGGAGGGATTGAAAAGCGGATGCGGCAAAGCGGTGGAGCGCAGGAGAGCGGCGGATTTCTGCACGGTTTCACAGGTTTGGTGCGCCTAAATTCCGCATGCGGGCTTTTCCCGCGCGCGCCAAGGCGGTAGAGACGGGACAAAGACTGCCGCGCAAGCGCCGCGATTTGGAGAGAAACGCCCCCGTGACCCGTCTGGACCGATATCTTCTATCGCAATTCATGGCGATATTCGGGTTTTTCGCCCTCGTTCTGGTATCGATCTACTGGGTCAACCGGGCGGTAAGCCTGTTCGAGCAACTGATCTCGGACGGCCAGACCGCACTCGTGGTGCTGGAATTCACGGCCCTCACCCTGCCCTATGTGATCCGGGTCGTGCTGCCGCTGGCGGCCTTTGCCGCGACGGTCTATGCGATCAACCGGCTATCGAGCGAATCCGAGCTGGTGGCGATGCAGGCCGCAGGGGCCTCGCCGTGGCGGATCGCGCGCTCGGTCCTGTTCTTCGGAGTGCTCGTCGGGCTGATGATGGCGGTGCTGACCCATTTTCTGGTGCCGCAATCGCGCGCGCAACTGGCCGTACGACAGGCACAGCTGGCCGAGAATGTTACCGCCAGCCTGCTGACACCGGGACGGTTCCAGCATCCGGTGAACGGGGTCTCGATCTACATTCGCAAGATCTCGGATAATGGCGAGCTGGAGGATTTCTACCTCTGGGACAACCGCAAGCCCGAGAACCGGATGAGCTATCTGGCCAAGAAGGCGGTCATCATGCGCACAGAGACCGGCCCGAAACTCGTGCTGTTCAACGGGATCGCGCAAAGCCTGCGCGCGGAGGGACGCAATCTCTCGGTCACGCGGTTCTCGAGCTTTACCTATGATCTGGGCAGCCTGATCAAGGGCTCGACGGAGGTGAACCGCAAACTCGAACAGCTGACCACATGGGAACTCGTGCGCCATCCCGCGCAATCGGCGCAGGAGACAGGCAGTAGCGCCGGCCAGATCGGGCTCGAACTGAAGATGCGTCTGGCCCAGCCGCTGCTGGCGCCGGTGGCCGCCCTTGTGGGCTTTGCCGCGCTGATGGTGGGAAGTTTCTCGCGCTTCGGGATCTGGCGTCAGATCGTGCTTGCGGTGGTCATTCTGGTGCTGGTGCAGGTGCTGACCAATGTCGGCGAAAGCCTCGCCAAATCGCAGCCCGACCTTTGGCCCGTGCTCTTCGCGCCAGCGGTCATCGGGGCGATTTTCAGTATCGGGCTACTGGCTCTTTCAGCGCGGCGCAAGCGCGTGAGACATAAGGCAGGTGCGGTATGATCCTCGCTTGGTATACCGCGCGCAAATTCCTGCGCAGCTTCGCACTGGTGCTGGGCAGTTTCTGGGGCATCCTGTTCCTGATCGGTCTGGTCGAGGAAGTGCGCAAGCTTGACGAGGATGCGACCTTCACCCGCGCCGTCGTGCTGTCGCTTCTGAATATTCCCGAGACGCTCTATACGATCATGCCGCTGGTGATGCTGCTCGGGGCGGTGGTGCTGTTTCTCAATCTCGCGCGCAGCTCGGAACTGGTGGTGATACGCGCCTCGGGACGCTCGGCTCTGGGCATCCTGATCAGCCCTCTATTGACCGCGCTCGTGCTGGGCGGGCTGCTGATCAGCGTCGGCAACCCGATGGTTTCGGCCACGCAGAACCGCTATGACGAACTGAGCCAGACCGATGGCACGCGCGATGTGGTCTCGGTCGGGCGCAATGGCGTCTGGATGCGCCAGAGCGCCGTCTACAAGGACAGCGCAGGCGTCCAGCGCAGCGGTCAGGCGGTCATCTCGGCGGCCCGCGCCAATGGCGATGCGACCTCGCTCTATGATGTCAGCTTCCTCGTGCTTGATGGCGACAACCTCGCCGTGCGCCGTATCGTGGCCGACCGTGCGGTTCTGGAAAAAGGCCATTGGCGGCTCTTCAATGCCAAGGACTGGCCCTTGGGCCGCTCGACCAATCCCGAGCGCGATGCCTCGACCTCCTCGCAGCTGACGGTGGCCACGAGCCTTACCGCAAGCTCGATCCGTGACAGCTTTGGCGCGCCCTCCTCGATTCCGCTCTGGCAGTTGCCCGCCTTCATCGACACGCTCGATGCCGCAGGGTTCTCGGCCCTCAAGCATCGGGTCTGGTTCCAGATGGAGCTTGCACAACCGCTTATGATGATGGCAATGGTGCTACTGGCGGCAGGGTTCACCATGCGCCCGACCCGTTTTGGCGGGATCGGCAAACGGGTTCTTCTGGCGCTGATCGCTGGGTTGGGGGTCTTCTTCCTGCGCAACGTGGCGCAGGTTCTGGGCGATAGCGGCCAGATCCCGATCCTTCTGGCGGCATGGGCACCGCCGGGAATTGCGGTGATGTTTTCGATTGCCCTGCTTTTGCATCTGGAGGATGGCTGAGCCATGACCTTGCCCGTGACCCTGCCCGCAACCCGTCCTTCGACCCGTTCCGGCACTTTCCACGGCCAACCGGCGGCAAGGTTGATGGCGGCGCTGTGCCTTGGCACGGTGCTCGGCACCGCCGCTCTGGGCACACCCGTCTTCGCGCAGGACCGCGAGGGCACGCAAAGCGAGATGTCCGATGTGCCCGCCAGCCTGATCGCCGACCGGATCTCGATTGCCGGCAAGACCACGCTGGTCGCCGATGGCTCGGTCGAGATCTATTACGAGGGAAACCGCGTCACTGCACGGCGTGTGACCTATGACCGCGATGCCAACACCATCAAGATGGAAGGCCCGATCCGGCTGACCGAACCCAAGGAAGCCGGTGCGGTCATTCTGGCCGATCAGGCCGAGCTGTCGCGCGATCTCCAGCACGGGATCCTTCTGGGCGCACGGATGGTTCTGGCACGCGAATTGCAACTCGCCGCCGCCAAGATCGAGCGCGAGGACGAGAACACCACCAGGATGACCAATGTCGTGGCCTCGTCCTGCCAGATCTGCGTGGTTGGCGAACGCCCACTCTGGGAGATCCGCGCGCGGCAGATCTCGCATGACAAGGCCGCCCGCCAGCTAACTTTCGACGATGCACAGTTCCGCGTCGGGGGTGTGCCGCTGCTATGGGTGCCGCATCTGCGTCTGCCCGACCCGACGGTGACCCGCATGTCGGGCTTTCTGGCGCCGAGCTACCGCAGCACCTCGAGCCTCGGCACGGGCGTCAAGATCCCCTATTTCTTCGCCATCGATCCCACGCAGGATCTCCTGGTCGAACCCTATATCTCGAGCGGCTGGACCCGCACCCTTGGCCTACGCTACCGCCGTGTATTCAATGACGGTAATATCGATATCTCGGGCGCCTTCTCCAATGACGGGATCATCAAGGGGGCAAATCGGGGCTATCTCTTTGCCAATGGCTCCTTCACCCTGCCCGACGAGTTCAAGCTGGGGCTGCAGCTGCAGCTCGTCTCCGATGATGCCTATCTGCTGAATTACGATATCGACGATGCGGACCGGCTGTGGTCGGGGCTGAAGCTCGAACGGGTGCGCCCCGACGAGCTGGTCTGGGCCCGTGCCGGTCGCACCCATACGCTGCGCGATGACGAGAGCAACGAGACCGACCCCATGCTCGCGGGCGATGCCGAATGGACCAAGGTCTTCCATCCTTCCACGATCGGCGGCGAGCTGACCGCGAGCTGGGATTTCGAGACCTATCGCCGTAGCTCGAACGCCACCACCGATGGCCCCGATTGGGACAATATCTCCGACGGGCGCGACATGACCCGCAGCTCGCTGACCGCGAACTGGCGGCGCAACTGGCTTCTGGGCTATGGCATTCTCGCCAGCACGCAGGCGCAGCTGGCCGCCGATGCCTTTGCCATCAATAATGACGACAGCTTCGACAGCACGATCCTGCGCGCCCAGCCGCAGCTCGCAACCGAGATCCGCTGGCCTTGGACCAAATCCACGGGTCGCGCCGCCCATGTGATCGAACCCATCGCGCAGGTCGTCTGGGCGCCCAACAATCTCACCCGCGCGCCAAACGAGGACAGCACGCTGCGCGAGTTCGACGAAGGCAATCTCTTCAGCCTCTCGCGCTACCCCGGCCTTGATGCGCGCGAGCGTGGCCTGCGCGCCAATCTGGGCGTCAGCTATACGCGCTATGATGCCACCGGCTGGTCGCTGGGCAGCACGGTGGGCCGCGTCTTCTATGCCGAGGATCTGGACCAGTTCTCCTCCACCAGCGCGCTGTCGGGCAACCGCTCGGACTGGCTGCTGGCCAGCAATTTGCAGACATCGAACGGGCTGACGCTCTCGAACCGCGCCCAGTTCGATGACGAGTTCGATGCCACCCGCGAAGAGCTGCGTCTGGCCTTCTCGGGCGAGAAATACGATCTGGCGGCAGGCTATCTGTGGATGGACAAGGATATCCTGGCCGGCACGAGCGAGGATATTTCCGAGCTTCAACTTGATAGCGAATGGAAATGGGCACGCGGCTGGTCGGGCACCTTCGATGCGCGCTACGATCTGGTGGCCGAGCGCGCAGCCAAGGCTAAACTCGGCGTGACATGGGTAAATGATTGCGTGAGCGTCGATCTTTCCCTCTCGCGCCGCTTCACGTCCTCGACTAATGTGGACCCCGAAACAAGCGTCGGACTTTCTGTTGCTCTGGCCGGATTTGGCGGTGCCAATGACGGAACCTCGGCCAGCAAGGTCTGTGTAAGATAAGGCAGTTGCCCCTCTGTCGCGGCAGGCGGGCCAATGACGAAAAAGCAGGTATATTCATGACGGCGATCACAGGCATGGCGACAAGCAAGAGCTTTAAAGCATTGCGTGGGACGGTGGCGCGACTTGGCTGCGTTTCGGTTCTGGCACTGGCCCTTCTGGCCCCCGCAGGCACGGTGAGCGCGCAGGGCATGTTTGCCCCCGAGCTGACCGTGAACGGCCTCGGGATCACCAGCTACGAGATCAGCCAGCGAGAGCGGATGCTCGAAGTGCTTGGCACGACAGAGAAAAACCCGCGCCAGGCCGCAATCGATGCGCTGATCTCCGACCGGCTTCAGGTCTGGGAAGCCAAGCGTATGGGGCTGAGCGTGACGGATGAGGAAATCCAGCAAGGGATGGAAGAATTCGCCTCGCGCGCCAATCTCGATGCGAAGAAATTCCTCGCAGCCATCGGTCAGGAAGGCGTCGATGCGCAGACATTCCGCGATTTCACCAAAGCGGGCCTGTTGTGGCGCAAGGTGGTGCGGGCGCAATTCGGCGGCCGGATCGCGATTTCCGAACTGCAGGTCCAGCGCGCTCTGAGCCCGACCTCGCAGCGCGGCCAGACTACCCGCGTGCTGATGTCCGAGCTGATCATCCCCACCGAGGGCCATGAACAGGAAGCCATGCAACTGGCTCAGCAGGCCAGCAGCGCAAGCGCCGCCCAGTTTGCCGATATCGCCAGCCATGTCTCCGCCTCGCGCTCGCGCGAGAACGGGGGGGCGCTCGACTGGATGCCGGTCTCGAACCTGCCCGGGCCGCTGCGTGCCCGTATCCTTGCGCTGAAACCGGGCCAGACCACCGGTCCGATCGAGATCCCGAATGCGGTGGCCGTGTTCCGCCTGCGCGCGATCGACGAGAACGGCCCCGCGCAATCGGGCAGCCAGAAGGTCGATTACGCGCTCTATACGCTGGGCGCCAAAGGCAGCGAGGAAGCGGCCCGCCGTCTGGCGCAGGTCCGTGCGGCCCATCATACCTGCGATGCGCTCTACCCGCTGGCGCAGGATCTGCCCGCAAGCCGGCTGGTGCGCGAGAGCGGCAGCCCGTCGAGCTTCCCGCAGGATATCTCGGTCGCGCTGAGCACGCTTGATCCGGGCGAGACCGAGCTTCTGTCGCAGGGCGGCAATACGGCGCTACTGATGCTGTGCTCGCGCGAGGTGGCACGCCAGGGCGAGGATGGCCAGATCGAGACGCCTACGGCGAAATCCGCACAATCGGGTCTCGAGAACCGTCAGATCCAGATCCAGGCGGACGGGCTATTGGCCGATCTGCGGGATGCGGCGGTGATCACCCGTCCCTGAGCGGCGGCTTCGGGCTTGATTGCGGAAGGAACAGACCTAGCTGTTCCTTTCAACCAATTGTAAACAAGGGATAAGTCCCATGGCTCAACCACCTGTCATCCTTACCTGCGGAGAGCCTTCGGGTATCGGTCCGGAACTGGCCGTGAAGGCATGGGAAGCCCTGGGCGCGCGGCTTCCCTTCGTGTGGCTGGGCGATCCGGCCCATCTGCCGCGTGGCAGCAAGATCCGCGAGATCGGCCATCCGTCCGAGGCCGTCAGCCATGCCGGAAGCGCCATGCCGGTGCTGGTGCATGAATTCCCCAAGGCCGCCATTCCCGGAGAGCCCGATCTCGACAATGCCCGCGCCGTGGTCGATGTGATCGCGCGCGGCGTCGATCTGGTGATGCGCGGCGAGGGCTCGTCGCTCTGCACGGCCCCGATCAACAAGAAGGTGCTCAAGGACGGCGCCAGCTTCGCCTTTCCCGGCCATACTGAATATCTCGCCCATCTGGCAGGCGGCGCCGATGTGGTGATGATGCTGGCCTGTGACGAGCTGCGCGTTGTGCCCGCCACGATCCATATCGCTTTGAGCGAGGTTCCAACCGCTTTCAATGCGGAAGTTCTGCGCAAAGCGGTGCGGATCACCCATAACGGGCTGAGCCAGGATTTCGGGCTGGAGAATCCGCAGATCGCGATTGCAGGCCTCAATCCCCATGCAGGCGAAGGCGGTGCGATGGGCTCCGAGGAGCAGGACTGGATGATCCGCGAGATCGCCAATCTGCGCGCGGAGGGCTATGCAGTCAGCGGTCCGCTTCCCGCCGATACCATGTTCCACAAGGCCGCCCGCGCACAATATGACGCCGCCATCTGCGCCTATCACGATCAGGCGCTGATCCCGATCAAGACGCTGGCCTTCGACTCGGGGGTAAATGTCACGCTGGGCCTGCCCTTCGTGCGCACCTCGCCCGATCATGGCACTGCCTTCAACATTGCGGGCACCGGTCAAGCCAGCCCCGCAAGCCTGATTGCCGCGCTCGAGATGGCCGATACGATGGGTCGTGCCCGCCGCTAAGGCCCTTGCCTAAGGCGCGAGGCTCCCCTATCCCCATGCAGGTCCGGAAGCCCGTGCTTTCGGGCCTTTTGCATGAGAACAGACAGGATAGAGCCATGGCAGCGATCGATGGGCTTCCGCCTCTGCGGGACGTAATCCGCGACCACGAGCTGGTTGCGAAGAAACAGCTTGGCCAGAACTTCCTGCTGGATCTGAACCTGACCGCCAAGATCGCCCGTGCCGCCGGTGCGCTGGAGGGCCATGACGTGCTGGAGGTCGGCCCCGGTCCGGGAGGGCTGACCCGTGGCCTTTTGGCCGAGGGCGCACGCAAGGTGCTGGCGATCGAGAAGGATCCGCGCTGTATGCCGGTGCTGGCCGAGATCGCAGCGCACTATCCCGGACGGCTCGAGGTGATCAATGGCGATGCGCTGGAGGTGGATGTCAGCACCCATCTGCGCACGCCCTACAAGATCGCCGCCAACCTGCCCTATAATGTGGGCACCGAGCTTCTGGTGCGCTGGCTTACCCCCAAGGAATGGCCTCCGCAATGGGATAGCCTGACCCTGATGTTCCAGCGCGAGGTGGCCGAACGGATCGTCGCGCAGCCGGGGGATAACCATTACGGACGGCTGGCAATTCTGGCGCAGTGGCGCACGACAGCACGTATCGTGATGTCGCTGCCGCCCGAGGCCTTCACGCCTGCGCCCAAGGTGCATTCGGCAGTCGTCCATCTCAAGGCCCTGCCCGAGCCACGCTATCCGGCCGATGCCAAGACCCTCTCGCGCGTCGTGGCGGCTGGCTTCAACCAGCGGCGCAAGATGCTGCGTGCCTCGCTCAAATCGGTCGCTCCCGATATCGAGGCCAAGCTGGATGCCGCCGGTATTCCGCCGACCCAGCGCGCCGAGCGGGTCACCATCGAGGAATGGTGCCGCCTGTCCCGCATTATCGATGCCCGCTGAACACTAAAAAGCCGCCCGTGGTCACCACGGGCGGCTTTTCAATAGGAAACGGAAGATCAGCTCGCTGCTTTGGATGTATCTTCGGCAGGTTTCGCGCCGTCCGCTACATCCCCCTCAGCCGCTTTGGGCTTCCGACGATTGCGCGTGGTCTTGGGCTTCTCGCCCTCGGCCGTATCGGCTTTCTTCGCACGCGGCTTGCGCGGGCGTTTGGGCTTTTCCTCGGCCGCAGGGGCCTCTGCAGGAGCGTCCTCGGGTTGCGAGGATTTCGGCGCCTCCAGCGGAAGATCGGCGGCATCGGAGACGACCGTCTCGACCGAACGCGGCGCGCGGCGGTTCCCGCGTGGCTCCGAACGGCTCTCGGGGGTCTCTACCAGATTGGAATCATCGGCCTCGACGGCATCGCTCTCGCCTGCACTCTCGTGCTTGCGCCAGCTCCGGGATTCGCTCTGGGTGTCTGTCTCTGCATCCGACGTTTCGGGCTGCCGTTGATCGGCATTGCCGTTCGAGTGCATATTGGGCTGACCGTTCGATTGGCCATTCCCGTCCTGCCCGTCATTGCCGTTGCTCTGGCTTCCATTGCTCTGGTTGCCATTGCCCTGATTGTTGTTCTGGCGTTGCGCCATCTCGCGCTGTGCTTCATGCAGAAGACGCGTGTAATGCTCGGCATGCTGCAGGAAGTTCTGCTCTGCAACGCGGTCGTTGGAGAGCTGTGCATCCCGTGCAAGTCCAAGATATTTCTCGATGATCTGCTGCGGCGTTCCGCGAACCTTGCCCTCCGGCCCCGAGCTTTCGAAAACCCGGTTGATGATGTTACCGATGGAACGCTGCCGGTTCGATTTGGAACGCGAACGTGATTTGGATGATCTCATCTGCTTTCGTTCGATTTATCCGCCTATATATTCTAGCGGTTTTGACAAGGTCTGGGTCGGATCAGAAAGTGATCAGACCGCGCCGAGCGGGACAGTCTGGTTGTGCGAAGCGTCTAGCGCCCTCCAACCAAGCCCGCAGTGTGAAGCTGAGCCATGCCGGGAAACTCGGTTTCTCCGTGCACATCCCCTGATAAGCATGTCACGGCGGTTCCTGCAAGCTGGATTTGCCTCTCTCTCCGCTTTTTTCGCTCATTGTCGCCGAAATGGCGTGACATTTTCGTAAAGCGAAGCCCGCTCCGCCCGCAATGATGTGCGCGCGCCGCCTCAGGCGGGGCGTCGTGCCGCGACCACGCGGTCTCTTCCATCAAGATCGGGCCAAATACGGCACTCTTCAAGCCCCTGATGCTCCAAGAAGTCACAGACTGCCTTGCCCTGAGTCGGACCGATTTCGAAAAGCACGCGCCCCGCAGGGGCCAGATGCCGCGCCAACCCTTCGGCAATCCGCTGGTAAGGCGAGAGACCGTCCCCTCCGGGGGTCAGCGCCAGATGGGGCTCCCAGTCGCGCACATCGCGTGACAGCCCCGCCATCTCGTCTTCAGCGATATAGGGCGGGTTCGAGACGATCAGATCGAACTGTCCGCTCACCGAGGAAAACCAGTCCGAGAGACAGAATTCCGCACGTTGCTGGAGCCCGAGATCTACGGCATTGGTCTGCGCGACGGCCAGAGCCGCGCTGGACACATCCACCCCCAGCCCCTGCGCGGATTGCATTTCGGCAAGCAGGGTCAACAGGATACAGCCCGTTCCGGTGCCCAGATCCAGCACTCTCTCAAACGGCGCCGCGAGCGCATGTTCGATCAGAACCTCCGTTTCGGGGCGCGGATCGAGCGTATCGGATGTCACACGGAATGGCCGCCCCCAGAACAGCCGCTCGCCGGTGATCTGCGCCACCGGCCGGAACTGGCTGCGCGCCGCGATATAGGTCCGGAAACGCGCCTGTGCCGCCTCGTCCACCGGGTCATGCAACGCCAGCGTCAACCGGTCCGGCGCGATCTTCAGCGCATGGGCCAGAAGCCTGCGCGCATCACCCGCGGCACTCTCCACCCCCGCCTCGCGCAAAAGCACCACGCCCTCGCGCAACAAGACCCCGCCCTGCAGTATGACTGGCATCCTCACGACTGCCCTTCCATCTCGGCCAGAAGCCGCGCCTGATCGTCGGCGATCAGCGCGTCGATGATCTCGTCCAGCTCGCCCGCCATCACCTGTGTCAGCGCATAGAGCGTGAGGTTGATCCGGTGATCGGTCAACCGTCCTTGCGGGAAATTATAGGTGCGGATGCGCTCGGAGCGGTCGCCAGAGCCGACCTGCCCCTTGCGCGCGGCAGAACGCTCGGCATCCATCCGCGCGCGCTCCATATCATAGAGCCTTGCGCGCAGCACCGCCATGGCATTGGCGCGGTTCTGGTGCTGTGATTTCTCCGAGGAGGTCACCACGAGCCCCGTGGGCAGGTGCGTGATCCGCACGGCAGAATCGGTTGTATTGACGTGCTGGCCGCCCGCGCCCGAGGCCCGCATCGTATCGATACGGATATCGCTGGCAGGAATGTCGATATCAACCTCCTCGGCCTCTGGCAGCACGGCCACAGTGGCCGCAGAGGTATGGATACGCCCGCCCGCTTCGGTCGCGGGCACGCGCTGGACCCGATGCACTCCCGATTCGAACTTGAGCCGCGCGAACACGCCCTCGCCTTCGATCCGCAGCATGACTTCCTTGATCCCGCCGAGCTCGGTCTCGGCATATTCCAGCATTTCGACGCGCCAGCCACGTTGGTCGGCATAGCGCTGATACATCCGCAAAAGATCGCCCGCAAAAAGCGCGGCCTCATCGCCCCCCGTTCCGGGACGGATCTCGAGAATTGCGGGCCGCGCATCGGCGGCATCCTTGGGCAGAAGTGCCAGACGCAGCGCCTGTTCGAGTTGCGGCAGGCGCGCGCGGATCAGCGGCAGCTCCTCCTCGGCCAGATCCCTCATCTCGGGATCTGCCAGCCAGCCCTCGGCCTCGGCCAGATCGTTTTGCGCCTGCAACCAGTTCTCGATCTGCTCGACCACCGGCTTTAGCTCGGCATATTCGCGCGAGATACGCGCAATGGCGGCAGGGTCCGGCCCGCTCGAAAGCTGGGCTTCGAGAAAACCGTAACGGTCGCGGATCTGATGCAGGCGGTCAGTGGGTATCATGCGTTTCGCTGTTGCCGTTTTCCACCCGCCGGTCAAGAGGCTCGCGCCGGATTACGCGACCCAATACCAGTATTGGATAAACTTTCTTACCAATTACCGATTTTTCGGATGACTGCACCGGATCCAAGCCCTATCCTTGATCCCGATCCAGTCTGTAACCCTTCACCCGAGGATGAGCCCCATGGCCGAGACGCCCCTGATTGCCGAATTGAAATCCATCGTGGGTGCGCGCCATGTCCTGACCGATCCGCGCGCCACCGAACGCTTCCGGCATGGCTACCGCTCGGGGAGCGGCGAGGCGCTGGCGGTCGTGCGCCCCGGCTCTCTCGTGGAACAGTGGAAGGTGCTGCAGGCCTGCGTGAAGGCGGACACAATCATCATCATGCAATCGGCCAATACCGGTCTCACCGAGGGCTCGACCCCCAAGGGCAGCTATGACCGTGATGTGGTGATCCTCTCCACGCTGCGCATCGACGCGATCCACCTTCTCGATGGGGGCCGGCAGGTCGTGGCGCTTCCGGGAGCCACATTATTCGGACTGGAAAAGGCGCTCGACCCGCTCGGACGTGATCCGCATTCGGTGATCGGATCGAGCTGTATCGGCTCGTCTGTCATCGGCGGTGTCTGTAACAATTCGGGCGGTGCCCTGATCGAGCGCGGCCCTTCCTATACCGAGATGGCGCTTTTCGCCCAGCTCGACGCCGATGGAAATCTGCATCTTGTCAATCACTTGGGAATCGATCTTGGATCATCACCCGAAGAGATCTTGCGCCGCGTCGAGCACGGGGACTGGGGGGCTATCGACACGGGCGGTAACCGCAATGCCTCCGATCAGGGCTATGCGGCGCGGGTGCGCGATATCGAGGCCGCGACGCCTGCGCGTTTCAACGCCGATCCGGGACGGCTTTACGAGGCTTCGGGCTGTGCCGGAAAGCTCGCGGTCTTTGCCGTGCGTCTCGACACTTTCGCGCGGCCCGACCGTTCCAAGACCTTCTATATCGGCACCAATTCGACCGAGATCCTCACGCGCTTGCGCCGGACGATCCTCAAGGATTTCCCCGTCCTGCCGATCTCCGGCGAATACATGCATCGCGACGCCTTCGACATCACCGAGAAATACGGCAAGGACACCGTGCTGGCCATCGACAAGCTCGGCACAGACCGGCTGCCCGCCTTCTTCGCGCTCAAGGGCGCGATCGACGGACGTCTGAACCGGTTCGGCCCGACCCGCCACCTGACCGACAAGGCCCTGCAACTCTTTGCCACTCTCTGGCCCTCGATCCTGCCCAAACGGCTGACCGCCTTCCGCGACCGGTTCGAGCATCATCTGATCCTGAAGATGCGAGATGAGGGGATCGAGGCTGCCGAACAGACGCTCGAAACGCTTTGTAACGGCGAGGAGGCAGATTTCTTCGCCTGCGATGCGCGGGAGACCAAGATCGCAGGGCTACACCGCTTTGCCGCCGCAGGGGCTGCGGTGCGCTATATGGCGCTGCACGAGAAGGATGTGGCCGATATCGTCGCCCTCGATATCGCGCTGCGCCGCAATGACGAGGACTGGTTCGAGACCCTGCCCGCAGCGCTCGACGCCCAGATTGCGCACAAGCTCTATTACGGGCATTTCTTCTGCCATGTGCTGCATCAGGATTATGTCGTGAAGAAAAGCGCCGATCCCAAGGTGCTCAAACACGCGATGCTCGAGATCCTCGACCAGCGCGGGGCCGAATATCCGGCCGAGCATAATGTGGGCCATCTCTACGAGGCCAAGCCAGAACTGGCCGCCCATTATTGCGCCTGCGATCCGACAAACAGTTTCAATCCGGGGCTTGGCAAACAGTCCCGCAAGAAGCACTACTATTGAAAAAGCCCCCCTCGGGGGCCTTTTCCATTTGCCTCAGCGGCCATCTCCTCCGGGATCTTCCATCCCCTCACCGGGTTGTGGTGTTCCGAGCGGGCGCGGCTTTTCGGCCTGTGCCAGATCGCCTGCCTTGCGGCGATGCCCTTCGTCATCGGTATCGCGCCAACGCGCAGGACGGTCCTCGTAGCGCCCCGAAAGCGCCTCGGGGTTCCGCAGCCAGATATCGCGCTGTGCAAATGGAATCTCGATCCCCTCGCGTGCGAAGCGCGCCGCGATCTGGTGGTTGATCTCCGACATGACCCGCAGCTTGAAGTTCACATCCGACAGGATCACCCGGATCTCGAAATTCAGACTATCGGCACCAAAGCCCATGAAGACAACATTGGGCGCCGGATCCATCATGACCGTCGGCTGGTCTTCGGCAATCTCCAGCAGGATCTTCTCGATCTTGCGGGTATCGGTGCCATAGGCCACGCCCAGCGGCACGATAAGCCGCCCCGTCATATTGCCGCGCGTCCAGTTGGTGACCTGCCCCGAGATCAGATCGGCATTGGGCACGATGACCTCGGTGCGGTCGAAGGTCTCGATCCGCGTAGAGCGCACCGAGATCGCCTTCACCACCCCCATCTGGGTGCCCACCTCGATCCAGTCGCCCTCGGAAATCGGACGCTCGATCAGAAGGATGATGCCGGAGACAAAGTTCTGCACGATGGTCTGGAGACCGAAGCCCACGCCCACCGACAGCGCCCCTGCCACGATGGCAAGCGAACTGAGATCGATCCCCGCCGAGGAGATCGCCACCAGAGCGGCAAGGAAAATCCCCAGATAGCCGATCCCTGACAGGATCGCGTTCTGCCCGCCCTTGTCGATCTTGGTTTTGGGAAGGATCGTGGAGCGCAGGGCCGCCTGAACACCGCGTGTAATCACATAGCCGATGCTGAAAACAATCGCCAGGACCATAAAGATGCTGGGCGAAATCCGCACGCCTCCCATGTCGAACCCGTTGCGGAAGGTCGTCCACAGCTCCATCAGGTCCTCGACCCGCGCGCCCCAGTTGAGCGCCAGAACCGGCAGGGCCGCCAACACCAGCAAGAAGCCCGCGAGAATCGGCACGAGGCTGTCGCGCCCGTCATCCTCACGCTTGGTCACCACCACATAAAGCTCTGCAAAGAAGCGCTGCAGCACGAGCACAAGCCCCGCGAGGAAGAGCGATTTGATCATCGGCCAGATCAGCTGGTTGGCGGCGTTGATATAGCCGATCGCGCCCAGCACGGGCCCCATGACGGCCACCAGAATGACCGCATTGCCGACGAGCTTGACGATTCCGTCTCCAAAGGCACGGTCTGCCGATTGCCGGTCATCGTTGCGCACATGACGGCGCAGGATCGCGCCTGTGCGGAACAGCGCCAGCCCCGCAAGGATCTGCAGCGGCAAGGTCAAAGAGGCCAGCGCCCCGTCCATCTGGGTAGCCGCCGAACTTGCCGCATCAGCAGTGGCCGAACTGATCTCCGCCCGCGTCAGCACCATAGACTGATCAACGACCCAGCGCCCGAATGGGTCCCACATAGCCTGCAGGAAGCCCATGGACACAACGAGGAGCCGTCCCTCGGCGCGGCGCTCGCTGAGCAGGTTGAACGGGCTTGCCTGACGGTCATTCCACGGGAAAAGCCGCCCCGCCAGCCATGCCGAGAACAGCGTGACCGTTGCCACCCCTGCCAGCACACGCAGGAACTGTTGCCAGGTCGCGCCGAACAGCCCTGAATATTGCAGCGCCAGAAGCAGCAGAACGATCCCGCCCAGCGGCACGAGGATCTGCCCGATCGAGACGATCATCTCGATCAGCATCCGCGCCCGCATCGAGGATCTGTCCAGAAGCCATTGCGAAAGGTCCTCCATCCAGCGTCGCCCACGCCCCAAGAGCACCAGCGCCACCAAGACAAGCCCGCCTATGACGGGGCCGTTCTCGCGCAGCTGCTCGAAACGCGTCGTGCTTTCGAGCTGAGTGACGCTCTCGTCATAGAGCGCACCGGTCAGAGTGCCCGCAAGCGAAAGCGCAGAGCCCCAGTTGACGGGGTTCAGAGGCGATGGAGAGAGCCGCAGTAGCTTGTCGGTGGAGCGGGTGCGCAATTCGCTATCGATAGAGCGGATCAACCCGTCGGCGCGCGTCGCGGCCTCGGTCGCGGTAATCGAGGGAGCCTGCAATTTCGACAGCTGATCATTGAGGTCACTACGCCGTTTGGCAATCGCCTCGTCTTCGGTCTCGCCTTCGGCAGGCGCTGGACCCAACGCATCAATCTGATCGCGTATCGTCTTGATCTGACCGGAATTCGTGTCACGCGCGGCGGTAAATTTATCACGCCAGCTGACCAGGTTCGCGCGCAGATCCTCGAGATCCTTATCGCCAACTTTTGCCTGATCCTTATCAAGCAGCGCCTGTGCGGAGGCGGCCTGCTTTTCCCATGATTTATAATCGGGGGTAGTCTGGTCCTGCGCGCAGGCCATGCCCGCAACCATAAGGAAGAAGACGGTGGCGACTGCGCGCAGAAGGCTTGAGATCATCCCTCGAAGACCTCGGGCATCGCTTTGGGCGCACGGTCTAGCCAATCAGGAACCGGCAGCGATTTCTCTTTGAGGAACTCGGGATTGAAGAGCTTGGACTGGTAGCGGTTGCCATAGTCGCACAGGATCGTCACGATCTTGTGGCCCGGCCCCATTTCCTGCGCCATCCTGATCGCACCAGCGATATTGATGCCCGACGAGCCCCCCAAGACGAGCCCTTCGTCCTGCAGCAGATCGAACACGATCGGCAGCGCTTCGGCATCATGCACGTTATAGGAAAAGTCCGGTTTGAACCCGTCGAGATTGGCGGTGATCCGACCCTGACCGATGCCTTCAGTGATGGAAGACCCTTCGGCTTTCAGCTCGCCGGTCGTATAATAGCTGTGCAACGCCGCACCATCGGGATCGGCAAGGCCGATCTTCACGCCTTTGGGCTGCAACGCCATACCGGTGCCGGCGAAGGTGCCGCCCGAGCCCACCGAGCAGATGAAACCATCCACTTTGCCGTCTGTCTGTTCCCAGATTTCCGGGCCCGTAGTCTGGATATGGGCCTCGCGGTTGGCGGTATTATCGAACTGGTTGGCCCAGATCACGCCATTGGGGTCGGTCTTGGCCAGTTCCTCGGCGAGACGGCGCGAGTAATGGACATAGTTATTGGGGTTCTTGTAGGGCGCCGCCGGCACCTGCACCAGTTCGGCGCCTGCCAGACGGATCATGTCCTTTTTCTCCTGAGACTGGGTCTCGGGGATGACGATCACAGTCTTGAAGCCCATCGAGGCGCCAACCAGCGCCAGACCGATGCCGGTATTGCCCGCAGTCCCCTCGACGATCGTCCCGCCAGGCTTCAGCTGCCCGCGCGCGATGGCGTCACGGATGATGAACAATGCCGCGCGGTCTTTCACAGACTGGCCCGGATTAAGGAACTCCGCCTTGCCGTAGATGTCGCAACCGGTCAGCTCGGAGGCTTTCTTAAGCTTGATCAGCGGCGTATTACCAACCGCCTGTGCCAGATCCTCGCATGTTCTCATGGTCTTCCTCCATCGCTTGCCGCGCGTCACGGCCGTTTTCTTGGCACCAGACTTAGGACGCCACCAGAGCGGCCTCAAGTCATATTCTTATCAGGATGGGACGGCACTGCGCCATATCGGCGAACAAACGTATATCGAAACAGCAATACGCGAAACATACGTTCCGTGTATAGGACAGGAACGGGCCGTGATCGGATCAAAGCTCCGACAAACGTGCCAATGTCCTTAGTTTATCCTGCACCCCGCAAGGAGGTCAGGCCGCACCGAACTGCGCACGCAGCGCCTCGCGCTTGCGGATCAGGGCCTGTGCACAAATGACGACCATGGAGTTGTTCAGCTCGCCGCTATCGAGCAGCTCGACCATGCGCTCGAAACTGATCATATGCGGGCGGATATCCTCGCCCTCCTCGTCCAGACCACCGGGTGCGGCCGCCTGATCATCCAGATCCGCAATCCCGATATAGGAATAGATATATTCGGTCTTGGCTCCCGGCGAGGAGTAATATTGCGCCACCGGCACCAGCTCTTTGAGCGCCAGATGCGCCTCTTCCTCGGCTTCGCGCAGAGCGGTTTGTTCGGGGCTTTCCAGTGCATCTACGCGCCCCGCGATCGCCTCGAGAAGCCACGGATTGCCATCGCCCCGCGCCATAGGTCCGACGCGGAACTGCTCGATCAGTAGCACCCTGTCGCGCAGCGGGTCATAGGGCAGCACAACCGCCGCATCGCAAGATACGAACACCGCCCGCTCCATCGGTGCGGAAAACGCACCGTTGAACTTGCGGAACTGCAGATCATAATCCTCGACCGCGAAGAATTTGGCATAGGGCGAACGGCGTTCGCGCACCACCACATCCGTCAAAGCGGCCTGCCGGCGCAAGGATGCAGGGCTCGTCTCGCGCGCCCGCACACGGGCGGCGGCACGCACCAGCATCTGCTCGCGGCGGTCATAAATCTCGTCGAAACTCAGATCGGCGAGGCTCGCCATAGTGTCTTCGACCGCCTCCGTGGCCAGCTCGCCCCATGTCTCTGCCCATTCGGCAATATCCCACGGCTCGCCAACCTCCCATGCACCCTCGTCGGGCATAAAGACCTGTGCGGGTGTCGTGCCGCCGGTGCCATCCGCCACCACCTCGACCGCATGCAGACGATAGCCGCCCTCGTAATCGGCAAGTCTGGTCTCTTCCGCCTCGGTCTCCGTGTCGATCAGGATACCGGGCACGCCCAGATCGGAGGGCACGAGGATCGGAAAGGGCTGGTCCTCGCCATTGCGGCGCGCGATGCGCGGCTCGAAGCCATCCAGAAAAGCGGGGCGCATATTGGGCATCCGCCCCAGAACGCGCTCCAGAAGCGGCGGGTAACTGAGTGTTCCGTAAAAGAAATAGGTTTTGGTCACGCAATCACCCGATCAGGACTTGGAGGTCATACAAGAACGGTCCACCCTCAGGGCAGACGCCGCTGTGTAAGCCATGTCAAGATAGCAGCCATAACGCAACCCGCAACAACCATACCGGCAATCTCAACAGAAAGTAATTTTTCGGCCGCCCCGATCCCGAAGCCTACACCATCAAGCAATGTGCCCAGAACATTGGTGCTTTTCACCATCTGCGCATGGCGGAACATCTCGGAGCCGCCCAGATAGACTACGGTCATCGCCCCCAGATAGAGGGCCATCCGCAAACCGCCGAGGATCGCGCGGTAGAGCGAGTTCAGCCCTTCGCGCCCGAGCCCGTACCAGCCACACAAAAGTCCCGTGGCTGCCATGACCATGCTATAGCCACTATAGATGGCGGCCCCTGGCAATGCCCTCAGCGCAAGCACCGCTCCGCCACCCGCCACTGCCGCCAGTAGTACTGCTGCAACCGCGCGCGAGGCCGTGGGCATTCGCGCCCGCGGATTGCCATAGCCGATCTTCTGCATATCCTGCCCCATGCCGCCTCAGATAAGAGGCTTGATGCCATAGGAATATGTCGAAAATTGGAAATACTGGCGCAATTCGACGCCCGCTTACCCGTTACGATGGCGCTCATAGGCCGCCAACGCTTTTTCGCGCCCCGCCTTGAGGTCCACCAGCGGATCGGGATAGCGGTCATCGGGCGTCATCTCCCATGATTTCGGGATCGCCTCGAAATAATGCAGCGCGGTCTGCGGTGGGTTTTTCGCCCCTTCCGCGATCCATTTGCGGCGATAGCTGCCCTTGGGGTCGAATTTCTCGGCCTGTGCGGCAGGATTGAAAATGCGGAAATAGGGTGAGGCATCGGGGCCGCACCCTGCCACCCATTGCCAGCCCATCGCGTTGGAGGCCGGATCCCAATCGGTCAGACAGTCCTCGAACCAGCGCAGCCCCACCCGCCAATCGGTCAGCAGATGTTTCGTCAGATAGGAGGCCACAATCATCCGCGCGCGATTATGCATCTGGCCTGTTACGAACATCTCGCGCATGGCGGCATCGACGAAGGGCTCGCCGGTGCGTCCGCGCCGCCAGTCCTCGGCCTCGTTATTATCGCGCCGCCACTCGAACCCGTTCCACTCCTCCCGCCAGTTCGCATGGTCGAGCTTGGGGAAATGATAGAGCAGATGCCACGCGAATTCGCGCCACACCAGTTCCTTGAGGAAGGTCTCGGCCCCTGCACTGCCCGCCTCCATGCGCGACCAACCGGCATGCCAGAGGCTGCGCGGGCTGATCTCGCCATAGGTCAGGTTCTCCGACAGGTTGGAGGTGCCGTTCTGATCGACCTGATCGCGAGCGGTTTTGTATCCATCGATCTTCTGACCAAGAAAGGCGGCCATCCGCCCCTGCGCGGAGGCCTCGCCGATACAGGCATATTGTGCCAGAACCGCCGCACCGCGCCGCATTGCAGCCCCCATCTGCCAGTCGTCAAGCGTCTCGCTCTCGGGCCATGTCTGGGGCGGCTCGAGGGCGCTGACCGTGTCGCAGGGCGGCTCGACCCCGCGCCCCTTCACCGCGTTCCAATAGGGTGTGTAGACCTTATAGGGCTCGCCCTTTCCGGTGGCTACATCCCACGGCTCGAACATCAGATGCCCCTTATGGCTCTGTGCCTCGATCCCCTCTTCTTTCAGGGCCGTCTTGACCGCCTTGTCCCGCGCGATCGAGGCCGGATCATAGGCGCGCGACCAATGCACCGCTTCGGCACCGGTTTCCTTGACGAGCGCCTGCAAGACCTCGAGCGCCTCGCCACGACGCAGGATCAGACGGCTGCCGATTTCCTCGAGGCGGGCAGCGAAGCTGGCGATCGCCTCGCCCCAGCGCCACTTTGCCGCAGCCCCTGTTTGCGCCACGATCTCGTCATGGATGAACACACAGATCACGGGTGCGCCATCTTTTGCGGCCGCGACCATGGCGGGATGGTCATGCAGCCGCAAATCGCGCCGGAGCCATAGAATTACCGGTTTTTTTGCCATGACGGCCTCCCGCATCCAAGCATCAAACTATTGATACCGCTAGGTAGCTGGCAAAGGCCCCGCGTCCAGCCCGATCACAATATCACATGCAGGCACGGTGGCGTGAAAATCCCCCTTGCCGGTGAAAGCGGGCCGAATTAGCGTCGTGGGCAGATTAGAACAAAACAGGGGTTTTCCATGAAACGCATCTCCTCCTTGCTCGCAGGCGCGGCCTGTCTCTTCGGCCTGCAGGCACAGGCCGAAAGCCCCGACCTGCTGGTCTTCGACTGGTCCGGCTTCGAGATTCCGGGGATCTTCGCGCAATATGCCGAGAAATACGGCGCAGGTCCGCAATATACCTTCTACGGCGATGACGACGAGGCCTACCAGAAGCTCGCCTCCGGCTTCAAAGCCGATGTCGCCCATCCCTGCTCGCAGATGGTGTCGAAATACCGTGACGCCGGCCTGATCGAGCCGTGGGATGTCTCGCGCATTCCCGCCTTCAAGGATATCGACCCGAAATTCCTCGATTCCAAGATCTTCAAGGATGATGAAGGCGTCTGGTATATCCCCACCGACTGGGGTGCGACCGCCATCGCCTATAACCCCGACGAAGTGCCTGCCGAAGATGTGGCCTCGCTCGATGTGTTCCTGAACCCCAAATATGAAGGCCGTATCTCGCTGCCCGACAGCTCGGACGATGTCTGGGCACTGGCCTATCTCGCCACCGGCGTCTCCGACTGGACCAATGTCACCGAAGACCAGTTCCAGGCCGCCGCCGACTGGCTGCGCAAGGCGCATAAGAACGTGCAATCCTACTGGACCGACCCTTCCGAACAGGCCCAGACCATGGCCTCGGGCGAAGTGCTGATCTCGTGGTCGTGGAATGACGGCGTGACCTATCTCAAGGCCGACGGCTATCCGGTGGCCTTCCAGCGCGCGGCCAAGGAAGGCTCCTCGACCTTCTTCTGCGGCTATGTGAACCTCAAGGACGGCCCCGGTTCGGAAGATCAGGCCTATGATTTCATCAACTCGTGGCTGCGCCCCGAAGCCGCCCCCGCGCTCATGGACGAGATCGGCTATGGCCATTCGAACGTGAAGGCGATGGAACAGTTCTCGAAAGAGGATCTGGATGAAGCGGGCCTTGGCCATGTCGACGCACCGATCCTCGCCCAGACGCCGAACGATCCGCAGATGCGCGAACGCCAGCTGGCAGAGTTCGAGAAAATCAAAGCCGGCTTCTAAGGCACCAGCCCCTCTCTGCACCATCAAAGCCACCCCTCGGGGTGGCTTTTTGCGTTCCGAATGCGACATGGAAACGACATATGACGAATAGATTGCAGTTTGGTGATACGACCCTACAGCAAGATCCAGGATGTTAAGATTTGATTAACCATCACGCGCAACAGTTGTTTCATTAGCGAGTTGGCTCCACCGCATGAGGCAGTCGTCTCAGAACAGAAGCAGGCAGTCAGGTGACATACAGATTTGAGATCCCCCATGTCGCACCGCGGCCGGATAGTCTCGTCGGCGGCATCGATCAACCCGGTTTCGGGCAACGCACGCGCCTTGACAGGCTACGCAGCTCCGAGATCCAGACCCGCTCTGTCAGCGCCGTAATCCATGCGGAAACCATCCGTGCCAAAGTGATGCGCGACACTGTCGCCGTGCAAGAGCGCGCCGTCTCCATGTGGAGCAACCATCTCTCCCGCCTGCAGCTGCGCCGCGATCATACAAGGAGCCCCCATATCTGCCCGATCCTCGAGCGCGAGATCCAGACCATCTCCGCCCGTCTGGAAAAAGCCATCATGCGACTGGAACTGGCACGCTCGGCCATTGACGCGCATGGCCCAGACATTGCCGCGCGGATCTCGCATTGGCAGGCCCTCCGGACACGCGACTGACAAAAAGGGCTTTCCATCGGCGCCAGCTCGGCGCAGATAGAGCCTATGATACTCGATATTTCCATTCTCGCTCTTGCCCTCATTATGGGCGCCGTCATGTTCCTGCCGAGCTTGCGCGCGCGTGCCGGGTGGCGAGCCATGATCACCCCTCTCGCCTCGATCATCGGATCGGGGTTTCTGGTGCTCGGGCCAATCCTTCAGGTCCGCTATGGCTGGCTTGCACCTGCGGTTATGGCCGTGCTCTGCCTGACGGCATGGGCCTTTGGCAGCGCGATCCGCTTCAACATCGCCCGGATCGAGACCGAGACCACCCCTCCGCGCCGCATCCGCGGGCTGGAGACGCTCTCCTCGGTGGCACTCGGCCTCGCTTATGTGATCTCAGTTGCCTATTATCTCAATCTTTTCGGTGCCTTCGCGGTCTCTCTTACACCATGGGATAATGGCGCCACCGCCAAGATCGTGACCACCGCCGTCTTTATCATCATTGGCGCCGCGGGCCTGTCTGGCGGGTTCAAACGGCTCGAGAAGATGGAATATGCCAGCGTCTCCCTGAAACTGGCGATCATTGCGGGGCTTCTGTTGGGCTTGGCGGTCTATTTCGTCTCCGAAACCTCCAAGGGCACGCTCTATATCCTGCCGCCCGATCTGGGGCCGGTGGAGGCCCTGCGTCTGGGCTTCGGTCTGATCGTCACTGTCCAAGGCTTTGAAACAGCGCGCTATATGAGCCGCGACTATGATGCCGCGACCCGCATTCGCGCGATGAAATGGGCACAATGGCTCTCGGCGGCAATCTATATGGTCTATATTCTGCTGCTGGCTTATGTCTTTCCACCCGGCGAGATGAAGCTGACCGAAACGGCCATTATCGAGATGATGCGTGTGGTTGCGCCGATCCTGCCGGTAATGCTGGTGGCGGCCGCTCTGGCCGCACAATTCTCGGCGGCTGTCGCCGATACGGGTGGTGCCGGCGGGCTGGCGGCGGAACTCAGCCATAACCGTCTGCGTCCCGCACTGGCCTATATTATATTGGTGGGGCTGGGCATCGCGTTGACATGGACCACCGATCTGTTCGCGATCATCTCCTATGCCTCGCGCGCCTTTGCCGCCTATTATGCCCTCCAGTCAGGACTTGCCGCGCTGCACGCCACCGGCGGACGGCGTCTGCGCTACTGCGGGCTTGCGGTGCTTGGCGCGGCAATCGCCATTTTCGGGATCTCTGCCGAAGGATAAGGCCACATTCGCGTGAGACTGCCCGTGCAGGGGCTGTTTTAGGCCCCGCATCATCCATATGTCGCAAAAAGGCGTTATGCTGCAAGTGCGAGCCGATTTAGGGATGGGACCATGAAGAGATACAGGCTGCCCCATAGCCTGCGCGAACATGTGGCCGATGGTGTGATGCATGTGTTGGGGCTGATCATTGTCATTGCGGGGATCAGCGGGCTGATGGTCTGGGCGGCGATCACCCGACCGCTCGCGCATCTTTGGCCGCTGGGCATCTATGCGGGCGGGCTGGTGGCAAGCTTCGGGTTCTCGGCCGCCTATAACCTGACGCTGCATGAGCCGACCCGTGCGGTGCTGCGCCGTTTCGACCATGCCGCGATCTATCTACTGATCGCTGGCACCTATACGCCAATGGCGCTTCTGGGGATGGGGGGCGCCGCGGGCTGGGCACTGGCCATCAGCGCATGGGTCATCGCCGCCATCGGCATGGTGATGAAACTCGGATTTTTCGACCGCTGGCAACGGCTAGGCTTTGTCATGTATCTGGCGCTCGGCTGGATCGGGCTGATCGCAAGCTACCCCATCGTGACTTCCCTGCCCTTGGCTGCCGTCATCCTGATCCTTGCGGGCGGCCTGATCTATAGCGCGGGCACCATCTTCCATGTCATCGAACGCATCCCCTTCTCGCGCGCGATCTGGCACGGGGCGGTGCTGGCGGGGGCCGTGACGCATTTTATTGCCATTGTGCTGGTGGCAGCCCGCGCCTGAGCGTAAATCCCCGTTGACGTTGCCCGAAGGTTTCGGCATGGCTCGGTCATGTTGAAAATTTCAGATATCACCTATGCCATCGAAGGCCGCCCTCTGTTCGAAGGCGCCTCCGCGACCATTCCCGACGGCCATAAAGTGGGGCTTGTTGGCCCCAATGGCGCCGGCAAGACCACACTGTTCCGCCTGATCCGTGGGCAGGCGGTGCTGGAAAAGGGTGATATCTCGCTGCCCTCGCGCGCCAAGATCGGTGGCGTGGCGCAGGAAGTGCCCTCCTCCTCGACGAGCCTTCTGGACACGGTGCTGGCCGCCGATACCGAACGCGCGAGCCTGATGGCCGAGGCAGAGACCGCCACCGACCCCACGCGGATTGCCGAGATCCAGACCCGTCTGGTGGATATCGATGCGTGGTCGGCCGAGGGACGCGCCTCCTCGATCCTGAAAGGCTTGGGCTTTGATGCCGAGCAACAGCTCATGCCCTGTTCCGATTTCTCGGGCGGCTGGCGGATGCGTGTCGCGCTGGCGGGGGTGCTTTTCGCACAGCCCGATCTTCTGCTCCTCGACGAACCGACCAACTATCTCGACCTCGAGGGGGCTTTGTGGCTGGAACAGTATCTGGCCAAATACCCGCATACGGTCATCATCATCAGCCACGATCGTGGGCTTCTCAACCGTGCGGTCGGCTCTATCCTGCATCTGGAGAACAAACAGCTCACGCTCTATTCCGGCGGCTATGACAGTTTCGTCCGCCAGCGTGCCGCCAATCGCGAGCAGCAGGCCGCTGCCGCCAAGAAACAGGACGAGCGTCGCGCCCATCTGCAGGCTTTCGTGGACCGCTTCAAGGCCAAGGCCAGCAAGGCCAAACAGGCACAGGCCCGCGTGAAGATGCTCGAGAAGATGGAGACGATCACCGCGCCCGAGGATCGCGCCAAGACGGTGTTCACCTTCCCCGAACCCGAGCAGCTTTCGCCGCCGATCGTGGCGATCGAGGGCGGCTCGGTGGGCTATGACGGCAAGGCGATCCTTCAGCGGCTGAACCTGCGCATCGATCAGGATGACCGGATCGCGCTTCTGGGCCGCAATGGCGAGGGCAAATCGACCTTCTCGAAACTTCTGGCCGACAAGCTTCCGGCGATGACCGGATCGATGGTGAAATCCTCGAAACTGCGGGTGGGCTATTTCGCACAGCATCAGGTGGACGAGCTGGATCTGGGCGCCACGCCGCTCCTGCATCTGCAGCGCCTGCGCCCCGACGAGGGTCAATCGAAGCTGCGTGCGCGGCTGGCGGGGTTCGGTCTTGGCGCCGATCAGGCCGAGACGGAGGTCGGGCGGCTTTCGGGCGGGCAGAAAGCGCGGCTGTCCCTGCTGCTCTCGACCATCGATGCGCCGCATATGCTGATCCTCGACGAACCGACCAACCACCTCGATATCGAGAGCCGCGAGGCGCTGACCGAGGCGCTCAACGCCTATACCGGCGCCGTGATCCTCGTGAGCCACGACATGCACCTGCTGTCGATGGTCGCGGACCGGCTGTGGCTGGTGAAAGAGGGTCGTGTCGCACCCTATGAGGCCGATCTCGACAGCTACCGGCAGGAGCTGCTGACGCCGCCCAAGAAGGAAGCGCCACCCGAGGCCCCCAAACCCAAGCCCAAACGTGCGCCCCGCGAGCAGATCCTTACGCTGCGCTCCGAGGCGCGCAAATGCGAGGAGCGGGTCCAGAAGCTCGAGGAAATGGCCAAAAAGCTTTCCAAGAAACTCGCCGATCCCGCGCTTTACGAGGATGGCAAAGCGGGCGAGCTGGCGACGTGGAATGCCAAATATGCCGAGCTGCGTGAGGCGATGGATAGGGCGGAGACGCTCTGGATGGCAGCTCTCGAAAAGCTGGAAAGCGCCGAAGCCGGGTAATTATCCTGGCCGGAAATCGCGGGCCCGATCCTGCGCTTCCCATGCCGCGATCACCTCCGGCCCGCCAAGGCGGCTCACAAATGGCGCAAGCTGGCGCTCGAACTTGCGCCATTTCTCAAGCCCCTTGGTATTCACACCCTGCCGGACCTGATGGACAGAGGCCGTGCGCACCGCGCGTAACGTCTCCGGATCGGCCTCTGTCTGCATCCGCTCGGGCGCAAGCCCTGCAAAGGCCAGACAGTGCGCGAGCTGGTTCTCCTGATCCTCGACCATTGCGCGATAGGATTGCACCCGCATATCCGCACCCAGAAGACCGGCATTGATATCGCGGACCTGCCATGTGGCGCGTGTCACATCGGCAATCCCGTCGAGAGTCGTATGATAGCCGCGTAAGGTGCCGAAATTGGTGCTGAAATTGGAGAGCGCCACATCCAGCGGATGTCGCTCCATATGCAGCACCTTCAGCTCGGGGATGATCAGCCGTGCCGCCCAGATGCTGAACGCATCGGCAGGCGTCTTGGTGATCAGCACCTTGCCGCGCGGGGCGTTCCGGGGCAGCTGGCTCAGGAATGCCGCACGGATCTGGGCGATCTGGACGGCATCGATGGAGTGCAGATGCGCAATCCAGTCGCGGCGCAGCCCCGAGAACGCGGGCAGTTTCAACGCCTGCACCGCGATCTGCAGCGTCGGCAGCTCGCCCATCGGGTGGGCATCGGGATGTTTGGCAAGCTCGGTCTCGGTGATCGTGGTGCCCGAGCGCGGCATACCGGTGATGAAGAGGAAGCGCGGCATCGCGGCGTCGGTTGCGGCGCGCGGCATCGCGGGCGCAAGGCGACCGATCTCCTTGACCATCTGCAACAGCCCCTCGGTGTCATAATCGAGCTTTCGTAACGCGTTCATCTGCGTCCAGTAATGGAACGCCTTGACCGCACTGCCAGAGCGCGCCTCGGCATTGGCCAGTGCGATCAGGATCTCGATCTTTACCGGATCGGCGATATCGTCTTCCAGATATTTTCGCAGCACCCGTGCCTGCTGGCTGTTGGGGCTGAACGGCTCGTGTTTGGCAAGCTCGGTCCGCGCTGCGATCGATTCCGGCTTCAGTTCCAAAGCTTTCCTGAAACAGGCGACCGCCTGCTCCGTCTCGCCATAGCTGCCCATGCGCAACCCCAACTGCAGCCAGCCGCGATAGTAGTCGGGGAAGCGGGTGACCAGGATATGCAACAGATCAAGCACCTGTTTCTCGTCGCCCATATACCACATCGCCTCGGCGAGATCGGCAATATAGACCGGATCATCCCCATGCATCGGCGCCATCTCCTGCAGCATGGCGAAGGCCTCTTGATACTTGCCGCGCTGCATCAACTGGAGATGGTCGTCACGATGATCTTGATAACGGATGGCGCGCATGGGGTCTCTCTTTCGCAAACTCGCCTGCAGGTTCGGCGAAATTGGCAAACAAACCCTTTACCATCTCGGAAAAATCACCCCGAAAATGAAAACAGCCCCCTCGCGGGGGGCTGTCTAAGATCGGCTATGGGCGGGCTTACATCGCGCCCAGCGTGAACACGCGCGTCACATCGAAGGACATGCTCCACTGCTCGTCCGATCCGGCCTGCGTGATCGGGCTGTCTTCGGCATCGTTCATCAGCTTGTCGTAGCGCACCGCGCCCTCGACACCCCAACCGCCGTCGAAGCGGTAATTCGCGCCCAGCTCGACACCAGCCGACAGGAAACCGCCATCGGGGTCATAGGCGGCAAGCGATCCGCCGGACGCCGCCGATTCCGCCGCCGTCACACCATAGTAGGTGTCAGCATAACGCTCGGTGCCCCAGAAGGCGCGCGGCCCGAAGGTGACGGTCAGACGCTCCGTCGGGTGCATCTTGAGGTCGGCACCGACCTCACCAACCCAGGTGTTATGACCGATAACGCCGTAACGCACGGTGCTGAAGACCTCATAGACAGGGGTGTCATAGGCAAAGCCGAGACCCAGCTCGAGAGAATCCTCCACATCGTCGAGCCCACGCAGCTCGGAATAGTCGCTGGCATCGCGCTCGCCGATATAGCGGAACGACCCCGCAACCGAGAAGCCCGATTTCTCGGCATAGGGGTCGGGATTGCCATAGGTCATCCCGCCATATTGCAGAGCGTGGAAGCGCACGACCATATCGGGACCGACGGTGAAATCATCCGAGCCGGGATATTCGGGAGTGACCGCAACGCCTGCCCCCAGCGTGAATTTCACCCCTGCGCCCGACGACTGGGTGGAGACGCGCGGCGTATCGAAGTGATAGCCTTCGGACTGGCTATCCTGGGCAAAGGCGGCACCGGCCACAAGCGGCATAAGGGCAACAGAAGCGGCGGCGATTTTCGCAGTGATCTGGGTCACGGTATGATTCCCTCGTTCTTGAGCGCGGCCCCTGCAGTGATGCAGCACCCCGCCTGTCAATCATTTGCGGTTATCTTAGCGCAGATCACAAAACTTGCTACCTTCCCGCTCAATTTCGCGCGAAACTGTTGCATGGATATGTCACGCCCCTGCGAAACCCGTCGATATACCGATAAAAAAGATCAGGTATTGACCGGTTTTCACGGAATTGGCATATCGGTTGCGTCCCAATAGGAGGTTTCCATGCGTCTGTTTCCGCTTCTCGCGCCAGCTCTCGCGGCCCTGCCCCTGCCTGCGATGGCCGATGTGAACATCTATTCGCACCGTCAGCCCGAGCTTGTTCAGCCGCTGCTGGATGCTTTCACCAAGGAAACCGGTATCAAGGTCAATGTCGCCTATATCGCGCAGGGTATGGTCGAGCGCCTGCAGGCCGAGGGCCGCCGCTCTCCCGCCGATCTGGTGATGACGGTCGATATCGCGCGGCTGACGCAAGTTGTGGATGGCGGCGTCACGCAAGCGGTCGAGGATCCGGCCCTTGATACCGCGATCCCGGGGGCCTTCCGTGACCCTGCCCATCAGTGGTTCGGACTGACCACACGGGCGCGGATCGTCTATGCCTCCAAGGAGCGCGTGGCCGAGGGCGAGATCACCACCTATGAGGATCTGGCCGACCCCAAATGGAAGGGCCGTATCTGCACCCGCCCCTTCACCTCCGATTACAACGTCGCGCTGACCGCCGCCTATCTGATCCATCACGGCGAGGAGGCCACGCGTGACTGGCTGACAGGGCTTAAGGCCAATCTGGCGCTGAAGCCTTCGGGCAATGACAGCAGTCAGGTGAAATCCATCTGGGCGGGTCAATGCGATATCAGCCTTGGTAACACCTATTATATGGGCCAGATGCTGGCCAATGACGAGAGCGCCGAATGGGCCAATAGCGTGTCGATCCGCTTCCCCGTCTTCGAAGGCGGTGGCACACATATGAACATCTCGGGCGTCGCGATGACCAAATCCGCCCCCAACAAGGACGAGGCGCTGAGACTGATGGAGTTCCTCGTCTCCGATGAGGCGCAGCATATCTATGCCGAGACCAATCACGAGTTTCCGGTGAAAGAGGGCGTAGATCCTTCGGATCTGGTCAAAAGCTGGGGCGCCTTCACCCCCGACGGGCTCGATCTTGTGGAGATCGCCAGGATGCGTCCCGAGGCCCTCAAGCTGATCGAGGCGGTGAACTTCGACGGTTGACTCAAGCGTCCGGCGGGCATGACGCCCGCTGGACAAATCCCGCGCCTACGCTCAACCTGCCCCCCAAAGGAGAGCAGACATGACGCGCAAAATCATCATCGATACCGATCCCGGCCAGGACGATGCCGTGGCCATTCTGCTGGCGCTGGCCAGCCCCGAGCTGGAGCTGCTGGGCATCACCTGTGTCGCAGGCAATGTGCCGCTGGATCTGACGGTAAGCAATGCGCGCAAGATCTGCGAACTGGCAGGACGCCGCGATGTAAGGATCTTTGCGGGCTGCGACAGACCTATGTCACGCGCATTGGTGACGGCCGAGCATGTCCACGGCAAGACCGGCCTTGACGGGATCGTTCTGCCCGAGCCCACAATGCCCGTGCAGGAGCAACATGCGGTGGATTTCATCATCGAAACGTTGCGGGCCGCTGGGGACCGCTCGATCACTCTGGTCCCGATCGGTCCGCTGACCAATATCGCGACCGTGTTGCACCGCGCCCCCGAACTGGCTGCGAAGATCGAGGAGATCGTGCTGATGGGCGGGGCCTATTTCGAGGTCGGCAACATCACTCCCACCGCCGAGTTCAACATCTATGTCGACCCGGAGGCGGCCAAGATCGTGCTGGACGCGGGGGTGAAGGTGACGATGATGCCGCTTGATGTGACGCATAAGGCTATGACCTCCGCGGCGTGGGTGCAGCAGATGCGCGATCTGGGCACGCCTCTGGGCAAAGCTGTGGCCTCCTGGACCGATTTCTTCGAGCGCTTCGACATGGAAAAATACGGATCGGGCGGCGCGCCACTACACGACCCCTGCACTATCGGCTACCTGATCGATCCGACGCTGTTTTCCGGCCGTCTCATCAATGTCGAGATCGAGGTGGACTCGCCCTTGACCCTTGGTATGACGGTGGCGGACTGGTGGCGCGTCAGCAAGCGCGCGCCCAACGCCACCTTCATGGGCGAGGTCGATCGCGATCGTTTCTTCGCGCTGATCAGCGACCGCCTCGCCACGCTCTAACCCTCGAGAAGCGCCAGAAGGCGGGTCTCTGCCACGGTCAGCCCGCGCAGCTTCACGGGCGTGATCTCGGGCAGGCCCTCTTCGGCCAGCGCGATGACCTTGGGGTGGATATAGCTGTTGCGGGCGACGGTGGGCGTGTTGTTCAGCCGCTTGGCTGCAGCCGTGGAGAGCGCCTTGATGGTCTCGCCCCCCGCCTCTGCCGCCTCGAATGCCGCCAGCGACCCCGACCATGTGCGGAAGGTCTTAGCAGTAAAATCTCCCTGACCTAGGTCAGACAGATAGGCATTGAGCTGATCGGAGGCCAACGCATGCGGTGAGCCCGCATCATCGAGCCATGTGATCAGCTCGGCCCCCGGCAGATCGCGCGCCTGGTCGAGCACTTTCAACAGCTTGCGGTCTGTGAGCAGGCGCCGCACCTTCTTGCCGCCCTTGGCCGTGTAGCTCAGTCGCAGCCCCTGATCGCAAAGTCGCATCTGGCGGCGGCGGAGCGTCAGCGCCCCGTAGCTGCCATTGGCCTCGGTATAGGCCGCATTGCCGACCCGCATCGCCAGACGGTCGATCAAGAGCACGGCAGCCGCCAGCGCAAACCCCATCTCGCCCGGCCCCTCGGCCAGATCCCGCGTCACGCCGCGCCGGATCCGTGGCAGCGCATGGCCAAAGGCGGCAAGTGTGCCGAATTTTTCGGCGGCCCGCGCCTCGGACCAGAGTGTGTGATAGCGATATTGCTTGCGCGTGCGCGCATCGAACCCCGTGGCCTGCAGATGCCCGTTCTCGCGCGGAGAAATCCAGACATTCTCATAAGCGGGCGGAATGCCCAGAGCCTCGACGCGGGTCCGCTCGGGGCCACGGGCAAGTGTGGTGCCATCGGGCATCATGTAGCTGAAGCCCCGCCCACAGCGCCTGCGCGCGATCCCCGGACGGCTATCGGGATAGAAGCACAGGCCTTTCGGCAGATCCGCCAGACGCGCGCCGTCCATCACCCCGCCTCCAACTCGGAACCGAGCTTGAGCACCCGCGCCCCGTCCTCCTGATGGATCTCGTAGGCGGGGTTCTCGGCGCTGCCATTGCGGGTGATTTTGGAGCCGTCGATCTGGCGCTCGACACGCTCCTCATGGCGCGCGGCGATCTTGCCTCTGGCCTCGCCCTGCCCCCAGTTCCATGTGACCCATTGTCCGGTCCGGTAAGAATTCCCCATAGCCGCCCCCTTCACGATTAGCTACCGCCCAAACGAATTCGGAGGGGCGGGGTTCCCGTCAGCGGCCATGGGGCCTATATCGGAACCAACAGGAGGCCTCTCATGACCGCACCCATCCGCTTCACCAACAGCTATGCCGCCTTGCCCGAGCGTTTCTTCGCGCCGCAAGCCCCCACACCCGTGGCAGCACCGCAGCTGATCGCCGTCAATGATGCGTTGGCAGGCAATCTGGGCATCGATCCCGCCTTCCTGCGCAGTCCCGAGGGTGTGGCTATGCTCGCGGGCAACCATGTCCCCGAAGGCGCGGCCCCGATCGCGCAGGCCTATGCCGGTCACCAGTTCGGCGGCTGGGTGCCACAACTGGGCGATGGGCGCGCGGTGCTCCTGGGCGAGGTCACGACCCCCGAGGGTCGGTTCGACCTACAGCTGAAAGGCTCCGGCCCCACACCGTTTTCGCGCCGTGGCGACGGACGGGCATGGGCCGGGCCGGTTATCCGCGAATATGTGGTGTCGGAGGCAATGTATGCGCTTGGCCTGCCCACCACACGGGCCCTTGGCGCGGCCTTTACCGGCGAGACCATCCTGCGCGACATGAAACAGCGCCCCGGAGCGGTGCTGGCGCGGGTGGCACGCAGCCATGTGCGGGTCGGCACCTTCCAGTATTTCGCCGCGCGCGGCGATGTGGAGGGGCTGCGGACCCTGACCGATCATGTGATCGCGCGGCTCTATCCCGAATGCGAGAGCCCGCTCGACCTCCTCAAGGCGGTGACCGCGGCGCAGGCGACGCTGATCGCGGGCTGGATGAGCCTCGGCTTCATCCATGGCGTGATGAATACCGACAATATGGCGATCTCCGGCGAGACCATCGATTATGGCCCCTGTGCTTTCAGCGATATCTATCATCCCGAGATGGTGTTCAGCTCGATCGACCAATATGGCCGCTATGCCTATGGCGCGCAGCCGCAGATCGCCACGTGGAATCTGGCGCAATTCGCCACCTGCCTTATCCCGCTGATGGGCGAGCAGGAGAAGGCCATCGAGGACGCCACACTGACCATCAATGCGTTCGGTCCGCTCTACCAGAGCCAGTGGCTGAAGCGTTTCGGGCAGAAGATCGGAATTGCCGATGCAGGGATGGAGGAGCTGGACCTGATCCAGGGGCTCCTGACCGCGATGGCGCAGGGTCAGGCCGATTTCACGCGGGTCTTTGCGGCGATGCGCCGAGGAGAGGATGCGGGGGCGGAGTTCATGGACCCTGCCCTGTGGCAAGCCTGGGCGCCCGACTGGCGGGCACGTCTGGCGCGGGAGACCGATCCGCAGGCGGTGATGGCCGAAGCCAATCCGCTGCGCATCCCGCGCAACCATCGCGTGGAGGAGGCGATCAATGCCGCCGAGGCCGGTGATCTGGCCCCGTTCGAGCGCCTGATGCAGGCGCTGGCCGAGCCCTATGCGGAAGCACCGGGCTTTGCCGCCTACGAGAAGGCGCCCGATCTGGGTGAGCGCGTTATGCGCACCTTCTGCGGGACATAACCCCTAGCGTCGCCCGACCCGATTGCCGATCTTGCGGAAGAACCGGCGGTTGCGGGCGACGAAATCCTCGAAGAAAGCGCGGGTAAAACCGGGACCGCGACCATAGAGATAGGCCCAGCCCGCAAGCGCCCCCAAAGCGCCGCCGATCACATCCACGATCAGATCGCCCATCGTGTCCATCAGGCCGGATTTCTGCATATTGGTGCCGAAGATCTGGTCCATGCCGAACTCGAAGATCTCCCAGACCGCGCCAATGGTGACCGCCACCGAGAACGCCATTAGCGCCATCGCCCAGCGAGGCGCGGCATAGCGGTCGCCTTCAAACAGCATGAAGACGAACATGAAGCCTACAAGGCCGAAGCCGAGTGCCGATCCGCCATGCAGCGCGATGTCCCACCACCAGAAGCGGTTGTAGAAATCGAACGCCTCGCCGAGAAAAATCGTGGCGAAGATAAAGCCGGTGATCGCCACAACCAGCGCCGTGGGCATGGAAATTCCGATGCGCGAGCTAACATAGAGCGGCACGAGTGTCAGCCCGAAGGTAAACAGCGCCACCCCCGCAAGTGGCCATTGCCGTTCGACAAGGGCCAGACATAACTCGATGGCCAGAAGCGACCAGATCACGCGCACCGGCCAGGGCTGGCGCAAAAAGGCCGCGAGGAGGAGGAAGTTTTTCATAGCTCTCATGATGGGGGCAAATCGCAGTGCGGGGAAGATGCTCACGCTCCGCTCACAAAAAATTCTCGGCGAATATATCGCAATATTGGAATTTTTCGCGACGGCAAGGTGACATCCCGCGCATTAGATCTATATCTCTGCGTGAAATTGACCATGCTGACGACCAATGACTCTCCGAATTGCTTCTTACAACATTCATAAATGCGTAGGTGTGGACCGCCGCCGAGATCCCAACAGGATTATCGAGGTGCTCAACACGCTGGATGCCGATATCGTTGCGCTGCAAGAAGTTGACCGCCGGCGCGGCGCGCGTCCGGCTGCGTTGACTGCGTCCCTTATCGAGGCCGAGACGGATTTCTGCACCATCGAGCAACCCCGCACCGGACCCGATAGTCTGGGCTGGCACGGTCAGGCATTTCTGGTGCGCAAGACCGTCGAGATGATCGATTGCAAGGGGATCGAATTGCCCGGCCTCGAGCCGCGCGGCGCGCTGCATCTGCATATCAAGGCCGAGGGCGATCTGCCCTTTTCCATTTTTGCAGCCCATCTGGGGCTACGCCGGGCGGACCGGCGCGCGCAATGGACGCGGATAGCCAAGGAGATGCTGGCAGCCTCTCCCGCGCCCGCCCTCGCCATTGGTGACTTCAACGAATGGTCGGGGCGTTCCGGCTTCGAGGCGCTGAGCGGCTTCTCGGTCCATGCACCTGGCGCCACCTACCCCTCGGTCGCGCCTGTCGGCAAGCTGGATCGAATCGTGACCTGCAACCGTGCGAGCATTGCCAAAATGGCTGTGCTCGACACCCAGCTGACGCGGCGTGCCTCGGACCATCTGCCGATCTGGGCTGATGTGAAAGGTCTGCGGCGCCGGCGCTGATCTACCTGACTATGCGGATGTCATACGAACATTCCACAAATTTCATGAAGTTGTGTCGCTAACACTCGCGTTAGCGGTAACAACGCCCTTTTCACTGGGGCTTGGCGAAGTTATAGCTTTACGCGGCCCATTAAGCACGCATGTGCAACGACAAGGGAAGAGAGTAATATGAGCACCATCATCGATATCCACGCGCGCGAGATCCTCGATAGCCGCGGCAATCCGACCGTCGAAGTCGACGTGATCCTCGAAGACGGCACCATGGGCCGCGCGGCTGTGCCCTCGGGGGCCTCGACCGGCGCGCATGAAGCGGTCGAGAAGCGTGATGGCGACAAGGCCCGCTATATGGGCAAGGGCGTGCTGGACGCGGTTGCGGCCGTCAATGGCGAGATCGCCGAAGCCCTCGTGGGCGCCGATGTCACCGAGCAGGTCGAGATCGACCGCACGATGATCGAGCTGGACGGCACCGAGAACAAGGGCCGCCTTGGCGCGAACGCGATCCTCGGCGTGTCGCTGGCCTGCGCGAAAGCCGCCGCCGATTACACCACCCAGCCGCTCTACCGCTATGTCGGCGGCACCTCGGCCCGCGTTCTGCCGGTTCCGATGATGAACATCATCAACGGTGGCGAACATGCTGATAACCCGATCGACATTCAGGAATTCATGATCATGCCCGTCTCGGCCGCGAATATCCGCGAAGCCGTGCGCATGGGCTCGGAAGTCTTCCACACGCTGAAAAAAGAGCTGACCGCGATGGGTCTGTCCACCGGTTTGGGCGATGAGGGCGGCTTCGCGCCGAACCTCTCCTCGACCAAGGAAGCGCTCGACGTGATCCTGAAATCCATCGAGAAAGCGGGCTACAAGCCGGGCGAGGATATCTATCTGGCGATGGATTGCGCCTCGACCGAATATTACAAGAACGGCAAATACGAGATGAAGGGCGAAGGCCTCTCGCTCACCTCGGAAGAGAATGCCGACTATCTTGTGAAGCTCTGCGAAGAATACCCGATCATCTCGATCGAGGACGGTATGGCGGAAGATGACTGGGCGGGCTGGAAGATCCTGACCGAGAAACTCGGCGACAAGATCCAGCTGGTGGGCGACGATCTGTTCGTGACCAACCCCAAGCGTCTGGCCGATGGCATCGAGCAAGGCGTGGCAAACTCCATGCTGGTGAAAGTGAACCAGATCGGTTCGCTGACCGAGACGCTCGAGGCCGTCGATATGGCCCACCGCGCACGCTACACCAATGTGATGTCGCACCGCTCGGGCGAGACCGAGGATGCGACCATCGCGGACCTCGCAGTTGCCACCAATTGCGGCCAGATCAAAACCGGCTCGCTCGCGCGTTCGGACCGGTTGGCAAAATACAACCAGCTGATCCGTATCGAGGAAATGCTGGGCGAGACCGCAATCTATGCGGGCCGTTCGATCCTGAAGAAATAAGACTTCGGTGAATACTTCGGAGAAAGGCGCGGAGATTCTCCGCGCCTTTTTTTAGTGGCGATACTTTCCGTATTTGGAAAGCGGTTACGCGTAGTTGAGGGAAGACGGAAAACGAAACCACGCGTAGTTTGCCCCTGCGCTACCGGTCGCGTGATCCCTATCCTGCCCCTCATGGGCCGGATCTTCTCCGAAGGACATCTCATGCAAAGACCGCTTATTCTGGGTGTTGCCGCAACGGCTTTCTGGGCCAGCAATTTCGAGGCGACCCGCATCGCCCTTGGCAGCCTGCCGCCTCTAAGCGTGGCAAGCCTGCGCTTTCTCATCGCGACAATCGCGATCCTCGTGCTCCTTATCTGGCGTGAAGGGTTGGCCATGGCGCCTCTCAGGCGGAACCTGCTCGCCTATATCATTCTGGGCAGTCTCGGGGTTGCCGGATTCAATGCGGCGCTCTGCATCGGGCTGCAAAGCACGAACCCGCAAACAGCGGCACTGATCATGGCCACCACCCCGATCACCTCTGCCATCTTTGACGCGGTCCTGTCGCGTAAACGCCCAAGCTGGCCCGCATTATCCGGCATGGCACTCAGCTTTGCGGGCGTCGCACTGGTGCTCGCACAGGGGCACATTGACGATATCTCCCGAAGGCTCAACTCCGGCGATCTGGTCATTCTTGCCGGTTCACTGGCATGGGCGGCCTATGGGGTGGGTTGCACGCGCTTTATACGGGGCTCCTCCCCGCTTGCCACAACAAGCTGGACGATGGTTTTCGGCACCCTCGCCCTGATCGGAACGAGCCTCCATGAGGGCAATCTTGTTGCCATCACTCTAGCCGCATCGCCGCCCAGCCTGATCGCCTCTCTGTGGATGGGGATCCTCGGCTCAATGCTGGCCTATATTTTCTGGACGGCGGCGATCGCCGCGCGCGGCGTGGCAAAGACCGCCATCCTGTTCAATCTCGTGCCGCTCTTTGCGGTGCTGATCGGCTGGGCGCTCGGACAGACACCTGCCCTCCTGCAGATCATCGGCACGGCTCTGACACTCCTCGGGGTCAGCCTGTCCCAGATCACCAGTCCACGCTTGACACTGCGCCGCCAACCAACGCTCAATGCGCCATGAGCACTGCAGATGATATCATCGAAACACTCCAGCTGGCCCCCCATCCCGAAGGGGGCCACTATCGCCAGACATGGATCGCCGAAGGCGAAGGCCGCACAGCGGGCACCTGCATCTATTTCCTTCTGAAAGCAGGTGAAGCCAGCCATTGGCACAAGGTCGATTCGACCGAGATCTGGCTTTGGCATGCAGGCGCACCGCTGACCCTGTCGCTTGCGCCAAGCGATAGGGGGCCGGCAAAGGATCACCGGCTCGGCCCCGACATTCTCGCCGGAGACCGCCCGCAGGTGATCGTGCCGCCCTATCACTGGCAGGCGGCACGCAGCACAGGAGACTATAGCCTTGTCAGCTGCACCGTCTCACCCGGTTTCCGGTTCGAGGGCTTTACCCTTGCACCGGAAGGCTTCGACATTCCGCGCGGCTGATCAGTTACTACAGAAGAAGCGCTGACCGTTTCCGGTTACGCCCCAATATTCAACAAAATCAAAGCCGTGATCTGTGCAGACACCCTGCGCCTGCGCGTAATTACGCCCAGTAGGCGCATCATCGTCAAAGGTCGGATCAACCTGCGTGAAACTAATCATCTGGCCGTTATAGGTGTAATCGGGTGCCTTCTGGCGCATCAGAGCTGCGGGAGAGGGCAGATCCGGGACGAACTGGATCGCAGGCAGCCGTGACGCAATGTCGGGCGTATGACCACAGCCCGCCATCATCAGGGGCAGGACAAGAATCAGCGCTTTCATAATGCTCGGCCTCGTTTTTATCGTTATCGGCATGAGCGAAATTACGCGCACCGCCAGACATCACAAAGTCGCGAGCACCAAAGGATTAACAATTGATTAATGCTGTTGCGGAAAGAGCGCGATGTCAGGCAGGCCGGCTGATCTGACCCCCGCCCACCTGCGCAGCCACACCCGTGGTCGACGGTCCCGAGGTGGGCAATCCACGCGCCACCCGCACCGCCAGATAGGCGAATGCCTGCGCCTCCAGCATATCGCCATCAAGCCCGATATCCTCGACAAGCTCCACGGGGCACGGCACGCGTTTTGCGATCTCGGCCACGAGTGCTGCATTGAGCCGGCCACCCCCACAAAGATAGAGCCTCTCGGGCGGGGTCGCAAAATGCTCGAACCCGCGCGCCACCGACGCCGCCGAACAGGCGGTCAGCGTTGCCGCCGCATCGGCATCTCCCATGCCGGAGACCAGTTCGAGCACCCCGTGGAAATCGTTCCGGTCCAATGATTTGGGCGGCATTTTCAGGAAATAGCGATGCTCCAGAAACCGCGCGACCACAGCCTCGTCGACATTCCCCTGCAACGCCAGCGCGCCTCCCTCATCCTGCGAGAGATTGAACCGCAGACGCATCAGATCGTTGATCGGTGCATTGGCCGGACCTGTGTCAAAGGCCAGAACCGCCCCGTCGGCCTCTGGTCCGGTCAGACGCGGATCGACCCATGTCACATTGCCGACCCCGCCGAGATTGAGAAAAACGCAAGGCGCGGTGAGCCCCGCCCATTTAGCACAGGCGAAATGGAAATAGGGCGCAAGCGGCGCGCCCTGCCCGCCAAGTGCGACATCCGCCGTGCGGAAATCCCAGACCACAGGCTTGCCCAGCACCTCCGCCAGCACCGCGCCATCGCCCGCCTGATGGGTGCCACGCCCGCCCGGATCATGCGCCAGTGTCTGACCATGGAAGCCCACAATCTCGGCCTCGGAAAAGCCCGAGAGGATCTCGGCATGCACCGTCTCGACGACCTCCGCCGCAGGCTCGACCGCAGGCTCGCCCTGCCACAGCCCGAGAGCCGCATGCAGGATACCGCGCTCCTCGTCACTATAGCCACGATAATCCACGCGCCCGAAATCGAGAATCCGCTCACCATCCGTCAGCACGACGGCCGCATCCACGCCATCGAGCGAGGTGCCCGACATCGCGCCAACTGCCCAGACAGGTCCTGCTTTCAACATGGCTTCCCCTTTACCTGACCAAGCGATATACGCATGCCTATCAGAAAGGAACAAGCCAGATGACATACCATCCCAAATCGGATTTCCTGCGCATCATCACCGAGCGCGGATTCCTGGCCGACTGCACCGACCTGCAGGAGCTGGACCAGAAACTCTATTCCGGGACGGTCACTGCCTATATCGGCTATGACGCGACGGCCGCCTCGCTGCATGTGGGTCACCTGCTCAACATCATGCTGCTGCGCTGGTTCCAGAAATGTGGCCATAAGCCGGTCACGCTCATGGGTGGCGGCACGACCAAGGTGGGCGATCCCTCCTTCCGTTCGGATGAGCGCCCGCTTTTGGGACCCGAGCAGATCCAGTCGAATATCGACGGCATGCAGCAAGTCTTCGACCGCTATCTCGACTATAGCGAGGGCGGCAATGGCGCGCTCATGCTCAATAATGCCGAATGGCTCGACAGCCTGAACTATCTCGACTTCCTGCGCGATATCGGGCGGCATTTCTCGGTCAACCGGATGCTCTCCTTCGAGAGCGTGAAATCGCGTCTGGACCGCGAACAGTCGCTGTCCTTCCTCGAATTCAACTACATGATCTTGCAGGCCTATGACTTCCTCGAGCTGAACCGCCGCTATGGCTGTGCGCTCCAGATGGGTGGCTCGGACCAATGGGGCAATATCATCAACGGGATCGACCTGACCCGTCGTGTGCTCGATAACGAGATCTATGGCCTGACCACGCCACTGCTGACCACCTCGGATGGCCGCAAGATGGGCAAGTCCCAAGGCGGCGCGATGTGGCTCAATGCCGAGATGCTCAGCCCCTACGAGTTCTGGCAGTTCTGGCGCAACACCACGGATGCCGATGTCGGCCGCTTCCTCAAACTCTATACCGAACTGCCGGTCGAGGAATGCGACCGCCTTGCAGCCCTTCAGGGCTCGGAGATCAACGAGGGCAAAATCATCCTCGCCCGCGAGGTCACCACGCTTCTGCATGGTGCCGAGGCGGCCGCCGCCGCCGAGGCCACCGCGCGTGAGGTCTTCGAAAAAGGCGGCACCGGCGAGGATCTTCCGACCCTCAGCCTCTCGGCCGAAGAATTGGGCGATGGCATCAGCCTGGCCCAACTCGTAACCCGTTCGGGCCTTGCCAAAACCGGTAAGGATGGCAAACGCCTGATCGGTGAAGGCGGGCTGAAAGTGAATGACGAAACCTGCACCGAAGCGGGCCGTATGTTCACCGCCACCGATTTCGAGACACCGGTCAAACTCTCGGCTGGCAAGAAACGCCACGCGCTCGTGCAACTGGGTTGATCCCCACAACGCCAGATCCGAGCCATATCCATCTTGAAGGGGCGCCCTCACCGGCGCCCTTTTGCAATTCCAGCGTCTCTAAATATCCTCGGGGGTGAATTTGCGCGCAGCGCAAAGAGGGGGCGCGAGCGTCCCCTTACCCCGCATGCCAAAAGGAAAAGGCGGAGCAAACGCCCCGCCTTCCCAACTCAGTTCCGGATACAATCAGGCGGGCTCATGCGCCAGGGACGCCGCATGGATATCGTCGATCGCCTTCGCCAGTGCCGCATCGAATTCCTCGTCCGTCTGCTTGTCCGACATGCCTTCGGTCAGCGCGCGGGAGAAGGAGGCGATCATGCCATCATTCTTTGCCAAGATCGCATTGGCCTCGTCACGCGAGTAGCCGCCCGACAGGGCCACCAGCTTCAGCACACGCGGGTGATCGACCAGCGGCTTGTAGAAATTCGGCACGCTCGGCAGCGAGAGCTTCAGCATCACCTGCTGGTCTTCCGGCAGGGCGTCGAGCTGCTTGAGGATCTCTTCGCGCAGGATCGCTTCAGCCTCGACCTTATCGGCGATCGAGATGGTCACTTCCGGCTCGATGATCGGCATCAGACCGTGCTTGATGACAATCGCGCCCAGCTCGAACTGTTGTGCCACCACGGCGGCAATCCCCTCGGGGTTGGCGGCCGAGACGACCGAGCGCATCTTGGTGCCGAAGATACCTGCTGCCGCCGCGCGGTCCAGAAGATCCTCGAAGCCCGGGATCGGCTTGAGAAGCTGGCAACCGTTCTCCTCGTCGAGCATCCCCTTATCGGTCTTCAGGAAGGGCACCACGCCGCATTTCTCGGCCAGATAGGTGGCGGTCGGGATACCGTCGATCTCGCGATCCATGGTCTGCTCGAACAGGATCGCCCCGATCACCTTGCCGTTGGAGAAGGCCGGCGATTTGATGATCCGCGTCCGCATCTTGTGGATCAGGTCGAACATTTCGGCATCGTTGGAATATTCGCTCTCCTCGATACCGTAAAGGCGCAGCGCCTTCGGAGTCGAACCGCCCGATTGGTCAAGCGCGGCGATAAACCCGTCACCTTTTGAAATCTGTTCGGTTTGTTGCGCGTTCGGCATATGTCTCTCCCTCCAGCACGGAGTATGAATAATGGGCCAAGTCCAGACCTAGCGCGACGGAGGAGCTTAGACAATCTTGATGGCGCTAACCTTTTCGGATTCTTTCATTTTGTCATGAAGCTTGGCGCAATGCTGCCAGTATTCGGGCATCTTTCACGCCAGATGGCAAAAGGGGCAGCCCTCAGGCCGCCCCTTCGTGTCATGTTTACAAGGACCTGTTACGCGCCAAGCGCTGCCACGCCGGGCAGGGTTTTGCCTTCCATCCATTCGAGGAAAGCACCGCCTGCGGTTGAGATATAGCTGAAGGTCTCTGCAGCGCCCGCCTTGTTGAGCGCCGCAACCGTATCCCCGCCACCGGCGACCGAAATCAACCTGCCCTCGGCCGTCAGTTCGGCGGCCTTGGCGGCGGCGGCATTGGTGGCCGCATCGAACGGCGCGATCTCGAAGGCCCCAAGCGGTCCGTTCCAGATCAGCGTGCGCGAACCCTCGAAGGCCTTGACGATCTGCGCCACGGCCTCGGGACCGGCATCAAGGATCATCGCATCCTCGGGGCAGGCATCCGCCGCCACGGTCTCGCTCTCGGCATTGGCCTTGAACTCGCGCGCCACCACCACATCCGCAGGCAGGATGATGGTGCAGCCTGCCGCTTTTGCCTTCTCGAGAATCTCGAGCGCGGTGTCGGCCATATCCCGTTCCGCGAGCGATTTGCCGACATCGATACCCTGCGCCACGAGGAAGGTATTGGCCATGCCCCCGCCGATCACCAGATTATCGACCTTGCTGACAAGATTGCCCAAGAGGTCCAGCTTGGTCGAGACCTTCGCCCCACCCACGACCGCCGTGACCGGACGTTCAGGCTCGCCAAGTGCCGCCTCGAGCGCCTTCAGTTCGGCCTCCATCAGCCGACCCGCCGCGCAGGGCAACACATGGGCCAGCGCTTCAGTCGAGGCATGGGCACGGTGCGCGGCCGAGAAGGCATCATTGATATAGACAGACCCGAGCGCGCCCATGGCAGCGGCCAGCTCGCGGTCGTTCTTTTCCTCGCCCTCATGGAAGCGGGTGTTCTCCAGCAGCAAAACCTCGCCCTCGGGCAGTGCCGCCACCGCGCGTTTGGCCGGACCGCCGATGCAATCCTCGGCGAAATGCACCGGCACGCCGAAGGCTTCGGCCAATGCGGGCACCAGCGGCTTGAGGCTCATCTCCGGCACGATTTTGCCCTTGGGGCGGCCGAAATGTGCCAACAGAACGGGTTTTCCGCCTTTGGCCAAGATGTCCTTCACGGTCGGCACGATCTTGTCGATGCGCGTGGTATCGGTCACGCGCCCGTCCTCGACGGGGACATTGATGTCGACGCGAACCAGAGCAACCTTGCCCTCCAGGTCCAGATCATCAAGGGTTTTCCAAGCCATAGGGTGTCTCCTCATTCCGGCGCCTTGGCTCATATAGACGGCGCCTCTTTGGCGGCAACTTGCACTGCGGATCGGGGCCCGTCAACAGAGGCGATCACCCGCCCTGAACACCCCGTGACGGGCTGTGACAGGCTGTGAGAGCGAAAAACTCAGGTTTCGGCTTTCCATGGCGGCATGGTCGTGTAGATTGCAGGCCAGATTCAGGAGGACCTTATGGCCGAATATAAAGATCCCGAAAACACCATCATCATCGAGCTGAAGGATGGTCCGGTTGTCATCGAACTGATGCCCGAGATCGCGCCGAAACATGCCGAGCGCATGAAGCAGCTGGCCCGCGACGGAGCCTATGACAACGTGGCCTTCCACCGCGTGATCGACGGTTTCATGGCGCAGACCGGCGACGTGGAAAACGCGAATATGGAAAAAGACTACAATCCGGGCCGCGCAGGCACCGGCGGGTCGCAATATGATGATCTTCCCGCAGAATTCTCGCGCATCCCGCATGATCGCGGCACGCTGGGTGCTGCGCGTTCGATGAACCCGAACTCGGCCAACTCGCAGTTCTTCATCAACTTCTCGGACAACCACTTCCTCAACGGCCAATACACCGTTTATGGCCGCGTGATCGCAGGTATGGACAATGTCGACAAGATCGTGCGCGGCGAGCCCCCGAAAAACCCCGACCGTATGATCAAGGTCACGGTGGCTGCCGATGCGTAATCTTGTTGCGGCAGCCCTGTTTGCAATGGGCGCCGGGGCAATGACCACCGGAGCCTATGCTCAGGACACGGCCCCTGACGGGCCCGGTCCGAATCTTGTGCTCGAGATCGGCGGATCGGTTCAAGGCGAGGTGGTCATCGACCTTCTCCCCGATGTGGCTCCCAAAGCCGCCGAACGTCTGGAAGAGCTGGCCGAGAAAGGCGAGTATAATGACGTGGTCTTCCACCGCGTCATCGACGGATTCATGGCACAGACCGGTGACGTGCAGTTCGGAAAGCGCGGATCGTCGCAGATTTCGATGGCCGGCATGGGCGGTTCGACCGAACCCGACCTTCCGGCAGAATTCTCGAACCGGAAATTCGTGCGCGGCATCGTCGGCATGGCCCGCTCGCAAAACCCGGATTCGGCCAATTCGCAGTTCTTCATCATGTTTGCCGATGCGCCCCATCTGAATGGCCAATACACCGTTGTGGGTCATGTCGTAAAAGGCATGGACATCGTCGACCAGATCAAGAAGGGCGACAGCGCCAAGAATGGTCTGGTGGATGAGCCCGATTATATCGTCTCGGCCAAGGTCGAGAAGTAATCCGGCCTCAGGTTTCCATAGAAGGCGCCCCCGCGGGCGCCTTTTTCATTTTCCGCCCTCGGCCCCGCCAGAAATAGCTAGGCGTAAAGCTCCCTTCATGCCATAATTCGTCCATTGCCCGACAAGAGGCATCGCGAGTTTCGCACCATATTTGGCAGAGCAGTGAGGCGCGTGTCCCCGCGCCCGACATAGGCAGAACATGCAGCAGAAAAACCGGGCGGTCGGGCCGCTGATCTTCTTTTCCATCGCCTTCGTGCTTGCGGCGTATTTCACCTTTGCGGCTGTGCAGGGGTCTTACGGGATCTTCAAGCGCGTCCAGATCGAGGCGGAGATCACCGATATGACCCAGAAGCGCGACACGCTGCGCGACGAGGTGACGAGGATGGCGAATCTCACGCACCGGCTTTCGGATGACTATCTCGATCTCGACCTCCTCGACCAGCAGGCCCGCAATATTCTCGGGCTGGTGCGCGGCGACGAGGTCGTCATCCGCTGAGCCCCTCCACAGTGGCGCCACATCCGGACCCGCAGGCAAGGCTTGCGGGTTTTTGCATTACCCTGTCTGACATAATCGTGTCGCTCGCCCTTTTTTCATTGGCAGGCAATGCGGTGATTGTGTTCCTGAAAGCTTTCCGCTAGAAATGGTTTAATACTGAACTATCCGCTTTTAGGGAGGATGCCTATGGCTGCTCGCAAGAGTTCGGGGACTGCACCGAAGGCCGGTGCCAACGTCTCCAAGGACGAGCTACTCAGCTACTACCGTGACATGCTGCTGATCCGCCGCTTCGAAGAGAAGGCAGGCCAGCTTTATGGTATGGGTCTGATCGGTGGTTTCTGCCACCTCTATATTGGTCAGGAGGCTGTTGTTGTCGGTCTCGAGGCCGCCGCGAAAGAGGGCGACAAGCGCGTTACCTCCTATCGCGATCACGGGCATATGCTTGCCTGCGGCATGGACGCCAAAGGCGTGATGGCCGAGCTGACGGGCCGCGAGGGCGGCTATTCGAAAGGTAAAGGCGGCTCCATGCACATGTTCTCGAAAGAGAAACATTTCTATGGTGGCCATGGCATCGTGGGCGCACAGGTGCCGATCGGTGCGGGTCTGGCCTTTGCCGACAAATACAAGGGCAATGACAATGTGACCTTCGCCTATTTCGGCGATGGCGCGGCCAACCAGGGCCAGGTCTATGAGACCTATAACATGGCGCAGCTATGGGATCTTCCGGTCGTCTTCGTGATCGAGAACAACCAGTATGCGATGGGCACGAGCGTCCAGCGTTCGACCAAATCCCCGGCGCTCTGGAAGCGCGGCGAGGCCTATGGCATCGCGGGTGAGGAAGTTGACGGGATGGATGTTCTGGCCGTGAAAGCCGCAGGCGAAAAAGCCGTGGCGCACTGCCGTGCGGGCAAAGGCCCCTATATCCTCGAAGTGAAGACCTATCGTTACCGCGGCCACTCGATGTCGGACCCCGCGAAATACCGGACCCGCGATGAAGTGCAGAAGATGCGCGAAGAGCGTGATGCCATCGAGCATGTGCGCCAGCTCCTGCTGACCGGCGAGCACGCAACCGAAGATGACCTGAAGGCCATCGACAAGGATATCAAGGCGATCGTCAACGAGTCGGCCGAATTCGCGAAAGAAAGCCCCGAGCCCGCGCTCGAAGAGCTCTGGACCGATATCTACGCCGAAGTCGCACCGCAGAACGCCTGAGAGGGAATACACGAATGGCAACTGAAATCCTGATGCCCGCCCTGTCGCCCACCATGGAAGAGGGCACTCTGGCGCGCTGGCTGAAGAAAGAAGGCGATACCGTCTCCGCAGGGGACATTATCGCCGAGATCGAAACCGATAAGGCGACGATGGAGTTCGAAGCGGTCGACGAGGGCACGCTGGGCAAGATCCTGATCGAGGAAGGCACCGAGGGCGTAAAGGTCAACACGCCCATCGCCGTGCTGCTCGAGGAAGGCGAATCCGCCGATGATATCGAGACGGCTTCGGCACCTGCCGCAGAAGCCGCCCCTGCCCCCGCATCGGTTCCTGCAACCGCCAAATCCGATGAGGCCCCCGAGGCACCGCTGGCGCCGAATACCGCCGCAGACTGGCCCGAAGGCACCGAGATGAAGACCCAGACGGTCCGCGAAGCCCTGCGCGACGCGATGGCCGAAGAGATGCGCGGCGACGAGAACGTGTATCTGATGGGTGAGGAAGTGGCCGAATACCAGGGCGCTTACAAGATCTCCCAAGGCCTGCTGGACGAGTTCGGCTCGAAGCGCGTGATCGACACGCCGATCACCGAGCATGGCTTCGCCGGTATCGCGGTCGGCGCGGCCTTTGGCGGCCTGCGTCCGATCGTCGAGTTCATGACCTTCAACTTCGCCATGCAGGCGATCGACCAGATCATCAACTCGGCTGCCAAGACCCTCTACATGTCGGGCGGCCAGATGGGCGCACCGATGGTGTTCCGTGGCCCGAACGGCGCCGCCGCCCGTGTGGGCGCGCAGCACAGCCAGGATTACGCCGCATGGTATGCGCAGATCCCGGGCCTCAAGGTCGTGCAGCCCTACTCGGCAGCCGATGCGAAGGGTCTCTTGAAATCGGCAATCCGTGATCCGAACCCCGTCATCTTCCTCGAAAACGAGATCCTCTACGGGAAATCCTTCGAAGTGCCGGTGATGGATGATTTCACGGTTCCGATCGGCAAGGCAAAAGTCTGGCGCGAAGGCACCGATGTGACCATCGTCTCCTTCGGGATCGGCATGACCTATGCGCTGGAAGCGGCCGAGAAGCTCGCGGCAGATGGCATCTCGGCAGAGGTCATCGACCTGCGCTCGATCCGTCCGCTCGATTATGACACCGTGCTGGCTTCGGTCATGAAGACCAACCGCTGCGTCACCGTCGAAGAAGGCTTCCCCGTCTGTTCCATCGGCAACCACCTCTCGGCTGTCATCATGGAACGCGCCTTCGACTATCTCGACGCGCCCGTGATCAACTGCACCGGTAAAGACGTGCCGATGCCCTATGCCGCCAACCTCGAGAAACTGGCTCTTGTCACCACCGATGAAGTCATCGCTGCGGTGAAAAAAGTCACCTATCGCTAAGGAGATCCAGAGATGGCAACTGAAATCCTGATGCCGGCCCTTTCTCCGACGATGGAAGAAGGCACGCTGGCGCGCTGGCTCAAGAAGGAAGGCGACACCGTCGCCTCCGGCGACATCATCGCGGAAATCGAGACCGATAAGGCGACGATGGAATTCGAGGCGGTGGATGAAGGTGTTCTGGGCAAGATCCTGATCGCCGAAGGCACCGAGGGCGTGAAGGTCAACACGCCCATCGCTGTTATGCTCGAAGAGGGCGAGGATGCCTCGGCCATCGAGACCGCCTCCAATCCGGCAGCGCCCGCGAAATCCGAGGCGCCGGCAGAGGCACCGAAAGCAGAGGCGGCCCCTGCAGCAGCCGCTGCTCCGGCAGCCCCCGCCAAGGATGGCAAGCGTCTCTTCGCCTCGCCTTTGGCCCGCCGTATCGCGGCCCAGAAAGGCCTGGATCTGGCGACCATCGCAGGCTCCGGGCCTCGTGGCCGGATCGTGAAGGCCGATGTCGAAGGTGCAAGCGCAGCTCCCAAAGCCGCAGCTGCAGCTCCGGCCAAAACCGTCGCGCCTGTCGCCAAAGCTGCACCTGCTGGCCCCTCGGCCGATGCCGTCATCAAGATGTATGAGGGCCGCGAGTTCGAAGAGGTCAAGCTGGACGGGATGCGCAAGACGATTGCCGCGCGCCTCTCGGAAGCCAAGCAGACGATCCCGCATTTCTACCTGCGCCGCGACATCAAGCTGGATGCGCTGCTAAAGTTCCGCTCGCAGCTGAACAAGCAGCTGGAAGGCCGTGGGGTCAAACTGTCGGTGAACGACTTCATCATCAAGGCCGTGGCGCAAGCGCTGCAGGCCGTGCCGGACGCTAATGCCGTCTGGGCGGGCGACCGGGTGCTGAAGCTGAAACCGTCGGATGTGGCCGTGGCCGTGGCGATCGAGGGCGGCCTCTTCACGCCGGTGTTGAAAGACGCCGATATGAAGTCGCTTTCCGCGCTGTCTTCCGAGATGAAGGATCTGGCCAAACGTGCCCGCGATCGCAAACTCGCGCCGCATGAATATCAGGGCGGCTCCTTCGCAATCTCCAACCTCGGCATGTTCGGTATCGACAATTTCGATGCCATCGTGAACCCGCCCCATGCCGGTATCCTTGCCGTCGGTGGTGGTGTGAAAAAGCCGGTGGTGAATGCCGAAGGCGAGATCGAAGTGGCCACCGTAATGTCGGTCACCATGTCGGTCGATCACCGCGTGATCGACGGGGCGCTTGGTGCGGACCTTCTGAAGGTTATCGTCGAGAACCTCGAGAACCCGATGACCATGCTGGCATAATTGCCTCTCGAACCGGTTTGAAAGGCGCCCGGCACCGGGCGCCTTTTCCTATTTACCCTCGGGAGATAGGTCACGCAGCTTGCTGCGCTTCAAGATTGCTTCATGATTTTTGCACTCGCGATAACATCCTGCAAAACGCCGTCGGATTCACGTCATTTTGAGGTAAACTCACAAAAGCTCACGGATCTGCGAAACCTTGTCATGCTCTAAGGGTTTAGTTGCATGGGATGGTCTGAAAGGCTGTCCGCTCCATGCAACAACATCTGGAAAAAGATGACACTCTCGAACGACCAGAGCCTGGCTTCCTCCGTTCCCTCGCCCCAAAAACATCGTAAACACCTGCGCGGTGCCATTCCGCCTGCGGCTCGCCATGTGCGCGGCTGGCGCTACTTCGCCGGCCTTTTCGGCGGTGAGCATATCGCCGCGACCGAATTCGTCATCGGCGTCACCTTCGTGATGATGGGGGTCGGCGCCAAGGAAGTCCTGATCGGCCTCCTGATCGGCAACGCGCTGGCGGTGGCCAGCTGGACGCTGGTGACCACGCCGATCGCTGTCGAGACACGCCGCTCTCTCTTCTCCTATCTCGAACATATCGCGGGGCCCTACTTCACCAAGGTCTACAATATTGCGATCTTGCTGTTTTACGGCTCTCTTGCAGCGGCGATGATCACTATCTCTGCCTATGCGGTACGCTTCGCTTTCGGTCTGCCGGTGCAGACGGAATGGTATCCGACCTCCGGAACCTTCGTTCTGATCACGCTTCTGGTGGGCGCGGTCGTTGTGGCCGTGGCGGCCATCGGTTTCGAGGCCATGGCGAATTTTGCAACGATCTGTGCGCCCTGGATGCTGGCCTGTTTCATCTGCGGCGGAGCCATTGCCCTGCCGATCCTTGCCTATAACGCCACCGGTTCGGTGGGCTTCGGCGGTTTCAGCGGCTTCCTGCAAGCAGCACAGGACACGATCTGGACGGGTCGCACCCCTACTGGAGATCCCGGGATCAGCGTTTGGGAAGTGGCAGCCTTTGCCTGGGCGAATGGCGCAATGGTCCATCTGGGCCTCATCGACATGGCGATCTTCCGCTTCGCCAAACACAAGAGCTATGGCCTCTTCTCGGGGATCGGGATGTTCCTCGGCCATTATATTGGCTGGATCTCGGCAGGTCTGATGGGCGCCGGTGCCGCTTTGATTGTCAGCGCCAGCCTGACCAGCCTCGATAGCGCCGATGTGGCCTTCGCGACACTGGGCGTCATCGGCATCCTTGTTGTGGTGTGTGCCGGTTGGACAACGGCCAATGCCTGCCTCTACCGTGCAGGGCTTGCAGCAACCTCCCTTTTCCCGGGCAAATCGCGGGCAAAGGTCACGCTCGGCGTTGGTATCTTCATTGCGATTGCCGCATGTTTCCCCTTCGTGGCGCAATCCATCATGCCGCTGACCGTATACGGCGCGATGCTCCTCTCACCGATCGGCGCAATCGTGGTGGCTGAACACTGGTTCTTCCCCAAGTTGGGCCTGACCCGCTACTGGTCACGCTATCTGGGCAAAAAGCTGAACCCTGCCGCGCTGGTGACATGGATGATCGCTCTCGCTTTCGCCATCACCCTGCTGGTGACCGAAGCCATCAGCTTCTACTTCATCTTCCTGCCGGAATATATTCTGGCGCTGGTCTCCTACCCGATCCTCGCCTCCTTCATGGGCGCGAAAGGAAACTGGCCCAAGCGAGAAGCCCAGCAGGCCGAGCGCGAGGAATATCTCGCGGCCTTCGAGGAGCGCCGTGATGCGCAGGCCCAGATGGATGACGAGGAAGAGGATCCATCGAACGAGCACACGGCCAAGATCGCCAAATGGCTGCTGGGCGGTGCAGGAATTATGCTCCTGTCGATGCTGGGACTGGCACTGCAACTGGCCTTCACGGCACCCGATCTCGGCGCCTATGAGCTTTTGCGCACCAATTTCCACTCGATCGCAATGGCGCTGACGCTGTGCTATTTCATCCTTGCCGCGCTTGCGATGCGTGTCACGGATGCCAATCAGAGCAACTGACGACCCGCGATCCGGGAAGTGAGCACCAGACCTGCCGCGCCACGCGTGGCGGGTCTTTTTCTGCGCTTATGCCAGACTGTCCCAACACGACGGGGCGCCATTGCCGGAAAACTCCGTCGAAACAGCCGACGTTGATACTCTTTGTCGCCGAGCAGATCCGCTGCATTCGGGCGTTCGCCCGTCTCCCCGCCTCAAGAGGATGAGGGCGCCGTTCAGCGCGTGGCGGAGCGTCCTTTTGAATAGTTCGCCGTCAATCAGGTCCTGATGCGGGCCGCGCCCGACTGTGGCCTTGGATATGGGCTTGAGGCAATAGAAGATCGCTCTCCACGGGGGGGCTCGGCGCTGGTTCCGCAGGCCGCTAGCGCTTCGCGTTCACAACGTGACCTTGGCGCTAAAACTGCCCGGGCGATCACCGCATATATCGGCGGTAAAGTTGACTGATCCGGAAAGCTTCTGTGACAAAGGTTCCGGTGTGTCGCCTTTTCAAATCCTGTGAGCTGATCTGCATCGTGGTCAAGTGCACGGTCGGACGCCAGCATCGGAACCCGAACAACCACCGCTCCGACGATCAGCGCCAGACCATCCCGGTCGATACAGCACCAAAATGCAAAAAAGCCCGCAGTAACGCGGGCTTAGATGTGTTTTTCTGCCGGTGGCTACCTGTCGGTGCCAGACCCGGGTTCATTCCCACTCGATCGTGCCCGGGGGCTTCGAAGTGATGTCATAGGTCACACGGTTGATGCCTTTGACTTCATTGATGATCCGCGTGGCCGTCTCGCCGAGGAACTCGTGGGTGAAGGGATAGTAATCCGCCGTCATCCCGTCCACCGAAGTGACCGCACGCAGCGCGCAGGCGAAATCATAGGTGCGGCCATCGCCCATCACACCTACGGTGCGCACCGGAAGGATCGCAACGAATGCCTGCCAGATCTCGTCATAGAGCCCGTGCTTACGGATCTGGTCGATATAGACCGCATCCGCCTTGCGCAGGATCTCGAGTTTCTCGCGGGTAATCTCGCCGGGGCAGCGGATCGCCAGACCCGGACCGGGGAACGGATGACGCCCGATGAAGCTGTCGGGAAGACCGAGTTCGCGGCCAAGCTCGCGGACCTCGTCCTTGAACAGCTCGCGCAGCGGCTCGACCAGTTTCAGGCCCATCTTCTCCGGCAGACCGCCCACATTATGGTGCGATTTGATGGTGACCGACGGACCGCCCGAGAAGCTTACGCTCTCGATCACGTCGGGGTAAAGCGTGCCTTGGGCGAGGAATTCGGCGCCCTCGATCTCGTTGGCGTATTTCTGGAACACATCGATGAAGAGCTTGCCGATGGTCTTGCGCTTGACCTCGGGGTCCGACACGCCTTCCAGCGCACCGATAAAGAGATCGGATTCATCTGCCGCGATCAGTTTGATATTGTAGTTCTCGCGGAACATGGTCTTGACCTGTTCGGCCTCGTCGAGGCGCAGGAGGCCGTGATCGACGAAGACGCAGGTCAGCTGGTCACCGATGGCTTCGTGCAGGAGGATCGCGGTGACCGAGCTGTCGACGCCACCCGAAAGACCGCAGATGACCTGTTTGTCGCCCACCTGCTCGCGGATCGTCTTGATCGCTTCCTCGCGATAGGCGGCCATGGTCCAGTCGCCGGTGAAACCTGCCTTGCGCAGGAAGTTCTCGATCAGCGCCTTGCCATTGGGCGTGTGGTGCACCTCGGGGTGGAACTGCACGGCGTAGAACTGGCGGCTTTCATCGGCGGTGATCGCATAGGGCGCGTTGGGCGAGGTGCCGATCACCTCGAAGCCCGGAGCCAATGCGGTCACGCGGTCGCCATGGCTCATCCAGACCTGCTCGCGGCCATCATCGAGGAAGAGACCGGCGAAGATGCCATCGAGCTTGTGGCCATCGGCGGGAGTGACGAATGCGCGGCCATATTCGGCATGGTGGCCGGCTTCGACGCGGCCGCCGAGCTGTTCCATCATGACCTGCTGACCATAGCAGATGCCGAAGACGGGAAGGCCCATCTCGAAGAGGGCTTGCGGCGCGCGGGGGGAGCCTTCGCGCGTCACGCTGTCAGGACCGCCCGACAGGATCACGGCCAGAGGCGCGATCTCGCGGATCACCTCTTCGGTGACGGACTGGTAGGGACGGATTTCGCAATAGACGTTCAGCTCGCGCAGGCGGCGCGCGATCAGCTGCGTCACCTGGGATCCGAAGTCGATGATAAGGAGGGTCTGATGCTGTGCCATATGCGAGCCTTTAAGGGGGCAGGATTACAAAGGCAATAACTTTGCAGCCCTGCCCGATGCAAGAGTGGAGATGGGGATGGGGGCGCTGCCCCCTCTTGCGCCTTCGGCGCAATTCACCCCCGGGATATTTAGGGACGCTGGAAGCGGATCTCACGATCTCGATGCCAGCGCGTCCTGCAGAAGGGCTTTCAAGATGTCAGCAGGCACCTCGGCGGTGACGAAGGCTTCGCCGATGCCGCGGGCGAGGATGAAACGCAGCTTGCCGTCGAGCACTTTCTTGTCTTGCGCCATGAGGGCAATGAGACCATCGGCATCGGGCAGATCGCCCGCAATATCGGAGAGGTCGGTTTTCATGCCCATGGCGCGCAGATGCGCGCGCACCCGCGAGGGGGCTTCTTGCGCGCACAGGCCCAGACGCTGGCTGAGCTCGAACGCCAGTGCGCAGCCGATCGAGACGCCCTCCCCATGGAGAAGCCGATCAGAATAGCCGGTTGCGGATTCAAGTGCATGGCCGAAGGTATGGCCGAGATTGAGAAGCGCGCGGTCGCCTTCCTCTGTCTCGTCACGCTCGACGATATCGGCTTTCATCTGTACCGAGCGGCGCACGGCCTCTTGGCGCAGGGCCGTGTCGCCTTGCGCCAATGCAGGACCATTGCGCTCGAGCCAGTCGAAGAAACTGGCAGATCCGAGAAGCCCGTATTTGGCCACCTCGCCATAGCCTGCCAGAAAATCGCGCGGCGCGAGCGTGCCCAGAAGATCGATATCGGCCAGCACCCGGGTGGGTTGGTGGAAGGCGCCGATCAGGTTCTTGCCCACCACGGAGTTGATCCCCGTCTTGCCGCCGACCGAACTGTCGACCTGTGCCAGAAGCGTCGTCGGGATCTGCACGAAACGTACGCCGCGACGCAGGACCGAGGCCGCAAAGCCCACCAGATCCCCGATCACACCGCCCCCGAAGGCGATGACAATATCCTTGCGCTCGACTTTCTGTTCCAGAAGCCATTCGACCGTGCGGGTAAAGTGCGGCCAGCTTTTGGTCGATTCGCCCGCAGGCAGGGTCAGCGAGACCATTTCGATCTGCCCGAGCCCTGCGCGCAGCGCGTCGAGATGCAGCGGGCCCACTGTCTCGTCGGTGACGACCGCCACGCGGGGGCGGCGCAACAAAGGCGCGATCTGGGCCTCGGCACGGGCCAGAAGCCCCGTCCCGATACAGACCTCATAGGATCGCGCACCTAGATTGACGGAAACGATATCATCCATTCTGGCACTCCGTTCTGAACAGTCCCGGCTGTTGGTGAAGCGCGGCGATCACGCGGTCGGTCATCGCATTCACGCCGGTCTGGGGGCCCGCTTCGACATGGACCTGCGCCATGGCATAAACGGGCAGGCGGGTCTCGAGCATGTGACGCAGGGTCGCTTTGGGATCGGCGGTTTTCAGTAACGGACGGTTGCTTTTGGCTTTTACCCGCGTCCAGAGCGTTTCCACATCGGCTTTCAGCCAGACCGACATGCCACGCTCGGCGATCATGCGACGATTGGCCTCGGAGAGAAACGCCCCGCCACCGGTGGAGATGACCGCAGGCGCCCCGCGCAGCAGCCGCTCGATGATCTCGGATTCGCGGGCACGGAAGAACGCCTCGCCATCACGGGCGAAGATTTCCGTCACACTCATCTGCGCGGCCTCCTCGATGGCCTCGTCACTGTCCAGAAACGGCACGCCCAAAGCCTGTGCCAGCGACTGACCGATCGTGGTCTTGCCGCATCCCATCATACCCACCAGCACGATGCTTTTCTGAAGCCGCTCTCTTACTCGTCCGCCCACGCGTTCCTCTTGCCTTTTCCTGCATCACTTCTGTGCGTAATCGCACCAAATGGCGCAATTTTCCAGAGAAGCTGCTTGCTTGGCGCAATCGTGAAGATTTCCCCCCTCAATGGCGTGAACTTCCCAAAAATGCCAGTTATAATGTGCAGGATTTCGCGGGGGCCGTGGGGTTTTGCAGCAAACCGACCGCTTGCACCTTGCATCTGCTTCACGCGCGATCATACGAGCAGAACGAGAAAAACACTAAGCAGACGTGGGGACCCATGGGGCGCATCTTCAAGGTAATTCTGATCCTTCTGGTATTGGGCGCATTGGGCGTGATCGGCTATGCCTATATCGGCGATATGGCACCGCGGCAGGAACCGGCCTCGGTCGAAGTCACCCTGCCCGACCAACCCGCCGCGCAACAGTAACGGGGCGCTGATGGTGAGAGGCGTGGGCGACAAGCGTGTCATCGTGGCGGCCGGTCTGTGGGCTGTCACCGTCTCGGGCGCGCTTGCGCAGGGGGCGGCCCCGATCTCTGCCATCGACTGGCTTTCGAATTCCATTGTCACGCCCTCGGCCATGCCGGCCAATCCGACCTTCGGGACGGCGCGTCCTGTTGTGCCCGGTAGCACGCTCTCGGTGATGCCACCCGTGCCGGGCGAGCCGCCGGTGAGCAAGGGTGTGGGCACGGAAGATATCAGCGTGCTGGATCTGGGCGGTCCGGACCCCAATGGGATCGGGCTCCTGCCTGCCAAGCGTGCGGGCCTTCCGAAAGCGCTTTGGGGCAAAACGCCCGAAACCGAGTTGATCGATCTGCTGCGTCAGGCGCAGGTCGTGAACGCCCTGCCCGCGATCCAGCAACTGATGCAGAAACTGATGCTGGCCGAGCTGGACCCGCCCGAGATCTCGGATCCGAGCCGGACCGACAGCCTGTTTCTGGCGCGGATCGACAAGCTGCTCGATCAAGGCGCGCTGGAACCCGCGCTGGCCATGCTCGAGCAGGACCATAGCGATGATCCGCAGGTCTTCCGCCGCCGTTTCGATGTGGCGCTGCTTTTGGGGGAGGAAGATACCGCCTGCAAGCTGATGGACGAGATGCCGGATGTGGCGCCGTCTTTTGGCGCGCGGATCTTCTGTTTCGCGCGCAATGGTGATTGGGATGCGGCGGCACTTTCACTCGGGAGCGGCGAGGCACTGGGCCAGTTCGACCCCGAGACGGCGACCCTTCTGGAACGGTTCCTCGAACCGGAGCTGGGCGAGGATGCGGATGATCTGCCTCCGCCCACCCGCGTGACACCGCTGAATTTCCGTATGATGGAGGCGATCGGCCAGCCGCTGCCCACAACGGGGCTGCCGTTGGCCTTTGCCCATGCCGATCTGCGCTCGAATAATGGCTGGAAGGCGCAGATCGAGGCGGCCGAGCGGCTGGCCCCGCATGGCGCCATCGACCCCAACCAGTTGCTTGGCCTCTATACCGAGCGGCGCGCCGCCGCCTCGGGCAGCCTGTGGGACAGGGTTTCGGCGGTATCGGCGCTGGATCGGGCAATTACCGATAACGATATCGACACAATCGAGACCGACCTTCCCGAAGCCTATCAGGCCATGGAACGGGCGGAGCTGGAACCGGTTCTGGCAGAGCTTTACGGGCCGGTGCTGGCAGCGATGGATCTCAAGGGGGCGGCCAAGGAGGCCGCTTTCCGGCTGGGGCTGCTATCGCAGGATTACGAGAATGTCGCTCGCAATGCCGATGACGAGGCGCCTGATGACGCGCTGCTCATCGCCATCGCTCTGGGCAATACCGAGGCAGTGCCTGCCCAGGACCAGCTGGGACTGGCGCTTAAACGGGTTTTCGATGCGCCCCAGACAGCGACGCCCGCCCCCTATCGCGAGCTGCTGCCCGACCAGCTGGGTGCGGCGATCCTGCAGGCGGTAAACGATATCGACAATGGCGCGCGAGGAGATTATCCGCGTATGGTGAACGGGTTGAACCTGCTTCGTTTCGTCGGACTGGAAACCGTCGCGCGGCGCACGGCGCTCGAAATGATCATACTGGAGCGGCGCGGATGAACGATCCGGTCCCGAGCGACCCCAACTGGCTGTCCATCTTTCTCGAAGCACAGGCCGCCGAAGCCGGTGCCGCGCGCAATACCGTGCTGAGCTACGGACGGGATCTGAGCGACTTCATGGGCTTTGTCACAGCAAAGAACCTCGCCTTCGGCACGCTTACGCAAGACGATATCGAGACCTATCTCATCCGCTGCGAGGCGGAGGGGCTGGCGCAATCGACCCGCGCGCGCAGGCTCTCGGCGATCCGCCAGCTTTACCGCTTTGCCTATGAGGAAGGCTGGCGCGAGGATAACCCCGCGCTGCGGATCTCGGGCCCCGGCCGTGTGAAGGCGCTCCCCAAAGTGCTAAGCATCGAGGAGGTGGACCGACTGCTGGCGGTTGCGCCGCATTACGGGCGCACCGCTCTCGATCACGGGCGCAACCGCTGTCTTATGGAGCTGCTTTATGCCACAGGGATGCGCGTGACCGAGTTGGTCACCCTGCCCGTCTCCGGGGCGCGCGGCAATCCGGCGATGCTTCTCGTCAATGGCAAGGGCGGCAAGGACCGGATGGTGCCCTTGTCGGACCATGCCCGTCAGGCATTGGCGGACTGGATCGTGCTGCGGGACGCCGCCGAGGACGAGGCCCATACCAAGAAGCGCAAGCCACTCTCGCGCTTCCTGTTTCCCTCCTCGGGCAAGGACGGGCATCTGACGCGGCAGGCTTTCCATCGACTTCTGAAGGAATTCGCGGTCGAGGCGGGGATCAGCCCCGCAAAGGTCACGCCCCATGTGCTGCGCCATGCCTTTGCCACCCATCTGCTGCAAGGGGGCGCGGATTTGCGCGCGATCCAGATGCTTCTTGGCCATGCGGATCTTTCAACGACAGAGATCTATACCCATGTGCTTGACGAGCGGCTGAAAACTCTGGTCATGCAGCACCATCCGCTCGCAAAACGGTCTTGAAGCACGGCGAAAGCGATATAGAACACGGTTATGGACAGCAATTTTCTCGATGCGGCCTTTTTCGGCTCGGCAATCACCATCCTGATCCTTCTGGCCTTCTCGGCCTTTTTCTCGGGCTCCGAAACGGCGCTGACCGGATCGAGCCGCGCCAAGCTGCGCTCGCGAGCCGATAAGGGCGACAAGGGCGCCGATATCGCCCTCGATGTCACCGAGGATAGCGAGAAGCTGATCGGCGCGATCCTTCTGGGCAATAACGTGGTCAATATTCTGGCGACCTCGCTGGCCACCGCCCTGCTCACGCGGGTCTTCGGCGATTCCGGTGTGGCACTGGCAACGCTGGCGATGACCGTCCTGGTGCTGATTTTCTCGGAAGTGCTGCCCAAGACCTATTCGATCAATAATCCCGAAACCGTGGCGAGCAAAGTCGCGCGTCCGATCAAGCTGATCACCATTCTGCTCGCCCCTGTCGTGTCGGTGGTGCGTCTTCTGGTGCGCGGCATCCTGCGGCTTTTCGGCCAGCATACCAATGCGGACACCCATATGTTCTCGATCCACGAGGAGATTGCGGGGGCTCTGGCACTGGGGCAATCGGAAGGCACGGTGGATAAGGAAGACCGCGACCGCCTTCTGGGCGCGCTCGATCTGGGCAACCGCACGGTTGAAGAAATCATGCTCCACCGCAGCCATATCGAGATGATTGATGTGAAGGCGGATCCGAGCGAGATCCTGACCGCCGTGCTCTCCTCTCCCTATACCCGTCTGCCGCTTTATGACGGCGAGCGCGAGAATGTGGTGGGCATCATTCACTCGAAAGACCTGCTGCGCGCGGTGGAGAAACTCCTGCGTCAGGAAGGCTCGACGCTGGAAAGCATCGCCAAGCTGGATGTGACGCAGGTGATGATGAAGCCCTATTTCATCCCCGAAACCTCGCCGCTCGACGAACAGATGCGCGAGTTTCTCAAGCGCCGGACCCATTTCGCGCTGGTGGTGGATGAATATGGCGACCTGCGCGGGCTGCTGACACTGGAAGACATCCTCGAGGAAATCGTGGGCGAGATCACCGACGAGCACGATCCGACCGCGCCCTCGCGTCTTCTGCCGAATGCGGCGGGCGATTACATCGTCGATGGTGGCATGACGATCCGCGACCTCAATCGCGAGACGGACTGGCAATTGCCCGATGACGAGGCCCATACGATCGCCGGTCTGGTGATCCACGAGGCCCAGACCATCCCGACCACGGGTCAGGTCTTCAGCTTCCACAACTTCCGCTTCGAGGTTCTGGCGCGCAAGGACAACCGGATCACGCGGCTGAAGATCCGGCAGCTGCGTCCTGTAACAGGCGAAGAGGAATAATAAAACGCCGGTCGGGCTCTCCCGACCGGCTTTCTTCTGGCAAAGCCTCCGGCGTTCAGAGGCCCGCGATCTCTTTTTTCCGGCGGGCGACAAAGGCTTCGAGCGCCGCGCGGCGTTCGGGCGCAAGGCTCGGCGGCTGGGAAGCGTCGAGCAGCCTGTTCACGCATTGGCGCGCATGCCAGACCGTATCGGGACGATTGGCCGCCTCCCACGCATCATGGGTCCTGTCCTCCAGCACAGCGCTTTTCCAGAGCCGCGCCTCGCCCTCACGCAGCGTTTCCTCGGCGCCGAGGAAATGCCCTCCCGGCCCGACCTCGCGCAGGCTGGCCAGCGGATCGCCCGAAGCACTTTGAAGGCCGTCATACTGGCGCAGGGTCGCCGAGATCTGGTCGGCATCGAGGACGAATTTCTCGGGCGAGGCCACAAGCCCGCTCTCCAGCCAGCCTGCCCCGTGCAGCATGAAATCGACGCCCGCCAGCTGGCTGGCCCAAAGCGAATTGGCCGCCTCGTATCCGGCATGGGCATCGGGTTCGAATGCCGCCGTCAGACAGCCGCCCGCGCGGTAGGGCAGCCTCATGCGGCGCGCGAGCTGCCCTGCGGCCAGCGTCAGCTGCGTCATCTCGGGAGAGGAAAAGATCGACGCGCCGGTCTTGGTGTCGAGGGCATTGGCGTAGAGCCCGAAGACCACCGGCGCGCCGGGCCGCACGAGCTGGGCGTAGGCCGTGCCCGCCATCACCTCGGCCAGCGCCTGCGCGAGCGTCCCGATCACCGTCACCGGCGCCGTGGCCCCCATGATCGCATAGGCCGAGATCACGCAGGCCTGCCCCGCACCGGCATAGACTTCCAGACATTCACTCATCGTCGCGTCGAAACTCAGCGGCGAACCGATATTGATCAGCGCGCTCAGCAGCACCGGCAGGTCATCCCCCTCGAGCCCGAAGAGCGTTCTGGCAAAGGCGACGGAGTCGCGGGCACGCTCGGGGTCGGTGGTCGAACCCATGAAGGGCTTGTCCGACAGCAGCGCATGCGCCATCAGCATATCCAGATGACGCGTCTCGAGCGGCAGATCGGTCGGCTCGCAGAGCGTGCCACCGGCATGGGAGATGGCCTCGCTCGCCTGCGCCAGCCGCACCAGCATCTGGAAATCGCCAAACCGCGCGGCACGGCGGCCCTCCACCGGATCGAGCACGAAGGGCGGGCCATAGACCGGTGCGATCACGGGTTTGCCACCGCCGATCGTCACGCTACGGGCCGGATTGACGGCCTGCTGCACGAAGGAGGCGGGTGCTGTGGCGCAGAGCCTGCGCGCGAGACCACGCGGGATATAGACCCGCTCGCCCTGCACTTCGGCCCCCGCCTCCTGCCAGCGCGCCAGTGCGGCGGGGTTGTCGGTGAAATTCACACCGATCTCGGCAAGGATGGTTTCTGCCAGCCCCTCGATCTCTGCCGCGCGCGCCTCGCTGAGGATCGTGCAGGGAGGTATCCGCCCTATCGACTGCGCGGCAATCTGATGCGGAAGAACGGATGAAGGCATTTATATCTCCGTGGGTGGGGCATTGGGGGGCGATCTTGCCCCTGATCGGGGCAGGAAGGCAACCACCTGCCCCGAGTTTCACGCCTGCAGGATCAGGATGCTTGCCTGCCACGGCCCCAGATGGAGACTATGATCGGGATCAGGCCGGATCGATCCCAGTTCGCCCGCGATGGTGACCCAGCGCCCCGCAGGCACCGTGACCCGCGCAGGGTGCCCGGAAAGATTGAAGTAGCACTGGATCTGCTCCCCGTTGCCGCTACGCTTGAACGACAGGACCTGTTCGCCCGCCGCGATCTCGTTCATATCCCCCTTGCGCAGGGCAAGATGCGCGCGACGGAAGGCCAGCGCACGGCGATAGTGATGCAATAGCGCGGCAGGATCACGCTCGGCCGCATCCACCGCCAGCCGCGCATGGGCCCGCGGGACCGGAAGCCAGGGCTTGGCCTGCGAGAACCCCGCATAGGGCGCCTCCTCTTCCCAGACCATCGGCGTGCGCGCGCCGTCGCGGCCCTTGAATTCGGGCCAGAATTCGATCCCGTAGGGATCCTGCAGATCCTCGTAATCGAGATCGGCCTCCGGGAGGCCCAACTCCTCCCCCTGATAGAGGCAAAGCGAGCCGCGCAAACAGACCATCAATGTTGTATAGACCCGCGCGGCCTGCGGGCTCAGGCCCCAACGGCTGATATGGCGAGCCACATCATGGTTGGTGAAGGCCCAGCAGGCCCAGCCATCGGCAGCCACTTCGGCCACCTTGTCGAGCACCGTCTTGAACGTCTGCGGCGAGAGCGGCGCATGCCCTGCCAGAAACTCGAAGGCATAGGACATCTGCACCTTGTCCTCGCCCGAGGTATATTCGCCCAGGAGTTCCAGCCCGCGCTGAGCGTCTCCCACCTCGCCCACCGCGGCGGCATTATAGCCGTTCATCAGGGTGCGCAGCTTGCGCAGGAATTCCAGATTACGCGGATGATTCCTGTCATAGAGATGCAGCTGATAGTTATAGGGATTCACCTTGGGCGCGGCGACATCATTGCGATCTGCCGGTGGCAGCGCGGGGTTATCGCGCAGCTTCTCGTCATGCATGTAGTAGTTGATCACATCCAGCCGGAACCCGTCGACCCCGCGATCGAGCCAGAATTTCGACACATCCAGAAGCGCCTGCTGCACCTCGGCGCTGTGGTGGTTGAGATCGGGCTGCTGGGTCAGGAAGTTGTGCAGGTAATACTGCTCGCGGCGGGTGTCCCATTGCCATGCCGAGCCGCCAAACATTCCCAGCCAGTTATTGGGTGCCGTGCCATCGGGTTTGGGATCGGCCCAGACATACCAGTCGGTTTTCGGATTGTCGCGGCTCGCGCGGCTTTCCTTGAACCACGGATGCTGGTCGGATGTATGGGAGAAGACCAGATCGATCATCACCTTGATCCCCAGCGCATGGGCGGTCTCGATCACCTGATCGAAATCGGCTAGCGTGCCGAACATCGGATCGACATCGCAGTAATCGGCCACATCATAGCCGAAATCCTTCATCGGGCTGGTGAAAAAAGGGGAGATCCAGATGGCATCCGCCCCGAGCCGTGCAATATGGGGGAGCCTGCGCACGATCCCCAGAAGATCGCCCACACCGTCGCCATTGCTGTCCTGATAGCTGCGCGGATAGATCTGGTAGATGACAGCGCCACGCCACCAGTCGGGGTCTTTTCGCATCACGCTCATGCGTCGGTCTCCTTCTGATCGGTATACCCTTTGCCTGCCCCGAGGATAGGAGGGGATACCCCCGAGCGAAACCCCGATGACAAAAAGCTGAAACCGGGGACGGGCGACGCGCGATTGCAACAGCCCGCGCCCCTCGGCCTTTACCCTCTCCGAAATCGGTTTGGAACCGGACCAAAGCGTTCTAGCGTTATCCTTCTATCGCAAAGACTTTCAGGTAGGATCTCAGGTAACCCGATGACGCTCAAAGAACTTGCCCGCCAGCTTGGGCTCTCTCCGACCACCGTCAGCCGTGCATTGAACGGGTTCCCCGAAGTATCCGAAGCCACGCGGATCAAGGTCCGCGAGGCGGCGCAGGCCAGCGGATACCACCCCAATCTGCAGGCCCGCAGGCTGGCGACGGGCCGCGCCATGGCCATCGGGCATATCCTGCCGATGGCGCCTTCCCATGATCTGGTGAACCCGATCTTTGCCGATTTCATTGCCGGTGCGGGCGAGATCTATGCCCTGCGCGGCTACGACCTGATCATGACCTTGGTGAAAGAGGGCGACGAGGACGCCGCTTACCGTGCGATGGCGGCCAAGCGCAACGTAGACGGCGTCATACTGCATGGCGCGCGCGATCTGGATCTGCGCCCCGACCTGTGCCGCGAACTGGGCCTGCCCTTTGTGATCCACGGTCGTGTCGAGACGCCTGCATCGGGGGATCTGTGGATCGACACCAACCACGAGAGCGCCTTCGAACAGCTGGTGCTGCTCTTGATCGATCAGGGGCATCGCGACATCGCGTTGATCAACGGCCCCGAGGGATTGCGCGCCTCGGCCCACCGTCGCGCGGGGTTCGAGAGAGCATTTCTGGCGCGCGGGCTGGAAGTGCCGCGGCTCTACATGGTGTCGGGCGAGGTTTCGGACGAGACGGGGCGCGATGCCGCAGCCGAGATGCTGAGCTGGCGAAGCCGCCCCAGTGCCTTTGTGACCGCCTCACTGATGGGGGCGATGGGCGTGCGTCGGGCCGTCGAGGATACGGGGCTTGCATTGGGGCGCGATATTTCTCTGGTGACATGGGATGACGGGCTGTCCTTCGTGACCAACCGCGGCCTGAACCCGATCTATACCGCAATGAAATCTCCGGTCCGCGAGGCGGGCCAGCGCGCCGCACAGATGCTGATCGACCGGATCGAGACGCCCGATATCGCGCAGACCCCACTTCTTCTGGAGCCCGCCCTGCTCATGGGCCAGTCCCTTGGCCCGCTGAAAATGTGAGAGCGGTCAGGTGTACCCTGCCCTTGCCCAAGCCCTCGGGCCAATCTATCAGGGAGACCGAGCACTGTGGAGGAGACAGAGATGACCATGACCAGCCGCTATACCCTACTGGCCGATATCGGCGGGACCAATACACGGGTCGCTCTGGCACAAGGTGCGCAGCTGGTGCCTGCCTCCATCGCGCGTTTCCCCAATAAAGGGCGCGCCACGCTCGAGGAAATCATTCGCGAATACATGGTGGCCGAACGGATCAGTGATCTGGTGGGTGTCTGCGTGGCCGTGGCAGGTCCGGTGTCCGTTGACGGGACCCATGCGCGGATGACCAATCTCGACTGGACGATCCGTGCGGAGGCGCTGGCCGAGGTGACGGGTGCGGCGCATGTATCGCTGCTCAACGATCTGCAGGCACAGGGCCACGCACTCGCCGGGCTCTCGCCGGAAGTGCTGCGCGAGGTGCAGGCGGGCGAACCCGCGCCTGCCTTGTCGCCCAAGCTGGTGGTCGGTGTCGGGACCGGTTTCAATGCGGCTCCCGTCCATCACGCGCCCGGCGGGCTGATGGTTGTGCCTGCCTCGGAATGCGGCCATATCACCATGCCCGTCCGCTCCGAGATCCACACCGAGGTCAAGCGCTATTTCGAGCGTAAACACCGCTTTGCGAGCGTCGAACATGCCTGTGCGGGTCGGGGCCTCGAGCGAATCTATGCGTTCGTGACCGGGCGCGAGGACGCCACCGTAACCGGCGAAGAGATTCTTTCGCTAATGCACGGTAAAGATGAGGACGCTCTGAAGGCGGCCCAGATCTTCGTAACTCTCCTTGGGGGTGCATTGGGCGATCTGGCCCTAACCCATCTTCCATTTGGCGGAATTTATTTGATCGGGGGGGCGGCGCGCGCGGTCGAGCCTTGGCTCGAACAGATGAATTTCAGGCAAGCCTTTATGGATAAAGGATCTTTCTCTGATTACATGACGAAATTCCCGATCCATGTAGTTGAGGATGACTTCGCCGCACTCGCGGGATGCGCGAATTATATCGCCACCCACAAGCTCGGTCTGTCGTAAACCTCTCACGGCCCCTGCGCCGTCAAGTCTATGTTAATAGACCTGCGCTAAACCCGTTTCATTACCGAATGAAAGGGGAACTAGGTGCAGTTTTCTCACTCAGACATCCCTGGGGGCAGCCAATGACGGTTTTGCCTCTGGACCCGAAGCTGGACCTGACCAAGGTCGCGGCTCTTACAGATACCATCCGCTCCCATAAAGGCAGCGATCTGGTGATTGACGCGACAGAAGTGACCCATCTGGGGGCCCTTGGCCTGCAGGTGCTAGTCTCTGCCGCAAAGAGCTGGCGTGACAGCGGTCACTCGCTGACGATTTCGCCCCGCTCCGAAGCCTTCGATGAAGCGCTTGGGCTCTACGGGGTTTCCCTCGACGATTTACAATCCACGGAGGCCGCATGAGCCTGACAGTTCTGGCCGTCGATGACAGCCGCACCATTCGCGACATGCTCAAACTTGCATTGAAAGACGCGGGCATGGAACTCCACGTTGCCGAAGACGGCGTGCATGGGCTGGAGGTGCTGGAAGGCATCGAACCCGACGCCATCATTTCCGACATCAATATGCCGCGCCTTGACGGTTTCGGCTTCATCGAGGCCGTTCGCGGTCAGGAAAAGCACCGGGCGACCCCGATCCTTGTCCTGACCACCGAATCCGCCCCCGAGCTGAAAGCACGGGCACGTGCCGCAGGGGCCAGCGGCTGGATCGTCAAACCGTTTGATCCGCCGAAGCTGGTCAAGGCATTGCAGATGGTTGCTGGCTAAGGGAGGGATCTATGTCTGATCCGATGGCAGAAATCAGAGCCAGTTTCTTCGTTGAATGCGAGGAATTGCTCGAAAGTCTTCAGGATGCCCTCATCGAAATGGATGAAGGCGCCTATGATAACGAAACGATCAACGTCGTTTTCCGGGCGGTGCATTCCATCAAGGGCGGCGCTGGTGCCTTCGGACTGGACGCGCTCGTCGCTTTTGCACACCGTTATGAAACGGTCATGGACGAGGTCCGCTCCGGAAAATTGCAGCTGTCTCCGGAGGCAGTGAAACAGTTCTTCCAATGCGCCGATTTCCTATCGGATCATGTTCGTGCAGCCCAGGCCGGCGACCCTCCTCCCGAGGGTGCAGAGCAGGCGCTGTGCGAGCTGGAAGCCCTAATGGGAATGGCTCCGGGCGGAGCGACAGAAGAGAGTGAAGAAGTGTCGGCGGACGACTTCCAGCCGATGGGTCTGAGCTTCGATCTGGATCTCGGGACGACCGATGACGTCAGCGAGACCCGCATTGAGATCAAATTCGCGCCCAAAGCGGAACTTTTTGCGTCAGGCAACGAGCCTTTGCATCTCTTCCGTGCGCTTCATGAACTCTGTCCCGAAATCGAAGTCTCTCTCGATCTGGATGCGGTTCCTGCCCTCGATGACCTCAGCCCCGAAATTCCCCACCTTTCGTGGCATGCCGTTCTGACTGGCGATGTAAACGAGATGGATGTTCGCGAGATCTTCGATTTTGTCGAAGATGTTAGCGAGCTCGAGATCCATCAGGACTCTGATGCCGAAAATAGTTTTCTCCCTTTTGCCAATGACGGTGCGGAGGCATCTTTTGACGCCGTCATGAACAGTGATTTCATGGATGCCCCGCACCCCATAGCCGCACCGGCGACTCAGGTCGCACAAGCACCGATGCCGAGCGCCGCAGGCGCGGACATTCCGGCACCGAAGGAAACCGAGGGAGGTGCGGCCAATACAGGCGGCGCGGCCAAACATGGCAGTGATCCATCGCCGACGGTGCGTGTCGATCTCGATCGTATCGACCGGCTGGTGAACCTAGTGGGCGAGCTGGTCATCAACCAGGCCATGCTTGCGCAAAGCGTCGCGGAAGCGGGCCTACCGCCGAACTCGGCAGTCATGACAGGTCTTGAAGCATTCATGATGCTGACGCGTGATATCCAGGACTCGGTGATGATGATCCGCGCCCAGCCCGTCAAACCGCTCTTCCAGCGGATGGGCCGGATCGTGCGCGAATCCTCCGCCGCGATCGGCAAGGATGTGCGTCTGAAAGTCGAAGGTGAAACGACCGAGGTCGACAAGACCGTGATCGAGCGTCTCGCCGATCCGCTGACGCATATGATCCGGAACTCGGTTGACCATGGCCTGGAGACCCCTGACAAGCGCCGCGCGCTTGGCAAACCGGAAGAAGGTGTTATCACACTTTCGGCGCAGCACCGCTCCGGGCGTGTGGTCATCGAGATCGAGGACGACGGTGCAGGCATCAACCGTCCCAAGGTTCTGGCAAAAGCCATCGAGAAAGGTCTTGTCGCACCCGATGCACAGCTGACCGATGCGGAGATCGATAACCTCCTGTTCCTGCCCGGTTTCTCCACGGCAGATCAGGTCTCCGCTCTGTCGGGCCGAGGTGTCGGAATGGATGTGGTGCGCAGTTCGATCCAGTCTTTGGGCGGGCGTATCACCATCCAGTCCGAACCTGGCAAAGGTACGATTTTCTCAATCTCGCTCCCGCTTACGCTCGCTGTTCTGGACGGAATGGTGGTGACGGTCGCTGGCGAGACGCTCGTTGTTCCGCTGAATGCGATCCTTGAGACGCAGACGCTGACCGCCGAGGATCTCCGCAAGCTTGGACCGACAACGAATGTTATCCATGTTCGTGGTGAATTTGTACCCCTCTACGACCTGGGTGCAGAGCTCGGATATCGTGGCGCCAAGAGCAACTACGAAGGCTGTATCGTGTTGCTGACAGCCCAAGAAGACGGCCGCCGCAACGCTCTGATCGTCGATCAGATTATGGAGCAACGTCAGGTAGTGATCAAAGGTCTGCAACAAGCCTATGGCCACATTCCCGGCATTGCCGCCGCAACTATCCTTGGTGACGGTCAGATCGCGCTGATCCTCGACCCCGCCGACCTTGTCCAAAACGCAACCGGCCACACCCGGTCCGACTTTGCTCTAGCAGGATGATAAAGATGACTGACGTAGCATCGACCCAAACCTCGTCCGAAATTGAACTTCTGTCTTTCCGCTTGGCAGACGAAGAATATAGCGTCGACATCATGTCGGTTCGTGAGATCCGTGGCTGGACGCGAGCAACCCCGCTCCCGCACGCACCACCCCATGTCCGAGGTGTTATCAACTTGCGCGGCACCGTTCTGCCGGTCGTTGATCTCTCCATCCGCCTAGGTATGGACCCGGTCGAAGGCGACGCTCGTAACGTGATTATCGTTGTACAGTTCGGCAATCAAACAGCAGGACTTCTCGTACATGCTGTGTCGGACATTCTCTCCATTCCGCGCGAAGAGCTTCAGCCTCCGCCGGATCTCGCTGCGGATCTGTCGCACAGCTTCATCTCTGCTCTAACGATCGTAGAAGGCCGCATGATCCGTGTGCTGGATCTCGCAACTGTTCTGCCTGAAGACACTGCGGAAGCTGCATGAACGCCCTGACCCCAAATATCTCCCAGATGTCACCAAGTGACCGCGAACTCTCCGAGATTGCTGCGATCCTTATGACACATGCAGGGATCGTTCTGGCACCGGGCAAGGGATCAATGGTCCAGTCCCGCCTCCAAAAACGGCTTCGTGCTTTGGGGCTGAGCTCCTATCGCGCCTATATCGATCTGGTAAACAGCGTTGACGGTCTCCCCGAACGGCAGGAAATGATTTCCGCGCTCACAACCAACGTCACCAACTTCTTCCGGGAGAACCATCACTTCGAGACGCTGCAAAAAGAGGCTCTGCCAAAGCTCATTGCCGCGCGCGGAAAACGGCTGCGGATCTGGTCGGCCGGCTGCTCCAACGGGCAAGAAGCCTACTCGATCCTGATGACGGCCGCTGAAACAGTGCGAGAATTCGATCAGTCCGATATCAAGCTTCTGGCGACCGATATTGATCCGGTCATGATACGTCGCGGCACTCAGGGGGTGTACTCGAGCAGTATCCTTGAAGCCGTACCGGCGCTGCTCCAGAAAAAATACTTCCAAGCGGCCGGGGCAGATCAGCAGGTCGTGGATCGCCTACGTAAACGGGCCACATTTCGCGAACTCAATATTCATTCCGATTGGCCCATGAAGGGCCAGTTCGACATCATCTTCTGCCGGAACATGATGATTTACTTTTCCCCTGAGGCGCAAAACCTCCTGTGGAAGCGCTTTGAGAAAATTCTTGCCCCGGGTGGATGGCTGTTTGTCGGACATTCGGAGCGGGTTCCGCTCGATACTGGTAGTAAACTCGTGCCGGCCGGAATCACCACTTATCGACTCCCCGCAGAGGGACAATGAAGGAGGCCACAAATGGCATTGCGAGACCAACTTAAAGTTTTGGTGGTCGATGACATGTCCACGAGCCGCGGCCTGATTTTGCAGGCGCTGGACGCGATGGGTATTCGCCAAGTCGGATATGCTGTCGACGGTCAAGGCGCGATGGGTATTCTGGAAAAGACGCCGGTTCACCTGGTCATCTCCGACTATAACATGCCTGGCATGGATGGGCTGCAGCTGCTCCATGCGATGCGCAAGAACCCGAAGACGCAACGTAGCGGTTTCATCCTGATCACCGGCCGGGCCGATAAGGAAATCATCGAGAACGGCAAAAAGCTGGGAATGAACAACTTCATCAAAAAGCCGTTCCAACCGCAGGACCTTCGTAACTGCATCGAGGCGGTCGTGGGGCGCCTATGATTGTAAGCACCGCACAGGAAACAATCCCGCCAAAGCATCAAGACCTGCCTCTTGATGCGCTGGCCGCCCGCGTGGGGGACGAGCTCGAGACACTGGCTCGCCTCTCCGCCGACGTCCAGAAAGCGATTTCAGCCTGCGAATTCGCGGAACATACGCAGGCCGAAGCGATCCGTGGTATGCAGGGTATCGACCGGATCACTCAGTCCCTAGAGGATCTAGGCCGCCTCATGGCTGCGGTTTCGGGAGAGATGCCCCAAGGTGTGAAACTGCATGCCGTTCCGATCCTCTCGCGCCTTCGCCTGCATGAACTCATCACGAATTTGAACCCTGCGGAAGAGCGGATAGTGCTGAGCCATGATGAAGCGGATGGGGAGATTGAATGGTTCTAAGCGGGTTACCCGCTCAGAACCTGACAAATCATCTGGTTTTGTTGAGTGCCTGCGCGAGCGCGGAGCCCAATGCACTATTGGTACCGGACACGGCAGAAGCCCCGGTTCCGCTTTTTTTATGCTGCAATGATTTCGACTGACCTTTTGATGCAGGACCTCGGCTCGGCTCGGGCCGCTCGGTCTTTCCATCTCGACGCATCGAGAGCCCGATGCGCTTGCGCGGCACATCAACTTCCGTCACCACGACTTTGACCACATCACCCGCTTTGACGACCTCATGCGGGTCCTTGACAAAACGGTCCGCCAATTGGCTCACATGGACAAGCCCATCCTGATGGACGCCGATATCGACAAAGGCCCCGAAAGCCGCGACATTGGTTATGGTTCCCTCAAGACGCATACCGGGACGAAGATCGGATATCTCTTCCACCCCTTCGGTAAAGCTTGCAGTTTTGAAATCAGGGCGCGGATCTCGTCCAGGCTTCTGAAGCTCTGCCAGAATATCACGAATGGTCGGGAGACCGAATCCGTCGCGCAGAAAATCCTCCGCCCGTAAATTCTGCAATGCTGTATCATTCCCCATCACCGACCGCAGATCGCGCCCACAGGATTTCACGATATCCCGAGCGATTTCATAGGCCTCCGGGTGGACCGCTGATGCGTCGAGGGGCTCCTTCCCGTCACGGATACGCAGGAATCCAGCGGCTTGCTCGAAGGCGCGCGGACCCAGACGGCTGACCTTTAAGAGCTCCTTGCGGGTCGCAAACGCCCCGTTCGCCTCACGATGGGCCACGATCGCTTCTGCGAGGGCCGGACCGAGGCCCGAAACATGGGACAGTAGCGCCGAAGAGGCTGTGTTGAGATCGACCCCCACCGCATTTACCGCATCCTCGACCACACCCTCGAGGGATCGGCCCAGCTTGTGCTGATCGACATCATGCTGATACTGCCCGACGCCGATGCTTTTCGGCTCGATCTTTACCAGTTCCGCCAAGGGGTCCTGCAGACGGCGCGCAATCGACACGGCCCCGCGCAGGCTGACATCCAGATCGGGAAATTCGCGGGCGGCGAGTTCTGACGCGGAATAGACCGAGGCTCCCGCCTCGGAAACGATCACCTTGGTCGGAATGGCAACGCCCTTGGGCAGCCGTTTGAGCACATCCACGACGAGGCGTTCGGTCTCTCGGGACGCGGTGCCATTGCCGATAGCGATCAATTCGATCCGGTGTTTCGCAATCAACGCAAGTAGCGCCGCCTCCGATCCGCGCAGATCGTTCTTGGGCTGGAACGGGTAGATTGTGGTCGTTTCCAAAACCTTCCCAGTCGCGTCGATGGCCGCCACTTTCACACCCGTTCGGATCCCCGGATCGAGACCGAGCGTCGCCCGCGCACCAGCCGGAGCTGCCAGAAGCAGATCCTTCAGATTGCGGGCAAAGACCGCAATCGCCTCCTCCTGCGCGCGCGCGCGTAGATCACCGAGCAGATCGAGCATCATAGACAGCGACAGTTTCACCCGCCATGCCCATGCCGCGGCCTGCCCCAGCCAAAGGGCACCCGCACCCTGCCCGCGCAACCCCAGCGACGCGGCCACGATCTCGGCCGGCCGTCCCGCCATCTCTTCGGCGGGGGCGATATCGAGCGTGATGATCCCTTCATTCGAGGCGCGCAACAATGCCAGCGCCCGATGGGAGGGCGCACTCTGCCACTTTTCGCTATGATCGAAATAATCCGAGAATTTGGCACCTTTTTCGGCCTGCCCATCGATCAACTTTCCACGCAGGATCGCATTCTGCTGCATCCATTCGCGCAACCGGCCCAGCAAAGCCGCATCCTCGGTGAGGCGCTCGCCCAGGATATCACGCGCGCCGGTCAGCGCATCTTTCTCGGTCGGCACGGCTTCCGAAAGATAGGTGGAGGCCAGCCCTTCAGGATCTGCCCCGTGATCGGCCAGAATCGCTTCGAGGAGCGGTTCCAGCCCGTTCTCGCGCGCGGTCATCGCTTTGGTGCGCCGCTTTTTCTTGTAGGGGAGATAGAGATCTTCCAGCTCGGCCTTTGTGCCTGCCTTGGTAATCTGCGCCGCAAGGGCGTCAGTCAGCTTGCCCTGCTCCTCGATGGATTTGACAATCGCGCTGCGCCGCGCTTCCAACTCGCGCAGATAGACCAACCGGTCCGAAAGCAGACGCAACTGGCTGTCGTCCAGCCCCCCCGTCGCCTCCTTGCGGTAACGCGCGACGAAAGGAACCGTCGCCCCTTCATCCAGAAGTTTTACCGCCGCAACCACCTGATCGGTGCGGGCGGAGATATCTGTGGCAATCTGACGGGATATGCGGAGATCGGGGTCCAAGGCTTCCTCCATGCGTCTCGGGCAGTCTTCGGAAACACGGGTCTACCCCTGTTCCCGCAGCCCGCCAAGAGCCTATCTCCGCACAAGCTCTTGAGGCATGTATCACATCGGTCAGCTTCAGCCGATATCAGCCGAAACGGCCCGAGCGCTCCAGCACCTCGATCTGGTAACCATCCGGATCGGCGACAAAAAAGAACCGCGCGATCCTGGTGCCTGCCGGTGCGAATTCGACGATCTTGCGCGGCGCCAGGCCTGCAGCCTCGAAACGGGCATGTTCGGCATCAAGATCGGCGACCGAAACCGCAAGGTGCCCATAACCATTGCCGAGGTCATAGGGCGTCGTCTGCCCCTTGTTCACGGTCAGTTCCAGCTCGAAGCCGGTCTCGGCATTCGAAAGGTAGACAAGCGTGAATTCGGGAAAATCGAGGCGCTCGGCCACCTCGAGCCCGAAAGCGGTTCGGTAGAAGGCACAGGCTTTGGCCTCGTCCAGCACACGGATCATCGAGTGTATCATCTTGGCCATTAGGCATCCTTTCGCGAATGGAATTCCGGGCCGAAAGGAGCATCGCAACGCGGAAGATGCAAGCACCGGACATGAAAAAGCGGCCCCGAAGGGCCGCTTTGACGCATAGTGTGGAGGGCGCTCAGGCGTGCCCGAGACGGGTCCGGCGGCGCCAGTCGAGAATGGTCACCCCGAAAATCGCCAGACCGATGATGCTGAGCACCGCGCCGACATGGCCGGAGACCGGATAATCATACCCTGCCCCGATCGCCTTCGCGGCAAGGAACGGCCCCAGCGCATTGGCCACGTTGAAGGCTGCATGATGGAGCGCCGCTGCAAGCTGCTGCGATTCCTTGGCCACATCCATCAGGCGGATCTGAAGCGGCATCGAGACACCGCTGAGAATCCCCAGCAGGAACACCACCGCCGCAAAGGTCACGACATTAGCAGTTGCCCAAGGATAGGCGATGAGCAGGATCGTTCCGACGATCAGCGCAAAGAACGTGGTGGCCGTGTAGCTGCGGTCAGATGCCCAGCCGTAAACCATCGTGAAGACAGTCATACCAACGCCTGCAAGCATCAGGATGAAGGGCTCGTAGGACGCCGGCAGGTTCATGGACTTGGTCGAGGTATCCACGAGATAGGTATAGACCGCGAAGAAACCGCCATAGCCGATCGCGCCGGTTGCCAGCGTCAGCCAGACCTGACGGTTCTTCAGCGCACCCAGTTCTTTCAGGGGGCTTGCAGTGGGATCAACCGGCACGCGCGGTGCCGTCAGGAAGACCGAGATCGCCGTCAGGAGCGACATGATCCCCACCAGCCCGAAGGTCCAGCGCCAACCCACTGTCTGTCCCAGCACGTTGGCCATCGGCACCCCCAAGGTAGTGGCGATGGTCAGTCCGAGGAACATCTTCGAGACCGCCGCCGCGCGTTTCCCCTTGGGCACAGCGGCCGCGATCACAAGCGCACCCACGCCGAAATAGGCACCATGCGGCAGCCCCGACAGGAAACGCATTGCCATGAAGCTGCCGAAGGTCGGGGCGAAGGCCGAAAGGATATTGAAGACCGCAAAGGCGACCATCAGCCAAGTCAGCATCAGCCGACGGCGCACTTTTGCGCCCAGCACGGCAAGTGTCGGCGCACCGATGACCACCCCTAGGGCATAGGCGCTGATCGCATCGGCCGCACGGGCCGAATCAACACCCAGTTCCTGGGAGAAATATGGCAGCACCGCCATAGAGGCGAATTCCGTCGTACCGATCGCGAATCCACCCAGCGCCAGCGCCAGAATGATCAGGCGCGACGAAGCATTGATAACGGGAGGCTCGATGCCTTGCACCGTAGCCCCGTGGGGAGTGTTTTCGATTGTCATAGGGTAGTTCCTAGCGTTCGGGGGGTCGAAACCCCGTTGGCCTCTTTCGCCCAACTAGGGAGAGTTTCCTAAAAGAACAAGCGCCGTAAATCATTTTCTATATGCACTTACTGCAAGCCCGCTTACATCCAAGCGCAGAGCTGTTATTTTTCAATATAAAACGGCGACTTAACAGCCGCCGTTTTTATACTCAGCTACTGCGACACGCCGCCGCAGAGCTATTTAAGCGGCAAATCACACGCCGTCATCGATCGGGAAGAAGCTGTCGGCCCGTGCACGGTGCCAGCGGGCCAGATAGCCGAAGCGGTCCTCTTCCTCGCGCAGCAGGAAACCTATAGGCATATAGGGATAGACCTCGCTGCCCACGACCATCTGACGGTCCTTCTCCCGCATCATCAGATGGTGTGGCAGGAATTTCGAGGGATGATCCAGCCCGGCAGCCCCTGTCATCTCCTTGAGCGCCTTCATCGTGTTTCGATGGAAATTGGCCACGCGGGTCGCCTTATCCTCGACCACCAGCGCCTTGGAGCGGCGCGGGTCTTGGGTGGCAACGCCCACGGGACAGCGGTTGGTGTGGCAAGCCTGTGCCTGAATGCAGCCAATGGAGAACATGAAGCCGCGCGCCGAATTGCACCAGTCTGCGCCGAGCGCCAGCACCCGCGCGATATCGAAGCTCGAGATGATCTTGGCCGAGGCCCCGATCTTGATCTTCTCGCGCAAGCCCGCCCCCCTAAGCGCATTGTGGACAAAGGTAAGCCCTTCAACAAGCGGCATACCCAGACGGTTGGCAAATTCCAGCGGTGCCGCCCCCGTGCCACCTTCCTTGCCATCAACCACGATAAAATCGGGGGTAATGCCGGTTTCGATCATCGCCTTCAGCATGCACATGAACTCGCGGCGGTGACCGACGCAGAGCTTGAAGCCCACTGGCTTGCCACCCGAAAGATCCCGCAGCTGTTTGATAAAATGGCACAATTCCAGCGGCGTCGAGAAAGCCGAATGCGAGGCGGGCGAGATACAGTCCTGATCCATCGGGATGTCACGCGCCTCGGCGATCTCGGGCGTGATTTTGGCCGCAGGCAGCATGCCCCCATGCCCCGGTTTCGCGCCCTGGCTCAGCTTGATTTCGATCATCTTCACCTGCGGCTCCTGCGCGCGCTGCGCGAAGGTCTCGGGATTGAACGAGCCGTCATGGTTGCGGCAACCGAAATAGCCGGACCCGATCTCCCAGATCAGATCGCCCCCGCCCGCGCGGTGGTAGCGCGAGATGGACCCCTCTCCCGTATCATGGGCAAAGCCGCCCAGTTTGGCACCGGTATTGAGCGCCTGGATTGCATTGGCAGACAGCGCCCCGAAGGACATGGCCGAGATATTGTAGATCGAGGCGGAATACGGCTGTTGGCAATCCGGGCCGCCAATGGTGACGCGGAAATCATGGCTTTCGATATGGCGCGGCTGGACCGAATGGGTCAGCCATTGATAGCCCGAATCATAGACCCGCTGTTTGGTCCCGAAGGCACGCGCATCCTCGACATCCTTGGCGCGCTGATAGACCAGCGTCCGCTCCTCGCGCGAGAAGGGCTCCTCGTCCTGATCGGCCTCGATCAGATATTGCCGGATCTCGGGGCGGATGCTTTCCAGCAGGTAGCGCATATGCCCCATGATCGGATAGTTGCGCAGCACCGCGTGGCGGGTTTGACGGACATCGTAGAAGCCAACAAAGAAGAGTGCACCAAAGATCAGGAATGTGAGCCAGAAGATGCTGTGGAAGATGACACCGAGTAGCGATAACAGCGCCAGCACCCCGCATAGGATCATGGGCATAAAGCGGCTAACATCTTTTGAATGCATGGCTTTCTCCTCTAAAGCGCATTTCGACGGGCTAGTAGCGAGTTTAGCTCCCTAATGTAACCGGAAACTTACCCGACGTATTAAAGACTTGTTCCGGCATCCACGAGCCCGCGCAGCGCGATCAGTTCGCTCAATACATGGGCGCCTGCGATGGCCGTGGCACCCGTCGTGTCATAGGGCGGCGAGACCTCCACCACATCGCCACCGATCAGCGTCACACCGCGCAGGCCGCGCAGGATTTCGGCGGCCTGCCAGCTGGCAAGCCCACCCCAGACCGGTGTGCCCGTCCCCGGCGCGAAGGCCGGATCGAGGCAATCGATATCGAAGGTGATGTAGCAGGGCCGTTTACCGACAAGCTGTTTGACCTTCGTCACCACCGCATCCACCCCGTTGCGATGCACGGAGGGCGCATCGAGGATAGTGACCCCGAGCGTGTCGGGGTTATCGGTGCGGATACCGATCGAGGCCGAGGCCTTGGGATCGACGAGCCCTTCCTTGATGGCTTTGTAAAGGAATGTGCCGTGATCGATCCGCGCCGGATCATCATCGGCCCATGTATCGGAATGCGCATCGAACTGGATCAGCGCCACGGGGCCGAACCGCTCGGCCACGGCGCGCAAGATCGGCAACGTAATATAATGATCGCCCCCCATGGAGAGCGGCGTCACGCCGGCCTGTACGATCTGGCGCAAGTGCTCGGTGATCCGCGACGGAGTCTTGGCGACATTGGCGTAATCGAAGGCCAGATCACCGTAGTCTATGATATTGAGTGCCGAGAGCGGATCGTAGCCCCAGCCATAGGGCGCGTCAAATGCCTGAAGGGTCGACGCCTCGCGGATCGCGCGCGGCCCGAACCGCGCGCCGGGACGGTTGGTGACGGCCTGATCGAAGGGAATACCGGTTACGGCGATATCAGCCCCCACCAGCTCCTTGCTGTAGCGCCTGCGCAGGAAACTGGTCGCGCCGCCAAATGCGTTCTCGTAGCTGAGCCCGCGCCGGTTCTGTCGGGTAAAGGCCTCGTCTACCTGATGTTTTGCATCCTCAAGCGCCATGATCCGCCTCCCATGCGAAACCCCGATACGCAAGCCGTGACGCGAAGGCCGCTAAGCGTCAACCCCCAATTGTGGAGCGGGAAAAGTCCAAACATGGATTTTCGCTACATGATCTATGTCAAATCCCTCTTTTCACAGCAGGCGTAGGATAGCCGAAACGAGGAGATCCCATGCGACTTACCATCCGAACCAATCTCGCCATGCGCAGCCTGATGTTCTGTGCCATCAATGCGGGCCGCACGGTCCGCAAATCCGAGATCGCCGAGAACTGCAATGCGTCGGAAAACCATCTGGCGCAGGTGATCAACACACTTTCCCAGCGTGGATATATCGAGACCCGTCGCGGGCGTGCGGGCGGCATGCAGCTGGCGCGAGCCGCCTCGGAAATCTCGGTGGGCGCGGTATTTCGCGATTTCGAGGGCGGCCTGCCCTTTGCCGAATGTTTCGACGCCGAGGCCAATACCTGCCCTCTGGCGCAGGGCTGCATGTTGCGCACAGCCCTTGCCAAGGCGCTGGAGGCCTTTTTCGGCGAGTTGGACCGCTACAGCCTCGCCGATCTCGTCGACAATAACGACCGGCTTGAAGAGATCCTGCTTCTGCCTGAAGGGATACCGCCTGTCTCGGCCTGTAGCCACCGGATCTCGGCACGCGCCTGATTGCCTATGCGCCAAATTGAAAAAGCCGCCCCCTGAGGGGCGGCTTTTCCATGTTCTGACCTTCCGGAATAACCCGAAATCAGCCGACCAGCTCGAGGCCCGAGAAGAAGAAGGAGATTTCTTCCGCTGCGGTTTCCGGTGCGTCCGAACCGTGGACCGAGTTCTCGCCGACGGACAGAGCGTATTCCTTGCGGATGGTGCCTTCTGCCGCATCTGCGGGGTTGGTTGCGCCCATGACTTCACGGTTTTTCAGGATAGCGCCTTCGCCTTCCAGAACCTGCACGACAACCGGCTCGGAGGCCATGAACTCGCACAGTTCGCCGTAGAAGGGACGCTCTTTGTGGACTTCATAGAACTTACCGGCTTGTTCCATCGACAGTTTGATGCGCTTTTGTGCGACGATGCGGAGACCCGCTTCCTCGAACTTGGCGTTGATCTTACCGGTCAGGTTGCGGCGGGTTGCGTCGGGTTTGATGATCGACAGCGTGCGTTCGGTAGCCATGCTAAGCTCTTTCTTTTGCGTCTTGCCCGCGCGGGTGATCCTGCGGGCACGGGAGAATGAATATCGTTCGCCTGCTAGCATGCGGTCGCGGGGTTGAAAAGCCCCGCGCTGCGTTCTTGCGCCCCATCAGACGGCGTTTTGTAACCTTTTTAGGCGACAGATCGCGTAGAGAGCTTGAAACCCGAAAAATGGCGGCCTATATCCAATCCTGTTCGGGGCTTGCCTCGGACTATGGACATAAACGCGCATGTAATACACGGATCGGACCCGGGGGCGGTACCCGGCGGCTCCACCATATATCCTTTCGTTTGGGATCATGGGGCCGAAATAGGATCGACGAACGTCTAAAGATGTAGCTTTGTCTCGGTGAGATACCACCGTTATCGGTTCAAAAAGTACAATTGCAAACGACAATCGTGCTCCGGTAGCTCTGGCTGCGTAAGCAGCTTAAGCTCCGAAACCTAACTCCTTGCGCTTAGCAGCGTAAGGCGGGGCCCGCAGGAGCCTTGCAACAGAATCCTGCACCTTTTCCCATCCTCTCCGCTCTTTCGGCACGCGGCGCTTGCATGAGGCGACAAAGCCGTGCAGTCTGATCCGAGGTTCTCACGACTGCGTTGTGAAACTGGTTGTTATTCATCGACATAGTGCCATTGACGCAGGCCGAGCCTGCCCAAGACCACCTGTAGCTAAGATAACACCGAGGTCTCATGTCCGATAAGCTCAGCTTCTATAAAGAATTCCTTCAGGAAGTCTGGTCCAATGGTCGGGCCGAATGCTTGTCGCTTTATGTGTCGGACTGTTCCCATGCCACCGGACTGATCAGCGATGTCGAGATGACGCGGGAGGATATAGAAGAGCTCGTCCCCGCCCTGCGTGCCCATCTCGACGATATCCGTCATGACATCCGGCACAGTTACGAGAGCGGGGATATCCTGCATGTGCTGATGACGGTTAGTGGCACGTCGAAAGTATCGGGGAATCACGTCGAATTCAGCGGGCAGTCGCTTCTGCGTTTTCGCGATGGCAAGATCGTGGCCATGCATGACCATTACGATCTTATCGGTCTGTTTAGCCAGCTAGGATTTTTGCCTGTGGATACGGTTGCCCTATGCCTCTCGAGCGAAAAGATTTCGTAACGTTTCTACGATCTAGAAAACCTTCAACAGAAAAGTGCCCCTTTCCAAAGGCATGAAAACCCCTATGGTGAGGGAACACCTGCTAAGGTATGGAAGGACAAGGAATGACCCGCAGCATCGATTACGGAAACCTGATGCATCGCGCGATGCGCAGCCTGATTCAGGATGTGCTCTCAGACGTGGCCGAGAACGGACTTCCCGGCGCGCATCATTTCTTCATAACCTTCGACACGCAGGCAGATGGTGTCGAGATGGCCGACTGGCTGCATTCGCGTTATCCCGAAGAGATGACGGTGGTGATCCAGCACTGGTTCGACAATCTCAATGTCGATGATGACGGCTTCGGCGTGACGCTGAATTTCGGCAACAATCCCGAGCCGCTCTATATCCCCTATGATGCGATCCAGACCTTTGTGGACCCTTCCGTTGAGTTCGGCCTCAGATTCGAGACGCAGGATTCGGACGAGGATGGCGACGATCAAACGGATGATACCGAGAATGATGACGACGATCCGCCCCCCTCGGGCGTGCGGCCCGAGGCCGAAGTTGTCAGCCTCGATAAATTCCGCAAATCCTAACTGTTGCAGCGGCCGCCCCTCGGGGCGGTCTTTTACTGTGTTAGCGCCCGTATACATGCGTATACCGTTTGCATTCCCGCGCCCTACCGCTTAGACAAAAACACGTTCACGGCTGGCCCGATTTTTAGCGGCCAGAGCTGGTTATTACGGAGGCCCACTATGACCGCGACCCGTACCGAGACCGATAGCTTCGGTCCGCTGGAAGTTCCCGCAGACAAATACTGGGGCGCGCAGACGCAGCGCTCGATCCTGAATTTCCCCATCGGCTGGGAAAAGCAGCCGGTGCCGATCATCCGCGCCCTCGGCGTGATCAAGAAAGCCTGCGCGATGGCCAACAAGGCCAATGGCTCGATGGATGCCAAGATCGCTGATGCGATCATCGCGGCAGCAGGCGAAGTGATCGACGGCAAGTTCGATGACAACTTCCCGCTGGTCGTCTGGCAGACGGGTTCGGGCACCCAGTCCAACATGAACGCGAACGAGGTGATCTCGAACCGCGCCATCGAGATGCTGGGCGGCGAGATGGGCTCGAAAAAACCCGTCCACCCCAATGACCACTGCAATATGGGGCAGTCCTCCAACGACACCTTCCCGACCGCGATGCATGTCGGTATCGCCATGTCGGCACGTGATGTGCTGATCCCGGGCCTCACCAAGCTGGCCGAGGCGCTCGAAGCGAAATCGGAAGCCTTCAAGGACATCATCAAGATCGGCCGCACCCATACGCAGGATGCGACCCCTTTGACCCTCGGTCAGGAATTCGGCGGCTATGCGCATCAGGTCCGCAAGGGTATCGCGCGCGTCGAGGCCTGCCTTGGTGACATCTACGAGCTGGCACAGGGCGGCACCGCCGTCGGCACCGGTCTGAACACCAAGAAAGGCTGGGGCGAGGCGGTTGCGGCAAATATGGCCGAGATCACCGGTCTGCCCTTTGTGACCGCTCCGAACAAATTCGAGGCTCTGGCCGCGCATGATGCGATGGTCATGTTCTCGGGCGCACTGAACACGGTTGCGGCCTCTCTGTTCAAGATCGCCAATGACATCCGCCTTCTGGGCTCGGGCCCGCGTTGCGGTCTGGGCGAGCTGATCCTGCCGGAAAACGAGCCGGGCTCCTCGATCATGCCGGGTAAAGTGAACCCGACGCAGGCCGAAGCGCTGACCATGGTCTGCGCCCATGTCATGGGCAACAATGCCGCTGTCGGTTTTGCAGGCTCCCAAGGCCATTTCGAGCTGAACGTCTACAACCCGATGATGTCCTATAACGTGCTGCAATCCATGCAGCTTCTGGGCGATAGCGCCTCGGCCTTCACCGATAACATGGTAGTGGGCATCGAGGCCAACGAGCCGCGTATCGAGAAGCTCCTGCACGAGTCGCTCATGCTGGTCACTGCCCTTGCGCCGACCATCGGGTATGACAACGCCACCAAGGTTGCCAAGACCGCGCATAAGAACGGCACCACGCTGAAGCAGGAAGCCATCGCGCTCGGCTTCGTGGACGAGAAGACCTTCGACGAGGTCGTCCGTCCCGAGCTGATGATCGGCCCCAATGACTGATCTTCCCGTCAAAGGGTAACGGAAAGGCCAGCCCTCGGGCTGGCCTTTTTCATGATCCCAAGCGTTTCAAAAGGGCTTTCAGGCCGTCGGGAAAAAGCTTCGGACCACCGTCCTGATCAAGCGTCGCCGGATCGAACCACTGGGCAAAGCACACGACACCGCTATCCTCGTGGAACTGTAGGCGCGTCTCGCCCTCGAACGCGCCCTCCGGCAGAGTGATCTCGTAAAGCGCGAGGATCTCGTGCCCCTGATGGCCTTCATGATGGTAGAGGTTCTCGATGAAAACCGGCGCTCCACGCAGGCCAATCTCGACCCCCAACTCCTCGTGGAATTCGCGCCGGAGCGCGGCCTCGGCCGTCTCGCCAAATTCGACTGTGCCCCCCAAGGGCCGAACACCTTTGACCCGACCGGCATCATCGGGCACCTCGGCGGCCAGAAGCCGCCCGTCGCGCCAATGCAGGCCAAGCACTTTGAACCGGATACGGGGAGCGGGACGCCACTGTGTCATAGCCCACCCTAACCTGCCCCCGAGACCGCCTCAAGACAAAGGGGCGGCATCCCTGCCGCCCCTCGCCCGCACAAGTCGTTTTGGGCCTATGCCTATTTACCGTCGATCCGCTTCTGGTCTTCCTTCAGCTCAAGCCACATCGCGTTCATGACGGCGAAGATGGCGGCCAGCGGAAGACCCAGAATCCATGCGAAATACCACATCTGTCGTTCCTTTCCTCAATAGACCGAATGGGAGTTGCCGGTGATGTCATCCTCGGTGACCTTGCCCCAGAGCACCTTATAGACCCAGCTCGTATAGGCGAGGATGATCGGGACAAAAATCACCGCCGAGACCAGCATGATGAACAGCGTCAGATGCGAGGAGGACGCGTTCCAGACCGCAAGCGAGGAGTTGAGCGCCGTGCTCGAGGGCATGATGAAGGGGAACATCGTGAGCCCGACCGAAGAGATCACGCCGAGCACCGCGACACCCGAGAGGATCATCGTCGAGCCCTCACGCCCCGCTTTCAGGCCCAGATGGGTCAGGAGCGCGCATACGATGCCCAAGGCCGGTGCGATCACGATCCACGGGCGGTCAGCATAGGCCGAAAGCCATGTGGCCGAGCGGATCACCGTGAAATGCAGCGGGTTCGAGGGGCCATCGACCGGCACATCACCGCTGAAGGCATAGCCCGGGATGAAGGCCAGCCAGATCCCGGCCAGCACATAGGCCGCCACCGCGACGAGGGCTGCCTTGGCGCCGATAGCACGGGCGCGCGCCGCCACGATCCCTTCGGCCTTCAGGTTCACCCATGCACCACCATGCATGACGAGCATCGAGAGCGAGACCACCCCTGCCAGCAGCGAGAAGGGATCGAGAAGCCCGATGAATTTCATATACCAAGCGCCCTCGTAGACGGTGTGCAAATCATCGGTCAGATGGAAGGGCACGCCCTGGATCACATTGCCCACGGCCACGCCGAAGAGAAGCGCCGGAACCGCCCCCGAGAGGCACAAAGCCCAGTCCCAGTTGCGCCGCCAGACGAGACCCTCGCGTTTGGAGCGGTATTTGAACGCCACCGGACGCACGATGAAGGATGCAAGCACCACGAACATCGCCAGATAGAAGCCGGAGAAGCTGACCGCATAGAGCGGCGGCCAGGCCGCGAAGATCGCGCCACCGCCGAGGATGAACCATACCTGATTGCCTTCCCAGACGGGGCCGACGGTGTTGATCACCACGCGGCGTTCGGTGTCGGTGCGGCCGATGAAGGGCATCAGGGCGGCGGTGCCCATGTCGAACCCGTCGGTCGCGGCGAAGCCGATCAGCAGGATGCCCAGGAGCACCCACCAGATCACCCGCAGCACGTCATAGCTGATAAGGTCATGAAGGATCATAGTAATTTACTCCGCAGGTTCCGCGATGGCATCGGCTGCCGCCTTGCCGCTCAGACGGGTCTTGTGGCTGGCCATCCAGCTTTCGGTTTCCGCCACATCCTCGAACGGGCCCTTGTTGATGTATTTCAGCATCAAACCCATCTCGATAATGAAGAGCACGGTATAGAACAGGATGAAGCCGATGATGGTCATCAGGACTTCGGTGGCCGAGAGCGCGGAGACCGAAAGCGCCGTCGGCAGGATCCCGTCTACCGTCCATGGCTGACGCCCGAATTCCGCCACGAACCACCCCATCTCGGCGGCGATCCACGGCGCAGGCATCATCCAGACCGCCAAGCGCAGCATCGGGCGCGGATAATGCATGCCCTTGAAGGACGAGCGGTAGAACATATAGGCCATCGTGCCGATCATCAGGAAGCCCAGAACCGCCATGATGCGGAAGGCCCAGAAGAGCGGCCAGACCTGCGGCACGGTGTCCGCCGCCGCCTGCTTGATCTGCGCATCGGATGCCTCGCGCGGATCCTCGACATATTTCTTCAGCAAGAACGCATAACCCAGATCGCCGGAATGGTCCTCGAAGGTTTTCATTACCTCGGGCGCGGTGGCTGCACGGTCCTGACGGACGGTCATCAAGGCGTCATAGGCGATCAGACCATTGCGGATACGGGCCTCTGATTCCTCCACCAGATCGTCAATCCCGGGGATCGAGGTGGTCAGAGAGCGCGTACCGATCAGCCCCATCAGATAGGGGATATGGATCGCGTAGCGGTTCTCGCGCGCCTCCTGATCGGGGATGGCGAAAGCGGTGAAGGGCGCAGGCGCGGGCTCGGTCTCCCACATCCCCTCGATGGCGGCAAGTTTCATGCGCTGCGTATGGGTCGCATTATAGCCCGACTCGTCGCCCAGAAGCACCACAGAGAGCGCCGAGGCCAGACCGAAGGCTGCGGCGACGGTGATCGAACGGCGCGCAAGCTCGGTATGACGCCCGCGCAGCAGGAACCATGCCGAGACGCCGATCACGAAGACCGAAGCGGTCACATAGCCTGCCGAAACGGTATGGACGAATTTCGCCTGCGCCACTTCGTTGAAGAGCACCGCGAAGAAATCCACCATCTCCATGCGCATGGTCATCGGGTTGAACTCGGCCCCCACGGGGTTCTGCATCCAGCCATTGGCGATAAGGATCCAGAGCGCCGAGAAGTTCGAGCCGATGGCCACGAGCCACGCCACGACGCAATGCGCGGTCTTCGACATCTTGTCCCAGCCGAAGAAGAACAGCCCCACGAAGGTCGCCTCGAGGAAGAAGGCCATCAGCCCCTCGATGGCCAGAGGCGCGCCAAAAATGTCGCCCACATAATGGCTATAATAGCTCCAGTTCATCCCGAACTGGAATTCCATCGTGATGCCGGTGGCGACCCCGATGGCAAAGTTGATCCCGAACAAAAGGCCCCAGAACTTGGTCATCTGGCGCCAGATGGGGCGGTTGGTCATCACATACACCGTCTCCATGATCGCCACGAGGATCGACAGACCCAGCGTCAGCGGCACGAAGAGGAAGTGATACATCGCAGTCATGGCAAATTGAAACCGTGACAGCTCGACGATACCGAAATCCATATCCTCAGCTCCTAGCGGGAAAGATGAGTTTCCCATTCGCGTTTTCTTATGCGACCCGAGTAAGCCTGCACTCGCGCGGCCTCCTTGATCTGGGTCAAAAAGTAGAAATCAAATGCGCAATTACAGGGTTATCACCCTGTCAGATATTTCAACCTCGACGTGTTTGTGCGAGGCGGAAAGAATGGCGGACTGCGGCAGGATGGCACGGATTTCCCTTAGCACATGGAGCGCGGTGGCGTCGTCGAGCCCCTCGGTCGGCTCGTCGAGGAGCAGGAGATCGGGACGGCGCAGGAGTAATCGCGCCAAAGTGACGCGCCTTGCCTCGCCGCCCGAAAGCCCTTCGCCACGCGGACCGATGACCATATCGAGGCCACCGCGCAGGCGGATCACCTCCCGCAAAGCACAGGCGTCGATAACCGCGTCCAGATCGGCATCGGTGATCCGGTCATCGCCAAGACAGAGGTTTTCGCGCAGGGTGCCCGCCATCAGGGCGCTGCGCTGGGGCAGATAGGCCACCCTCTCGCGCAGGGACGCCTCGTCGAGCGTGGCGATCGGGACCTGCCCGAGCCTGATCTCGCCGCCAAAGGACATCAACCCCGCCAGCGCCAGAAGGAGCGTGGATTTACCCCGCCCGCTCGCTCCGGTCACGGCAAGCCACTGCCCCGGTCCGAGATCGAAGGACAGATCCTCGATAATGGGCTGTGCGGTATCGGGCCGGCAGAGCGACAGATGCGACACCGTCAATTGCGCGCTGCGCGGTGGTGTAACGGCGGGGCTGGCCGGTGCCTCGGGACCGGGCAGATGGCCGCGCACCCGCGTGGCCGCCATCCGCATCCGCCCCAGATCGGGCGCAAGGCGGCGCAGCGGCGCGATCGTCTCTGCCAGCCCGAGCGCCGCAAAGAACCCGAGCGCGGCATAAGACGGCGCAAAGCCGCCCGCATTCACCGTGGCAATCCCGAGCCCGAGCGCCCCTGCCGCAACCAGCTGCAGGAGCAGGTTGAGCGTCAGCCCGACCCTGCGTTCGGCCGCATCCTGCCGCTGGCTAAACCCGTCGTGCAAGTCTTGGGCGGCCTGCACCTGCACGGCCTGCCCCGCAAGGCGCCCGTAGACCGCCAGATCACGACGGGCACGGATCATGTCGATCAGGCCCGTGCGGAAAGACTGGGCCGCCTCCTCGCGCGCACGCGCCACGCGGGCCGAGGCCCGTGCGGCCCAAATCAGGATCAGTGCCCCGCCCAAGGTATAGCCCAATCCGATCCATGCGGCGATCATGCCGCCCAACAACCAGTGAAGCACCAGATAGACCAGCGCATGGGTGCCAAGCGCCGCCATCACCGGCAGGAACAGTCGCAGTGAGACACCGTCCAGCGCATCGACATCGGCCGTCAGCAGATTGAGCGCCTGCGCGCCACGGATGCGGGTCATCGTCCGGTATCCTGCCCCCAGATAGCCGCGCAGCACATCGGCCCGCAGCGCCTCGAGCCCGCGCAGGGTGGCATCATGGGTGAGAAGCCGCTCGCCATAGCGCCCCGCCGCCCGTCCGAGCGCCAAAAAGCGCACCATGGCCGAGGGGCGGAACACATCGAAGACCGAACCCATCCCGATCAGCCCCGCAGCCGCCGCCGCCACGATGAACCACCCCGACAGCCCCAGAAGCGCGGCTCCCATGACCAGCACGGTCAGGCTCAGCGCCCAGCCCCGCGCCATCGCCCAGGAATTGGCCCGCAGAAGACGCAGGAATATCGCGAAAAGATCTCTCATCTTACGCCTCCAGCCGGATGATCCGGTCCATTTTCTCCGCCAGCGCCATGTCATGGGTCGCGATAACCAGCCCCATGCCGCGCCCGTGGGCCGCCAGCAGCCCAGTGGTAACGGCGGCTGCAGTCTCGGAATCCAGATCGGCAGTGGGTTCATCAGCCAGCAGCAGATCGGGGCGGCGCGCCAGCGCCCGCGCCAGCATGATCCGCCGCGCCTCGCCCCCCGACAGACCACCTCCCGTCTCGCCTAGAGGCGTCTCGAGCCCTTCGGGCAGCGCGCGCACGACCTGCGCCACACCCGCCTGTGCCAGCGCGGGCCAAGGATCTGCCCCCTCGGGCAACATCAGGCTCTCGCGCAACGTGCCCGAAAGGAAATGCGGGGCCTGTGGCATCCAGCCCAAACGCGCCCGCCACGCATCGGCGGTCTCGGGCACAAGCGGTTGCCCCCCCACACGGACATATCCTGCCTCGGGCGTGAGCCCCCCTGCCAACAGGCGTAAAAGTGTGGTCTTGCCCGCCCCGGAGGGCCCGACCAGCGCGATACTCTCTCCTGCATCGACGCTCACATCCGGCAAGGCACGACCATGGATCACGAGCCCGCTTGCCTGCACAGTGCACAGCCCTGCCAGCGGTGCGGCCTGCGCGCCTTTCCCGACGAGAGGCGCGGCTTGGCCGTTCTGCCAATCCTCGAGTTCGGCGCCCACCGCTTCTGCCGATGCACGGTCATGCCATGCCGCCGACAGATCGCGCAAAGGCTGGTAGAATTCCGGCGCGATCAGCAGAAGGAAAATCCCCGCCTCGGGCGAAAGCCCCGCCCCCCAAGTGCCGAAAGAGATCTCGCCCAGAAGCGAGAAGCCCACGAATACGGCGACCATCGCCACCCCGATGGCCGAGAAGAGTTCCAGCACCGTCGAGGACAGGAACGCCACCCCGAGCACCGCCATCGTACGCTGGCGCAGCCGACCGGTCTGGACGACAAACCCCTCCATCACGCGGTCCCGTGCGCCCAGCACGCGGATATCGAGCACCGCCCCCAGCCGCTCGACCAGCATATCGTTGAGCGTGCCGATCTCGCCCAGCTGGCGCATGGAGGCCTCTTTCGCGGCCATCCCCACAAGTGCCATGAAGACCGGAATCAGCGGGCCCGAAACCGCGAAGATCACGGCCACCGCCCAGGACTGCCAGAGCGCCACCCCGAGAAACAGGAGCGGCACCACCCCCACGCGGAACTGTGCGGGGCGGTAGCGGGTGATATAGGGCCGCAACAACTCGGCCTTCTCGCCGGCAAGGGCGGCGATGGCCCCCGCCCCGCCAAAGCGGTTCTCCTCGCCCGACGCGGCTTCCTGCGCCACGATCCGCGCGCGCAAGCACCCGACCGTGCGGTTGGCCGCCCCTTGCGCCAGCCCCTCCGCGCCCCAGTTGAGCGCCGCCCTGAGCCCCCCGAGCAAGCCGAACACGAGCGACGGTATCAGCGCCCCGGCGTTCTGTCCCGCAAGGAGCGCGCCCAGAACATGCGCCACACACCACGCCTGCAAGGGCCAGACCAGTGCCGCGAGAACCGACAGGCCCGAGGCTCCGCGCAACCGTCCCGCCTCGGGCGCCATCAGAGAGTTCAGCACCCTGCGCCCGCGTTTTGCGCGCGAGAGCGCCTCGTCCTGCGCCGCTTGGTTTGCGCTGCCATGGCCTGTCATGATGCACCCCGTCCTACTCTTTGCCGTCCCTCCGTAACCGCATTGGCAAATTGCTCATTTGATCTGCATCATATCGGCGCAGAAAACGCGCAGTCCCGATATATGTTTGCGGGGTCTTTTCAGCCTGCCTCTGTCATGGCAAAATCACGCAATGAGCAATGTGATCAATCTCAACCAGTTCCGCAAAGCCAAGGCCCGCGCCGAGAAGCGCGCGGCGGCTGACGCCAATGCTGTGAAATTCGGTCGCACCAAGGCCGAGCGCGCGCGCGACGAAGCGGACGATCTGGCCGCCAAGCGCCATCTCGACGCTCATCGTCTGGACAAGGATGATGAGGAGCAGAGCGAGACATGAGCCGCCCGCGCAAACATTCCCTGACACTCGGCGGGCACCGCACCTCGGTTACGCTGGAGGACGAGTTCTGGCAGGCCTTCCGCGACATCGCGCGCGAACGCGATCTGGGGATCAATGCGCTGGCCGCGGAAATCGATGTGGCCCGCGGGGTCGAGATGGGGCTGGCCACCGCCATCCGTCTCCATGTGCTGCGCTATTACCGCGCGCAGCTTTTACAGGGCTGAGAAGCCGTCCCTGACCGCCGCCTCACAGGCCGCGGCCAGCGCCTTGCGGTCGCGATGCGCGGCCACGGCCAGAGGCGGATGAAAGACCAGCGTGATCCGTCCCCCGCGTCTTGCCTTCAGAAGCTTCTCGAGATGCGGGGCAAAGGCCATATCGCCCCACCATCCGTAAAAGCGCGGATCCTCGCCTGAAGGGGCATGATAGCGCAGGCTGACCGGCTGGACCCACATCCGCGCGCGCAGATCCTCGGTGAAAAAGGCCTGAAACAGGGTCGATTTGAATGGCAGAACCCGACGCGTATCGCTGGAGGTGCCTTCGGGGAAGAACAGAAGCCTGTGGCCTGCGCGGATCCGGGTCTCGAACAGGCGGGCCTGGGCGGCCGCCTCGCGCGGGTCACGACGGATGAAGACCGTCCCCGCGATCCGTGCCAGAAACCCGATCCCCGGCCAGCCGGCCACCTCGGATTTGGCCACGAAAAACACATTACTCGCGGCATTGAGCGCGAGAATGTCGAACCATGATCCGTGATTGCATACCACCGCCCCCGCATGACGCATCGGTCGGCCCCGGATCGTGAGGCCGATCCCCAGGATTGCGACGGTCGCCCGCGAGACCAGCCGCGGGATATGCACCGAAAGCGGCCGGTCGGACCGACGCAGAACGGTCTCGATCAGCCGTGTAACGCCCATCGCCCCGAGCCCGCACAGGAACACGAGCACCACACAGACACACCGAGCGCTTAGCCGGAGCCTGTCGCCCGCACGGGGTGTGGGCGGCGCTGGGGGCGCCTCACCCATCCAAGTGGGCGACGGTACGGGGCGGGTCATACCTCGACCCTGCGGGTATAGAAGCTGCGGTGTTTCGCACTCATGGCGGTCGTGTCCATCATCACCAGCACATCGGTCGTGTTGAAATCATGATCGATAAAAGCACCCTCGCCCACGAAGCCACCGAGCTTGAGGTAGGACTTGATCAGATTGGGCATGGCCGCCATCGCCGCGCGCCGGTCGAGCGCCTCGGGCGGCACCAGATCCATCGGCTGGAAGACGCGTGCCCGCGCCCGCAGCGCGTCTGGGGCGCGGTGATGATGGTGGAGCCACGCAAGAGGCATCTTCAGCGCCTGCAGGTCGGTGCCATGGAAAGAGGCCACCCCGAACAGGATCTCGATCCGGTTCGTGAGCACATAGTCTGCCAGCCCGTTCCAGAGCAGGAACATCGCCGCGCCTCCGCGATGATCGGGATGGACGCAGGAGCGCCCAAGCTCGAGCATCGGGCGGTTCAGGGCCTTGAGCGGCCCGAGATCGTATTCCTCATCGCAATAATAGCGCCCGAAGGCCGCCGCACGATCCGAACGCAGGAGACGATAGACCCCCACCACATGGCTGAGCGTCTCAGGATCGATGGCGGGATCAACCAATATAAGATGATCGTAAACGGGATCGAAGGCGTCGCATTCGAGTTGGGCTGCGTGATTAACCATCGCGCCACCCCCGCCCAGTTCGGTCACGAAGACCTGATAGCGCAGCCGTTGCGAGGCCAGAAGATCTTCCTCGCTCGCCGCAAGACGAACCTCTAAACGACTGGATTCCATGGCATTTCAATCCACTTTTGCAAGCATGTCGCACGCTCTTGCCGAGTTTGTGGCAAGAGAGCGCTCAAAAGGCAAGCAGGTTGGGAGGCGCCGATTGACCCGCGTGGCAAAATCGGCGTTAACCTTTCCTCAACTTTAATCTTCAATAACGAGAGTCAACGCGATCACCCGACCGTCAACCACCTGTTTACCCGCCTCGCGGAAATTGACGGTGATCTTGTCGCCCACGCGCGATTGCACCTGACCTACACCCCATTCCGGCGCTTTCGGGTTCCGGACCAACATACCCGGCTCGAGGAATTCGTTCATGACTGCCCTGTCTTCTCAATTGCTTCCTTCTGACGCCAATACCGAGACTTCCGAGGCCGATCTGGTGGCCCTTGTCGGTTCGCGTCTGTGTCATGACCTTATCAGCCCTTTGGGCGCAATCAGCAATGGGGTAGAGCTTTTGGCGATGGCAGGTGGCGCGATGAGCCCCGAGATGCAGTTGATCGCCGAGAGCGTGAACGCGGCCAATGCGCGGGTGAAGTTCTTCCGCGTGGCCTTCGGACAATCGAGCACCGAGCAGCGCGTCAGCCAGAACGAGATCCGCAACCTTCTGGCCGAGATGTCCGCGACGGGCCGGATGAAATATGAATGGCAGGCTGAAGGCGACCAGCCCCGTCATTTCGTGAAGATGGCCTATCTGGCGATGCTCTGCATGGAAACCGCGCTGCCCTTCGGCGGGCGGCTGGTGATTACAGAGATCAATGGCGAATGGCATCTGGTGGCCGAAACGCGGCGCACCAAACCCGACGAGGCACTGTGGAATGCGCTGAACGGACAGGCGCCCGAAGACCTCCGTCCGGCGCAGGTCCAGTTTCTGCTGCTACCGCGCGAGGCGGCACTCCACGGACGCCATATCGCATGGGAGATCGGCGAGACCGAAGCCCGTATCGGCTTCTGATCCATGCGCGAGCAGCAAACAGAAAACCGGCGCAAGACGCCGGTTTTTTATTTTTTGCAAATGGTTGGAATATGATCTTAAAGTAGATGCCCAAGACGGCGATGGATGGTGGGGATGATCGCATAGACCATCGACAGCACGACAATGGGACAGACCACGGCAGTCACCGTAAAGAGCGGATGCCCGTCCATCAGCGGCAGCACCACATAGAGGAGCGCCGTGACCAGCGGGTAGATAGCACAAAGGACAAAGAAACTCAGACGCAAATTGCGCGAGAACAGACGGCGGCCGGGGGGGATCTGGGCGGTCATGGGAATTCTCCGGAAGGGCGGTTGGCACGCAGGAAATATAGAAAGCATGCCTATCTTATGTCAAAGACACAAAAAGCCGCAGCACATGCTTTCTGCACTGCGGCCTTTAAATCGGGCGATACTCAGGCGCGGGTCGCGCCATCCCCCGTGACAAGATACTTGAACGAGGTCAGTTGCTCGGCCCCCACGGGGCCGCGCGCATGCATCTTGCCGGTGGCAATCCCGATCTCGGCACCCATCCCGAATTCCCCGCCATCGGCGAATTGGGTCGAGGCGTTATGCATGAGGATCGCGCTATCGAGCCGCTGGAAGAAGCGTGCCACAGGCGCCTTGTCCTCGGCCAGGATCGCTTCGGTATGGTTGGAGCCGTAGCGGCGGATATGGGCAATGGCCTCATCCACCCCCTCCACGATTTTGGCCGCGCAGATCATATCGAGGAATTCACGCCCGTAATCATCCTCGGCGGCCTCGACCACGCCCTCGGTGCCCAGCAGATCCCCCTGCCCGCGCACCTCGACGCCCTTGGCCAGAAGATCACGGATCAGCACATCACCATGCCTGTCCCAGAAAGCGCGGTCGATCAGCAGGCATTCCATTGCCCCGCAGATCCCCGTCCGGCGGGTCTTGGCGTTGATCACGATACGGCGGGCCTTGTCCAGATCGGCGCTGCCATCGACATAGATATGGCAGATCCCTTCCAGATGCGCGAAGACCGGCACGCGCGCCTCGCGCTGGACGAGCCCTACGAGCCCCTTGCCCCCGCGCGGAACGATCACGTCGATATATTCGACCGCCTGCAGCATCGCGGCCACGGCATCACGGTCACGGGTGGGCACCAGCTGGATCGCCGCCTCGGGCAGACCTGCGGCTTTCAACCCCTCGACCAGACAGGCATGGATCGCCCGCGAGGAATGGAAGCTCTCCGAGCCACCACGCAGAATCACCGCATTGCCGGATTTCAGGCAGAGTGCACCGGCATCGGCAGTCACATTGGGACGCGATTCGTAGATCACCCCCACCACACCGAGCGGCGTGCGCACACGCTGGATATGCAGCCCCGTGGGGCGGTCCCATTCGGTGATCACCGCGCCCACAGGATCCTCTTGTGCGGCGATGGTGCGCAGGCCCTTGCAGATCCCCTCGATCCCCGCCTCGTCAAGCTTCAGGCGGTCCATCATGGCAGGCGTGAGCCCCTTTGCCTCGCCATAGGCCAGATCCTCGGCATTCGCGGCAATGATCTCGGCGCGCTGCGCCCAGACAGCATCGGCGGCCGCTTCGAGCGCACGGGTTTTCTGAGGCGCTGGTGCGAAGGCCAGCTCTGCTGCTGCCTCGCGGGCAGCGGCACCGAGGGTGTCGATCAGCTGCTTTGCATCCAACGCGTCTTTCATCCGTCTACTCCTTATGTGACAGCCCGCATATAGCGACCCTGCCCGACCAAAAGAAGCCCAAAACGACAAAAGCACCCCATTGGGGTGCTTTCTGACGAGAAGATGGTGGCGCGGTTGACGGGGCTCGAACCCGCGACCCTCGGCGTGACAGGCCGATACTCTAACCAACTGAGCTACAACCGCACAGCATCTTCCAAACTCCAATTCCGAAACAGTGGCGCGGTTGACGGGGCTCGAACCCGCGACCCTCGGCGTGACAGGCCGATACTCTAACCAACTGAGCTACAACCGCGCATATGTTTCGGCTAAGGGCGACTAGGTGAGGATGAATGGCGCGGTTGACGGGGCTCGAACCCGCGACCCTCGGCGTGACAGGCCGATACTCTAACCAACTGAGCTACAACCGCTCTTCATCCTCTCCGGCATCGCCCGGAGCGTGGGGTGGGTAATACGGGCCACTAACGCGCCCGTCAAGCATGGTTTCGCATTCTTTTCAAAAAAACCCAAAAACCCTGCCGCGTATTTTAGGAAACCCTTTAAAACAACGCTTCTTCAATTGGTTGGCATCAGCACAGCGGGGGCAACGGAGCGCCGTTATCAGGGGAATCATATCGCCGGAGGGGCCGTGATCCCCGTGGCTTGCCGCTCCATCCTAGCGCGTTCAGTCGGGAAGCGGGATAAACTCGTCGCGATCCGTCGGCGGGAGCTGGAATCGCCCGTGCATCCAATCGCCCGCGCGCCAGGATTCCTTGGCCGCTTCGATACGTTCCTGCGAAGAGGCCACGAAATTCCACCAGATATAGCGCGGCCCTTCAAGCGTGGCCCCACCCAGCACCATCAGACGTGCCCCCTCGGCCCCTGCCTTGACCGAGATCCGGTCACCGGGACGGAAGATCAGCATACGTCCCGCCCCGTAATGCGCCCCGCCCACATTCACCGAGCCGCGCAGCACATAGACGCCGCGATCCTCGTGATTGTCGGGCAGCGGCAGCGCGGCATGGGGCGCCAGATCGGCATCGGCGTAAAACAGCTCCGACGGCATGGCGAGCGGCGCTTTCGCCCCCCAGGCATCCCCCAGAACCAGCGTCACTTTTTTACCCTCGGCCTCCAGAACCGGCAGCGTCCCTGCCCCCGAATGGGCGAATTCCGCCGCATCATCCTCGGCATCTTTGGGCAGCGCGATCCAGGTCTGGATACCAAACATCGTATCGCCCGTCTAGCGCAGATCCTCGTCGGTGCGCTCGGAATGGGTGATGCCATAACCCGCATTCATCCAGTTCACCTCGCCCGGTTTGATCCATTGATCGGTTCCGAGGGAGTCACGGTGATGCAGCCGTCCCTGAAGCAGATAGGTTACCGTGCCGAGGCCGATATGCGGGTGCGGGCGGATATCGACGCCCTTCTGCCCCGACAGGAACTCGACAGGCCCGATCTCGTCGAAGAAGATGAACGGCCCCACCATCTGGCGCTTGGCCGAAGGCAGCGCACGGCGCACCTCGAACGACCCCAGATCCCGCGCACGCGGCACGATTTCCATATCAACGAGATCAACGGCATCGCCAATCGGGATATCGGCATCGAGAATCGGGTTCCAGCTCATCTTGGCGCTCCATTTTGGCAATTCGGCTTGGGATGAATGTGCCGCGCAAGGGGGGTGATGAAAACAGGCAGGGGCGCGCAGGGTCTGTGCACGCCCTCGCCCGCGCGGGCCTATTGCACGCCTGCCTGCGCGGCCAGATCGCCCATCATCGCATCTGCCCGCGCTGTGAGGTCTCCCAGATCGACGCGGATCAACTTACCGTTCTCCTTATGGATCTCCCCCGCAATCATCACAAAGGACACATCCTCGGGCTCGGCCGCATGGGTCAGCAGGAAATCGGGCGAGGCGGCAGGGCGTGTGTTGAGCCCCTCGGTAGAGATCGCGATCAGATCCGCCGGCCCGCCTTCCGTCAGCGTGCCCACGCCTTCGGGCGCCATGATCGAGCGTGCGCCCTGACGGGTCGCCCAGTCGAACACATCCGCATCGGGCAATGCCTGCTGCTTATGCGCATGACCATCTGCCAGATCGGCGGTCAGGCGCATGACCTCGAACATATTGATCTGCCCCGCCAGCACCGTGTTATCGACCGAGACAGCCATCTCGAGCCCCGCATCCTTCATCATCCCCGGATCAGGCACGCCGTATCCCACCTCCAGCTCGGTCCATGGCGAGATGATCAGCGGGCTACCGCCCTCGGCCAGTTTGCGCAGATCCTCTTCGGGTGCCGAGGTCATATGGACAACATGGATATCCTTCCCCAGCATCTTCTGTTCGGCCAGCGCAGCCACGTTGTGTTTCTCTGCGGCCTCGGGGGCCCCACCCATATGAAAGGTTACCGGCAACCCGAGATCACGCGCCTTGGTGATTTCCTGCGTCCAGATCTCAGGCGTCGAACGGTCCGGCCCGCGCAGCGACACACCGAGCCCGATCAGGCTATCCTCTGGCCAGTCGGACTGCGTCGTCTCCAGATCGGCGAGATCCATCAGAGCGCCCTGCCCCAAAGCCTGCGGATAGCCATAGCTGAACCGTCCGCGCACGCCGGAGGCCGCCATCGCCGCGATCTCGGCATCGGCGAATTCGGGGGCCTTCACGTTATGCGCCCAGTTATTGACATAGGTAATGCCCGAATTGACAGCCAGCGCCATTCCCAGCTCGACCGAGAGCGCCGATGCCTCGGGCGTCCATGCTCCGGAAAGCGGCTTCATCGTGCCCGCGAACCCGCCCTGATCACTGCGCTCATAGCCGCGCGCGATGGTGTTCCACATATGCCAGTGGCTATCGACAAGACCGGGGGTCAGAAGATGGCCGGACAGGTCGATTTCGGTCGCATCGGCTGCCTCTATATCTGCATCGATCCGCGCAATCTTACCGTCTTCAATGAGGATATCCAACGGCGCCGAGGGGGTCCAGCCACCCTGCATCGTGATCACCTGCGCTCCGCTCAGGAGATAGCGGCGGCCGGATGGATCATCGTCTTGCGCGAGGGCCGTCAGTGGCAGGCTCAGGGGAAGGGCCGCGCATCCCGCGACGAGAGAAAGACGTGTCATGGAAATCTCTTTCAGCTAGGAACATCGCATAGAGCTATGCCCCTAACCGCAACGGTCAGCACCTCTCACGCATCCGTGATGTATTAAACGGTGCGCCGTGCATGAAACAGGACCTGCCCGCGCGGCAATTTGCGCGGATCTTCCCACAGCGTCCATCCTGCATCGCGGGCCATCTCATGCACGCTTGAGGCGCGCATATCATAGGGCGCACGGGTGTAATGGGTGACCACGCCATCGCGCTGCCGGTAATGGGCATCCTCGGCCACCTCATCGGGGCGCAGGAAGACGGTGAACAGGAAGAGTTCGAGATTGGGCAGGCGCTGCAGGTTGCGCAGGCACAGACCCAGCATCTCATGCGGGAGATGCGGAAAGAGCCCGAAAGCGATGGCATGGGTGATCCGCGGAGGAATTTGTGGAAATTCGAACGCTTTATCCTCGACCAGTTGCGCAGGATCGAGCCGGGAGCGGTCCGACAGTTCTCGCTCATGCCCCACCAGCATCAGCTCGCGCGAGGCATCGGTGGCCCAGTAATGCCCCGGTTCGAGATAATTGATAACCTTACAGCCAAGCCGCAACGGCCCCGCCCCGATATCGAGCAGGTGATGATGCGGCAGGATCCCCGCATCCTCGACGATCTCCATCTGGCGCTCGCCGGTCTCTTCCCAGCGCCCGCCGACGATATCACGATGCATCCCGCGGCCGATCATCTCGTCATAGAAACCGGGGCGGGTATAGGGCGCATGCGCGTGGGACATAAAATCGGGTCTCGCATCAGGGGCGCGCGGGCGCGGGTCAGGGAAAAGCCCGCTCTGCACCCCGTGCAGGAGAAGGCCCGCGCTGACCTAATCGGGCTTTTCCCCTATCGCAAGCATTTTCGCACCTGCAACAGGGGGCCTCCAGCGATCACTCGGCAGGGACGGATTGACCGCCTGCCCGCCGCATCGCCCTGAAAGACTGCCAGCGCGCATTCAGCCAGGCCACCGGCCAGAGCGTCGCCGACATTGCCACCACCAGTATCGCACGGTCCAGCTGGCTTAGCGCTTCGGTCGGCCCGACCGCCAGCGCAAGTAGCCATAGGCCTATGGCATGCCACGCATAAACCTGCAGGCTATGGCGCCCGAGAAAGACCAGCGGACGCCATGTGAAGAGGCGCCTGAACGCATGGGCCACCGTCCTGAGCACGGCATTGCCGTCGCTCAGACCTGCGGTCAGCAGCCATGTCATGATCCCCAGATCGGCGAGGAAATTGGCAACATAGACCGAATCGAGGATATTGCGCTCCTGCTCGGCTTCGAGACCCATGATGGTCTGGAGCAGATCACATCCCGCAAACAGACCCGCAAGCATCAGGCAGACCATCGCGACGGGACGCCATTTGGGGTCTTTGAACATGGCCGGATCGAAGCGCCCCAGCGCCATATTGGCGCCGATGGCCAGCCCGCCGAAATAAAGTGCCTGCCATGCGAAGCGGTTGAAGAAAATCCCGAGCCTTACGCCGTCCTCGGTCAGGCCCGAGACATCCCCGAGCTTGCGCCAGAAGAACTCGACCACCCCCGTCTGCGCCCCGCCCCAGAGCGCGAAGCAGATTGCCAGTAACAGCATCGTCCTACCCTCGAGCACCAGATAGAGAGCTGCAGGCGTGAAGAGGATGAAGACCAGATACATCGGCAGGATATCGGCATAGGTGATCCGGCCCATGAGAAAGACCCCCGCGAGGACATTCCCGAAAGGTGCCTGCGCGAAATATGTGAACATATCCGTCCGTGTGTCGGCGCCCGCGACCCACAGCGCCACAAAAGCCGCCACCAGCACCAGAAGATGGGCGATATAGATCGTTTTGACGCGCTTGCGGACCAATGCCCAGAGGCCGCGCTCTCCGCTCTTCACCAGCCGTTTCATGAAGACGAGGCCGATCACCAGCCCCGAGAAAAACACGAAGCCCTGCGCATCCTCGACCCAGCCGAGGCTATGGTGCGAAATGTAATGCAGATCGGAATGGAACACCGCAGCCGAGTGCATCCAGACCATAAAAAAGAGGAAAAAGCCGCGAAAGCCGTCAATTATCTGAAATCTCATTGCAAACATCCTATCTGGAATAAGCAGCGCCACATGCCAGATTAAGAGAAGTTTACAAAAGATAAACAACGATAGGTTGCATAACGAAACCCAGCAAAAATAATGGGCATCCAAAACGCCAGAAACACGATCCGGCGAAGAACTGCCCTGAAAACGGGCGGGAGAGAAATGGGAGAAGTGGCGCACCCAAGAGGATTCGAACCTCTGGCCTCTGCCTTCGGAGGGCAGCGCGTGCGGCTTTGTTCGCGGCGCGTTCTTGGTTTTCACCCTGTTTTGTTCAGGGTTCGACAGGGTTCACATGGTCAATAACCGCACCGAAACCGCACCGAGACCCGCCATACGCTAAATGGGGAGCCAATCGACTTCCCATCGTTATGAGCTGCGATCAAACGCTTCCACAGCCACGCGCCGCCGCCCATCACAGGCGATCAGCTCATCTCCAAGGCGCGTGATGCTCACCGCGTCATCAGCCACCGTCCCGCCTGTCGCTAGCAGGGACGCCGGAGACGCGCACGGAAGGCGGGCGGCAGCGGGCAGGATGACCTGTGGACGCGGCGTTTCATTGGCCACCACTAGACCAGTGGTCGCGGATTGACTGCAGGCGACCAGCAGGAATGCCGGGGCCGCCAAGATCAAGGTCAGCTTCAATTTCATCGATAAGCCTCCTCTGGGCTGTGTCGCGTTCACCCTGCGCAATGGTCAGGGCACGTTCTGCCTCTGCCAGCGCCGCGTTGGCGGCATTGACCTTCTGGATTGCTTCAGCGGTGCGCTGACGCTCTGCCAGCAGGGCTGCCGCTTTCTCCGCGTCCCATGCCGCCTGCTTGGCCGCGAGCTGCGCACCGAGCCGCCATCCCTGCGTCATCCACCCTGCCCCGAAGCTCGCCGTCATCATCAGCAGGAGGACGGCGCCCGCGATTACAGACCGGACAGACATAGCTCACGCTCCGCCTTGCGCCGGTTCGTCAGGCCACGCACCACGCGGCCGCCGGCCTTGTTCCACATGAGAAGCGCATCGCAGGCCCCGCGCAGATCGCCGGCCAAGGCGCGGCGCGACATGCTCGATCGGCAGAAGCCATAAGACCCGATGTTATAGGCTGCGCTGATAAAGGCGGCCCGCGTCTTCGGTGGAAGCTCTGCGGGCAGACAAGGCCGGATCTCGGCCTCGAACTGCGCGACCCGCTTGACAAGCTGCGTCCGGCACTCGGCATCCGTCGCTACGTCGCCCATCTTCACGCCTTTGGTCTCGCCAAAGCAGATCGTCGGGATGCCCACGATATCGCGATATGCCCGCAGCTCTTTTCCCTCCCAAGGCGAGATCATGGTGATGGCGAGCGCGATGGCGGCCGCCATACCGGCCACGCCCGCCGCATGGCGCTTGCGCAGTCCCCCGCTCTCGTCTCGGCCGAGATCCTCGGACCAGATGCCGGACTGCTGGACCAGCCGCGCGATGGTGGCGGCGATCGAGATGAGTCCCGCCAGCGCGGCAAACGCCCCGGGCGGCATGCCGAGAATGTCGGCATTGAGGAGCGAGACCACGACCTCAAGGCCGGAGAGCACCGCCGTCAGCAGGATCAGGCGGATCGACCAGGCGCGTAGCAGCACCTCGCGCCAGTCAGGCAAGAGTCTGAACATTCTATTTCTCCATGAAAAAGCCCCGCTCGATGGCGGGGCGTTATTGCAAAATCCGGAACGGAACTTCGGGGGACTTGAGAGGTGGCACGTTCGGGCACTTCTCTGGCCAATCGACTATCAGGAACGCCATGGCCAGCCCGTCGCCTGTTGGCTCCACCCCGTCATTATCCGGGATGCGGGCCGAGAACCTCGAAGTCTGCCAGCCATCTTCGAGCGGCAGAGGAACGGTCCAGCCGTCATCGTCGCCGTTCGATTTATGCGAGAAAATGTGGACGCGTCCGCCGCCGTTTCGGAAATAGGCGCGGGATCTGGGCGTTCCGCAATCGCGCACTTTGCGCATATGCCACTCCTGAAAAGCAAGACCGCCGATTTTGGTTGCAGTGACGCTGTTGCCAGTTGTCGCGAACCGGATCGGAGGAGTGCTGTCGAGCGCCTTCGCCTTTTCCAACGAGGCTATGCGCTCCACAACCTTGTTAACGGTATCGGCCACCTGCGCCTGCGTATCGCTGATAGTCGCGATTGTTGCCTGCTGCTGTCTGATTGACGACCGTACGTCGCGCATGTCTGCCGCCGTCACCCCAATCTCTGCCGTGATGAATGATGACAACCAATCCTCCACATGGGGACGCAGCAGCCAGACAGCCGCTCCCCAAATGACGCCCGCAGAGGCGATTGTTGCGGCCATATTGCGCGCGAATGCGGACCAGCTGGCCCGTGTCGTTTCCTTCATATCTCGCCTCATGCTCATAAAAAATCCCGCCTCGGGGGCGGGTTAAACGGTGATCCCGAATAGGGCGGCGCGCCTGCGCATGAGAGCCGCAATCTCGTTTAACTCATCGTCGGCAATCCGACGATTTACGATACAGGCGGACGCATGGTCGCTGTTTCCGTCGAAGGATGTCGCATACCCCCAACCGATGCGATACGGGTTAGCATTGAGGTCTCGCGCATATGTAATTGCCTGAGATCCGGAAAGGCCGGTGGTAAAGTCCTCCATCAAGAGACTTTCTGCGTCAACGCGAAGTGCTTTCATCGACCAATTCTGCGGAGTGGCAGCGAGGCTGCTCGACACATTTGCGGTCGCGCCAGCATTGTTGAGATAAGTCGCGCCAGTAACCACAGCAGTGCCGTTTGCGTAGATGGAAGTCCCGCCGTTCCCCAGCGTCGAAGACGCATAGTTGCTGATATACAAAGGGCGAGCCGCACCGGTCCCAATGCTGACTGCGCGGCTGACCGAGATTATGGTCATTTCCTCCGTTTCGACGGCGTCAGTTTGCAAAAAACCTTCGCTGCCTGTCAGACTAACATACCCGCTACCGACCGTAGCCGTGCCGCTGGTAACTGCTGCTGCGCCCGTCCCGAGGTTCCGTTCAATCAGATCGGAATCCTCAAAGAAATTGAGATATGCGATATCGTCGAAAGGAAGATCGAAATCGAGGCTTTTGGATGCATTAGCCCCGGAGATGATTATGGACGGCATATCATGCCCCTTTCAAAAGTTGAGAAACAAGTGCGGCAGTGTCGCCGTAGCCGTAAGCGTTAGGGTGCAAGCCGTCCGCCATAAAGCCAGCGGCGTCCGCCTCGGACCATGTCCCGAACCTGCCTGTGATATTGACAACGGGAACTGAATTTTGTTCCGCGAGCTCCTCGATCACCGCCACATAGGAGGACCACGAATAGGTGCGCGCGTAGCTCGGATGCATGGGCACAATCAGCACCAAATCGCTGTATTGCGAAGCAGTGTCGATAATGGTCTGCATGTCGGCCCGGAACAGTTCAGGATCGCGGTTCTGATTAAAATCATTCAGCCCAAGCTGCACCAGCGTCAGGTCAGGCGCTACTGCCGCCAGCGCATTGAGCGGGCTGTAGAATGAAGCCGCGTCCGCGTACTGGTCAGAGCGCCAGCCGGAGCGACCCATATTCAACACCTCCACGCCAGGGGTGCTACTGTCATAGCACGACCAGCCGATGACAGCGCTGGCGCCGCTGGTGTAGCCCAGCTTCAGCGCCTGCACCGCGAGCGACGGAGCCGAATATGTGATCTTGACGACCTCACCGACTGCGGGAGTGTAAGTCGTTTCATCGCCATCGACCCCGATTGTCATCTCGCCAGCCGAAGACAGCCCAACCCACACGTCCACGGTGTCCCATGCACTCTCCGGTAGATACTCAAACGGAGCGGTCTGCGTCGAGCCATCCCACATCTCACCGCCAACACTGGTAGCACCGCTTGCCAGCCAGCCGTTCAAGGTCACGCGAGGGTCATAATCCTCATACCCTGCCGTTCCGGTGAGCGCCCGCCCGAACGTGTTGAGATCGGTTCCTGCGTATTCGGCGAGGAAGCGGCTCAGAGCGGCGGGATAGGAGAGAGCCCGACGGTGAATAGTCACGCCGCCCGATTGCCACCCCATCGTATTGCTGTCCCCAACACAAGCGACCCGAGCATTACCCAGTTTTTGCATGACCGAAGCGAGGGCATGGCGGATTTTTTTCAGGGGCTGATCGCCCCACGTCCGATAATTCTGCGCAGAGTATTGTGCTGCAAGGATATCAGACGCATCCACCGCACCGAGTGGGACCCCCATATGCGAGATAACGTCAGGATCGGCGCGGAAAATCACAAAGCCGTCGGAGTCGGTTACCACCAATTCAGATGATAGGAAGTTGGCGAGAGTGGTGCCTCCCATCAGTGACAGCAGCAGCTCATTGAGGCGCATAATGACGTTGCCGTATTGGTCCTTAATCACCAGAGAGCCATCGCGTTGGACGATCATGCTCTTACGTTCTGCGACTTCATCAGCGAGACCTGCAATCGCCTCCGGCAGACCCACCACGGTCTCAGGCGCCTGCGTGCCGGTGTGATTGGCACGGTCCTTGGCGGCAGTGACCTGTGCAAGAATATCCTGCAGTGCGTCCTCATCGCCCATCGTTTGCAGAATGGCGATAAGCGCATTGCGGAACGGTGCCAGCTGGATCTGATAGCGACCGCTTGTTACATCCCCCACCGGCAGTGGTGCGCCCACAGGCTCGTTCGGCAGTCCGTCGCCTGTATAGCGATTAAAGTCGCGCAACGACGCGTTTATATCGTCAAGAATTGCCATAGGGCCTCCAAATAAAAAGGCCCCGCACGAGGCGAGGCCGAGGCAGGTCATGACCTGTCAGGTTTAGCTGATGGTGATAGTTTGCGGCCCCGCCGGATCTGACGGGACGGCAGAGCCGTTGATCGTGACGGCGAAATAGGACCACGTCCCCACGCCCGGCTCGTCAGTGAAGTCGCTGACCTGACCGGCCACCCCCGCGACATTCGCAACGAACACAGCTGCGGCGAAATCGCTCGAAGCGCCACGCCAGATCTGCGTCCGGTAGAAGTCCTCGGATGCATTGCGCCAATCAAGCGCGACCGCACTCCCCGTCGCGAGCGCCGAGAACTCGGCCGGCGGATCAGGCTCATCCGGATTTGCGCTGACCTGCGTCGATCCGGCAATGACCCAGTCGCTTCGGCCTTTCCAGCGCATGCGGACCGTATAGGTCTGCCCGTCCTCAAGAACACCGGAGATCGCGCTGACAAGCCCCGCGCTCATGTCTACCCAAGTGGTGTCGGCCTCCGGATCCTCCCAGTAGCCGACAGCGATCTGCGCTTGGAACGTGAGGCTGTCCTTGCCCGGCTCATCCACCGAGACATTGAGCTTCACAGCTTGCGTATCACCACTCACCTGCACGCGCGTTTGCGTGAGCACCGGGTTTTGTGGCGCAGGCTGCGTATGGCTCGGAGTGCCGATGGCGGCATAGGTCAGCGGCAGCGCCCGCTCATCCGTGGCAGGATCCCACGCATAGGCACTGGCATCGAGCGTTTCCACACCGATGGAGCAGGTTGCACTCACGAGATCAAACGAATGCGACGTGACCTTAAACGTGCGATCAATCCCGAGATCCGGCGCATAGATGCGGATCGTATGCGCCCCATCCCCTTTCGGAAACCGCGCCTTGAGCCCGACAAGGTTTGTCGTGATCGTTCCCTTCCAGTCGCACCGGTCCTGCGCCATCTTGATGCTCATGAGGCGCTGAAGCTGAGTGCCAGAAGGGCAAGCTTCGAGATCGAGCCGGTCCGTCCGCTGCTCTTCCGTAACGAGCGCATTCTCATCGCGCAGCTCGGCAACGTCGATGCTCTGATAGGCATGTGCCGGGCTGACAAACGATCCCTGCAACACGTTATAGGCCGTCATGGGATCGATGCCGTCTTGCATCTGGATGGCGAGGATATCCTCAGCCGTGATCGTCACATCCGGCTCGGACCAGACCCCGCCGCAAATGCCGAGCTTGCCCTCAGGCGTCATATACGGCTGCCCATCGCAGACCGCGAGAAAACGCGCAGCCACATTCTTCAACGGTTCTTCCAGCGTGTAATAGCCGCAGAGCGAATAGCGAGGCTCTTCGCCCCCATTGGCAAGCGCCATGGAGAAGGCACAGATTGCCGAGAATGTCCCGAAGCTATCATCATCCAATCTGGACGCAGGTAGTGCCCAACCATCCGCATGCGTGAAGAAGTCCCGCAGGATCAGTCCGGGGTTTTCCGAATAGACCATCGCGCCGGTCAGATCCTCGACTTGACTGGCGCGCACCTCCATCTGCACGACGGTCTGGGCGCCCTTCGGAAATACCTTCGGGAAGTTCTCATCCGAGGGATCACCAAACACGGTGAGGAAAGTGGCCTGCCCTTCCAAGGCATGATCGGCTGTCCAGAGAGCAGAGAAGTTGCTCAAGACATCCGCATAATCCCCACCCGCGCTGGCCCCGTCGCGCCACTCGAAAATCTGGTAGCGGCGCAGATATAGGTGGTTATCCTCGGCGGCAGCCAGAGAGTTCGGAGTGCCGTCCCACCAGACATTCACCGCGGCATCAATAGGTCCATGATGCGCCACAACGATCTGATAGAGCCTATCATCATGCGACTCGTAAAAGGCTTTCACGCCGCCCAACAGGTTGCGACCATAGGCGCGCACTCGCGGCTGATCGGTCTGCTGGATCGTGGCCTGCACGGTCTGTCGCGAGGTATTCGACCGCATCAGGAGAGACGACGCTAGAGACCATGTGACCGCCTGCCCCACGGCAATCACTGCCGCACCCACGGTCGTGGCCGCATAAGCCGCCCCCCAAGAGGTGGCCGCGATAATCGAGAAGATTGCCATTTATCGAACCCATGCCAATTCAGCCCGCCTGTAGCCGAGCCGTGAGAGATCCGGCCCCTCGGGAGCCGTAGAAAGTTGGATAGTCTGGGCGCCCTGCTCGAGCGCCCAAGCCTCGAAGGCTCGCAGGAGCCGCAACCCGCTGCCGTCACCGGCCCACCAGCCGACCTCTTTCGCGATCGGCGCAGGGCTGATCACCGTGGGCTGCATCAGGCCCGCGACAAACCCTCCATCGGTGACGAAGACACATCCGGCAGGATCTCGGATCAGCCCAGAGACAGTGCGGATCGTCCAGCTACGATCGACCGCGACCGGCCCCGAGACCGCCTCGCGCAGAGCCTCGATCATATCCACGATACGCGGCACATCGCGGGCATCAGCGCGTTTCACCTGTAACGACATGGGAGCGACCTGACTCGACAAGATGGAAAATAATGATGATCCTGCCTGCGCCGCTACCCATGCAGGGGAAGCGGCGCAACATCCACATGGCCCGAGAAGGAAACGCCACATGGAAAACAAAGATACAGAAGCGCGGCTAGCCGCGATGGAAGCTGAGATTGCGCAGCTGAAAGCACTAGTCGCGCAGATTCGCGCCAAAGCCGTGATGGACGCGGGCGGTTTTATGAGGCTACGCGATGAAGTGATGCGACGTTACGATTAATACCGCCGATCTGGGGGAATATCCAACCTGCACGACAGCTCGCTGATATCCGCAAAACTCAGATCGAGCGCGGAGCGAAGCCGTTTCACTTTGCGATACAAAAAAGCGGTGATCGCAAACAAGGCGAGCACCGCGCAAAACAGAATAGCAATCAGGGCGCCAATCAAGCTCATAGTTCCATTCTCCTGTTGATTTCCAACGCAGGCATCACCCGCGCCACTTGGTCTCATAGCCATTGGCATAGAGCGGCAGGCGCTCGAAGCCTTTATCGCCCGAGTGCCGTGCCTTCTGGTCGGCATCTGTCCAGCGCCCGCGTGGCGGCGCGTTACGGCGCGCGAACAGGCCCTCGCATTCCAGCGTGAGGGTCCAGTTTGTCGTGCCTTCCAGCGCCCAGGGCATGCGCTCCATGGTCCCCGCAAACAGCGCGAAGGAGGCCATAGGAGACGGCGCACCTTCGGCAAACAAGCCGAGCGAGACCGTCACATCCCGCCCGCGCACCCGTGCCCGAGCCTCAAGCGCGTTGGTCACCATCTCTGGCGTGGCGGTCATCGAGAACGTCACCTGATTGGCGTTGAGCGAGTAGTTGCTTTCCAGCCCTGCGATGCTGATCAGATCGCCCGTCCCCTGCCAGACATACCCGTCATGCTCCATATCGCCCCAGCCAGTCCACCAGCGGCGCGGCGCGTCGAGGAAGTCCATGTGCACCAGAAGCGCATGCTGGACCCGCCCCTCGCGCAGATCCGCGTCAGGGATAGCAAGAAGATCTGCGCGGCTCATACGGCCTCCACGAAATTGACTGACACCGACTGGACGCGCGCCATGTTTTCATCAATCACACCCTCGCCCTCCGATGCGAAGCGCATGCGGCAAACGGGGCGCGATAGCTCGACATCTGCACCAGCCGCCACTGCCTCACGCAAGGGCGGCTGGATCATCAGGTTTTGCGTCCCTTCGGCCTCAGACCATGCCGCTTGAACGCGGTGGGCACGTTCGCCGATGCTGATGATCTGCCCCGGTCTCACGCCGGTTGTGTCGGTGATGGCTATACTCAGACGCGTTGACCGAAGCGCGGCGTCAGCCGCCACGGTTGCCCGTGATATTGCCGTGGCCTCGAACCCCCAATGCTCGAATGTCTGAGAACGAGCGAACTGCGCTGTGTGCCGGAATGGCGTGAACTTGCCATTCCGGTCCATAGGACGGAAACGGGAGCGCATCGGCACCAAAACAGTGCCGATGCGCCCTTCCATCTGCGCAACAAACGTCTGCCATTCCAATTGTGCCGCTTCACCCGCGATAACGACCTGCGCCGTCATCGTCCACTTCCCGCGCATCGTTGGCACCACTGTTTCTGCGCCATTGATGCTTTGCTGCGGATCGAGAGACAGGCCGGTCAGCGGATAGCTTACGTCCTGCCATCTTGCCAGTTCCGGCCAAGTTGCTCGCATCATCCTGTCCTTGCGTCATGGTTCTTCATATAGGCAGGGACCTGTTGAAGCACCTGCTGGCCCATCTTCCGCATCTTGGCGTCAAGAGCCGCATCCCCAGTGGTTCCGCGAAGATCCACCGTCATTGACATACTGGAGCTGCTACCGCCCGAGCGCAGCGCATGATTGGGAATTACCGTCCCCGCTGATCGCGGAACAATCATCTCCGGCCCCTTCTCACCGACGACGTAAGCCTTGTTGGACGACACCGGACCACCAGAGGCGCGGAACCCGCCGAAGACGGTTGTAAGGATTTTCCCGAACACACCACCGCCTCCACTGCTATCCATGACACTGGAAAGCGCCTGCTTAATTCCGCTTTGCAGAATATCGTTCGCAATAGACCTGAAGATGTTGGCCAGACTGTCGCGAACACTTTCTCCACTTGTAATCAAGCCCGCTAAGGAACCAGCAACACCGTCGATTGCCGCATCAAAGTTCTGCTGCGAAATCTCACCCTGCTCGAGCTGGCCCGTCAGTCGCGCCACCTCATCCGCCTGCTTGGCGATCTTTGCATTCAGATCATCGTTGAGCGGAATGCCAGCTTTCTTGAGCTCGTCCATCGCCGCCCAAGTCGCCCGCAGCCGAGCAGTCTCGGTTGAGGACTTGCCGATCAGCTCGATCTGACGCTGCAAAGCGGTGAGCTGCTCGCCATCAAAGACACCCGACAACGCTTTTTGCTTCTTTGACGCCTCGCCTTCAGCGGACTTCATTCCAGACTTAGACTTGCGGGCAGCCTCAGCTGCTGCACGTTCCGCTTCCGCTCTCTCCAAATCTAGCCTCGCCTCATCCTCCGCATCTGAAACGTATTTCGCCCTCCGACGGTCGAAGTCCGCCTGTTGCTGATCAGTAAGCGTTGCTCCATCCGGTATGATCTCATCCATTTCGAGCCCTGCAAGCGCCCCAGCCTCGCCCACCTTATCGCCAACATACTGCCGGCGAATACGAGCGCGGGCCAACTGCTGTGCTTGGCTGCTTTCCAGCGACGCCATGTTGCGCGACGCCTCCGCCAGGACATCGGCAAGCGTCTGCGCGCCCTGCACAGCCCCATCAAAGCTGATGCCCTGCGCGGCAAAGCTTATATCCTCGGCCTTGCGTGCAACTTCGCCCGCCTCGGCGGCCCCTTCTCGCAGCTGTTCGGTGACCTGATCGAGCATATTCGCCACATCGACGAGCTCTTTGTTTCCCGTAGCCCGCAACGTGCTTTGGATAATCTCCAGCTGATCAGCCGCTCCTGTGAAGTTACCTTCGTCAAGCATACCGTCGAGCGCGCGCCAAGCAGCATTGAAACCCTCGATTTGCGTCGGGCTGATGCCGAACTTGGCGACTTCTTCGTTCAGACGCTCAAACTCACGCTGAGCGTCCAGAATTTCTCGCCGCGAAACTCTCTCTTGAGAGGCATTTCGTCCCGACGTGAACGCGCTTGGCTCAAGGCTATCCAGCCTAGATTGCGCATTGCCTTGTTCGTCCCGCAGAGAGGTCAGGCGGCTGAAAATCTGGGCGATCCTGTCTTCTGCCCCGTCAAGGGTCTTAAGCGCCTCATCGACGGAAACACCGAAACCTTCAAAGGCATTTTCTCTTGCGGCGTCACGCATACGGTCCATGAGGTTCTTAATAGCCTCATCGGCGCGGCCAAACCGATCAATCATATCATCTACCGAGCCAACAGCGCGGGTGTCGATTGCATCGGCGAATTCGGACATGCTGCTACGAACTTCTCCGAGGGCTTTATCGAATGCTTCGGACTTCTTCGCGGCATCCTCGCTATCGCGCCCTAGGCGAAATAATGCAGCCCCTACGGGAATAGCAATTGCCGCGACTAGTCCGAGCACAGCGCCAAGCGCCCCGAAGCCACCCAAAAGCTGCGGCATTTGCTGTGCAGCCGCCGTCACCGCTGAAGTGCCACCCTGCACCTGCACAACAAAATCCTGAAACTGAAACGCTGTGTTCTGCACTTGCCCGCGCAGATTGCGCATTCCGCCACCGAATTTTTTCGTGCCATCGTTAAGGGTATTGCTTGCCATGGACGTGCTACGAAGGGACTGCGACAGACCAGTGGTAGCAGTGGCGGTCTGTTTGGCCGCGGCAACCACGCGCTGCATCTCCGCTGCGGATTCTTGAACCTCGGCCGTGTATCGATCCTGACTGATCGCACCGACATCAAGGGCACGATCCAGACGACGCAGCTCCTTCTCGTAGGTGGATGCCGCACGATAAACCGGGTCATAGGCTTTCGACAGGCGGTCAAGTTCGCGCGCATGCGCCCGGGCGGCCGCCGTATCAGTCACTTTGCCCTGAGCATCCTGAAACGCTTTTTGCGCGTCTTGGCCTTTCTTGCGATACATCGCAACGATCCGGTCAGCTTCCTTGACGAGCTGAGCGTCGGAAAACCCCGCAGAAATGATAAGATCCGGCTCTTGTGCCATTGGTTAAAATCCCTCGATACCAAGCTCGCGCATGCGATCCACGCTCATTGCCTTTCCGCCCGGGCTCATCGTCCAGCCGTTGGCGCGGCCAAAGCCGTCCATACAGGCCATGAACTCCCAGAGGCTCATTGCGCCTACCTGTGCGGGCGTGAACCCCATTGCGGCACCGAGGCCGTAATAGATGCTGAACCTAAGCTTGCCGTTTTTCAGCTGTCCGGTGTCGGCTCCACCGGCAAATCCTCCCCCGCAGGATCATCCGGAGGGCCGAACAATGCGACCGACAGGATTTCCTGACAGGGCACCTTGAACGAGATGATGGGATGAAGATCAAAGGCGTTTCGTGTCAGCTTCAGCGCCTCGACATGGGCCATGCCACCGCCGATCAGCCCGCAGCGGATCACATGCACGAGCTGTGTGATGTTCCACGTCCCCGCATTGAGGGCCAAGAGAAGATGCTCAGGCCCGCAATCTGTTTTCTGCTGGATCGTTTCCAGCTCGCTGATGCCAAGGCGGAAAGCATGCTCTCCGCCCGGCCATGGAATGACAACCGGCTGCATTATGCGGCGTTCGTGAATTCGATGCCGTGCTTGAAGCGGACGTTAATCGTCTGCGTCAGCGCAGTGCCCTCGGTATTGCCGATCCCCTCGATGCCCTGAGACGTCAACAGGCCGACCCCATCGATATACTCGACCGTTCCGGAAGCCGCATCGACGATATGCACGCGGACCGGCAGTTCAAGCTGGTCCTTGGCCCATGACAATAGCTTGCTCAGGTTCGAACGCGCCAGCTGGGCATTGATGGTCATGGTCGAGGTCTGCGCACCGTATTCGACAACGGTCTGCACCGGCAGCTTCCAGTCGTCGCAATCACCCACAGCAGTCTCGGACATCGCGTTTTCGATATTGAGGCTGATTGCCGTAGCGCCACAGAAATTGGTAAAGGTTTCGGTATTATCCCAATCCACCATGACGATCATATCGCCACGATGCAAAAGTTGAGGGGCTGCCATTGTCATTCTCCTGATGTGTCAGCGGGTTTCTTCGGGGCGACATACTTGGTCGCCGCCCCGCTTGTTTCGGCCAGCTTGATGACCCATGCCGGATAGGGCCGAAAATCGTCATGGGGATGGATGCGCAACGACACGCCGCGCTTGGCGTCCGTCGCATTGAACAGGCGGTGGAATTTTGCTTTAGCCACGGGAAAATTCCTTCTTGATGGCGTCTCTGACCCTCTTTCTTATCAGGCGCCTGAACTCCGCGCGCTTGGCCCGCCATGCAGGATAGAAAAAGGGCTGGGCGGGCATGTCCCGCGTTCCGAATTCCTGAAATCTAGCGTAAAAGGCCTCCCGAGATCCGGCATAGAACCTGAGCCTTAGCGTGGCATACTGATCACCTTTGTTGCCGCCGCTACGGACCTCATCGATCATGAATGTGCCCGCAGGTAGATCGCCCCACGTCCAGCCGATCGACAGGGCCAACCGGCCTGTTGCACCTTTCGGTGCAAGCTTACGCATCTCGGCGACGATAATATCCGCGCCCTCTTCCATCGCCTCGCGGGCCGCGTCGACAGCAACAGCCGGAATGCGCTTGAGTTTAGCAGTGATACGGGGCGAAAGCTGAGCCACGTCAAAGACTCCTTCGGCCTATCCCTCGGTTCGCGCCTCGATGCTGATCACACCATGAGCCACATCTGTTCTAGGGTCGCCCATGTACTGCACGTCGGCGACGCGCAAAGAGCTCATTGCATAGGGTTCGTCCAGCATCAGCTCTGCCTCGCGCAGCGCTGCCTTGACGAGCCCGCACAGAAACTTATTGCCACGTTTCGAGCCACGTTCCTGCGTCCACACATCAATCTGGATGGCGTGCAGCTCCCCCGCAATGCACTCGACATCATCGGAGATCTCTTGCGAGGGGCCAAACGTGATGTGGGGATATTCCACGCTCGAAGGCGCATTGTCATAGACACGACCAGCCACTTGGGCAGAAAGCCCCGGATCAGCCACGAGCGCGGCATAGATCGCGTCTTGCAAGGCTACTGCTGCACTCATAGTCTTTGCTCACATAGTTAGAGAAAGAGATTCTCATGAAGTTTCTTGCTGCACTTGCTTGGATCAGCTTTGTCCTGGCGGCCCTGTGCCTACTTTCTGCATTCACCAGCGACATGAACTCACCGTATTTCGGCGTAGCCAGCGCAGTATCGCTCGTAGTCACCGGCGCCGTTTTCTTGGCGATGGATCGAGCCTTGATCCTTCTGAGCGAAATCCGAGGCACACTCTGGGAAATGCGCGACATTCAGCGTGAAGCAGCTCCGAAGAAAGAGCCTATTTACCGCAGCTGATCAGGTCTCATTCCCCTGCTCGACAACGACATAGACCCATTCAGGGTCGGTGATCGCATCAACTCCGGTGATGGCATACTCTTCGCCTGACCGCGCATCTCGCATCCGCCAATCGGAAGTGACCGAGCGCGCGGCCATGCACGAGATGACTTTGACCTTGTAGATTGCGCGACCCTCCAGCCGCGCGGCTTCAACCGTCTCGTTACCCCGCGCGTAGATCATCTTGGCCGCACACTCATGCCGCTTGACGAAATCGCGCGAGACAACCCCGCCAGCGCCCTTGGTCTCGACCATTTCGCCGAACGTGACGCGGTGCGGCAGTTTTTGAGAAAGCATCAACTCAAATCCCGATATTGCGCCAGAAGCGATTTCACCGTGGGAGGCATGCCGACATCAGCCTCTGCCTTACCAAACAGCCATTGCCAGACCAGAAGCCGTACCGATTGCTTGCACGGGTCCGGCCAGCCATCTGGATAGTCTGCATCCATATCTCGTCGAAGATAGTCCGCGACGAACGTCAGGGCGGCAGACAAATGCCCCTGTATCTCGACATCCCGATCGGTGAAATCGATCTGGCAGAAGCTTTTCACATCCGCCAGGTCAACGCTCATTTCTTCGAAGCCTTCTTCGCTGCGGCTGACGCCTGCGCTTCTTCTTCGGCCTTTGCAGCGTCTTCAGCCGCTTTTTCCTCGGCCGCAATACGCGCGGCCTCCGCTTCGGCCTCAAGACGGGCTTGCTCTTCAGCCGCCTCTTGATCGGCTTTAGCTTTGGCCTCCGCTTCGAGACGAGCGGCCTCTTCCACCGCCGCTGCCTTTTGTTCGGCCTTCGCCTGTGCTTCCGCATCTGCGCGAGCAGCTTCTGCGATCTCCTCTTCGGTCGGCCCCTCGAAGATCGGAGCGCTCATGTCCTCGCTCGGCGCGACATAAGCTTGGCGCAACGCTAAGGCGTCTTCCTCAGAGATCTCTTTCCCGACACCGCCTTTGGCAAGAAGAGCGGTGAGCGCGATCTGCTGGGATTGGATACTGGGATCGAGGCGATACGGAATACCAGGGCGCATCATACCGACGCGGGTCATCGTGGTTTCCGATACTGCGATGATTTTCATGTTCTCACTCCTGCAAACTGCCTCCGGCGAAAACCGCCGGAGGCTTGTTCGATCAGACCCCGAAGGTGCCTTTGACCAATGCACCGGGGCGCTTGACCGCCAGAGTGCCGCGACGGGTACCCTTCATGGTCAGCATCCCCTCGACGAAGTTCTGATCGTGCTCGGACGAAATCAGGATCTCGACATCGGAACGATCATAATAGGTCGCGGCCATCATGAAGTTGCCAGCCATCCATTCGCCCGCAGACTGCGCGCGCGTGGTCGACACATCGAGCGACCACAGGCGCGGGAGGGTGCCTGTCGCCGGATTACCGAAGACATAGCGGCCAGCTGTGTCTTTGATCGTCTCAATGGCCGTCCAATCGAGATCATGCAGAAGCAGGCCGTCCGCCGCATAGTCGGCAAGCGTCAGTTGCAACAGACCAAGACGCAGAACATCGATCCGCGTTTGCGCCTCAATCGTGATGCCGGCCGGGCTAGAGAAAGCTGTCGCTTGGGTGCGCATACCATTCAGGTTCTCGCCGGTACCATCGCCCGCGACGATCTGGTTTTCCAAGGCGAGATCGAGGCCGTAGCGCATTTCGCTGTCGAGCTCGGTTTCGAGCATCGCCGCATCAGCCATCGCCTCTTCCGAGATATGGGTGACATGGGCGATTTTGCGCACAGGCGCTTCCGCTTTGGTCCAACCGTAGGACGATTCCGGCGCAGCAGTGCCCTCCGCAGTCGGCGCCGCGCCATTGGTGCGGGTCGTTTGCTTGGTATAGGGTACCAGATTGGCATCCGTACGCCCGCGCGTGATCAGATCCACGACCGACAAGGTCCGGCGCGGCATGCGCACAGGGCTGGTTTCCGGCGTCGGGAAGATCAACCCGCCGCCCGAGCCACCCACGGTGGTGATTGCATTCTTCACCTGGAACGTGGTGCGACCCGATGCGCCAGCAGCCACGAACTGCTTGATCGCGTCATGACCGGCAACCATCTGGCCAAACGACTGCGGAACCCCGTTGCCGCGCCCCCCGCGCGAAGACAGATCCTGTTCGAGGTCACGGTTCTTCGTTTCCAGCTGTTCAAGCTTCCCGATCAGATCGGTCTGCTTCTGGGTCAGCTCGTTGAAGTTCTTGAGCATCCGGTCCGAGTCGTTTTTCAACTCATCGGTCAGGGTGCCATTGCGTTCGGCCATCTTGATCGCCTTCTCGGCGGTCTGCTTGACCTCGTCAGTGCTCTTATCCAGAGCCATTTTGATCTCGGAGAGTTGGCGCGATACGTCGCCCGCGTCCCCCATCACCCCACCAATCACGGCTGCGGGCACGACGTTCATCCCCGCCGAGATAACGGCGAGGGGCATGCGAAGGTTCTTCATGTTGTGGCCTTTCAGCTCTTCAATGTGGAAAGAAAGCCCGACAGGGCTTGGGAAACGGCAGCGTCTTGCATGCCGGACGAGGCAGCGCCGGACTTGCCCCCCTTGAGAGAAGCGAGCAACTGCCGCTCCTCGGATCTCGAAACACCCTGCTTTTGCAGGATCTGGCGCAGGCGGCGCTCGGCCTTCAACGCCGCGCCCCCGCTATTCTCGACCACGCTGGCCGAGATCTCGTCCGCGTCGAGGAAATCATCCGCGAAACCCTGATCAACGGCATCCTTGCCACCAATCCATGTTTCGCGGTTCAGCATCTCCCGAACCTCGGTAACCTCAATGCCAGTGCGGGCGTGGTAGATATCAGCAGCCGTTGCATCAAACGGCTCCAGCCAATCAGCCACCTCGCGCTTGGCATGCTGATCTCCGAAGTCCAGAACTGCAGCGTTATGGATCATCAGGAAGCCAGCGCGGGCGATCTTGATCGTATCGCCGGCCATGGCGATAACCGACGCCGCCGAGGCAGCAATACCCACGATTTTCACCGTCACATGCCCCTTATGCTCGCGCAGGATATTGTAGATCGACAGACCCTCGAAATAGTTTCCGCCTGGGCTGTTGATCGTCACTGTTACGTCCCGCTCGCCGATCGCACGCAGAGCTGCCGCGACACGGCGAGAGGTCACCCCTTCGCCCCAGTAATCCTCGCCAATCTGTTCCAGAATGGAGATCGTCGCATCGCTCTCACCCGAGGCGCGAACGTCTGGGTTCCAGCGCTTCAATGCCAGATCAGGGATCTGCGTCGCCATCCCCGGACGCACCGAAACATCCGCCATCGGCAGGTTACGCTTGCTCATCCTTCATTCCCTTTCAGGTTCTCGATAGGCGCCATCGCCATCTGCGCCATCAGCTGATCAGCCGCGCCGCCTCGCGCCTGCTCGTTCAGTTTCGCACGGGCTTCGTCACGCGTCAGAATGCCCACGCTCACCATCTTGTTCAGCAGATCCGCCTTGGATTTGCTGTCCATCTGCAACATGGCTTCGCGATTGAACTCGAAGAAGAACCGGCGTCCGGGACCCGGCAAGACCAAGTCTTTCTGTATGCGCCGTTCGATCCGCGTCAGCAGTGGGTTGATCCCCATCGTCTGCCACGACAGCATGATCGCCTCGACCCCGCTGCCCCACATCGTCTGCCCTTCCGAGCTATGGCCGATGACAATCGGTGGAGTGCCGAACCAACGACACACATCCTCGATCTGGTGCCGACGAGTGGCGAGGAGCTGGACATCCTCAGGGTTCATCTGAAGCTGCTCGTATTTGAGCCCGGCTTCCAGAGCCATGATTTTTCCGACCTTCTTCGAGCCTGCATATTGCATCAGCATCGCGGTCAGCTGCTTTCGCTGAACATCGGTCAGGACCTGCTCGGAAGTCAGAACCCCTGACGGCATCATCCCATTTTCGAAGAAGGTCGCCGCAGCTTCATCTGCTGCCAGTGCCGCGCCCATGGATTGCAGGCCATATCGGACAGCGGACAGCCCCAGACCATCCCCAGACCCGAAACCACGGATATGGAACACCTTGCTGGCTGGCATGGTATATTTCTTTCCCCGATCCCAGTAATCATAGACCAGATCGCCATCGCTATCGCGACGCGGGTCCGCGTTGATCAATGGTCGCAGACCAACGAGGCGGTTGCCGACCTGCAAACGCTCGGCGACGCCATTTCCACGCAACAGCGTATGGGCCACCATAGATTCCCAGAACTCGAGCCCCGTCTGTTCTCGGTTCGGGCTTTCCGACAGCATTCCCGCCAGATCATGGTCGACGGAAACTCGGGTGGCCCCGTCGCCCCGTTGATACATGTCGAGCGGCAGAGAGCCGATCACCGACGCTGTCCGCGATACGCAAGCCCAGACTGCCGAAAGCGACATCGCCGTTTCCGGTGACACGACTGCACCCGCTTTTGACTTCCGACCGAAGCTTGATAGCGGCTGCGCATCGGTCAGGTTTTCCCAGCCGGAGTGCCCTGCGGCAAGCTCGGCTTTCACGCCGCGCCACGCGGCCTTCATTATTCCGATCATACCACCAGCACCGGGTTAGAGAGAAAGTCATCCAAGTTCTTCTGGGATGCCACAGGGTTCAGAAACATCAGCATTGCTGCGTCGAATATAGCCATCAGAGGATCGATTTTAGCCGCGCCAGATGCCTGCTTTGTGACCAGATATGTGCTGCCCTTTAGCACCTGTTTGGCGTTACCAACTGCCCACGCCATTATAGGCTGATCAGCGTGCAGAATGCGCCGAGACTCCAGCTTAAGCGCGACTGTCGAAATCGCCATCTGCAGCTTCCAGCCCTGCCCAACAGATTGCACCACAGGATAGACAAGCTCCAGCTCCTCCAGAGCATCCTGCAACAGGGCAACCCCTGCCACGTCTAGGCCGATGCCGCTCTGTTCGGGAAGTTTCCCTGCAAGGCTGACCTTCAGGCAAATCTCAGCAGCTTCTGCCGCCTGCTGCTCTGGTGTCTCCACGACAGCAAGATCTCCGTCCTCCTGGAAACCTCGCAGTGCATCTGCAATCTTCGGGCGCTGTTCAAACACAGTCTTTCTGGCCCATGCTTTGCCCCAGATCAGCCACGCTTTGTCACGAGTTCTCCGCCCGATCACCGCCAAGGCCGCGAGGTCATCGGCGCCGCCCCAGTCCACACCTATCGTGCAAACCTCACACTGCGCGAGCAGCTCATCGAGGTTCATGCCGGGAATAGAAGCACCGTCCCAATGGGGAGCTCCGGACCACGCATCCCCGCCAAGTCCTACGCCAATCTCGATATTGAGATGCTGACTCGCCCAGATCTGCTCAGCTTCCGGATTTGCCTTCCCGTTGTTTTCGTAATCATCGATGAGGGCTTCTTCGTCGATCGAGAGGCCGATATTTGGCAGAACCAAACTCCAGTTGCGTTGATCGCGCCAGTAGGTCTCATCGCGTTGGAGTTCTTCGGGAAACTCATAGAGCACCGGTAGAAGGATCGGAGACCTTCCACCTTTTCCGTCACGGATAGCACGGGCTTTTTGAAGCTCAGATTTCCAGACGCCAGTCGGCATTTCATCAGACTGGGTGGTGATCATGAGCACCTTGCCACGCACCTTGGTGATGCCACCCCCCCTGATCTGCTGCATCACTTTGGCAGCCTTGGCCTTTTTCCCCAGCTCGTGAAGCTCATCAATGATCGTCAGGACAGGGATCTCACCTGTAACGATCGATGTATCGAAGGTCTTCACATCCAGCGCAGTTTTAGTTTTCCGGCGCGTGATCGTCTTAAGATGATCTTGCACTTGAAAGATCTGCCGAAGTTTCTCGTCGAGATCGATCATTGATTGTGCCTGCGAGAACAGGCGCTCAGAGATATTCTGGCTGGGGCCAACCAACAACATCTGCCGGTTTGGGGCTTCCTCCATATAGAGCGCCGTCAGAGCCAATGCCGCCACATAGGTGGATTTCGAGTTCTTCTTTGGCACAAGGCACAGAAGCTCCCAAACGATCTCGCGGTGCGTCTCCGGGTCCTCACTCGCAAAGAACACAACAAGGATGGCCTTGAACCAGTCGCCGCATGCCTCTGACAGCGGCGGGTTGCCAGGTATGTCCGGCAACCGAAGCCTATTGAAGAATGCCAGAACCTTGGCTGCCTTCTTCTCGTTGACAGGCACGTCTGCAATCGGAACCTCTCCCGCTTGTATTTTCTCCCACCAGTCAGGGCAGGCGAAGCGGGGCAAAGGCTCAATGACGGACATTCTGCTTGGTCTCCTGCTCTAGCTCGGCGGCGAGGGCCGCGTCTGCATCCAGCGCCAATGCCTCGTCTTGGATCTTCTTCCCAACCTTGGGCTTGGCCTCCTCTCGCGGCTTTCCAGCAAATGATCGCTCGGCTTCCATCTGGTCGAACTTTTCCATCAAGCGATCGACCTGGCGCATCGCACCCACGTTCCCCGCCAGGGCCGAGTTCATGGCCACCTCCAAACGGCGAGCATCGAACATATCGCGAGCGAGAGAGCGGATCTTAAGCTCCTGAAAAAAAAGGCGTCTGAAAGTCGGCAACGACATATGCATGACGCCAGAGATCCTCTCGTTCGACCAACCGACCGCCAGTAACATCTTGACTTTATTACGATCTTCCAATGTTGCCGTCTTGCGTGGGCGACCGAGCTTCCCAGAAGCGGCCTCTACAGGGTTCCCGAACAGGTCAAAAACGTCAGCCATAGAAAAAAACCTCCAACTGAGGGAGTGGCGGGTCTGCAGCCAAAGGCCCTCCAGACTTCCGACCCACCCCCTCCCATGTGTCATTCGCGCCACATTTCTCCCAATCGCGCCCGCAAACCTTCAGATCAGGGTCAACTGCACCGGATCGACCCGAGGCACTGCCCGCACCGGTCTGCAATCGGCACAGCGGCAGGCATCACCATGATCACGCACCCAGATCCGCGCATCATCAGCGGTGATCGGCCAGCCATGCGCCGCCATCACCTCATCGACAAAGGCATCGGACTTTCCATCCTCGAACAGCAAGCCCGCCGCAACCGACAGCATGAAGGCATCGGCCATCACCAGCCCCGCTTCTCTTCCCGTTGCTTGTCCCTATCGTGACATTGCTTGCACAGGCATTGCAGGTTGCCATCTTCCCAGAAGAGGGCTTCATCACCGCGATGCGCCCGCTTATGGTCAGCGACCAAGTGGCTCGTGTCCGCCTCAATCTTCCCGCAACGCTGGCAGGTGAAGAGATCTCGCACCAGCACCGACCACCGCAGCTTCTGCCAGCGCCGCGTCTTGTACCATTTGCGCCAACTGGGCTCGACCCGCTGCCGCATCGGTTCCGCCTTGGCGACTGTCGTCGCAGGGCGGAGCCGACTCGGCGCAGGGGCGAGCCTGTTTGGCATAGCCTTGAGCCTGCCCATGCATGTCACCAATGTTCGGAAAGACAAAGCGCCCGAGGTCTTTCAACCTTCGGGCGCTCGTGTGGTGCTGGCAGATTGTCAAATCGGACTGATGCAGTCAATAACTATTTTTCCACGGAGAGAGCACAGGCTGAGCACTGGTAACGATGATGGTGTCGAGATAGCCGGGAACGCGAAGCTGCGAAGCCACCTCCAGAAGCGCACCACACCAGTCAAGATAGGCTCGACGGCGCTTGGCCGTCTCCAAGCCACCACCAACGAAAGAGATCGGACAGCATCGACTGCCAACCTTCCGCAGGTTGCGCGACCGAGCCGAGCGATAGGACCAGTCATCACCTTTGACCTCGAACGCAATCGATCTGCCCTCTTTGTCAAAGTCCCAACCCACCGGCACCACATGCCGCCGCGCCGATCCCCGCCAATCAGGCGCAGTCCCTGCCCGAGCATGCGTGGCCACCAGCACCGCCATCTCGCGCCCGAACATCGGGTTCAACTCCAGCGCCTCGACCGCCGCCGCGATCATCGCCGCGTCGGGATGCACATGCGGCGCAGGGCCAGCGCCACCGCCATCGACCCGGCAACCGAGCTTGGCCTGTTGCATCATCCGCCATTCGGGCGAGACGCCCACGCGATCGAACTCATGCGCCCCGCTATGATCGAAATCCATCCGCGCATTCTCCGGCCCGAACGCCCATTCCAGCGCCGAGCGCACACTCATCACCCGAGGCCCCGCCGCTACGATCCGGTCCCGCCGCACATCCGTCATCATCATTGCTCTGCCTCTTTGCTTGCCCGAAATCTTTCGACAAGCGCAGCAACCCGCGCCTGCTTGTCGCGATACGCCTGTGCCCATGCCGCCTGATCCGGGGCGACAGGTAGATCCAGTGCGATCCGCTCCTCAATCCGCTCCAATCGGCTGTGGTGCTCGCGCGCCTCCTCACGCACCCTGCGCCGCGCTCCATCCGTAGCAGGCGGCACCTTATGCTGTTCGAGGTAATCCCATGTCTCGACCAGCGTCCCGCTCAGCACGGCGGCAGGCCCTTCGACCGACGAGAACCACGATACCAAGCAGCTCAGCTCATGAAGAGGGCGCGGATGGGCTCGCTCAGCCCAAACGCGCATAGTAACCGGCTCCGGCCATTGATCGCGCTTCGGGCCTTGTCCAAGCTGGATCATGAAATCCCGAAGCACCTTCAGGCTCTCATCGCTCATGTAAGCCATATAGTCAGCCAGCTCTGCGAAGTACTTCGCCTGCGCCTCGGTATCCATGCCCCGCTTGAACCGAAAGCCCACCGGCTCAAACAGGATACGCCGCACACGGGCGCGATTATTCTCAAGCTGCTGGTCCACTGCACTGTCCATGTCGTCGCTCCTTTCTCTCAGCAAATTCGGACTTATCCACAGTCACCACCCTTTTCCGTCCGGGATGCGGGTAACTGTTATGTCTCTGTCTTTGTCCCTGTCGTGCAGGACACTTTTGTTTCTGTCCGAAATTCGTCTAAATCTGTCTTGCGGACAGATTGACGACACTTTGGACAGAATTTCAGAAAGCCGAACGCGTCCGGTTCAGCTGCATCGTATGGGCCGACCATGCGCCAAGCGCTTGTTCGATCCAGACCGAAGTGCGGTAGCCAGAGCAGCGCTCCGACAGCCAGTCTTCAATCCACAGCACCGCGCCATCTTCTTCGGCCAGCGCCGCGTTATAGCTGGCCAGCGTCGTGCGCAGACGCTGCAAACGCTTGGCCTTGTTGGCCGCGTCATTCTTGGCCTGATTGTCATGCTTGCGCGAGATCGCATCGGTGACCATCAGCAGCACATGTGGGTGATAGAGCCGCCGCGCCCCGCCCTTGGTCTGGCACGATTGCCACTTGTGCAGCGGGCCGTAATCCATCCGGCACAGCGCTTTGAAATGCGCCGAGTCGATGCGCAGATGAAAGGCGAGTTCGTCCAGGTCATCTGGCAAGGTGCCGACCGGCGTCTGCTCCATCGAGATGCAGATCAGGTCGAAATAGAGCGCCCGGCATTCCGCCGTGCCCTTGGCCCGCATTGACGAGTTGAGCCAGCGTCCGTGCTCCCATGCCATGAAGTGATGGCTGTCGAGGCGCGTGTTCTCGTCAAAGGGATATTCGAGAAGGTCCTCGGTATCGACGACCGTGAAGGCCCGCTCCACAACACCCATCACATCACCCCTTTCGCTTCGACCATAACGGGCACCCCATGCGAGGCAGCCCATTGCACATCGGCCCAGATTTGCGGGCAACTCGCCCAGCCAGGGCAGGCAGGCACCCAGATCGCGCCGGCCGCATTGCGGAGACCCGCGACCTGTTTGGCCCAACCGACCGGCTCATTGATTTTCAGATGCATATCGACCTCGAGCATCGCCGCCCCGAGGATCACAGGCGAGATCGGTAAGACGCCCATGCGCGAAAGCTCGGCACAGGCCCGCGCTGCAACCAGCACCATATATTCGGGCACTTCGCACAGACACAGCCGGAGCGTCGAGGCCACATAAACAGGCTTCCCGCCCGCATGGCCCACCACATCCGCTGGGCCAACCCCGAACACAATCGGGCCGGACCAATCCAGCGGCTTAGCCGAACGCGACAGCGCGGCCCAGTTTTCAAATGTAGAGGTCAAGACATCACCGCCTTGCACCCCTGCGAGCGAAGAAAGATACGGGACGGCTTGCGCCAACAAACCGCCCCATCGCGCCGCCCGACCGCGCACAGCAGCCGGGAAACACTTGCACGGCACCCACCACTCAAAAGAAGTGCCGCGCGCTCTGCCACAGAAAGGATTTTATCATGGCAAATCATCGTATCCATCACTCATCCCCCACGAATTCGAGGATATTGCGGGCGATCAAACGCGCCTGCGGAACGCTCAGCGCAGCGAAGGCCTCGGGCTTTCCATCGCCCTCTATCACCCGCACCACGAACCCGCGCTGCGACATCGACACTTCGACCTCGGCGCCAGTAGTGTGATCGAAGACTTTGGCAGAAACCGTGGTGCGCGCCTCCTGCGGGCGGCGCGGCGCGGCGACTGTTCTCTCGACCATCACGCCACCTCACGATCTGCGCGATATTGCAGCGCCTCGATCAGGGCCTCGGTTGCCATCTTACCCGTCCCGATAGCCGATCCGCAGATCAGCCGAAAACGCTTCATCATGGCCTTACCATCAATGCCCAGATCGGCGGCAACCATGTTCTGTTTCTGGCCGTCCAGCAGCGCCTTGCACATCGCCAGTTCGGTCACCGCGTCAAAGGCAGGATCGGCCTTGAGCCCTTTCAGCTTGCCCAGATAAGACAAGGCCTCAGGCGAGAGGACCGGCTCGGGCTCGGCCGCGACGGGCGCTGGAGCCGGTGCGGCCTCGCGATCCGCCAACTGACCATTGGCGATCATATATTTGATCTTTGAGCCAACCGACTGATTGCGGCGCCCCAGCACCTTGGCAATTTCCGGCACCGTCTTGCCCGCGCCATAAAGCTGGGCGAGCTTCTCCAGCTCCCCCGCTGAATAGGAACCCGTCAGATATTCAGCATCGGCACTCACCCCAGTCTCAGCCTTTGCTTCCGGTGCCTCGACCCCAGCGCTGTCTGACGCTTCGTCCGGAATATCGCCAATCACCGGCCCGCGCGCCGCCGCCCCAGCCTCGTCAGCCAAGACCACACTGGTTAGCATTCCAGCATGCTTAGTGACAAACGGGCTAGCCCGCTCTTCCGGTGGAACCGAATGGAGGTCTGCAACCTCATCACCGGGCAAACACTGGCCGGCGGATAGCATTTGTTCCGGATCTGCCTCGGGTTCGCCATCAAGCAAGCCCATATGGTTGCCGAGAACAGTGCCAGTTTCAGCCAGCCTGGTCGCGTCCGGCCCGAAAGTCACGGCGATCAGCGCACCGTTGGCGCATTCGATGTCAAAGGCCAGATCCCAGCCCAAACGCTGCATATCCTCGCCCACGCGCACTAGCGCATGCTGATCAGCCGTTTTCTTCCGAAGCACATCAAGGCTCAAAAGCTCTTTGGTCATCACCTTGCTCCCTCCATATCAGCAGCTTGTATGAGAATTGGCGCGGGGGCTTTCCGGCCACCACTGGCCCCCGCAACAGTGTTCACAACCGCTTCCAGCGGTTCCACGCGCTGAAACAGCGTGGCCGGATTTTGCGCGATCATCGCCGCGCATCCGCGCCGCAGAGAGGTATCTGTGAATATGGCGCGGCTCATGTTCATCACTCCGCTGCCATCAACCGGGCGAAGTCTTCGGGCCACGCCAGCGCCGCCAGCGCCACATGATCACCATAGGGGCGGTTCAGACCGTCCCACCAATTGCAGGCCGTGCCAAAGGTCACGCCAAACGCCGCCGCCACATCCTCGCGCGACTGGAACATCTCGCGCAGGAAGACAGACCACCGCACGGCAAATGCCGCGCGATAAGGCACGGGCTCGAATTGCCAGCAATGCGCGCGGCGCAACGCGGCACGGCCGCGCCCTCGCCCGCCTGAGGACGGCAAAACTTTGGGATGGGACTTTGCAGCGGGCACCGGCCCAGACTGCGACGAGATCAGTTGAATGGAAGAAGACATGTCAGGCGACATCCTTACGTTGCGGTTGCGAAAGATCAGACGCCGGATTGGCGCGCATATAGGCAAGCACACGCTCCAGCGTTTCGACGCGGGGCGACACGGCCCCTCGGCACCACGCATCCCATGTGTCCCAATTGGCCCCGACCGAAAGCCGCAGGATATTTTGCGGCGTTTTCCCAGCCGCAGCAGCGAAACTGCGCACTTCGGACTGAAATGCGGTCATCACGCTCTGTGGAAGCTGCGGGCTAGGTGTATCGGGGTTCTGATCCATATCGCGACAATGGGGAAACATCCCCAGAAAGTAAAGGGGATTCTTCCCGATGGAGATTGACGCACCTATGGGTATACTTCCCCATATGAATAATGATGATCTCGACGCCTTCGTGCGTGGGCTGAAAGTTTTGATTGAGGAGCGCAATCTAAAAGCGGCTCCCTTATCCGAAGCTTCAGGCCTCGGAACTAGCGCAGTGCGCGATTTGTTTCGTAAATCGGCGTCCCCGAAGGTCTCAACAGCGTTTGCCCTATCAAAAACCTTAGGCCTTACGATTGATCAGGTCATCCAGCGAGGCTTGGGTTTTGCAGCAACTCCTAGCCCCGCCACCATTACCATCTCCGGGAAAGTGGGAGCTGGGGCGCATGTTGACCTCTTTGACGAGATCGAGAATGGCAACGAAACTGATGAAATACTCGCTCCAGAGAGTCTTTCCGGCGAGAATATTGCCGCTGTGCGCGTCATCGGAGACAGTATGGAGCCGGTCTATTCAGAGGGCGACGTTCTGTTCTTCACGCGGCAGACACATGAAGGCGTGCCGGTCGAGGCCATCAACCGCAAATGCATCGTCGCCACACCTGATGGCAAAGCGTGGGTCAAGCATCTGAAATACGGCTCTGAAGAAGGCAAGTTCCACCTAACCTCGATCAACCCCACCGGCGAGAACCGGCACAATACCGACGTGCTCTGGGCAACTCCCGTTCGGCTCCACCTACCTGCCGAGTTCGTAATGAAGCAACGCTAATCCCGTTGCGTCTCTACGCCGGTATTTACCGTTTATCAGGCAATGGGACCTAAAACCGGTAGACAACCGTTATATATATGATGATAGATGGCGAAAGCGTCATCGGCGCAGGTCTCGGCAGTTCCACAAAATCCCGAGACAACCGGTATCCCAAATTACCGGTCAGACAGGAGGCAACACTATGCCAAATCGCAACCGCAAGACCACATCGGCAAGCCAGTGGGGCAACAACGCGTTCCCGCCAGAAGCCGCCGAAAACTACGATGAATTTCCGGTAGATGCCGTGATCGAATTTAAGCGCAAGCAAGAGCTCGCCCTCGCAGACGAGGAATGGGAAGTCGTGGACGGGTTGAATTTCCCCTATGAACAGACCGCCTAACTGGGCGCAACAGCCCCCGACCGCTTATTCGATCGTGACCGGCTTCTTCCCCGAAGCCAAACCAGAAGGCGGCACCGCAAAGTGCCGCCCTTTGCTTGTGATGCAGGTGCTTCAGGGCAAGAGTAGTGGTAAAATTGCCTTGCGCGTCTGCTATGGCACAACCAAGGTCAAATTCCCGCAACGCGCCAATATCGACCTGATCATACAGAACTCGTCAGATCTCGACGCATGCGGCCTATTGCGCGCGACCCGCTTTGTTATCGATCCAAAACAGCAGACCCTGCTGGAATGGAATGCAGACAACTTCTGCCTATGGTCCGGCACACAGAGCCCGCGGCGTGGCCAGCTTCCAGAGCATCTCCAGAAGGAAGTTGCCTGGCTGATGATGCAGCACCTCTAGCCACGCAAACCAAAGCGCCGGACACCTAGACAGGCATCCGACGCATCTCCGAACTTAGTTCAGCACCCCCACATTACCAACAAGGGAAAACCCTCGTTTCAATCCCCGCCCCCAAGCGGGGCTTTTTCGGCTGCCATAGCCTGATTTACGAGGTCAAATATGCGCCCCAGCGGCGCCGATCGATGTGGCCAGTATGCCGACTCGCAAACAGCGTTCCAGAAATAAAATGGGGACAAATCCCCAAATAGTATTTGACATGGGGAAACTTCCCCAACATATTCAACGCATCACAACCGATGGAGTTGACCATGAAATCCCTATCCTCCCGCTGGGCCGTGGCCCTGATCACCGATCCCATTCGCGCCAGCCGCGCCACGCCCCTTGCCCGCCGCCGCGCTTGGGCGCTGATGAAAGCTGATCGCGGCCAGAGCTGCGCCTTCAGCCTTCACACGATGCCCACTCCCACACAGCAAGGCCCGCAAGACGCCGCCTGACACCGGTGCTTCCTGCCGCACACCGCGGCGTTCCACAGAAAGCCCTGTCCTCATTCGGTTGCCTGATCACTGCTCGCAACCCACCTGCCGGGCGGTGCGCTGCTCGCCACCGCCCGGCCTTTTCCAACCCCAAAGGATATTCCCATGACGGAACGCCCCCTGCGCGGCCTCGACCAGATCCTGTCGCTGGTCGATGACGGCATGTATCTGCAGCGCCTTGTCGAAGAGATGGAAGGCAACAATGTCGAGATGCGCCAGCATGCGCAGGATTTCGGCAATGGTGCCAAGTCGAAGATCTCGATCACGCTGGACATGAAGATCGACCGCTTCGGCCAGCTCGACCTGCAAGTCGATCACAAGATTACCGGCCCCAAGCCGCCCAAAGGCAAGGGCGTGGCATGGCTGACCGGCGAAGGCGGTATTTCCGCCCACAATCCCGCGCAAGCCCGGATGGAAATCCGCGATGCAGGCAATGGCAAGCGTGCCTTTGCCACATCCAGCTTCACCGAAAAATCGCAACCCAAAGAGGCCTAAGCCATGACCGAAAAAACCGAAGAGAACATCGCACAGACGATCCTCGACCAGCTGCCAGCCCTGCTGGACGTGAAAGAGATCGATTTCTCGCGCGCAGTCTATGACCACAGCGAACCCTTCCTGCTGTCTGTGCCGCAAGGCCGCAAGATCGAGAACCTGCATGCCATCATCAAGCAAAATGCGGAAACGCTTGCGCCTCTCCAGCGCCGCGGCATCTCCACCATGCTGGATCTGGCGAGCTTCATTGAATGGATCAATCGCCACAAGGACGAAGACAGTGTGATCTTCGGCGAGATCTCGACCACGCCCAGCATGACCGCCGTTATCGATTACAACCGCGCAGGCCCTGCCGAGGTCAACCTCGACCGCGATCAGCGCGCCCGCCACGGCCAGCACCGTGCGCATTACAAATTCCCGATGTCCGAGGAATGGAAGGACTGGGACAAGATCGATGGCGAAGAACTGACCGGCCCCGATATGGGCGAGTTCATCGAAGCCCACGCCAAGGATGTTCTTGCTCCAACCCCCGCGCTCCTGGGCGGCGGTGAGGTGAAAGAGGACTGGGAGAATGGCTTCCTTGAGATTGCCACCCAATTGAATGGCCGTTTCGCGACCTATCAGCGCCTCAACATGCTGTCACGCGAGTTCACCGTGAACGAGGTGTCGAACCTCTCGACCTCCTTCAACCGCGACACGGGCGAACAAGTGATCCAGTTCCAGGACGAGCACAAAGATCCGAACGGCCAGCCGATCAGCATTCCGAACCTGTTCATCATCGCTATCCCTGTCTTCGATGGCGGGCCGCTTTACCGCATCCCCGTGCGCTTCCGCTACCGGAAGAAGGGCAGCAACGTCGTGTTCATCATCACGATGCACGAGCCGAAGATCGCCCTGCGCAATGCTGTTGAAGAGGCGTTCGCAGAGACCAAGGAAAACACCGGCCTGCCCCTGTTCATTGGCAAGCCGGAAGCATCGACCTCCGCATAACCATCCGGCCCCACCCCCTTTCCTCCCGGGGCCCGATACGGGGCGGCGCTTAATACCCACCAGCGCCGCCCTAAGATCCCGAGCTTCGGCCAGCGCCTGTCAGGCCCTGCCCCAAACTCAGGAATTCGGCGTGTCCCACGCGCGCCGGACAGGCGGACGCGGCAACCAGTTCGGAGGCCTGCCGCGTCCGCCGACCATCATGAAAGGAAACGCGATGACCGCATCCACCAGACGCAAGCTCGCGGCGGCAGCAGACGACTATCACGAGCAGATCAGCAAGAACCGGCCTTTCTTCATCATGGGCCACCCGAGCGATGCCGATCGCATCGGAGCGCTCCGCGCAGCAGCCCGCGCCCATGATCTGACGATGGAAGAGCTTTGCCCGCAGGTCGGGATCTGTGGCGGCCACTGCAAAGGTCACACCGCCGCCGGTCGCGCGGCCCTTAGCGAGAAAGGAGCCGCATGATGCGCAGCACCGAGAAGCGGATCGTCACGATCCCCGATGGGCTTGGCAAAGTCGATTTCAGCCGCCGCGATGTCAGTCTTCCCCGTGCCCCTTGGGATGCTAGCCGCAGCTCTCTGGCCGAGCGCCCCGAGACCGCCCCGCGCCAACCCATCATCCTCACCGCAACGCCACGCAGGCCGACAAAGGGCGCTGCTCTCGGCGCAGCCATGGTCAGCTTGATCGCCGAAGAACTCCGCCGCCCGCGCGACGAGTATGGCCCCACCGAAGTTTTCATCTGAAAGGAAAGACACATGCTGCGCATTTTCAAACGCAAGATCGACACCGGAAATGACCCTTTCTGCGGCGTCACTTTAGGCGATCAGGTTAAAGACACGCTCACGGGCTTTACAGGCATCGTTATTGGCCGCGTCGAATACCTCACCGGCTGCAATCAGCTCTGCGTTCTGCCCAAATCCGATAAGGACAACGAACTGAAGGACGTCCATTGGTTTGACATCGAGCGCATCGAGAAGCTGGCAGACCGCGCGGTCGAGATCTCGTCGCGTTACACCGGGGCAGATATCCCCTCGCCACCATCGACCGCTCATCGCATCCAACGCGGCATTTAAGCCTGATCTTCCGGTGATCCGCCCCGCGTGGGCGGAGATCCCGAAGAACAGGAATTCGTGCGGTGGTCGCGCGGATGATCTGCGGGGGAAACGCTGTCCGATGCGCCCCCGCAGATCCGGAAATTCAGGAGGCAATCATGGGAATAGCCATCATCGCAGGCGCGGCCATCATTGCCAGCCTGACAATCGCAGCTCTCCGAGGGATCGACTGATGGACGGATCGAACATGCATATCGGGGATGGCCTGCCCCCGATGATCATCGACAACTTCGCGGGCGGTGGCGGTGCCTCTACGGGCATCGAGCTTGCCCTCGGACGCTCGCCGGATGTGGCGATCAACCACAACGCAGATGCGATCGCGCTGCATGCGGCGAACCATCCCGAGACGCTGCACATGATCACCGATATCTGGGCCGTGAAGCCTGCGGATGTGGCGGGCAAGCGAAAGGTCGGGATGATCTGGGCCAGCCCGGACTGCAAACATTTCAGCAAGGCCAAAGGTTCAAGCCTGCGCGACCGCAATATCCGCGATCTGGGCTGGGTCGTGCACCGCTGGGCCCGACTGCCGAAGGCGCAGCGCCCCGATGTGATCCTGCTGGAGAATGTCGAGGAATTCGTCACCTGGGGCCCTGTGGGCGAGGACGGCCAGCCGATTAAGGAATTTGCGGGCCAGACCTTTGAGCTTTGGGTGAAGCAACTGCAGGAGCTGGGCTATAAGGTCCAGTGGCGCGAGATGCGCGCCTGCGATTACGGCGCGCCGACGATCCGCAAGCGCCTGTTCATCGTGGCCCGCTGCGATGGTCGACCGATCGTATGGCCGAAGCCCACCCATGGCGATCCTGCCTCGAAAGAGGTTCAAGCAGGCAAGCTGAAACCGTGGCGCGCGGCGGCGGAGATCATCGACTGGTCACTGCCCTGCCCCTCGATCTTCGACAGCTCGGAAGCGATCAAGGAAAGCCTCGGCATTCGAGCGATCCGCCCGCTCAAGCCGAACACTCTGGCCCGTGTAGCGCGCGGCATGAAGCGCTATGTCCTGGACGCAGCCTCGCCCTTCATCGTGAACCTGACGCATGGCGGGCGGGTCGAGGATCTAGCGGCGCCCTTGCGGACAATCACTGGCGCGCATCGTGGCGAGAAGGCCCTCGCCGCCCCGCTACTGGCCACCATGCGCAATAGTCAAAAGCCGTGGAGCGCCATCACCGAGCCGACCCATACCGTGACCGCCGGCGGTGCAGGCATCACCCTGATCGTACCGAGCCTCACGCGCTTCAATTCTGGCGCGACCGGCTCGGATATGCGCGAGCCTGCCCCAACCGTCACCGCGAACAGCTATATCAAACGTCCAGGCGGTGCGGCCCCGATCGGCATCTTGGCCCCTAGCCTCATGAGCCTGAAGGGCACGACGCGCCGTGACATGGCCATCACCGCGCCCCACCCGACCGTGCTGGCCGGTGGCGGGCACAGCGCCATGGTGGCTCCCTATCTTGCCAGCATCGCCCATGGCGACAGTGGCGGGCGGCGCGAATACCCTATGGCCGAGATCCTCGGCACCGTGACGGCGCGCGGCGTCCAGCATGCCCTGATCAGCCCGACGCTAATCCAGACCGGTTATGGCGAGCGCACGGGCCAAGCGCCGCGCGCGCTGGACATGACCCGCCCCCTCGGGACCGTTGTCGCGGGCGGGGTGAAACACGCCGCCTGCGCGGCCTTCCTCGCCCAGCAGAACGGCGGCCCGCGCATGGAGGCTCATTCCGGCCACGACGCGCGCGAGCCGCTGACCACCATCGCCGCCAGCGGCAGCCACCAGACGCCTGTCGCGGCCTATTTCGCGAAATACTACGGCACCGGCGACGGGGCCGAGCATCGTGACCCAATGCACACCGTCACTGTCCGCGATCGGTTCGCGCATGTGCAGGCCCAGCTGGCGCTGACCTTCGGCCCCGAACATGAGGCCCGCGCGCGTGAGGTGGCCGCGTTCCTTCGCGCGCACGATGCTTGGGCGGGCGGCGAGTTTGTCACGCTGACGATCAAGGGCGAGACCTATGTCGTGGTCGATATCGGCCTACGCATGCTCACCCCGCGCGAGCTTTTCAATGCGCAGGGCTTCCCAGCCGATTACGTCATCGACGGCGTGTGGCAGGGCGACGATTTCAAGGCCTTCACAAAGAACGTGCAGGTCAGCTGCTGCGGAAACAGCGTCTGCCCGGACATGGCCCGCGCGCTGGTCGAGGCGAACTGCCAGCACCTGAAGGCGCAACCCGCAACACAGGAGAAATTTGCATGACCACTCCCCGTTGCATCGGCCTCTGTGGCTGCGAGCCTGACCCCGTGCCGCCCCGCCCCGCCGCGCCCTTTCCGGATGGTGGATCATCCTCTCCCTGTGCGTCGGCGGCGTCATGATCGGGGGCGGGCTGTCCGCTTGGGTGTGGCTGTGATCCGCGCATTCCTCCGCAAATGGCTTGGCATCGACGAAATCGAGGCAGATTTGGCCCGCGAGAACACCAGCCGATTGAACAGCGAGCAGGCTGTCCTTGGCGCGGTAAACGGGCTTGGTCGGAAGATCGATGGGGCTGACCGCTTGTGGCACAGCAGCCGCGATCGGCCCCGCTCAGCACAGCCGAGAGCATCTGCATCCGCTCGCACTCCATTGCCCCCGCCTAGCGACGATTAACCCCCAGCGCGGGCCACCGGCCCCGCTCAGAACAGCAGAGATAAGGAGGCCGATGTGACCGAGAAGCTGACCGATACCGAGCGCGATGCCGCCCGCTACAGGTGGCTCAAGTCTCGCGACCTGGACACTATTCGCAGAGGCGGCGTTTTCGCCGGTCTGACGCCGGAAAATGTCGTCCTGAACGGCGACGACCTAGACCGGCGGATAGACGCCGAAATGTCCCAACCCAGATAACCCCGGAGGCACCATGCCGAGAAAGAAGAACCGGCGAAAAGAGATCCAAGCGCAACGCCGCGCAGAGGAAGTCGCAAAGGCGCCCAAGCCGAAGCCCGAGCGCCGTGTGGGTATCATAGCGCACCGTCACCCCAGCGGGCCTTCGATCGCCACGCTGGCCATGATGATTAGCCGCCTTGGCCGCCCCTGACGACACCGCGCCGCCCCTGACAAGCGAATGAAGGAGAGAGATATGCCGAACCCGATCCCAGAGCACGTGAGGGCGATCACCGGCCCAAACATCCTTACCACCGAAGAGTGGATACGCCGCACCGAGGCCGCGAAAGACTTTCTCGTTCAGCGTCATGGTTACAGGGAAGAAGACTTTTACACGGTGTCGGATGATGACGAGCCGTGCCTCGGCGGCTGGCCGAAGTATCGCCCTGAGTGGATCTCGCAATCAGGCTTTGTCGCTGATCAGGCTATCCCGCGCGGGCTGATCCTGCACTGCCCTCCGGGGCTCGACATTACTGGCGAGCCTCACGACACGCATGACCCGATCTGTCTACTGGAAGATGCCGAACTCTGGGCAAGCATGACCGATGACGAGATTAGGGCGCTCTGCGAAGATCCCGCCCCCCACCACACAGGACACCACCCAATGAGCCAGACACCCACAGACGCGCCTAAACGCATTATCGGCGCGGATTTTTGCTGCAATATGGCTCAAGGGGGCTATGGCTGTGAATGTGCGGCAAGGGAGGCCGCGAAGAATGCTGCCGACCTGATCGAGCGCCTGACCGCAGAGCGTGACGCGCTGCGGGCTGAACAAGACCCAGATGCGCTGATGGTCGCATATCTGCATGGATTTGCGGGCGCAAAGATTGGCCCAGATGGTTCGCTTGCCGCCCGCGACGAACGGGTGAGACAGGAGGCATGGGCGGAGGCCATGACCCACCTCGACAAGCCGCTGAACGACACCCTGTCGCGCCGCATGGCCGATGCCGCCACTTTCGCAGCCGAGGCGTATGAGCGGGCCGGTCGCGGCGATGAAGGCACCTATGCGCTGCGCCGTGCGTTCATCACGGCGATGGCGGATTTCATGCACCCCGGTCTGGATTATCTGCGGGCGGACCCCGAGGCAGCTGCAGCCATCCGCAAAGGTGACGCATGACCCGCAACACCAGCAGCGCCGTCATGCAGCAGCGCACCGAACCGCACGAAAGCCTGGACGACTTCCCGACCCCGCCTTGGGCCACCCGTGCCCTGTGCGACTGGCTTCTGTCGATCGGTCAGGATCTGGGCAGCATGGCCTGCCACGAACCAGCCGCGAACCGTGGCCATATGGTCCGCCCGCTGCGCGAGGCGTTCGAGTTTGTCAAAGGCAGCGACGTTCACGATTACGACGTGGGTTTCTTGGTCGAGGATTACCTATTCTATCCGGCGAATCCTTACCTGTTCGACTGGACGATCACAAACCCGCCCTTCCGACTGGCCGAACAGTTCATTCTGAAGGCGCTCACCCAAAGCCGCGCAGGCGTGGCTGTGATCGTGCGCAGCGCCTTCCTCGAGGGCGTCGGGCGGCACACGCGGCTATTCTCGCTGTACCCGCCCACGGACATCCTACAATTCACCGAGCGCGTGGTGATGCACAAGGGCAAGCTATCCGAGAACGGCAGCACCGCAACGGCCTATTGCTGGATCGTCTGGCGCAAGGACATAGCGGGCGAGCCCACGCGCTTCCACTGGATCGCGCCTTGCCGGCGGCGGCTGGAACGGAAGGAAGATTATCAGGAGAAGGAGGAATAGATGGGGAAACACGACAGCACAATCTGGCGCGATGGCGATCCGCTCATCCTGCCATTTCCCGTCGTCGCCGAGCGACTGGGGGTTCCCGCCGAAGCCCTGCGCAGAGTAAGCGACGATTGCGGGCACACTATCCGCATAGGCCGCACAGTCGGCATCTACCACGACGATATCAAGGAGTTAATCGCATCATGCCGCGTCCAAGCAAAGGAGCCCGCCTCTACTGGCGCGAAGCCAAAGACCGTCCGGGCGTCTGGGAAATCCGCGACGCCGGAAACGTCAGGATCTCGACCGGCACTGACAGCCGCAGCGAGGCTGAAAGCCAGCTCGCGGAATACATCTCGCGCCGCCACCGCCCAAGTGGTCCCGCTCACCCGTCAGAAATAACCTGCGAGTGGGCCCTGAGCATCTATGCCGAAGAACACGCCGCCCATGTGACCAGCCCACAGCGGATCGGCTATGCAATCGCGGCTCTTGAACCGTTCTGGGGAACCCTGCCAGTTGGGGCGGTCAAAGGCGAGACATGCCGCCGATATGCGAAAAGCCGCGTCCACGCAAAGACAGGCGAGCCAGTCAGCGCGGGCACGATTCGCCGCGAGCTGAACACGCTTCAAGCCGCGATCAATCACTGCCACCGAGAGGGATATCTGCTCGAAGCCCCGCGCGTCGCCATGCCGGCCAAGCCGCCGAGCAAAGAGCGCTGGATGACCCGGCAGGAAGCGGCATGGCTACTGCGCGGGGCGCGCGCATTGAACCGCGATGGCCGCCACCTGCAGGACTTTATCCTGCACGGCCTCTACACCGGCTCACGCAAGGAAACGATTCTATCGATGCACATCGATCGGCAAAGCCCGACCGGCGGCTATGTGGACACCGTGAACGGCATCCTCTATCGCCGCCCACGCGGAAAGACAGAAACGAAGAAGCGGCAGCCGACCGCGCGGATACCGAAGCGCTATCTGGCGCACCTCCGCAGGCAGGCCGCCAAAGGCCGGATCTATGTAGTCGAGCGGCAGGTCGAGCGCGAAGGAAAGGTCTGCCGCGAGATGGTGGCAGAGGTCCGCAAGGGATGGGCTCGCGCCCGCGAGCTTGGCCAGAAGATGGCATGGAAGCGCGGCATCAGGATCAACCTGTCGGACGTGACGCCACATACGCTGAAGCACACGGCGATTACATGGGCGCTACAGCGCGGGGCAACATTCTGGGACGCCGCTGGATACTTCGGAACGAGTGCCCAGACGATCGAGAAAACCTATGGGCATCATAGCCCTATGCACCAAGAATCGGCGGTCGCGGCGATGGATAAACGCGCCTAAATCGCGAATAACCGCACCATTTCCGCACCGAGCGAACAAAGCCGAAATCGTAACTGATTGATTTGATGGCGCACCCATCAGGATTCGAACCTGAGGCCTCTGCCTTCGGAGGGCAGCGCTCTATCCAGCTGAGCTATGGGTGCCTAGCGCCTCCTATACCGGAGGCATAAAAGCTGCGCAACGGGCAAACCGACTGCCCGTCGCAATTATTCGCCTTCAACCAAGCAGATCGTGGCACAGCTCCAGCGCCGAGACCAGCGCATCGGCCTCGGCCCGCGTGTTATACATCGCAAAAGATGCCCGCGCGGTGGCGGTCACCCCCAGATGCTGCATCAAGGGCATCGCGCAATGGCTGCCCGCCCGCACGGCCACGCCACGCTTGTCGAGAATCGTCGACATGTCATGGGGATGGGCAGGACCATTGAGCGTCATCGAGAAGATCGCCCCACCCTCGGGCGGAAGGCCCTGCAGGTTGAGCCAATTCAGCCCCTGCAATTTCTCGGCCGTATAGGCGCGCAGGTCCTGCTCATGGGCCTCGATATTCGCCATGCCGATCGACATCATATATTCGAGCGCCACGCCCAGACCATATTGCTGCACGATGCCCGGGGTGCCCGCCTCGAACTTCATCGGCGCGCTATGGTAGGTGACGGTGTCGCGGGTCACGGTGTCGATCATATCGCCACCGCCAAGGAAAGGCCGCATCTCGGCCTGACGCTCCTTGGAGATCCAGATCGCCCCCGACCCCGAGGGCCCGTAGAGCTTATGGCCCGTGATCGCGTAGAAATCGCAGCCGATAGCCGACACATCGACCGGCATATGCACCGCGGCCTGCGAGCCATCGACCAGCACCGGCACGCCCTTCTCGCGTGCACCCTTGGAGATTGCGGCCACATCCACCAGCGTGCCCAGCACATTGGACATATGGGTGACCGCGACGAGTTTGGTTTTCGGGCCGATCGCCTCGAGCACCTTCTCGGCGGGCAGCGAGCCATCGGGCTCGGGCTCGACCCATTTCAGCACGACGCCCTGACGCTCGCGCAGGAAGTGCCACGGCACGATATTGGCATGGTGCTCCAGCACCGAGAGCACGATCTCGTCACCCGCCTGCAGGCGCGGCGCGGCCCAGGCGTAGGAGACGAGATTGATCCCCTCGGTCGAGCCGGTGGTAAAGATGATCTCGTGCTCGTCCGGCGCATTCAGAAAGCGCGCGATGATGCTCCGCACGCCTTCGTATTTCTCGGTCGAGATATTGGAGAGCGTATGCAGCCCGCGATGGACGTTGGAATAGTCTTCCTCATACATCCGCGTCATCGCGTCGATCACCACACGCGGCTTTTGCGCCGAGGCGCCATTGTCCAGATAGACGAGCGGCTTGCCGTTTACCTGACGCGACAGGATCGGAAAATCGGCGCGGATCGTTTCGACATCGAACATATTGGCCCCCAGAGCGCGGGAAGGAAAGAATTGAGGCGGGCCCGAGAGGCCCGCCGGAACGGTCAGGTCAGGCCGAAGGTGACGGCATTACGCCAAGGATCATCAGGATCAGGCCGGCGGCAAAGGCCGAGGCGAAGAAGGTGATGATGGTGCCGATGGCCACCACGGCCAGATTGCGGAACCCGTGCAGGGTCGCCGCGAAATTGACCACCAGATAGAACATCAGGAACAGCAGGAGGATCGTTGTCACCCCGAGCGTCGCCGGCGCAACCACAACCAGCACCAGTTGCACGATCTGCAGGATAACCATGACAAATTCGGCCCAGCTCATCAGCAGGAGCGCGTCACGGAAATTGCCCACGCCATTGCCCAGTCGTCCGACAAAGGTCATCGCCGCCGCCGCATAGACGAGGATGATCGCTTGCAGCACGATCAGCGGGATCGGGTTGAAGTTCAGCTCCTCGGTATCGGGGATCATGGCCGAGGCGATCACCTGCCCCGCAAGCCCCAGACAGGCCGAGAGCACCACCACCACAGCAAGTCCCAGCCAGCGCGCCTGCGTCGGCGGGTTCCACTCGATCAGCGCGCGGGCCACGGCCTGCGGCTGGGTCAGCGTGTTCAGGATGGCGGATTTAAGGTTGAACTGTTCCAAGATTAGCTCCGCTTTGCGCCCGTCTCGAAAAAGGCGACGCGCAATCCCGAGATCCAGAAGATAAGGAAGGCGATGAAGGTCAGCACACTGATCACATTCGCCTGATGACCCATGCCAATAAAGCCAGTGACCAGCCCGCGCAAGAGGAGGAGCGGTGCCGAGGCCAGAAGCGCCCAGAAAAGCGCCACCCTCGAACCATAGCCCGTGCCCTGCCCGCCCATGAGACGCGCCACGCCCCGAGCGACGAATGCCACCAGATAGAGGACGGGGGCCGCAACGAGGAGCCCCAGCGCCTGCCCCAGCATCAGCGCCGGAAGCGGCACCTGCGGATTATGGAAGGCAAAGCGCGACAGACCGGGCCATTGCGCGATGAACACGAGGATCAGCGCGGATAGCAGGAAGGTCAGCGCCCGTGGCTCAGATACGGCATGGGATAGATGATCGCGCACCACCTGACGGGGTGCGCGATAGGTTCTCAGGATATCCGTAAGCGCAGACATCGATCAGGAGGCGTGGCGTGCCAGCCAGCCCTCGAGACGCGACAGCACGTCATCGCGCAGCGCCTCATCCTCGATCTCCTCGACCGCGTCGGCCATGAAGCTCAGCACCAGCAGGTTCACCGCGATGCCCTTCGGCACACCACGCGAGCGCAGGTAGAAGAGCGCCGTCTCGTCGATCGCGCCGGTGGTCGAGCCATGCGAGCAGGCCACGTCATCGGCATAGATCTCGAGTTCCGGCTTGGCGAGGAACTGGCTGTCCCCGTCCAGCAGCAGCGACTGGCTGATCTGGTAGCCATCGGTCTTCTGCGCGCCTTCCTTCACGAGGATCTTGCCCTGGAAGATGCCCTGCGCGCCGTTTTTCAGCACTTTCTTGAACACCTGACGGCTCTCGCCATTCAGCGCGCCATGGGTGATGAAGACGGTGTCATCATGATGGAACGGCCCCTTACGACCGTCGCCCACGGCAGCACCGGCGACATGCGCCATCGCGTTATCGCCCACGATATCGATCACGCATTCATTGCGGGTCAGTTGACCGTTCGAGGTCATGGTGAAGGACTTGAAGAGCCCTTCCTCGCCCACACGGGTGAAGATATGCGTATTGGCCAGACGCTCCTGCGAGCGGCCCTGCACACGGATATGGTGGAATTTCGCCCCCTTGGCCACATCGACCTCGGTCACGATACTGAAGCGCGCCGCCGCTGCTCCGCTTTCGAGAAGCGTGATCTCGGCACCTTCCTCGAGTTTCACCACATGATGCAGGATCGCATCCGAGGTGGTGTCCTCGTGGAGATAATCGATATGCACGGGCTTGGCGGCCTGACCGGTTACCTTGATCAGAAGACCATCCGTTGCCGCCGCCGTATTCAGCGCGGCATAGGGGCGGTCAACGGGTTTCTGGCCGTCGGCTTCGAGCTTGCCATAAAGCGATTGCGCCCAATGGATATCGGCGGCATCGGCCTCTGCCAGACGCGAGATCTCGACGCCCGTATTGACCAGATCATCCGACAGGTCCTCGCTGAAGACGCCATCGACAAAGACCAGACGCACGCGTTCGAACGTGTCGAAATTCGCGCGCTCGTCCTTGGGGTTGAAGATCGCGGCCTCGGGCGCCTCGGGCGCGTTCAGCGCGGTCGGGTTGGTCCAGCGCCAGTATTCGTCACGGCGCCCCGGAAGGCCCATGGCCTTCAGACGTGCCAAAGCATCGGCACGGGCAGTCGCCGTAAACCCGCCTTTGGGCAGGTCCATCGCGGCCAGACGGGCGTCCAGAGCATCCGCTTTGAGCGCCAGATTGCGTTCTTTTGCGGTTGCCATTACGCCATCACCTCCGAGATCCCATGCTCTTTCAGCAGGTCTGAATAGCCGTTCTTCTCGACTTCCAGCGCCAGCTCGGGGCCACCGGTCTTGATGATACGGCCCGCCGCCATGATATGCACGACATCGGGTTTGATATGGTCCAGAAGACGCTGGTAGTGGGTGATCACGAGGAAGGACCGGCCTTCCGAACGCAGCGCGTTCACGCCCTCAGACACCAACTTCATCGCGTCCACGTCCAGACCGGAATCGGTCTCGTCGAGGATGCACATCTTGGGCTCGAGCATCGCCATCTGCAGGATCTCGTTGCGCTTTTTCTCACCGCCCGAGAAACCCACATTGACCGGACGCTTGAGCATCTCGGCGTCGATCTTCAGCGATTTCGCCTTCTCGCGTACGACCTTCAGGAATTCGCCTGCGGAATATTCGGCCTCGCCGCGCGCTTTGCGCTGCGCGTTCACGGCGGTGCGCAGGAAGGTCATGTTCCCCACGCCCGGGATCTCGACCGGATATTGGAAGGCGAGGAACAGGCCTTCGGCGGCGCGCTCTTCGGGTTCCTGCTCCAGCAGGTCGTTGCCATCCAGCGTCGCCGAGCCCTCGGTGACCGCATAGCCGTCACGGCCCGACAGCACATAGGAGAGCGTCGATTTGCCCGAACCGTTCGGACCCATGATCGCATGGACCTTGCCGGTTTCGATGGTCAGGTTCACGCCCTTGAGGATCTTCTTGCCACCCTCTTCCAGTTCCGCGTGCAGGTTCTTGATCTCTAGCATAGTCTTTTTCCTGTTCAGTCGATGGTGACTGCCGTGCCGGAGGCCGACACCATCAACATCGAATCCGCGACGACCTCGTAATCTAGATCGACGCCAACGATTGCGTTTGCGCCCATGGCCAGAGCGCGCTCTTGAAGTTCTTTGAAGGCCACCTCCCGCGCATCGGCGAGCTTGGCCTCATAGGCGCCCGAACGGCCGCCCACGATATCCGTGATCTGGGCGAAGAAATCGCGCACAACATTAGCCCCCATGATCGCCTCGCCCACGACGATGCCGTGATAGCGGGTAATCTTATGGCCCTCGATATTGGCCGTGGTGGTGACAATCATGCGCGTTCTCCCCTGATATTAGCCAACCGAGCCTTCGAGCGAGATCGCCACCAGCGATTGCGCTTCCATGGCGAATTCCATCGGCAGGGCCTGCAGCACCTCGCGGCAGAATCCGTTCACCACCAGAGCGACCGCCTCTTCCTCGTCCATGCCACGGGCGCGGCAGTAGAACAGCTGGTCGTCATCGACCTTGGAGGTGGTGGCCTCGTGCTCGACGCGGCTCGTGTTATTCTTGACCTCGATATAGGGCACGGTATGCGCCCCGCATTCGGAGCCGATCAGCAGGCTGTCACATTGCGTATAGTTGCGCGAATTGGCCGCCTTCGGGTGCATCGACACAAGACCACGATAGGTGTTCTGCGCCTTGCCAGCCGAGATGCCCTTGGACACGATCCGCGAGCGCGTGTTTTTTCCGAGATGGATCATCTTGGTGCCGGTATCGGCCTGCTGGTAGTTATTGGCGATCGCGATCGAGTAGAACTCGCCCGAGGATTCCTCGCCGCGCAGGATGCAGGACGGGTATTTCCAGGTGATCGCGGAGCCGGTTTCAACCTGCGTCCACATGACCTTGGCGCGATCACCACGGCAATCGGCGCGCTTGGTCACGAAGTTATAGATACCGCCACGGCCCTCTTCGTCGCCCGGGAACCAGTTCTGCACGGTCGAATATTTGACCTCGGCATCTTCCTCGATCACGATCTCGACCACAGCCGCGTGCAGCTGGGCAGTATCGCGTTTAGGGGCGGTGCAGCCCTCGAGATAGGACACATAGGACCCTTTATCCGCGATGATCAGCGTCCGTTCGAACTGCCCCGTGTTTTCCGCGTTGATGCGGAAATAGGTCGACAGCTCCATCGGGCAGCGAACCCCCGGCGGGATATAGACGAACGACCCATCCGAGAAGACGGCCGAGTTGAGCGTAGCGTAATAGTTATCGGTCTGCGGCACGACCGAGCCGATATATTTCTTCACCAGCTCGGGGTGTTCCTTGATCGCTTCCGAGATCGAGCAGAAAATCACGCCCGCTTCGCGCAGCTTCTCCTTGAAGGTGGTGCCCACAGACACGGAGTCGAAGACCGCATCCACGGCAACCTGACGCTTGTTCGGATCGTAGTCTTCGGCACCTTCCACACCCGCGAGGATCATTTGTTCCTTCAGCGGGATGCCGAGTTTCTCATAGGTCGCCAGCAGCTTCGGATCGACCTCGTCGAGCGATTTCGGCTTGGTTTCCATCGACTTCGGACGCGCGTAATAATACTGGTCCTGAAAATCGATTTCCGGCACGTTGAGAAGCGCCCAATCGGGTTCTTCCATCTCTTTCCAGCGCGCGAAGGCCTGAAGACGCCATTCGGTCATCCATTCGGGCTCTTCGTTCTTCTCGGAGATCAGGCGGACGATATCTTCGTTGACGCCCTTGGGGGCGTATTCCATCTCGATCTCAGTATTCCAGCCGTATTTATACGACTCCATGTTCTGGACCGCTTCAACCGTCTCGCGGTCGACGCCTTCGCGGATTTGCAACTCGTCTGCCACGTGTCATTCCCTATAGCTCTGGTCACGTCCGGCGCGACCGTTTCCCGAAGTCCGCAGGATCGTCAGCCGATCCACCGGACGTTTTATAATTATGCGCGAAGCTTCTCACCGTGCTTGCGTCGCGCTTTGGCCCAGGCCTCCACGAAGCGGTCGATTGCCTCGTGCGTGATCCCCGGCCCGAGCGAGAGGCGCATCGCACATCCCGCCAGATCCTCGCCCCACCCCATAGCGCGCAATACGCCCGAGGCCCGGACCTTACCCGATGAACAGGCCGATCCGGCAGAAACCGCAAACCCCGCAAGATCCATCCGCATCACCTGTGTCTCGCCTTTCCAAGCAGGACTGATGACCGAAAGAGTGTTGGGCAATAGCGCCGGAGCCTCTCCTGCCGCCGTGCCCGCGGGGGCTACGTCATAGCCCGGAAAATAGACATCTTCGACGGCCTCTGCCAGTGCCTTTTTTAGAATATTTCTAAATTCGGCCACTTCTTCCCAGACGCCATTGGCCAGATCCCTCATCGCGGCCTCGGATGCAGCAGAAAATCCGGCGATACCGATCAGATTTTCCGTTCCTGCGCGGCGACCCATTTCCTGACCGCCGCCTTTGAGCGCCGAAGACAGATCGGTGCCCTGTTTCAGCACAACAGCACCTATGCCTTTCGGGCCGCCCAGCTTATGCGCCGAGATCAATCCGCAGGTAGCCCCCATCCAGTTGAAAGCCAGAGGGATCTTCCCGAAACCCTGCGTCAGATCGGTGGACCACAGCCCCTCGGGCAAGGTCTGGATCACGCCGGTTTCGGAATTGGCGATTTGCAGGCTGCTGCGTTGAGGGGTCGCAACCGTCACACGGCCATAGCCATCGACCGGAAGATCGGGGTCACACCAAGCGGTTACGGCATCATGTTCGATCGCGGCACAATGGATGTCGCGCCCCGCATGGACCAGCGCCGAGGCCTCGGTCGTGCCGGAGGTGAACACGATATCCTGCCCGTCCGCACCGATGGCCGAGGCGATCTGCGCACGGCATTTCTCCATAAGGGATTTCGCCGAGCGGCCCTCCATATGCACCGAGGATGGATTGCCCACGATGTCCATGGCCTCGATCATCGCGGCCTTCGCCTCGGCGCGAAGTGGCGTGGTTGCGTTCCAGTCGAGATAGAGCCGTTGCATCTGATCGTATCCTTCCCCTCCGAACGCCCTTTATCCGGCAGGACGCGGTCTCGCGTCGGGACATAGGCGCAGACTGCCCAAAAGACAATAACCCGAGCGATAGACTCGGGTTACGCGTTTAGTGCACAGAACCGCCAGACTGTCAGTCGTCCACCACCGAGAAGAGCGACGGCACGGCGGGGCAAGGCTTCAGGCCGTTGCCGATCACATCTTGCAGCGTAGTCTGGTGCAGGAAAACGAAGACCTGCGCCGAAAGGCTTTCCCACAGGCGGTTCGACATCGATTGCGCCCGCGTGCCGGATTTGCCGCCAGAGGCACCCGCACCCACATGCATGGCCGAAACCTTCTCGTCCACCGCCTCGAAAATCTCGCTCACGCGGATCTCCGCTGCCGGCCGCGCCAGCTGGTAGCCGCCGCCCGGACCGCGCACCGATTGCACAAGCCCCGCCCGGCGCAGGCGCACGAAGATCTGCTCGAGATAGGCCAGCGAGATATCCTCGGCTTCCGAAAGCTGGGACAGAGAGACCCGACCATTGGCGCCCGACAAAGCCAGAGACGACAATGCCACCATTGCATAACGCCCTTTGGTCGATAGTTTCATGCAGCTTCCTCCAGCTTTTTTCGTGAGCCCGCAGCCGCAGACCCGTTCATGAGACACGACCCTATCACAGGGCGCGCCGAATCGCGGCAAATTTACGCGAAGTTTGCCGGATGTCACCCGCCAATCGAGGGCAAAAACCGCAAGAACCATTGACCTTGCGCCCCGCTCCCCTTACTTCGGTTCCACCCGTAGATCCGGCATTGTGCCGGGATGGCCCTGCCTAAGGGAGATGCAGGTTGCGCGTCAAGCGCTGCCCTCTTCCCGGATAGTGCCCTTGCAAGAGCAGACGAGAACCGATGCCCGAAGTCATATTCCCCGGCCCTGAAGGTCGCCTAGAAGGCCGCTACCACCCGCAGGCCGCCCCTGACGCGCCGATTGCCATTGTCCTGCATCCCGATCCGCAATTCGGCGGCACGATGAACAACCGCGTCGTCTACAACCTGCATTACGCCTTCCACAAGCTGGGCTTCACCGTTCTGCGTTTCAACTTCCGCGGCGTCGGCCGTAGCCAGGGCGAATACGACCAGGGCATCGGCGAGCTGTCGGATGCCGCCTCGGCGCTCGATTACCTGCAATCGCAGAACCCAAATTCCAAGCATTGCTGGGTTGCGGGCTTCAGCTTCGGTGCCTGGATCGGCATGCAGCTGCTGATGCGCCGCCCCGAGATCACCGGCTTTGTCTCGGTGGCCCCGCCCGCGAATATGTATGATTTCAGCTTCCTCGCGCCCTGCCCCTCCTCGGGTCTGATCATCAATGGCACCGCCGACCGCGTGGCGCCGCCGAAAGACACCGCGACTCTGGTTGGCAAGCTTGGCGAGCAGAAGGGCATCACCGTCACCCATGAAGAGATCGCAGGTGCCGATCACTTCTTCAAGGATGACGAGGCGCATATGAAGCCGATGATCGATACGGTCCAGTCCTATGTGAAGCGCCGCCTGACGGAGAATACCCGCTAATGGCGCTGATCGAAGATCTGGCCGAAAAGCTGGCCTTCGATTGCATGCAGGCCCAGAAGGAGATCGGCCCCGCGGCCGATCGCCTCTATCAGGAGGTCGCCGCCCATATCGGCACCTCCTCACCTTCTCTCGAGGAAGCCTTCCTCACCGCCTGCCGCCTACATATGGCGGCCCTGCGCGGCGACGAGTTCCTCGCGCGCCGGATCAAGGCGCTCAAAGACGCAGGCTGACCCCTCGACGTGCTGTGCGGTCGGGCGCGTTGTGCAGCCCTGCGCGTGCCCAGGCTCTGGTCACTTCATCGCAAACCCGTTACGCCTAGACCGAGAGCTGGCTTAGCACCGGCCCCGGCACCCCCATACCCTCTGCGGTATGCCGGCTGATCTCGGCGCAGTCCGGGGTGCCCTTCCTGTCCGCCGGGACGAAAGGAACAGGCTCATGACCCAGACCGCAGACACCGCCTCCACCCAACGGCTCGACCAGCAACTGGCCTTTCTGGCCGAGGCCGAGAAGCTGAAAGGTGTTGTCCGCGCGACCCCTGTCATGGATGATTCCCGTTTCGAGAATTCCGCCGAGCATAGCTGGTCGCTGGCCCTCTGGGCGCTGGTGATGGCCGATCAGGCCGCCCCCGAGGTGGATCCCGTGCGTGCGATCAAGATGCTGCTGCTGCATGATATCGTGGAGATCGATGTGGGTGATGTGCCGATCCACTCGGCGGGCGGCAAGGCCCATGACAGCGCCGAGATCGCTGCGGCAGAAGATCGCGCAGCGGAGCGTATCTTCGGCCTCCTGCCTGCAGATATGGCCGAGGATTTCCTTGCCACATGGCGCGAATTCGAGGCCAATGAGACACCGACGGCGATCTATGCCAAATCGCTCGACCGTGCGCAGCCGGTGATGCTGAATCTGCAATCAGGTGGCGGATCATGGCGCGAATACAAGGTCACATGGACCCAGCTCGAAGACCGCGTGGGCTGCAAGATCAACCGCGGCATTCCCGGTGTCTGGGAAGCGATCAAAGCCCGCATCTTCCCGTGGTTCCAGGATAACCGCCGCGTCTGACCGCTCTGCCGCCTGCTTCTCCCCGGAAGCAGGCTATTTTTTAGCCGACGCCATTTCGAAACCTTATCTTTGCACTCGCCCGCTATTGATCGGCCTATCGCAGGACGCCCTTGCGCGGCATGCTCGTGCCAGACTGCGGCTTTTTGTGAATACCGTCGTATACTACTGCATACAAACTCTGGTCATCACGGGATTTTTGCGCTAGATGAAGCCTGTCCCGACTCAAATATAGCCTAGGAAGGGGTTCATATGTCCAAGATCAAGGTAGAGAATCCGATCGTCGAACTCGACGGCGACGAGATGACCCGGATCATCTGGGATTTCATCAAGAAGAAACTGATCGAACCCTACCTGGATGTCGATCTGCTGTATTACGACCTCGGCATCGAGGAGCGTGACCGCACCGATGACCAGATCACCATCGATGCCGCCAATAAAATCAAAGAGGTGGGCGTTGGCGTGAAATGCGCAACCATCACCCCTGACGAGGCGCGCGTCGAGGAATTCGGCCTCAAGAAAATGTGGAAATCGCCCAATGGCACGATCCGCAACATTCTGGGCGGCGTGGTGTTCCGCCAGCCGATCATCTGCCGCAATGTGCCGCGCCTTGTGCCGGGCTGGACCGACCCGATCGTGGTGGGCCGCCATGCTTTCGGCGACCAGTATAAAGCGACCGATTTCACCTTCCCGGGCAAGGGTCAGCTGACGATGAAATATGTCGGCGATGATGGCACCGTGATCGAGAAGGTCGTCTATGATGCGCCCTCGGCAGGCGTTTATCAGGCGATGTATAACCTCGACAGCTCGATCTACGATTTCGCGCGGGCATCGTTCAACTACGGTCTGTCGCTCAACTGGCCGGTCTATCTGTCGACCAAGAATACCATCCTGAAAGCCTATGACGGCCGCTTCAAGGATATCTTCGCAGAAGTCTACGCCAATGAATTCGAAGAAGAATTCAAGAAGCGCAAGATCTGGTACGAACACCGTCTGATCGACGACATGGTGGCATCGGCCATGAAATGGTCGGGCAAGTTTGTCTGGGCCTGCAAGAACTACGATGGCGACGTGCAATCGGACACCGTGGCACAGGGCTTCGGTTCGCTGGGCCTGATGACCTCGCAGCTGATGACGCCGGACGGGAAAATCGTCGAGGCGGAAGCCGCCCACGGCACCGTAACGCGCCACTACCGCCAGCACCAGCGCGGCGAGCAGACCTCGACCAACTCCATCGCCTCGATCTACGCTTGGACCGGCGGCCTGAAGCACCGCGCGAAACTCGACAATAACGCGCAGCTGATGACCTTCGCCGAGACGCTCGAGCGTGTGGTTGTGGAAACCGTCGAGTCGGGCTTCATGACGAAAGACCTCGCCCTGCTGGTCGGTCCCGACCAGAAATGGCTCACCACGATGGGCTTCCTCGAGAAAGTCGACGAGAACCTGAACAAAGCGTTCTGATCCAGCTAAAAAGGCCGGGCATCACGCCCGGCCTTTTTCATGACACAACCTGCAACTGTCAGGCAGCGATAAGTTGCAGATCGTGCCAGTAGTGGCGCATCTCGTTCAGGGCTTCACGGTCCTGACGGCGGGCAAGGAAGCGCAGATAGAGCTGGCTCGGTCCCTCGAAATAGATCACGAAAATCATGATCCGGAGCGCCTCGCGCATATCTTCGCTCAGGTCCTCCCACTGCGGCACAGGCCCCCGCAAATTCACCCCTTGCTCCTCCAGAACCGTCAGAAGCGCGTAATGGCGCAAATAACGCTCTTCCTGTTCGATCTGGATGATCCCGTGCCACGCAAGCGCCCGCTGCGCCTGTGCAAACCTGTGCCTCGTCACGCGGTCCACCAAGGCGAGACGAAACTGGACAATCGTAAATGCAACCGTAAGACAACACATCAATATACCAAGGCAAAACACTGATAAGTCAGACATTAATTCCCCCAGTCACCACTTAATGATTTATTTACTAAAATTAACGCATGGCGAAAATGTGGCACAAAGCAGGATCTGTCAGGGCAGTGCATGGAAAATCTTGCGCCTGACGCAGGCTGCGCTACAGCATATACCATGACCTCTATGACCAATCCCTCCCATACCCCCCTCGATGACGCTCAGGGCATTGCCTATGGCGGGATCGTTGCCGGTTTTGGCCTGCTGATCCTGACCTCGCTGGGCTTCGTAACGGGGCAAACCGCCGGTATGGCGGTGCTGATCTCCTATGCTACCGGATGGTCCTTCGGGGCCGTCTTCTTCCTCATCAATATCCCCTTTTACTGGCTGGGCTGGAAACGTATCGGTCCGGCTTTCGTGTGGAAATCTCTGGCGGCGGTCACGCTGCTGTCGCTGACCACGGCGGTCCTTCCCCATTATGTCCATTTCGACCTTCTGCATCCGGCGGCGGGCGCGATCCTGTTCGGTCTGATCACAGGCTCGGCACTGCTGGCATTGTTCCGGCACGGATCGAGCCTTGGCGGCATCGGGATCGTGGCGCTCTACCTGCAAGACAAGACCGGCTTGCGCGCGGGCTGGACCCAGATGGGGTTCGATGTGGCCGTCTTCGCACTGGCGCTGACGCTGCGCGATCTGGAGACCGTGGCATGGTCCTTCCTTGGCGCTGTCGTGATGAATATGGTGATCGGCATCAACCACCGGCGCGATCGTTATGTCGCGACCTGATGATTTATTAAGCATCCTCAGATAATCTGTCAGGGCCGCCGCGAGCGGCCTTGATTTTTACGTAGATCAGCGCATAATTAGGTCATGTGTGCTGACATTAATGCCGATCTCAAACTGCGTTGCCCCCCGCCGACCGGACGCCGCAAACGTTTGGTTGCTCGCAAGGGCGCACGCCATCCTGATGAAAAACATTATACCCGCTTCGAGGATATCCAGGGGCTCCTGGTGGCCTGCGCGCAGGCCGCGCTTGGCATCCACCTCCTGCGTGCGGCGGGTCTGATGACCGGGGGCACGGCGGGGCTTGCCCTCCTGCTGACCTATATCGCGAAGGATCACGGGCTGGGTCTGACCTTCGGGATGATCTTCTTTGCCATCAACATCCCCTTCTATGCCTTCGCCTACAAGGCGCGGGGTGTGAGCTTCTGCATCAAGAGCCTCGCGTCGGTGACTCTGGTCTCGCTGATGGCGGAGGCACTCAAGCCCTTCCTGCATGTGGACCAGATCCACCCTGCCGTTGCGGGACTTCTCTTCGGGGTGAGCGCGGGTGTCGGGCTGCTGGGGCTATTCCGCCATTCGGGCTCTCTGGGGGGCGTGTCGATCGTGGCGCTGGTGCTGCAGGACCGGTTCGGCTTCAAGGCGGGCTGGACGCAGACCATTCATGACCTGTGCCTGTTCGTGATCGCGCTTTTCGTTCTGCCATGGAGCGCGGTTGCATGGTCGCTTCTGGGCGCCGTGGTCCTCAATGCGGTGATCGCCTTCAATCACCGGCGGGACTGGTATGTTGTCACCTGATCTGTCAGGGTCGGGCCAATAACCATTTCCTGTGAAGCCGGAGCGTTCCCCAGATGAAAACCTATGGTCTGTTGCTGCTGGCCGTATTATTCGAAGTCTTCGGAACGTCCTGTTTACAGGCCAGCCAGCAATTCTCGCGGCTCTGGCCCTCGCTCGGGGTGCTCGCGGGTTTTGCGGGCGCCTTCTTCCTTTTGACACAGGTGCTCAAAACCCTCCCCCTCGGGCTGACCTATGCGCTCTGGTCCGGCATCGGCATCGTGCTGACCAGCATCATCGGCCTCGTGATCTTCAAACAGCGGCTGGATTTTGCAGCGATTTGCGGCATCGGATTGATCATTGCAGGGGTTCTGGTGATCAATCTCCTGTCTAAATCGGCGGTTCATTGACTTGAGGGCTGGATTGACCGGCCCAAATGGACTATGCGCAGGGGCAATCCTCCCTAGCAGGCAAGATTTCTTATGGAACTTCGCAATATCGCGATCATCGCGCACGTTGACCACGGCAAGACAACCCTGGTCGACCAGCTTCTGAAACAATCCGGTGCATTCCGCGAAAACCAGGCCGTCGCAGAACGCGCCATGGACAGCAACGACATCGAACGCGAGCGCGGGATCACCATTCTCGCCAAGGCGACCTCGGTCGAGTGGGAAGGCACCCGCATCAATATCGTCGACACCCCCGGTCACGCCGATTTCGGTGGCGAGGTGGAGCGCATCCTGTCGATGGTCGACGGTGTCTGCCTTCTGGTCGACGCGGCCGAAGGCCCGATGCCGCAAACCAAATTCGTGACCTCGAAGGCCCTCGCCCTCGGTCTGAAGCCGATCGTGGTGCTCAACAAAGTCGACAAGCCGGCCGCCGATCCGGACCGCGCGCTTGACGAGGTCTTCGATCTCTTCGCCAACCTCGGCGCGTCCGAAGAGCAGCTCGACTTCCCCCATGTCTACGCTTCCGGTATCGGCGGCTGGGCCGATGACGAGCTGGACGGGCCGCGCAAAGACCTGAGCGCGCTGTTCAACCTGATCGTGAAGCATGTCGAGGCCCCCAAGCAGGTTGCCAAAAAAGACGAGCCCTTCGCGATGCTGGCCACCACGCTGGCCGCCGATAACTTCATCGGCCGCATCCTGACCGGCCGTATCGAATCCGGCACGCTGAAAGTGGGCGACAGCCTCAAGGCGCTCTCGCGCAAGGGCGACAAGATCGAGCAGTTCCGCTGCACCAAGATCCTCGCCTTCCGCGGCCTGAGCCAGCAGCCGATCGACGAAGCTGTGGCCGGTGATATCGTTACCGTCGCGGGCATGACCAAAGCCACTGTGGCCGACACGCTCTGCGCGCTGGAAGTCGACGAGGCGATCCAGGCCAAGCCGATCGACCCGCCGACCATCTCGGTGACCTTCGGCATCAATGACAGCCCGCTTGCAGGCAAGGACGGCTCCAAGGTCCAGTCGCGCGTCATTCGTGACCGCCTGATGAAAGAGGCCGAGACCAATGTCGCGATCCGCGTCGAGGACACCCCCGGTGGCGAGGCCTTTGTGGTATCGGGCCGTGGCGAACTCCAGATGGGCGTTCTGATCGAGAATATGCGCCGCGAAGGGTTCGAGCTGTCGATCTCGCGTCCGAAGGTCATCTTCCGCGAGGAAGACGGCGTGCGCATGGAGCCGGTCGAAGAAGTCATCATCGACGTGGATGACGAATATTCCGGCGTCGTGATCGAGAAGCTGACCGGCTACCGTAAAGGCGAACTGGTCGAGATGCGTCCTGCCGAAGGTGGCAAGACCCGCATTGTAGCCCACGTTCCCTCGCGCGGGATGATCGGCTATCAGGGCGAGTTCCTGACCGATACCCGTGGCTCGGGCGTGCTCAACCGCCTGTTCCACAGCTGGACCCCCTATAAGGGCGCCATCGAAGGCCGCCGTCAGGGTGTGTTGATCTCGATGGAAAACGGCACCTCGGTGGCATACGCCCTGTGGAACCTCGAAGAACGCGGCAAGCTGTTCATCGGTGCGCAGGAAGCGGTCTATACCGGCATGATCATCGGCGAGCATTCGCGTGATAATGATCTGGAAGTGAACCCGCTGAAGGGCAAGAAGCTGACCAACGTTCGTGCCTCGGGCACCGACGAAGCCGTCCGCCTCACCCCGCCGGTGCGGATGTCGCTCGAAGAGGCAATTGCCTATATCGATGATGACGAGCTGGTCGAAGTGACGCCGAAAGCGATCCGTCTGCGCAAGGTCCATCTGGATCCCCATGAGCGCAAGCGCGCCTCGCGCGAATCCTGATCGGGGTTCTGGCGACTGTTCGAGGAAGGGGGGCTGTCTGCCCCCCTTTTTCGTCTGCGCCGAAAAATTCCCCCCGAGGATATTTTGGGGACGCTGGAAACGACAAAAGGCGCGCGGGAAGACCCTGCGCGCCTTTTACATCCGGTTATGGGACGCTTACCGGAAAAGGATCAGGGCGCCCTCGTTCCAGGCGATACGCGCGCGGGTTCCAACCTCGAGGACAGGACGGCCGAAGACATTGCGCATCGAGAGACGGATGGTCTGCTCGACCCCGTCGAGGCGCACATCGTAATAGGTCATATCGCCGTAATAGACGACTTCCTCGATCGTGCCCGGAGCCTCGCGGCCCGACGCTGTCTGGCCATCGAAGAGAATGGTCATGGTTTCGGGGCGGAAGCCAACGGAGACTTGCCCGTCATGGGCAAACGAGACCTGATCGGGCGCCAGCATACAGGTGCCAAGCCCTGCCACCACTGTTTTGAGCTGGCCATTCTCCTCCGTCTCGAGATGGGCGGGCAGGAAATTCATCGCGCCGATGAATTCGGCGACGCGGCGGGATTTGGGGCGGCGATAGAGTTCTTCGGGATCGTCGAGCTGGGCGATCTCGCCTTCGAACATCACTGCGATCCGGTCGGACATGACGAGGGCTTCTTCCTGGTCATGGGTGACGAGGACGAAGGTGATGCCCAGATCGCGCTGCAGTTTGATCAGCTCGACCTGCATCTGTTCGCGAATCTTGCGATCGAGCGCGGACATGGGCTCATCGAGGAGCAGCACCTTGGGTTTGAGGATCAGGGCACGCGCCAGTGCCACCCGCTGGCGCTGACCGCCCGAGAGCGCGTGAGCGGCCCGTTTTCCATAGCCCTTGAGCCCGACCATCGCGAGGGCGTCCTCGACAAGCCGTGCCTTTTCCAGCTTGGTGCGCGGATCGCGACGCAGCCCGAAGGCCACGTTCTCGGCAACCGTCAGATGCGGGAAGATCGCATAGGACTGGAACACCATATTGGTGGGCCGGCGGTTGGCGGGCACATCGCCCATATCCTTGGCATCGATCATCACCACACCCGAGGAGATGTCCTCGAACCCTGCAATCGTGCGCAGGAGCGTGGTCTTACCGCAGCCCGACGGGCCCAGAAGCGAGAAGAACTCGCCTTCGCGGATGGTCGCATTGATACCGCGCAGCGCGTGGTAATCGCCGTAATATTTCTGGACATCGCGGAACTCGATCATCGGTTTCGCATCGGATTTCAATTTATTCACAGGAAACCTCCCTGATCCTTACCACCGGTCTTGGCGATCCCGCGGCGTCGGAAATATTCGGCAATGGTCAGCAGCACGATGGAGGCCGCCACAAGACAGGTGCCGAGCGCCAGTATGACGGGCACCGATTTCGGGAAGCGGAGCTGCGAGAAGATATAGGTGGGCAAAGTGGGCTCGTTGCCCGCCAGGAAGAAGGCGATGATGAACTCGTCCATCGAGATGGTGAAACTGATGAGCATCGAGGAGATGATGCCGGGCAGCACCAAAGGCAGGGTCACCAGACGGAAGGTGGACCATTTGCTCTCGCCCAGATCATAGGCGGCTTCCTCGTAGGCGGGGTCGAGCGAGGAGAAGGCCGTCGAGAGGATCGTCACCGCATAGGGTGTGGCGATCAATACATGGCCAAAGATCACAGTCAGGATCGAGAGCTTTACCCCCATCCCCAAAAGCACGATCAGCAGCGAGCCCCCGATCATGATTTCGGGCAACACCAGAGGCAGCATGATGAAGCCCATCACCGGCCCCTTGCCGCGGAATTTGTAGCGCGTGGTGGCGCGGGCGGCAAAGAGCCCCAGCACCGTCGACAGCACCGCCGTCGACAGCCCGATGATCAGCGAATTCGAGAGGGCGCGGCGCAGCGTGTCATTGGCGGCCATATCACTGAACCATTGCGTGGTGAAGCCGGTCAGCGGGAAGGCCACGATAGTGCCGTTATTGAAAGCAAAGACCGGCAGCAGCACGATAGGTGCATAGAGGAAGACGAGATAGAGGATCGTATAGAGTTTCAGCCCCGAGAACTTCATTTGGGACCTCGCAGATATTTCCGGTTTGCGAGCACGAAGGCCGCTGCGATCAGCGCCACCACGGCCATAGCCGAGATGGTGATCGCGGAGCCCATCGGCTTGTTATCGAGCGGTAGCATCTGGGCCTGAATGAGATTGGCCACCATCGGAAGCTTCCCCCCCCCGATGAGTTCGGGCGCTACATAATCGCCGATAACGGGGATGAAGACCACCAGCACGGCCCCCACGACGCCGGGCATGGCCAGCGGCAGGGTGATGCGGCGGAAGCTGTTGAAATAGCCCTCGCCCAGATCGCGACCGGCCTCCAGCAGCGAGCGGTCGATCTTTTCGAGCGCCACGAAGATCGGCAGGATGGCGAAAGGCGCATAGGCATGGGCCAAGGCTACGGCGATGGCGGGCACGGTGCCCATCATGCGGAACGGATCCTCGAAAAGCCGCCCGTCCCCCATCAGACCCAGCATCTCGAGGCCCGAATTGATCACACCATTATAGCCGATGATGACTTTCCACGCGAAAATCCGGATCAGATAGGAGGTCCAGAACGGAATGGTGATCAGGAAGAGCCAGAAACTCTTGCGCGCGGGCGAGACGTGGAACGAGATGAAATAGGCGATCGGGAACGCGGTGCAGACGGTCAACGCGGTCACGATGAGCGCCACGATGATCGAGCGTAACAGGATCGCACGGAAGATCGGATCCTTCCAGACCGCGATATAGTTCTGCAACGTGAACTCGTGGATGATCGTCAGATAGCCGTCCTTGAAGAAGGAATAGGCAAAGATGGTCAGCAAGGGTGCTGCCAGCATAACCAGCGCATAGATCAGGACGGGGCTGAGGGTGGTATACCCTTGCGCCGTTTCGCTTCGTCGCCATGAGGATGCCGCCATCTCTCCCTCCTGCTGTCTGACGCATTCTAGAGGTGACAAAAGCACAGCAATTGGGCGGATGAAAGGGACAGAGCAGTATTTTGCGCCCGATCCGACAGCAAGCGATTAAATATTAAACACCTAGACAGGTATCTCGTTCGGCTGGCTTTGCAGGATTCCCGTCAGTCGCCCCAAGGCCTGACACATCATATTCTCGGTTACGCCACCGGCCAGTGCGATCCGCACTGCATTGGGCGCATGCCCGTCCTGCAGGACATATTCATCGGCCGAACGCAACAAAACCCCTTCTGCCTCTGCCATACGCACGAAGGTGGAACCGCGCCATCCCAAGGGAAGCCGAAGCCAGAGGAAGGAAAGCCCCTCCTGCCACGAAATCTCGTAACCGCCCAATATATTGATCGCGAGCTTGAGCCGCCGGTCCATCTCGGCCTGCGCGGCAAGCCGCAGGCGCAGGGCCTCGCCCGAGTTCAGCAGACGGGTCACAATGTCGGTCACAGGACGCGGAAGACCGAAATAGCTGTGCTGCGCCGTCAGACGCCCTGCCTCGCCCATGCCTTCGGGTGCCACAACGATCCCGAACCGCATGCCCGCCGAGATCGTTTTCGAAAGCGAGGTCACATACCATGCGCGTTCGGGCGCTATGGCACGAAATGCCGGAAGATCGTTGACTGGCGCGGTATAGCAATCATCCTCGACGATCTGCAGGTTATGACGGCGCGCCACCTCGACGATCTCGAGACGCCGTTTGGTGCTCATCCGCACAGCCGTCGGATTTTGCGCATCCGGCGTGATAAAGACGAGCTGCCCGTTATACCGGCGCGCGGCCCGGTCCAGCGCCTCGGGAATCATCCCCTCCTCGTCCAGCGCGATCGGCTGGATCTCGGCACGATGGAGACGCACGGCATGGCGGAAACCGGGATAGGCCAGCTCTTCGGCAAAGACCACCGGCCTGTCACCGCGGAGACAGCATTGCAGCACCAGTGACAGCCCGTTCTGCCCGCCAAGTGTCAGCACGATATTCTCTGGCTGGGCCAGCGGACGCACGCTGCAGCCTGCCGGAAACCAGTTAACCACGGCCTCGCGGCAATATTCATCGCGCCGCAAGCCGGGATATTTGAGATACTGATCATCCACCTCTCTTGCCGCCTCGGCCATGGCCTTGGCCAGTGCCGCGACCTGCCCGACATCGGGCAAAATGGGCGAGCGGAAATCGACAATGCCTTCACTATGTTCGTAGGACATGAGTGGATAGACTGATTCTGTTGGCCCCAGACGTCCTGATTGTATTGATACAAAAGTCCCGCGTCCGACCTCAGCCTGCAACAACCCTTCCTGCGTGGCGATCTGATAGCCACGCGCAACGGTTCCAGGCGTCACACCAAGCCGCCAAGCCAGATCCCGCACCGTTGGTAACTTCTGTCCAGGCAATAACTTTCCTGCACGAATTCCCTCTCGCAATGCCCGAACGAGCGCGAGATATTTCGGCCCTTTCTGATTGGAAAGTTCGGGCTTCCATTGCGTGGTCTGATCGTCCATCCGGCCCTCTTGTAACCGATACAATATATTTCTGGCGGTAGATACAAAGCGTATTGTATCCCTTCTATATCGGAAACCAAAGATTGTATCAATACAAAACGCTCAGGTGCATCATGCAAAGCCTACCTCTCCTCAGACAGCACGCAAAATCGAATGCGAAACCGTCGATCATGAAGCTGGTCACACTCTGGGCGTTCCGTATCCGCACCCGTCGCAACCTCGCGACGCTGCCTGATTACATTTTGAAAGATATCGGCCTTACGGCAGAAGACGCGCAGCAGGAAGCCCAACGCCCCTTCTGGCACTGATGGCGCCGCCGACCCCAATCCCCAGTAGATGCGGCAACCCCTGTCGGCACTACTGAACTGGCCGAGCAATAACGCTCGGCCTTTTTTAATGCATTACATCAAGAAACAACTCTAGACGACTGCTGGATCATCATAATTTCAATCCGGTCATCCTCGGCCAAAAGCCCGGTATTGAGATGGGTAGGTCGGAAACTCTCGAGCCAGAGCCCGTCGCAATGGATGAACTGAACCCCCTCGAACAGTAGCTGTACAAGGTGGCAGCATGGCGCAGACACCGGCTCGAATTCGATCTCGGTCTGGCTCTCCATAAGAGACACTACATCCGACCCGCCTGTGGCATAGCGTTGATGCTGCATCAATTCGACCGGCTTGTCGGGTAGACCTGCCACCAGCCTTCCCGCAGGGATCTGTTTGGGCCGCAATGCCGGAACCAGCCCCAGAATTTTCCAGTCCAGATGCCGGTGACCAACCCATTTGACGGGCTGCATACCGTTGGAACGGGTCAGCACCAGATCCCCCCGAACAATCTCGTCGGCGCGCAGCACGCCCCGCGCGGTCACAACCTGCGTCGAAGCGGTCAGTCCAGTGGCCAGGGCGCAAAGCTCGCGATAGCAGCCCGACAGTGGCGCCTCTTCACCCTCGAACGCGAAAGAGACAGCGCCCTGCTGCTCCTCATAATCCGCAAAGGCGTAGCGCACTTCGCAAGCCCCTGCCAATCCCGAGATCACAAAGCCTGGTCGCCCTCCGCTTTCGGGGTGAACCACGTCTGGGGCATTGGACAGGAGATGGGGCATTGTTGTTCAACCGTTCGGCAAGCGCCAAGGATACAGGCAGTCACCGGTCACTATGCAAAATGGGCCTTAATAAATATTGAAGCTGCCTCGGCAAAACCGAGGCAGCTTTGGTGTTCCGGTTTCGTGGAAGATCAGGCGTTGAACAGAAGGGTCGCTTCGTGACGACGCAGGCTCCGGCGCGCGGCCGTGAAATTCGGCTGCGTCGGATCATTGGCCAGCTCGGGGAAGAGCGCGAAGATCTCGCGCTTCTGCGCCACCCCCATCGAGCTGAGCGTCACCTCGCCCGGCTGGAAGCTTTCCGTCCATGCCCCGTCGACCAGCGCGATCTCGTGGCGCTCGCACATGAAATGGATATAGCTCACCTGCGGGACCGCCATCGTCATAACCCCCGGCATTCCCACCAGATATTTGGCAGCCACCAGCACCTCGTATTCCTCGAAATAGAGCTGTGCGCGCTTGCCGGTCAGCAGCATCCGGTGATTGGGCGAGACGCACATATCCCGCTCGGGCAGACCGTTCCCCAAAGCCCCGGCCTGAATGAGGATCGGCGCATGATCCGGGTTGCGGCGAAGCGCCTCCCCGCCCAGATCACATTGACCGGCCCAAGCGATCTCCTGCACACCATTGTCGCGGGTCAGGATCTTGTCGCCAGCCCGCAGCCGTTCGACCGCGATTTCACCGGTGGGCGTTGCAATCAGCGAACCGGGCGTGAAGCAGGGAACGACGTTTTCGATATCGCAATAGCTGACAGTGATGCAGCTCTTGGTCTCGCAATTGTAGAACTTCAGAACGCCGGATTCTTTCCATCCGCCACAGGGCTCCTCGGTCTGAAGTGTATAGCCGGCCTTAAGGAGTGCGCCATAATAAAGGGTGTCGTTGTCGTCCCCCCTCGAGCCGCCATCGACATAGATCGTCCCCGAGTGATCGCCCGTAACATAGATCGAATCCGCGTCACTGCCGCCGTTCAGCGTGTCACCGGCACTGCCGATCAGCGTATCATTGCCGCGCCCACCCCAGAGAACATCGCGCCCTGCCCCGCCATCAAGCAGGTCATCGCCATCCGCCCCGTAAAGAAGGTCGTTGCCACCCAAACCGGTAATCGTGTCATCGCAGCTATCGGAACCGATCAGGATATCGTTGCACTCGGTCCCGGTGATCGGCTCGCAATGTCCATCCTTGTCGCATCCGTTTTCGTCGCGACCGTCGCGGTTATAGCCGTCACAGTCATAACCGTTCTTGTCATAACCGTCGCAATCATAGCCTTCGCGGTCATAACCGTCTTTGTCATAGCCACTGCGGTTATATCCATCGCAGTCATAGCCATCCTTGTTATAACCGTCTTTATCGTAACCGTTTTTATCGTAAAAAATACCAGAAAGGCTAAAGGTCATACCCACCCCCTCACATACGTGATTCGGCCAGGATTCTGCTCAGCCCCGGCTCTAAACGATTAAAAAAATCTTACCGTCGGGGCAGCCAGCGTAAAAGTGAAAGCTCGTGAAAAAATTGAATTAGTCTGTTTCCAGAATGGAAATTTCAAAAAACAGGCAAAAAAGGATCGGTCTGCCAAAGAGATGGAACAGCCGCGCCCTATAGGAGGACGCGGCTGGCAGGATCATGCCATTTTCAAAAGCTCTGCTTCGAACCGCTTGAGCGATTTACGCGCGGCCTGATAGTCGTCGACACCCTTATGCGTGCGCAGTTCGGGGAACAGCGCAAAGATCTCGTCGCGTTGGGCATTGCCCATGCTGCCGAGCGTCTGGTCACCGGGCTGGAAGCTTTCGGTCCATGCGCCATTCCCCAGAACGACTTCATGACGGTCGAACATGAAGTGGAGATAGCTGGTACCCAGCGTCTCGACCGTGGAGACGCCCGCCATGCCCTGCATATGCTTGGCCGAGACGAAGACCTCGTGCTCTTCGAAGAAGAGGCTTGTCTGCGCGTTGGCCACCAGCATCCGGTGGTTGGGCGACACGATCATGTCGCGCTCGGGCAGATCGGGGCCCAGCGAGCCTGCGCGGATCAGAACCGGCTTGAGATGGGGAGCGGCATTCAGCTCGGCCTTGGTCAGATCGCGACGGCCCGCCCAGCGGATCTCCTGGATCCCGTTATCGCGGGTGATAACCTTGTCGCCCACCTGCAGATCTTCGACCGGCGTCTCGCCATGCGGTGTCGCAATCAGCGTCCCCGGCGTGAAGCACGGCACCAGTTCTTCAATATCGGTGAAGTTGATCGTCTGGCAGGAATTGGTCGAGGCATTGTAGAACTTGATCGTCCCGTCAAAGCCCGGATTACCATTGGTCTCGGCCGTTTTGGTAATGCTGGTGACCGTATAGCCCGCCGAGATCAGCCCCGAATAATCGAGCGTATCCCAGTCATTCCCGCCCGAACCGCCCTCAACGGTCACGGTCGTATTACTGCCGTTGGTCGCATCGGTGTTGCTGATGATAAAGTCATCAGCATCCGCGCCACCGGCGAGGCTGTCCGAATCCCCGCCCAGAATGGTGTCATTCCCGGCACCACCCTTGACCGTGTCGACGCCCGAACCGCCTTCGAGGTAATCGGCCCCTGTGCCCCCCGAGAGGGAGTCGTCGCCGGTGCCACCGAGCAGGGAGTCATTGCCCTGCCCGCCGATCAGGGTGTCATTGCCCTCATCGCCATAGATCGTATCGTCATCGACGCCGCCATCGAGATAATCGTTGCCGGTGCCGCCATAGATGAGATCGTCGTCATCCTCGCCATAGATGACGTCATCGCCAGCGCCGCCCGAGAGCGTGTCCATGCCGTTATCGGTGACCTTGTCGCCGTTATCATCCGCGATATTGACGTCATAGCCGATCGGGCCGGCACCACCATAAATGGTGTCATTGCCGTCGCCGCCGTCAATGGAATCGCGCCCTTCGCTGCCAACGATGAAATCATTGCCCGCGCCGCCCGTGACGGTGTCATCGTCATAGCCCGCGTCGATGCTGTCATCGCCATCGCCGCCATCGATGCTGTCATTATCATCGCCGGTGAGGATCGTGTCATTGCCCGCGCCGCCCATGACGGTGTCACGGTCGTTATAGGGATCGGTATCCGCGGAATAATAGCCGCTATAGCCGCGATCGGGCAGCGCCGTGGCAGAAGTATCGGCGGTGTTGATGTAATCATCGCCATCGCCGCCATCGACAGAGTCGCTGCCTGCGCCGCCGGTGATGGAATCGTCGCCGGTGCCACCGCTGATCGTGTCGTTACCCGCATCCCCCAGCAGGGTATCGTTTCCGCCGCCCCCGATGATGGAGTCGTCGCCTGCCCCGCCGGAGATATAGTCATCCCCGCCCGCGCTGAGCACACCATCGGGCGTATCCACCACCGCGCCGGAATTCGAGAGATTGACGTTCAGGACGACGTCGTTGAAATCCTCGTCGCCGCCGCCATAGATATCCTCGAAGCCGATATTGTAGGAGCCGTCATCCTCCTGGCCCAAGACCGAGGTATGGCTGATCCCGTCGGGGTTCATACCCACGTTCTCGCCATAGGCAGAGGAATAATAGGTATAGCCAGCCGAGGTGGTGATACCGATCCCGACGATCTCGCCATCGGTCGTGTCGTAGGTATAGGTCGTGCCGACGGAATTGGCCGCATTGGCGGTCAGGGTCGTTGTCGTGATATCGCCGGTATCGGGATCGACGCTATAGACGAAGACCGAGTTCACATAGCCCGCGCTCGTGCTGGTGATGGTCACCGTCAGCGTATTGCCCGCGCTGGTATTGGTCGCGGCGCTATTATCGCCGTAGAGCGTATCGTTACCGTCACCGCCGGTGATGGAATCGTTGCCGTCATTGCCCTCGACGTAATCGTTCCCCGAACCGGCAACGATCGTGTCATCGTCGTCGCCGCCATAGAGCGAGTCGGAACCGCCCGCGCCGTCGATATAATCATTGCCACCATTGCCGTAGAAGACATTGGTATAAGCATCCGAACCGCTGGTGCTTTCACCGTCGAAGCCGGTCAGCGTATCGTCATATTCCGAGCCATAGGCCCCGTCGACGCCGTCATACTTGTCGCCATCGGCATAGCCGCCGGTGCCCGACATCGAGGACAGGTTGACATTGACCGCCGAGGTCGAGCCGGAATAGTCGACCATGTCGAGACCGGTGCCGCCGGAGAAATAATCCGATTCAGCGCCACCGACGAAGGTATCGTTGCCGGCTCCACCCGAGACATAGTCGCTGCCCGTGCCGCCATCGATATAGTCATTGCCGTCCCCACCCCAGATGGAGTCGTTATCGGCATTGCCGTAAAGAGAGTCGTTACCGGCATCGCCATAGATCTTGTCGGCGCCGTCGCCGCCAGAGATCGCATCAGCATCATCGCCGCCCGACAGGGTATCAGCGCCGGCATTGCCCCAGATATAATCGGTGCCCGCGCCGCCATTGATGACGTCATTACCGTCATTGCCGGCGATCGCATCATTGCCCGCACCGCCCGTGACGCTGTCGTCGCCGGTGCCCGCATCGATCACGTCATTTCCATCGCCACCATCAATGGTGTCGTTGCCATCCTCGCCCCAGATGTAATCGTTGCCCGCACCGCCCGATACATAATCCGCGCCGGTGCCAGCGGCGATGGAGTCGTTCCCCGCCTCGCCCATGAGGCTGTCATTACCCGCCTGCCCCCAGACGTAATCATCACCGTCGCCGGCATAGACGGTATCATTGCCGTTCCCTGCGACGACCGCGTCTTGCGCCGTGCCCGATTTGATCAGGTCATTGCCATCTCCCGCCGAGATGACATCCTGATTGCCGGTGAAGGTGTAGGTGTTGCCGTAGCTGTCGGTATAAGTATACGTTCCCTTGCCGTCATCCACACGATCGCCGTCGCGGTCGACATAGGTGGCGTCGATGGTATCATTCCCGCTGGTGCCGCTGACAACGCCGTCACTGCTTGTCGTCCCGCCTGTGTTGCACGAAGGGGCCGTTTTACTCGTAGTATACGTCATACTTTTCACCTCACCTGAAACCGGCCTTCACTCCGGTAAACAACACAAGCGCTAGGCGCTTTGGAAACGCCGGTCTTCAGCGGGGCAGACTGTGGCGCGAAAGCCTGACCCCTTCGTGATAAAGCGCGATCGAGACACACGTCCAGAGATCTTTCGCCGATCCCCGATAGGGGGCGAGCGAGTCCAGCGTGAGCCTCTCCGCTGGCCGCAGTCAGATGCCTTACCGAAGGGAATACTCAATGGGATTACATAAAAAAAGAGATATTTGAGCGGCACCCCCTTCCGCGCCGTCACCAGCTGAAGCCTTAACCACAACCCACGCGCGAGGCGTCATATCTTTGCCAAAGTTGTGTCTCGGTATTGGCGACAATTCACGCCAAAACGAGATAAAAACCGAGAGATCGGGGCGATTTCTTGTCGATAACCATCTCTCTTGGAAACAATAGACGGCTCTCATCATGCCGATCAGCTTTTTAAAACAGAGGAAAGAATCCGAGAGAGAGGTTAACTCGGCACCAATCATTTTCGCTTTAAATGCCAGTTTTCAGCAACATTGTCGCCTGATCCGAAACACTTTCTCGAATCGCGCCAAGGCCGTCTGTCTGGTAAATCAATCAGCGCCGACCTGACTGTTGGGAGAAGCCTGCCCGGACAACCGCTGCCAGCCCCAGATCGTCTGCAGACGAACAGGCCCCTCATAGACATGGTGGCGAGGGACGCGACAGGCAGACATTGCCCGCCTGCCCGACGATACGATCTCAGCCGATGGCCGGAAGCAGGTTCATAACCAGCACCATCGCGAGACCGACCAGCGCCACGATGGACTGGATGATCGAGATAGACAACGTAGCTTCTTTCATCGACATGCTGAAGCTTTCCTTCACCAGCCAGAATCCCGCATGGTTGGCATAGTTGAAAAACAGCGACCCCGCCCCGATCGAGAGCGCCAGAAGCGAGGTATTCACATTGCCCGCCCCCGCAAGCGGCGCCAGAAGGCCCGCCGCCCCCACGATCCCGACCGTGGCCGACCCCGTCGAGACCGAGAGCAGCATGGCAATGATCCAGCCGAGAAGAAGGGGCGAGAGATGGAATTGCAGGCTCAGATGCATGATCGCATCGCCCACATTGGCGGCCGCCAGAACATGCTGGAAGGCACCGCCGCCCGCAATGATCAGCAAGACATTCCCGATCGGACGCAGGCTTGCCGTCATTGAACTGCGCAGAACCTCCGCATCCCCCTGCCGCAGATAGACGAGCACAAGAGCCGCAAACAGCACGCTGAGTAGCATGGCAATCACCGGATTGCCGAGGAAAGCCGTGACCGTCAGCAGGCCCGATCCCCCGGGCAGAGCGAGCTGGGTGAGAGAGTGCAACAGCATCAAAAGCGCAGGCATCAGCGCCGTCAGCAAGGACAGCCCTGCCGAAGGGGGCTGCATCGCGGACCTGTCCTCCCCCGTCTTCTCGGTAAACTGGGAAATCATCTCCCCATCGGGGCGAACGGCGGCAAGCTTCGGCGCGATAAACCGGCCGTAGACCGGTCCGGCCAGAATGATTGCGGGAATTGCCGCGCAGAAACCGTAGATCATGGTCGCACCGACACTAGCGTCAAGCGCCGCAATGGCCGTCAGCGGACCGGGATGGGGCGGAACCATCCCGTGCATCGAGGCCAGCGCGGCAATGACGGGAACCCCCACAAACATATAGCTCGAGCCCCTGACCCCCGACGGGGTCTCCGATGCGCTTTTCAGCTTCCGCGCCACGGAGAAGATCAATGGCAGCATGACCACCAGACCGACCTCGAAGAACATCGGGATCCCCACCACGAAGGCGGTCGCCGCCATAGCCCATGGCAGAAGATGTGCGGGCGTCTTGCGGATCAGGGCCTCCGAGATGCTCTCTGTCACGCCAGTATCGGCAAGGATCTTGCCCAGCATTGCGCCAAGCGCGATCACGAGACCGACGCCGCTCAGCGTTTTTCCCGCGCCTCCGGTCATGGTGGAGACGATCTTGTCTACGGGCATTCCCACGGCCAGTCCGACAGCCAGTGCTGTAACCAGAAGCGCCAGAAGTGGATGGAGCCTGATCCGCGAGACGATCAGCCCCACGAGGAATAGAACGCCAGCCAAAGCGATAGCCAGTAATTGGATGTCGGAACTCGTCATATCTCCCCTATACTTGTTACACGACACGCGGCCCGATCAGGGCCGGAAGATGCGGGGCCTCCACCTGCATCTCTCGGGTCCGGCAACATGGCGCAACTGCTTGAAGGGCAAACAGCCATGCATATGTCCGAACGAGCGCATAGCGTCCATCGGGCAAGCATTTGTCAATCTCGCGGGCTTCACGAAGTCGTATACGATCCGTGATCCGTGGAGCGGACCCAGATGCGTCCGGCATCTGCGGCAGAACGCGCAGCTTCACCTGCTCGAGCAGAAAGGCCCGACCCGCCATGCCACTTATCGGCAGAGGCTGATCTCTCCGGCCTCTCGGAAAAGATTATCGGGAGAGGACGCGCAAACCCGCAATAAGCGTGCGCAGGACATCGCGCAGGCGTGTCTCCACCTCTTCGGTATCGGCGTCGAGATAGTCCAGAACCAGCCGCGGATGGTTGAAGCCATACATCGCCTGCTGCACCAGACAGGCTGCATGGATCGGATCTTTCAGACCGGGGATCGCCTGCACCAGAAGCTTGGCAATCTGGTCACGCCAGATGGATTTGTAACGCTGGACGACGTCGCGCAACCGGTCGGAGGCCTCGCAATAGGCCTCGTAAAGCTCGGGATCCTTCACCGCCGCCTCGCGTTTGAGCCGCAGCCGCTGGATCAGCCAGCTTTCAAGTCGCTCTTCAGCGGTGCCGGGACCCGAGACCGCCGCGCGCAACTCCTCATGTGCCAGATCCAACCAATGGCCCACCACCGCATCCAGAATATCCGCCTTTCCCGAAAAATGGGCATAGAGCGCGGCATGACTGACCCCCAGTTCGGCCGCCACATCAGTGACACGGAACTTGCTATATCCCACCGCTTTTATGCGCTGCTGGGCCACCTCGACCGCACGGCATTTCAACGTTTCGGAGGAAAGTCCTGTTCTGGGCATAGGTCCGGCCTCGGGGATTTACTGCACTTGAATATCTACTTCTTACAAGTTACAGAATTTGTAAACTGTAATCCCCTCATTGTCATAGGTGCCTCCCATGGGTTCTTTGCTGAAGGACCGTCGCGCCGTTGCATTGCTGCTCGCCGCCACGCTGACGGTCATGTCCAACGCCATCATCAGCCCCGGCCTTCCAGGCATCGGGGCCTATTTCGCAGGCACCCCGAATGCCGATCTGCTGACCCCTCTGCTGATCACCGCCCCCTCGCTGACCGTCGCGATCATCGCCCCGTTTGCGGGTTTCGTGGTTGACCGTGTGGGGCGCAAGGCCATGCTGATCACCGGTGCCGCTTTGTTCGGGCTTGCGGGCAGTGCCGGGCTCTGGGCCCCCACTCTCCCTGTGCTACTCGGCACCCGCCTCGTTCTGGGGGTGAGCGTCGCCATGCTGATGACGGCGATGACCGCGCTGGTGGCACAATATTTCCATGGCGCCGAACGTGGCAGGTTCATGGGCCTACAGATGACCTTCATCAATTTCGGCGGGTTGATCTTCATCGCTGTGGCCGGACAGCTGGCCAACCATTCCTCCTTCTATCCGTTCGCGCTCTATCTGGCGGGCCTCGTCTATCTGCCGATCCTCTATCTGTGCCTCGACGAGCCAAGGAGCCACGCGCATACGGATGGCAGCCACCCCAGCTCGCAGGGTCAGGACGGCTGGCCCCTGGTTCTGGGGCTCGGACTTCTATTGATGGCGCTGACCTTCGCCACCTTCTATATCCTGCCCACGCAGATCGCCTTCTATCTGCGCCAACTCGGCCATGCCGATCCGAGCACCGCCGCCCTGATGATGGTCTGCGTCACCTTCGCGGCGGGCGCTATCGCAATGGTCTATCCGTTCCTGCGCCGCACGCTCGGGCGCGGCGGAGTACTGGCGGCGGGGTTTGTAATGCTTGCGGCGGGCTTCCTGCTGATGAGCTATGTCCAGCTGGTGCCGATGATCGCCGTCGCCTCGCTCTTCGTTGGCATGGGGCCCGGTCTGATTGTGCCCACGCTCTTCAATTCAACGCTGGATGCGGTGCCGATGCGCCATCACGGCATGGCGTCGGGCGCACTGACCTTCAGCCTGTTCATCGGCCAATTCATCTCGCCGATCCTGACCCAGCCTCTGATCACGGCGGGCGGTTTCCACCTCGCCTTTATGGCCTTCTCCGTGGCCGCTCTGGCAGGTGCACTCCTTGCCGCACTGATCTTCCGCGAGCGCAAAAGCGCCTTTGCGCGCGCCTGAGGATCGACCGGTCCTATGGTAATCCCCCCTGATCCTAAAGGAATGCGGAAGTAGAATTTTCTCGGCAGGATGAACGAGGAGATTCCGATGAAGAACACACGTTTCACCGAGGTCCAGATCATGGGCGTGCTGCGCCAGGTGGAAGGCGGTGTGCCAGCAGCCGAGCTTTGCCGTGAGCACGGGATGAGCAGCACGACACTGTACAAGTGGCGCGCCAAGTATCGTCAGCGAGATGAAGGCGATAGCGGAGGAGAATCGCCGCCTGAAGCGCATGTATGCTGACGTCAGCATGCAGAATGATCTGCTCAAGGAGGCCTGAAGTCGCCAACTCAACGCCGGGAGTTGGCCGTAAAAGCGGTGGCGATGAAGGGCGTCAGCATTGCGCTAGCGTATCGGGCCTTCGATGTCAGCGAGACGTGCTTTCGATACAGCCCGAAGCTCGATGACGAGAACGAACAGATTGCCGGTCTGCTGCCCGGACTGACAAAGGCAAAGAAGACCTGGGGCTTCGGCCTGTGTTTTCTCTACATGCGCAACGTCCAAGGGCACGGGTGGAACCACAAGCGCCTATCCCGGATCTACCGCGAGCTGGAGCTGAATCTCAGGATTAAGCCCAGCAAGCGGCTGAAGCGGGACAAGCCAGAGGCGTCGGCGGTTCCAGAGGCCGCGAACGAAGTCTGGTCGATGTATTTCATAGCAGACCGCCTCGGGGACGGTCGCCAGTTCCGGCTGCTGAACGTCCTAGACGATTTCAACCGCGAAGGCCTAGGGATCGAGATCGACTTCTCGCTCCCCGCTGGGCGCGTTGTCCGAGCGCGTTGTCCGAGCGTTGAACCAGATCATCGAATGGCGCGGCCCGCCCAAGACGATCAGGGTCGACAATGGCCCGGAATGGTCTGCCCCACTTGAGTGGTCCAGTTTAAAAGTTAGTGCATCGTGGGGCTTTGGTCTACTGGCACGATGCTTTCTGGTGCTGGTGGGCGATATCCCAAAGAGCTATGCGGGCGCAGCGTGTTGTAATGCTGGCGCCAGCGTTCGATCAGGATCTGGGCTTCTTTAAGCGAATAAAACACCTCCCCATCAAGCAATTCGTCGCGAAGCCTAGCATTGAAGCTCTCCACATACCCTTCGTCGGGAAAACAGTCCCCCGGACTGTTTTCTGATCCTCCTCAGTCCCAGGCGATCCCGGCTCGATATAGGCCGTTTTAGCCCCCACCGCCTCGATCCAGTTGCGCAGTTTGGTGGCAATGAATTCAGGTCCGTTATCGGACCGAATGAACTCGGGCGGGCCTCGCAGGATAAACAGATCAGTCAGCGCATCGATGACGTCGACCGAGTTGAGCTTGCATTTGACACGTATCACCAGCACCTGCCCTAGGTGTATTCATCGACGATATTGAGCATGCGGTAGGCTCGCCCGTCCGCGGTGTTGTCTTGGACGAAATCGTAAGACCAGACGTGGTTCGGCCGCTCGGCCCGCAGCCGAACGCAGGAGCCATCCGCCAGCCAGAGCCGTCCACGTTTCTTCTGCTTTTGCGGCACTTTAAGCCCCTCGCGCCGCCAAATCCGCTCGACCCGCTTGTGGTTCACACACCATCCCGCCTGGTGCAGCAAGCCAGTGATCTGGCGATAGCCATACCGTCCGTATTGCCTTGCCAGTTCAATGATGTCAGCGGTCGAGCCAAGGCTTCGTCCTGACGACCGAGCGGGATCTTGCGTTGGGTCGACCGGTGCTGCCCAAGCGCCTGACAGGCACGGCGTTCGGAGATGCCGAGCGCCGAGCGGACATGGTCGATGCACTGACGACATTGCTGCGGGCTTAGAAGGGCTTCGCGTTCGGGGCTACAAGCCCTCCACTGGAGGGTTTGCTACACGCCCCTCATCTTTGCGGCTTCCGTTAGGATCAGCTTGTCGAGTGTCAGATCCGACACGGCGCGCCTGAGCCGCGTATTCTCTTTCTCGAGTTCCTTCAGTCGCTTGAGCTGATCGCGGTTCATCCCGCCAAACTCACGCCGCCAGCGGTAGTAGGTTTGTTGGTTCGGCATGGCCCTCGAACCAGTGGCGGGCACATGCCTCACCGCCAATCTGGCGCACCGCATCCGCCAGATTCGCGCCTTGGCCCTGGCACAGACCTCAACCTGACGCAGCTTCATGACAATATCTTCCGGCTTTTCGCGTTTGCCTGCCATCGAAGTACTCCTCCATCATACGGGATAAGTTATCCCAAAAGGTGGACCACTTCAGTGGGGCAAGACCAGAGATCGGGGCCGAGGATTACGACCTTCACGGTCTGCGCTATACGGCTTGCGCCGAACTCGGGGCGCTCGGCCTTGACGATGATATGATCATGGCCGTTTCGGGCCATACGACCAAAGCGATGGTCGCAAAATACGCAGGCCCTGCCCGGCAGAAAGCGCGCGCCAAAATCGCGCAATCCATGCGGGACAAGAGCGATATTTGAGGCTGGACCAGAACAGGCCCGAAACAGGAATGTTGAGAGATTTGTTGAGAGCCATAAAACAAGAGGCATAACAGCCCTGCCGCGCTCTCGAAAACATCAATGTTTTGAAGTTGGTACAGGCGGCCGGACTTGAACCGGCACTCCTCTCGGAAGCGGATTTTGAATTGTGGCGAAATATATTGAAATCATGCCATTAGGCCATTTTTCCAACAAGAACAAATAGAGCACAAACTGGCAATCTGGGAACGGCGGCGAAATGGCAAATTAGCTGATTCCTTTTCACGATCCCCCGCTGCCTTTCGCTATGAAAACCGCGCCCCTGATCATGCCTCTCCGAGGTGATCCCGCATCCAGCGCGCCTCCTCTTTCGCGCTGCGCCCGAAATATCTGCGGAAGTCCCGGCTGAATTGCGAGGCGCTCTGATAGCCGACCTCGATCGCGATACCGGCAATAGAGCCGTGGTTGCGCGCAATCCTCAGCCGCGCCTCGTGCAAACGCATCGCCTTGATATACTGGACCGGTGATGTGCCCGTCAGCTGCTTGAAATGGGCATGGTAGGACGGAACACTCATTCCGGCTCCGGCCGCCAGATCAGGCACCGAAAGCCCCGCCATGAAGCTCTCCCTTATGCGCCCCAGGCTCTCGACAATCCGGCCGGCCGGACCCCGCTGGCGCAGTGCCGCACGCAAAGCACTGCCTTGTGGCCCCACCAGCACCCGGTAATGCAGCTCCCGCAAAAGCCCCGCGCCCAGGATCGCGCATTCCTGCGGATCCGAAAGCGTGGCCAGAACCCTGCCCAGCAACTCCCGCATCCGCGGCTCCAGCGGGCTCGAGACAAGGCTGCGCGCCTGCGCGGGCATCGGCTCGCCCACCGCCTCCAGCGCGACGGCGATCTCGGCAGCGAGCTGGAGGTCGAATTCCAGATAGAGCGCCAGCAGAGGCTCTTCGGGATCCGCCTGCGAGGCCATCCGGAACGGCACGGGGACCGAGACGGCAAGATAGTGATCGGCATCGTAGCGATAGACATTCCCGTCCAGAAAGCCCTGCTTGGCGCCCTGCAGCACAAAGACCGCCCCCGGCCGGTAGAGGACCGGCACATCCTCCAGCACGGCTTCCGAGCGTAGGATGCGCAGCCCCGAGAGGGCCGTGGGATTATAGCCCGCGCGTGGGGCGAGCCTTGCCGCCTGATCGATAAGGGGATGGGATTTCATAGGATCGGGCAATTCTTGGAGATAATCCGCCGTATTTATCGCGACTGGGTCAGACTATCTGTCACCCCATTAGAATTCGCAAGCGAGGACAGCTCATGTCGACCAAGACCTTCTTCATCACCGGCGCCAATTCGGGCTTCGGCTTTGCAATCGCCCGCGCGGCGCGCAATACGGGACATAACGTGATCGGCACGGTGCGCTCGGAGGCGGCGCGGACCTCCCTTCTCGAACGCCTTCCGGACGTGCAACCGGTTCTTTGCGACGTCACCGATTTCGACCATATCGACCGGATCGTGGATCAGGCCGAGGCTGATTTCGGGCCGGTCGATGTTCTGGTGAATAATGCCGGCTACGGGCATGAGGGCGTGCTGGAGGAATCCCCACTCTCGGAAATGCGGCGCCAGTTCGACGTCAATGTCTTCGGGGCCGTGGCGGTCGCCAAAGCGTTTCTCCCGAGGTTCCGGACGCGCCGTGCTGGTTTCATCCTCAATATTACCTCTATGGGTGGCCTCATCACCATGCCGGGCATCGCCTATTACTGCGGGAGCAAATTCGCGCTACAAGGCATCTCCGAGGTCATGCGCAGCGAGATGGCTCCTTTCGGGGTGCATGTCACGACCCTCTGCCCCGGCTCTTTCCGCACCGACTGGGCGGGACGATCGATGATCCGGACCGAGCGCTCGATCTCCGACTACGATAGCCTCTTCGATCCGATCCGCGAGGCGCGCCAAGACAAACACGGCGCCCAGCTCGGCGACCCCGACAAGCTGGCTGAAGCCGTCCTCGGTCTCGTGAATTCGGACACCCCTCCCCCGCAGCTTCTGCTCGGTAGCGATGCGCTCAGCCTGGTGCGCAACCGCCTTCAGTCGATGCTGCAGGAGATCGAGGAATGGAAAGCCATCTCCTCGTCGACAGACGGCTAAGGGCTCAAAATGGTCGGGGCCGGTGACTTCTGCTCACCAGGCCCGATTGCCGCATCGACGATAAGACGTATATTTCCGAAATTTTACTGCCGCGCATCGACGTATCCGGCCCTTAGCGAACTTTCCTGCCTGCCGCAACGAATGACCGCTTCCAAGGCAAAGCAGACGATCAAAACGTAGGGCAGGTCCCAAAGAGGGACAGATCGAACAACACACACCGGCACCCCCCGGTTGCCAAATACACACATCATTTGGTATCGGTAGAGCAGCCTAACCCAGCATACGGCGGTATCGTTGCTTATTCGTCCTCGTCTGACAGATTATCATGGGATTCACGCCGCACAGGCTGATCTCGACTTTGCTATTCCGTTTCTTGACGAGGACATTCCCCTCTACCTTGACCCCTTCATGCTCTGGCGGTCGCCCTCTCAGCAGGATCATGGGCTACACATAGGCCTAATCAACGCCTTCAATCACCTTGGAGTTCTTGCCGCGCAAGGCAAAGAAGCGCAGGCAATCGAGACTTTGATTATCGCCTCCGAGTGCGACGAAGTCGGCTTGGGCACGTCCCTTACCCGAAAGGGAAAGCGGATTGGGGCAAGTAAGGCTCGCGAGATAATTGACCTATTCAAAGTGATTCCGCGCTATCAGCAGAGCGGCTTCAGACACTTCGAGGAGATTCAGTTCTTCATTGAAGGAATATCAAAGGACCGCATTTCTGATATTGGCTGCAACTTCCTGAAGTCGTTCTTGATCGACTTCACGATTGAGCAATGCCACAAGCTCGGCATTCCAACTCATGATTGCACTGTCGAGCATATTTACGATGCTCGCTCAGGCATGTTTAAACGTGAACTTGGCGTTCCATTACCTGTGAACCCTGAAAAAGGCTCACCGATTATCTTCGTGCCAAAGCGATGGCTCCGGTTTGCCCCGTGGATTAGTTACGACGATTACTTTGAAAAGCACTGCCCGCAGGACGAGATTTCGCACAAGCCAGAGGAACTGACGCGAGTTAAGGTTCTAGGCTTTAACCGGCAAAACTACGGCGTCATTGATCAATATATCCAGTTAAAGGAACGCACGGCAGACGATTGTGCGAGCGATCCGCTATTCTCGCAAATCCCCGTCACTTCGGCAAAGCGGGTCTTTGCTGAGATAAAGAAGCTGCCGACAGGGAAAACTAACGGCGCAGATGTGAAGTATGAGCAGTTGGTCGGAAGGTTGTTGCCCTCGCTGTTCTATCCGCACCTTGACTTTGCAAAGGAGCAGGCGCGCACGGATGACGGCGTTTCCATCCGCGACTTGATCTTCTACAACACCCGCTCGACGCCCCTCCTGCAAGAGTTAATGGACGACTACGGGTCGCGGCAAATCACCTTCGAGATGAAAAACGTGGCGGCGATTGAGCGAACCCACATCGACCAGATCAACCGCTACTTGACAGACGAGCTTGGCAAGTTCGGGGTGTTTGTGACCCGAAAGCCGCTCAAGCGTGCTGAGTTTCAGCGCACGATCAATCTATGGGGTGGTCAGCGAAAGGCCGCTATCACACTCACCGATGCGGACTTAGAGCAGATGGTCGAGGTCTTTGACAGTAAACAACGCGCGCCGCTTGACATTTTGAACAAAAAATACGTCGAGTTTCGGCGAGCTTGCCCATAGGAGAGATCATGGACAGCAAAGAAGATGTAGAGCGGCTGGAAAAGCTAGTTGGTCAATTGCAAGGCCTATATGCGGAAATCGGCACGCTCGCCAAGAAGAGCCCGAATGATGCGGTGAATACATTCAAGCTCAAGTTTATCAATCGCGTCCTAGCGATGGGAAACGAAGTGCTTGGCCAGAAATACAAACCATTTGAGGAGTTCGATCAATTCGAGCCTGACGACGCGCCTTCTACGAGTGACGTTACGATGGTCATTTCTCAGTATATGGAAGAAGCGGAGAGGTTTCGCTCCGACAATGTTCGGTTCGCGAATGGTGTGTGGAAGTATGTTGTGAATGGGGTGCCGAGCGAGATTCGATCTGGCCCACCGACAAAGATCGGGAGAAAATAATGGCATTTGAAGACGACTACTATTTCTCCTATATCACGACAGATGCCAAAGTCGCTGAGTATGAAGCAAGCCACGATGTGTTCTCGTCCTTGCTCAACGAAGTGAAAGAGCTTTCAAAGAAAAAGCCCGACGCTTCTATGAGTGCAGGCAAAGTCAAGATCGTGAACCGCGTTCTTGAAAACCTGTTGGTCGTGCTCGAAGGTCAACCCGACGCAAAATATCTTGAGGCTCTAGACGACGACGACTTGCCGCAGGTCAGCGATGCCGTTCTTGTCATGGTTCAATTTAAGTCGGCCCTCGCCTCATTCAAGGAAAGGCACTATCGGAGCGTCTCGCGGATGGGCTACCAATGGATAACCGAAGAACTGATTGATCAACTCAAGGCCGATTACGCAGAAGACCTTGATGATGCTGAGGAAGAAGACGAGACATCATAGGACGTCAGCGAAGGCGAACGGGCCTTGCACCCCCTTCAAGTATGCGCCAACACGACCACTTTTGTAAGTCTGCTTGCATCGGATATTGTTGAAAAAGTCCGTTGCTTGACGCCCGAGGCTTTGATTCACTCGTTCTGAGAGTGGAGGGCATTGCAATGATGGGGCCAAGGCAAGTTGCGCAGGGCGCTTTGTTTTACGATTTCTCTATTGAGAGTTTCGTGCCGTTGGATCACCCGGTGCGGGGTATCGACCGGTTCCTCGACCTTTCGGATGTACGGCCAATGCTGGCACCGTTCTACAGTTCTGGCGGGCGCCCCTCGATCGATCCCGAGCTGATGATCCGCATGCTTCTGCTGGGCTATTGCATGGGCATTCAGTCCGAGCGGCGGCTTTGCGACGAGGTTCATGTTAATCTGGCATATCGTTGGTTTTGCCGGCTCGATCTGACCGACGCGGTGCCGGATCATTCGACATTTTCCAAGAACCGGCACGGGCGTTTCCGTGAGAGCGGGCTGTTCCGGCATCTGTTCGAGACCGTTCTGCAACGATGCATCAATGAAGGTTTGGTCGGCGGTCACAGCTTCGGCGTCGATGCCAGCTTGATCCCGGCGAATGCCAATCAGACGCGAGGCGTCGACAGCAAGGAAGGCCTGTCGCCAGACCTGCTGTCTCGAGCCGTGAACGAATATATTGAAACACTCGACGATGCAGCTTTCGGCGCCGCAACCGCAGTCGTTCCCAAGTACATCTCGCCAGTAGACCCGGCTGCCCGCTGGACGGGAGCCGACGGCGGTGCCGCATACTTCGCTTATTCTACCAATTATCTGGTGGACTTGGATAATGCTGTGATCGTCGATGTCGAGCCAACAGCTCCGATACGGCCAGCGGAGGCGCGCGCCGCACGGGACATGATCGACCGCGTTCAGCAACGCTTTGGCATCAAACCCGGAAAGTTGGTCGGCGATACAGGCTACGGATCGGCCGAAATGTTGGGCTGGCTGGTGGAGGAGCGCAAGATTGCCCCTCACATCCCCGTCTGGGACAAATCGAAACGCACCGACGGCACCTTCTCGCGGGACGACTTTGTCTACGATACGCCCACCGATCGGTATACGTGCCCTGCCGGAAATACGCTCGAGACGTCCCGCCGGAAATTCTCTACGCCGCGCACCACGAATGTCAGCAAGGACGGATTGATCCGCTACCGCGCGCGCAAGCAGGATTGCGACATTTGCCCGTTAAAAGCGCAATGCTGTCCGACCCAACCCGCCCGAAAAGTGCTCCGCTCGGTTCACGAAGCGGCCCGAGACATCGCTCGCGAAATTCGCAAAACCGACGCCTACATGACCTCGTTCATGCAAAGGCGAAAGGTCGAGATGCTCTTTGCCCATCTGAAGCGTTACATCGGCCTGCGCATGATGCGTCTGCGCGGACCCAAGGGTGCAACCGAGCAATTCCAACTCGCCGCAACCGCCCAGAACCTCCGCAAACTGGCCAAGTTGGTGCCCGGGCCAGCCCCCGCATGAGCGGAGCCGGCAATCCGATCTTTTAGGATCGTACGCAAAACGCTTCGAACGTCGACTTTATCAACAATATCATCGCATAGCTGCCGTTCGTTCAGACAGCAGTGAACTTCCGCTATCCGCCCTTTCTTCGGCCTTGGGCGTCTGCGCATTTTGCACGAATATCTCAATCGGGCGGGGCACAGCTAGTTCACGTGTCCATTGCTGGCCAATCATCGCGCGGGGTATCTACCTCCGGCCAGTCATCCAGTAATTCACCCGGCCAATCATCGGGCCTGTGCCCGTCGATATAAGCATTCATAAGTCGAACTATACGCGGCGCAAGGGCCTGATGCTGAATTACTCCCGGATCGCTTTCGATCTGGCTAATTGTGTGCTCATCGGTGTCAAGCATCTCAGCCATTTCGATGACCGAGAGCCCTAGCATTTCTCGAGCCTCTTTGAATTGCATATTGTTCATGAATCTTGCTCCTTTTCTATGCTGTGATCCGCTTCATCGCATCAATCACATCGTACGCGGAATGCAGATCCTGCTGTTAGAAAAGCATGAGATCTCTATGCAGCGTCTAGAGTAGAGAAGCCCCAAAAAGAGGTTACGTTTTGGTAAGGCCCCTCCATGATGAGCTGTTAACTACCCTGGCCGCTGTTTCAAGCATCAGCTCACGGCTCATTAGTCATCCCTCGCCTCAAGGGTTGCTTGGAGCAGCTTTCAAGAATGGGCAGGCGCCCAAAAGCTCACGCGGATCAAAATTGATTGGTCGCGCGTCGAAGTTAAAATGAGTTTCAAGCGCTTCAACTGTCAATTCGATGTCTTGCAGTCTAACTTCGTAAGTGTGTCGAACCTTATCTACCGAGAGAAAATAGTCGTAGAATTTGAACTCCCCTCCCTTAGGAGTGGTCGAAGAAAGCCAAGCCGACGGAATTCCGTAAGTGTCCGCAATTATAAGACCATGAAGCGACGAAGTGATGATCTTCTTACACGAGAGCAGCTCTCGAAGAGTTCCTTCGACGTCGGAAGTCCCGAAGTCAATTAGTTTTATTCCGCTTCCCACATCGAGCTTTTTCCAATCATCGTCAGACCAGCGGATTGCGATGCCGATATCAGCGTCTTTTGGGATATTATCTTGGAAAAAAAGCGGTGCAAGAAGAGCGGGATCACCATAAACCCTTGGACATTCACGACCTCGATCCAGAACCCGTGCCCTAGTAAGAGGCCCTCTAACTGCGTGATACGTTGCTCGTGGATTGACTTGTCGCGGCGGCTCAGGTCCGAACGATCCTGTTCCCCAAACTTGCGCTTCATTCGTTACTCGATTGATAATTGAGCCAATGGCGACATAGCACGGTTCACCCTCGGCGGCTCGAACAACTCGCTTAGAAGTCAGTTTTTCCATTAGCCACTGAGACATGTCGTCCCCGAAATTTGGCGTGACTGGCCAGTAAACAAGCGGCACCTCGCCGTTTGCATTGACGATCAGCCTTTCTTCATCGACCAAAAAATCTTCCAATACATTTCGCATAGTTGGCACCCCTCAATCATCACTCCTGAGCCTGCAATGCTGCAGTTGAAAGGGCAACGTAAATTTGGTGTGCAAGCACCTTTCTGGGAGCAATTTTATTGTAAGGCGAGCATAAGGAAAAGTATTAGCGCCCAAGAGTTCAAACATGAACGGTGGCATTCCGCCCTTCGTATCGTCTGGGCAGATACCAGATCGGGCACTCTCTGAATGCCGGCTGCTGGGGGCGGCTCGAGCACATGCGCGCGGAGCGCTTGCCGATTTGTGAGGCCGCACGCAGCATAAAGTAACCGCCGCCCCTCAGGGCGACGGTTGTGGCGTCGGGACAGGGCTCAGGAGGCGAGCATGCCGTGCGGGTCGAGGACGAACTTCTTCGCGACGCCGCTGTCGAAGCTCTTATAGCCTTCTGCAGCCTGGTCCAGCGGCATGATCGTTGCGTTGACGATGTCCGCGATCGGCAGGCGGTCGTGCAGGATCGCCTGCATGAGCTGGCGGTTATATTTCAGCACAGGCGTCTGGCCGGTGTGGAAGCTTTGTGCCTTGGCCCAGCCCAGACCGAACCGCATCGACAGGTTACCGGATTTCGCCGCCTCGTCTGCAGCGCCGGGATCCTCGGTGACATAGAGACCGGGAATGCCGATGCCGCCTGCCACGCGGGTGATTTCCATCATCTGGTTCAGCACGATGGCCGGCTGCTCTCCGCCCGAATGACCGCGCGCCTCGAAACCGACCGCATCGATTGCCGCGTCGACCTCGGGAGATCCGGTAATCTCCGCGATCATCTCCGGTAGATTGTCCCCCTTGGAGAGGTCGACCGGTGTAAAGCCGACCTTGGCCGCATGGTCGAGACGTTCCTTGTTGAAGTCGCCGATCATGACCACCGCCGCGCCAAGAATGCGCGCCGAGGCTGCCGCCGCAAGCCCTACGGGGCCGGCGCCTGCGACATAGACGATAGAGCCGACACCGACGCCCGCCTGAAGGGCTCCGTGGAAGCCGGTCGGGAGAATGTCCGAAAGCATGGTCAGGTCGCGTATCTTCGCCAAAGCCTGATCCCTGTCGGGGAATTTCAGGAGGTTGAAGTCCGCATATGGCACGGTGACATAGCGGGCCTGCCCACCGATCCAGCCACCCATATCGACATAGCCATAGGCGCCACCCGCGCGCTCCGGATTGACCGTCAGGCAGACGCCCGTGTCCCCCTCGCGACAGCAGCGGCAGCGGCCGCAGGCCACGTTGAACGGCACCGAGACGATATCCCCCACTTTCAGCATTTCGACGTCGGACCCGATCTCGATCACCTCCCCCGTGATCTCGTGGCCTAGGACGAGGCCCGGCGCGGCCGTGGTACGCCCGCGCACCATATGCTGGTCGGACCCACAGATATTGGTCGAGATGACCTTCAGGATGACCGCGTGCTCCAGTTTGCGCCCATCCGGCGCCTGGAGTTTCGGATCATCGATCTTCTGAACCTCGACGACGCCCGGACCGGTGTAAACAACTCCGATATTGCTCATGTGCATCTCCTCCCTTGATCTTGCACAGGCGGGGCGCCGCATGTCGGTATACCGAGGGATGCGGAGCCCCGTTGAAGGAGGCTATATTTCATGAGCTGGATTACATGGCGGAATACGACACCGCCACGGCCGCCAACGACAGGCGGATGTCCGGATCACCCGCGGCCCAGACCTCGGCCCACCTTACTTTCAACAAAAGACGTTCAGACGGGATCTTCGAGGTTTGCCATCCACATCGGCACGTCGGCATCCTCGGCAAAACCCTCGACCTTTGCGGAGCAGAAATCAGAGGCAGCCTTCCGTGCTGTCATATCTTCCGGGATGCAATAGCTTGCCGCCACGGCATCACCGACGACATTCGACCAGCCGGTGATGTTGTCATGATGCTTGATCATGATCGATTGAACGATCCACAAGAAGTCTTCGCGTTTGCCCATCGGGTTTCTCCTCCAATTACCTCGGTAGTATGGCCGATGACAGGTAGGACGGGAGGATGCCGAGGCGAGCTCCGAAGGCGCCCGACACCGCTTCGGTCATGTCGCGAGGGCCTGAGACCCTGCGCCCCGCCGCCAGAACACAAGCCGGTGGTGTCGGGGATGCCCCAGCTCTCCCATGACCGAGCCTTCTATGGCCTGATAATCCTGCATCTGTTTCAGGATAGCGGTGAGCTTCTTGCGCTTATGCCGCGAGCGGATCTGGATGGCCTCCACCTGAACCGGATGCAGACGTGGCGCACGTCCTTCAGACCGGTTCACTTCGAAACTGCGGTGCGCGGCCACAAGCTCTCTCGCCTGATTGGTTGCTGCAATCGCGATCAGATTAACGTGGGAGATGCGATGGGCGCAATTCTCGATCTCGGACTGGCGGCAGACGCGATCGAAGAGCTGCTCGAAGGTCCCGATATCGGTATATCCGCCGCTCTCGATCGGCCCTTCGGCAGAGACCGTCGTGCTCGGAGATGCGCCTTCATCCCAGCTTTCCAGACGATCGGCAACGCTGGCCGTAATGATCCGTTCGTCGGTCGCGATCTCTGCCAGCACATCCACCAGAAAGGCCGGCTCGGATCCCATATTCGACACGATGCAATGCGCCCCCATCTGGTTGCTCCCCGCGCGGGAAATCAGGATGCTCGAACGTTTCTGGCGCTGATAGCTTGACAGGAACAGGTTCAGATAGACGATCCACACCACCGTCGATAGGAGGCTGACCATTGCCTGCAAGGCCGTGACATTCTCGGTTATCCAGTTCCACATGATCATGCCCTTCCCGATCTCGGCTTTCCCGACCGCGCGACCTAGCCTGCGGACGAGGAACGTCGAGGCGGAAATTCACCTCACGAAGCATTTTGAGCGGTGCAGTTTTGCGGCGCCGCAGGCACTGGCATGTGCTTGTCAGTTTGGAACCCCGCCGCTCCCGATGGGTCCGCGCTGGCAGGAGCGCGGAGCCCCGGCCATACGCGCAAAATATTTCTGCATCATGGTGCAACTTCGGACATCACGGTCTCGTGGCTCTTACAGCTCCGGACGAAACCGGCGCTTTGAGGAGGAAAGTTCATGACCAATATCAAGTTCGCACTCGGCTTCGTCGCAGCCCTTGGCGCAGCAGTTCCGGCCTTTGCCGAAAACCCGATGGTTGGCGGTGCGCCGATGTACGAGACCAAGAACATTGTCGAGAATGCCGTCAACTCGGCCGATCACACGACGCTGGTTGCTGCAGTCAAGGCAGCCGGTCTGGTCGATACCCTTCAGGGCCCGGGGCCCTTCACGGTCTTCGCCCCCACCAACGCAGCCTTCGATATGCTCCCGGCCGGCACGGTGGAGACCCTGCTGAAGCCGGAAAATAAACCGATGCTGACCAAGGTTCTGACGGCGCATGTGGTCGCAGGCGACTGGACCGCGGCGAAGATCGCGCAGAAGGCACAAATGAGTTCCGACGGGCTGGCCAACTTCACGACCGTTTCAGGCGACGCCCTCTCGGCGAAGATGCGGAACGGCATGCTCTATATCTATGACGAGAGCGGTACGGTTGCCCGTGTGACAATCCCCGATGTCGATCAGTCGAATGGCGTAATCCATGTGGTCGATCACGTCTTGGTGCCGAAATAAGCGCCCTACCGATTGATGCCGCCGCGACGCCCTGCGTGTCGCGGCAGCCTTCTTTATTTCCTAAATCGAGCGGTCTTCCTGCTAAAAATATTTTTGTCACAAGAAATCGATCTTCATCCCATGCGCCTGCGTTGTTTGCTCAACAGAGCAGTCCTACAGCGGTATATTGGCACATGTTTTGGATTACAGTTTTATTAACGCGCTAGGGCAAAGGCCTTTCCTGTGGAAAAAGGGCGGATTGCCGCCATTCGTCGCACCGCCGACGAATGGCAGAAAAGCGCAGAAGCGGCCCATCGACTCAGCATTTGCGGCAGACCCGAGAACCGTCCGTCGGTTCACCGCGCCGAGTTCCACTTGATCCAAAAGCCTCTCGCTAGTTTTCAGAATGTCAGAAGCACTTCGCATCTAGATCCGATGGCAGATCAATCGGTTGCAGCACGCGCAACTGCAGAAGCTTAACAGTCTGGCCCTCTGCCGGACGGCGGCTATTCACCCTTGTAATATTCCAGGGCAAACAGCCTTTTTGAGTCAGCGAAGTCTCGCGACCTCTGGAGGACATAATATGCCAACCCCTTCCCGAACCGATGCTCTGCCCTGATGCGTGCCGAATTGGAAAATCGAAGGGTGATCCAATTCGGCATTCAATGGCACTACGTTGCGTTATCGGAAGTGTGAAAAATCGACAAAAGGATATCTCGCAGTAGGCGATATTGACGCATCAATCATCCTTCTCCGTCAATGCGACCGCTGCGCGCACCCCCTTGAGGATGGAGCCTTTCGCACTTTTGGGAGCACCTAGTATTCGCTTTATCTCATATGTCACTTCTTCGATTCCTTTACGCAAGGGAACTGCTGCTGTCTTAGATGTAGAGAATGCGAGTAGCTTCTCCGCCATAATATCCAAAAAGACCCTGTCTTTTGCGTTGTCGTCGATCATAATCTTCCAGCGATGCACCCAATTCGGATCACTAGAATCCAGTTGAGCACAGGCAGAAAATATTCGTTCAGTAAGCGATGTCGTAGAATCTTTCGAGATTCCATCAAAGATATCACAGAGCTTCGCTGTCGCGATATTGTCACCCACATCCGAGCACATAAACGAGAATAGCTTCAACTTGAAAGAGTAGACTATCATCGCTCGGTCATCTTTGGACAACGGGCGATCACTCTCACTCATACGCTTTAAAAAGTTGGCGAGAACATCGCCAGCCAACTGGAGTAGAAATAGAGAAAACTTCGCGCTCCCCTTAAAGTAATCCTCTGTGGCGATGATTTTATAGCTCGCGTCAGTATAATCTGAGTTACGCAAGACCCGCCCTAGGAGAATCAGCGTCGCTCTATACTCCGGCATCGACAAGCTTGTGGCGATGTCCTTGTTTTCTGGATCGGCCGTCGCCCCATAATCCGCACTGTCTACTGGCTTGCCTTCATCATCTTCCATCTTGGAGCCAGAGGGGGGGCGTCGCTTATTCTCTGACAATCTAGCCTCAGCCTCATCGACAATATCATCCATTTCCTCACGCGAAAGATTCTTGTTTAGAATCCTATTCAACTTGGCTTTTGTGGCATGTACCGCATCGCTCTGATCTGCGATCTCTATTAAGTTTGATAAGTCCACATGGCGTAAATCTTCGGGGCAACCACTCTTAATCTTATCGCACAGGATCTCAACTATGCTGTCGTTTTCTCGAGAAAGCCCAGAGTGAATTTCGATCTCACGCGAATAGCGGAGGAAGTCGGCGGAATTAAGTATGCCCGTAAGTCTTGCGTGCGAAGCACCAATGTGCTTCGCAGCATAATACTCTTCGAAGCATTGATATTTAAAACATATGTAATCTTCCGTTCGGCTTAGAATGCCACATGCAACCAGAGTTTGAATTGCTTCAGACGCGTCAGTATTAAGGGCTTTGGTCCTGAAGAAATCAATTAAATGAGTCAAAAGTTGATTTGGCGTCGCCTGCCCGCCGTTATCTTTCATAAACATCGCAACAGAGCTGAGTACAATTTCCTTGCCAATGACATCCATACCTTCACGAAGAATGTTTGAGAAGTCCGCTTTGCCGAGCAGATAATCGGCCATATTCATGATAAGGACAGATTCATTAATCCGTTCCAGCCTACGCTCCGCATGCATTGCCCAAAGCAGAAGAGTCACAATATAACCCGTCTTGGGTAGATCACTGGTACGAATCTGCTCCATTAGTAGCTCATAGGTCGTGTCACGGTCAGAGCCCGTGATATCACACCACCTATGTGTCAGCTCACGGATCAGGCGCCTCTTCAGTGGCTTTATCTTAATGAAATCAAAATTATCTATGTAATCTGAATTCGGACTCTTCGGGTTCATACTGGCAAGCCTCTCTGTGGAAAAGAGAAGCCAGCGGATGTTCGGATAGTTCTCGATACATTTGATAATCTCTCTCTTGCTACTTAAATTTTCTCCAGAGAAGTTATCGATTAGGAGCGTCAGTTCACCCGATGCCAAACTCTTTTCCAGGTCAAACCCTGACTTTGATACTGGTAAGTAATTGGAGACTGCTCTGCCTAGCTCGTAGATAGACCCCTTGAAGATCTTGGAGCTGACGATAACAGGAACAACCGGCTTGCCTGAGGCGCCCTCGGCTAGCAAGACTGAACAATAGTGGGCAAGGCTCGTCTTTCCAATCTCTCGATCCCCAGTAAAAATTAGATTCCGGCCACTTCGGAGCAAAGCGGAGAGATTAGCCTCATCGCCTGGTTTTCCAGCTTCAACAAAAGCGCAATCTTCATTCTCCGCAGTTTCTTCCAGTGCTCCTGAAGAACTAAAAACGCCGGAGCTATGGAATAAAGGCGGGACAATGTAAGCGCTATGTGGGTCGCTCCGGTGAATCGCCGAAAGATCCGAAATATTGAACTGCTCTAGGGCTTTTTGCCGGATAACTGGGCGGCAATCTCTTAAATATTTCTCAAGCTCGACGTTTAGCTCTTTTTTTTTAGGTTGATATGAGAAGCGCGCTACTCCTCCCTCAGCGACATTCTCTCCTGCCCCAAACCGTCGCGCACCATCAAAATATGTTCGAATCTGAAGCTCCACCTCACCCGTATCACTGTCAACAGTTACGACGTGATAACTATTAAGGTGCTTCCTTTCAGCGAAGATCGAACCCGCTTGGAGAAATACAGATTTTCCTGAGATTGTCTGCCTTGCTTCGGGTCTTACACCGTGCAAGTGCCCGAAAGCCATAATGTCGTAATTCTGACTGAGCCGTTGCTCAACCGACAGCTCATCAAAGTCACAAAGCCAACTCAGCGGGTGATGAAACAGCGCTATCCTTACATCTGCGTCAGGCAGAGAGGATATTGCGTCGTCCGCATTTCGCTCGCCAAGGAGGAGTTTGCCGTTGTCAATGTTACCCGATTCCCCACTACTTCTCCAAGAATTGTTGAAGCTAGTTATTAAGACCTGCATGCCGTTCAGATTCAAAACGTAGGATCTATGTAATGCATGCGAAACACTTGGGGTCGCAGATTTAACTGATTGATACTTGGTGAAGTTCGAACATCTATCAAGCGCGAGCAGTGCATTAGGCTCTTCATTCCTCGCGTCATCAATGAAACGATTAACCTCTTCCGTGGAATTCAATGTTACCTTCAGACCGTTCTCAAGAATCTTATTCTTTCTAACGCTGGATCTCGATATGTCATGATTTCCCGCGCATATGAAATACCGCTCCTTGTCCAGGTTCGTGAATTTAATGATGCTCTCGACAAATTCAGCGTGAGCAAGATCGAAGTCTTCAGACTTCTCTCCAGCTTGCACCAAATCACCCGTACAAACTACAAAATCAATGGACACCCCCTTGTCGTCCATCAAGGAACCTAGATCATTCAATAGCGCATCACGGACGATAGAAATGTCATTCCGCTTCGCCTCCGACCAGTGCACATCCGAAAAGTGCAGGAATGAGAATTTAGCCATCAAACGCCCCAGTGTGTCATCATGTCAAAACCTTGTGAACTCGCAAAAGATATCGCTGGCTATTCAAGCCATGCATATTACCGAAAAAGCTTTTAGCATCTAATGCGTGATTCCTTCCGAATGTTATATGTCTGGCATCACCGCGGGGAATGGTAGAGCTTTCTTAACGTTTTCTCCATAAACTATCCGAGTTTTCGACATATCCTTCCAAACACACAACACTAAATCGTCGAAGAAACACCGTAGCCCCTGGATTCGCTACGAATCTAATTGAAGGGAAAGTCGAACTGGGGCCGCAACCGAAAGAGAATACCAATTTCCTTAACTTATAGGGCAAACATGGAAAGAGAGTTAACCTTGTTAGATGCTTTATCGCAACAGTTGCAGCGTTACGGGGTATTCGGTTTCACAGGAGAGAGTTTCACCAGATGTAGTGAGACGTATCGCGTGACATCAGAGATCAATGGTGACGAACGAAACCATGACCAAGGACGCGCTCGGTTTGGTCAGATCAAGGATCGAACGAACGTCTAAGCGATGTTGTGCTTGCCGTCACGACCCTGCCACGGCATCAAGAAACCTGAGCGGATGAGAGCGGGCGTTCCTTCGAACCATTTATAGTAGTAGTCTCATAGTGCGCATCAACTACCGCTAGCTACCATTTCCCGTCGCTGGTAGCTAGCACAACTGCAGCTAGGACTTCTGGGCAGCTATTCGCCCGACCTAGCGCTGAAAACAAGCGAACATTCTTTCATTTTTTTCACTTGTTCGTCGACCTGCGGGGCCGGCAGTTATGAGGTGCGAGCGACCATCTGCGGAGCTTTATCCGAAGGTCGGCTATGGGCCGAACGCGTCGATAGGTTGGCGCGGCCCTCGTGATGGGGCCGCCGCGCCGCTGCATGATCGGTTTGAGCCCATCGCCGTCAGTGATTGTCCTGCCGAGTTCAGGCTAAATGTAGTCTAGTTCGGCCCGGTAGTTCTTCTGGATCATCTCAATTAAAAGTGGCGCGCTTGGAAGGGAAGGCCCCTCGGGATACCTTTTTTCGGCCTCGCTGAGAGGGCGCTGAACACGCCATTCTTCTTTCCCATTCCAAAAGAACCAGAGAGTGTCATCTCCCTTCAGATTGTTGGTTCCTCTGAAAGTTGGAAAATCTTGAAGGTGATCAGGCACCTCAACATGGGCAACCAGCGCGAAAAGTCCGGAGCGCACGGCGTGTTGTATCAGGAATGTTGTGGTAATTTGCGGGCTGCCCGCCACCACCGAAGCGAAATCCTCCGGTTCTTGATCGTAGAAATCCCTGAACACCGAGATTACGAATCCCCACTTCTCGTGGCTATGCGTCACCAGCCCGTAGCAGACGCCTTCAGACGTCAGGATCTGAAAGACGTCGCCTATTCTTACCGTCCGCCTACCGAGAACTGGCATGAGTCAACTCCATTGTCTGCGGTTCTGATGAATAGCCTGGACCGTCCACTTTGTCCGCATAAGCGACGTTCGCTCCGAGTCTCGCGGCACCTTGCAACGATCGAGCGCTTCGGGGAAGCTGCACTGCGGCAAGGGAGCATGCCCGGCCGGCCGGTAAAGGCCGAAAGCGCTAAAAGCATGGCTTCTGGGATCGACCCAGATGATCTAGCCAAGTCGCTAATAACGATCCCTAATGTAACTATTGTAAAATGACCCCTTTGATCCGGCAGCTAAGAATTCGTGAAAAAGCCTCTCGGGGACCCCGTGATAGTCGTATCTCCCAGTTTCATTAAACCAGATTGAAAGGGTTCCGTTAGTCCACTCGATGCGAGAAATGGCTGAAGATCTAACATATGGCATATGCACCTCAATTTCGCTGCGATTCCCAGCAGTCTAGCGCATTCCTAAAGGACTGATAGCCATGACTAGATGGCTTGCAATCCTATTCCAAAGCGCTGGAGACTGGCACGAAGGTTGAGCCCACATCGTGCAAGCTTGTGTGGCCAGTCGTCCGCTGCACTTTGCACGAAAGCCGTCACTCGGTCGTTCTTTTCATTCCACCGCACGATCAAACGCCTCAACCGCCACGCGCCGCCGTCCCTCACAGGCGATCAGCTCATCCCCAAGCCGCGTAATACTCACCGCGTCATCCGCCAGCGTCCCGCCTGTCGCGAGAAGGGATGCCGGTGAGGCGCACGGTATGCGGGCGGCCGCGGGCAACACCACCTGCGGCCGCGGTGCTTCATCGGCCACCACCGGCCCAGTGCTCGCGGATTGACTGCAGGCGGCCAGCAGGAATGCCGGGGCCAGAGAGATCGGGATCAGTTTCAAACTCATCGATAAGCCTCCTTCGGGCTGTGTCTCGTTCGCCCTGCGCGATCGACAGCGCGCGTTCTGCCTCTGCCAGCGCCGCGTTTGCAGCGTTGGTCTTCTCGATTGCCTCGGCGGTGCGCTGACGCTCTGTCAGCAGGGCTGCAGCTTTCACCGCATCCCATGCCGCCTGCTTGGCCGCGAGCTGCGCACCGAGCCGCCAGTCCTGAGCGGACCACCCTGCCCCGAAGCTCGCCGCCATCATCAGCAGGAAGGCGGCGCCCGTGATTACAGACCGGACAGGCATAGTTCACGCTCCGCCTTGCGCCGGTTGGTCAGGCCGCGCACGACGCGGCCGCCGGCCTTGTTCCACATCAGAAGCGCATCACAGGCCCCGCGCAGATCGCCCGCCAAGGCCCGGCGCGACATGCTCGAGCGGCAGAAGTCATGTGACCCGATGTTGTAGGCCGCGCTGATAAAGGCCGCGCGGGTCCGCTCCGGCAGGCTCGCGGGCAGACAGGGCCGGATCTCAGCCTCGAACTGCGCCACGCGCTTGGCAAGCTGCGTCCGGCACTCGGCCTCGGTCGCCACATCGCCCATCTTCACGCCTTCGGTTTCGCCAAAGCAGATCGTCGGGATGCCCACGATATCGCGATAGGCGCGCAGCTCCCTGCCCTCCCAGGGCGCGATCGTGGTAATGGCCAGCGCAATGGCGGCCGCCACACCGGCCACGCCCGCCGCATGGCGCTTGCGCAGCGCCCCGCTCTCGTCTCGGCTGAGATCCTCGGACCAGATGCCGGATTGCTGGACCAGACGCGCGATGGTGGCCGCGATCGAGATGAGGCCCGCCAGCGCGGCAAACGCCCCGGGCGGCATGCCGAGAAGATCCGCATCGAGAAGCGAGACCACGACCTCGAGGCCGGAGAGCACCGCCGTCAGCAGGATCAAGCGGATCGACCAGGCGCGCAGCAGCACCTCGCGCCAGTCGGGCAAGAGTTTGAACATTCCATTTCTCCATGAAAAAGCCCCGCCGAATTGGCGGGGCGTGGTGGGGGATCGAAGGCGGCGCTTAAAGCAGGCGTCCGGCCTCGGAGCGGTTCGAGATGATCAACTCGCGCGCCTCGGTCGCGCCTTTGGCCGAGACGCTGTATTTGAGCGCCACCTCCTCGAACTCGAAGCCCGCGAAGGTCTCGCGGATCTCGGGCGTATCATTAATCGACAGCACGAAACTGCCCTTGATCTGGCCGAGCTGCTCGGCCATGCGGGCAAACTGGGCGCGGTCGAAGATGTTCTTCCCGTAATCATTCTCCCCGCCGTAATAGGGCGGATCGAGATAGAAGAGGCTGCCCGCGCTGTCATAGCGGCGCACCAGCTCGGACCAGTCGAGACACTCGAAGACCACACCCTCGAGCCGCTCATGCGCATCCTCCAGAAGCGGCCCGATCCGCGAGAGCGAGAACCGCGCCCGATCGGTCGCGACCCCGAACACCCCGCCCAGCTGCCCGCCAAAGGCCAGCCGCTGGAGGTAGAGGAAACGCGCCGCCCGTTCGAGATCGGTCAGGGTCTCGGGCGGCTGGGTGCGCAGCCGCTCGAACTCGCGGCGCGAGACGATCTGGAACTTCATCACCTCCATCAGCTGGGGGTAATGGCGCTGCAGGATCCGGAAGAGATTGACGATCTCGCCATTGATATCGTTGGCCACCTCGAGCTTGGGCTTAAAACGCCGGCGCAGGAACACGCCCCCCATGCCCACGAACGGCTCGATATAGGCGTGATGGTCGATCGCCTCGATCTTCTGCACGAGACGTGCGGACAGATGTTTCTTGCCGCCCAGCCACGGCGCAACGGGTTGGGCGCTTTTGACTTGATTATACATATGATTCTGCCTGATACGGCGCCCGCCCTCTCGGGGGTCAGGCGACCAGTCTTGCAGCTGCTTGGGTCGGTGCGGTGTTTTCTAGGCAGTCGCACGGTCGGGGTGTTAGCGCACCTCGGCCCCTGAAAGGGGTAAACAAAACGCCCCACACGGTGGCGGGGCGTCATGAATTTTGCATGGGAGCCGCGGGGGCTCTGCGCTCACGGCCAAATTATTAGGCAGCGACTCTGCGTCAGGCAGCGCAGCCGGTATTTCGGGTTTGTCGGGTTTTTGATCATCAACTAGTGTTGATCTGCGGCGTCATGAGTTGCCGTTTCTACAGGCTCAAAGGCGCGGGTAGCTGCCAGGAACCCGCGCCTTTCCCGTATCTCTCCCATGCGATCAATGGCTTCACCCGACAGGGCGCACTCAAGCGCCGCTCCGGTAGTGCGCCAGCCTGCGGACCGAGCCGCTTGCCCCTTGCCTGCATGCCGCAAAGTCAACACATGTTGTGATTGATTTTAAACAGAACTCGCATAGGCTCCAAGTTGTAACCAGTACCGGGCGCGGGTTCCGAACCACCACTCCTCCGCGCCCGTTTCCCCTTTCCCTCGCGTGGCCCTGCGCTCCACGATGGCCGTGAGGCAGGTTGTGGCAGGCATCCCTCATTGCATCACGGAGAGCCCCGTTCGATGGCGGGGCAGAAAATCTAATCTTGTCAGAGCTTCGCGGTGCCCTAATTCGTAAGATGCTCCGGAACTTGTTACACCACTCCATAGAGAGCACTAAGGCGCGGCTTGGGCGAACGGCCGCGCCTTTTTCATCCCTTCTTCAGCAGACGATAGGCCACGGGCTTGGTCTTTTCGGGAATGAGCTTCCCATCGCAGTCATATTGCAGCTGCAACTGGACCGTGATGCGCCCGGGATAGAGCGCCGCTGGCGGGACCAGCTCGATCCTGACGCGCGAGAGATCCGTGCCGATCTGCTGGATCGGCGCCGAGGACGCGCGCATGCCCGGCAGATCCACATTCGTCACATCGCGGAACAGCGGCACCCATTGCATGAGACGGCAATCCTCACCCAGTTCGGTGCGCTGTACGAAGAGGTGCAGCACCACGTTCTGTCCCTGCTGTACCGGCTCTTCGATATAGGCCATGCCGAAGGGCTCACGGATCACCCGATCCGCCCCCGTGGCCGAAGCCACGGCTTTGGTCAGGGTGTCGAGCTTTGCCTCCCATCCGTTGACCCGATCGGGGAGCGTCCAGAACCGCAGCACACCTTCCTTCACGGGAGTGAAGATCCATACGGCCACAACGGCCAGCGCGCCGATCAACCAGCGCACGGCAAACTTCAGCAGCTCGTCGCCGAAGAACTTCCCGGCTTTTCGCGCCTGTGTCTTATCCATGTATCGCCTCATAAAAAATCCCGCCTCGAGGGGCGGGTCATCCTGCGTCTTCTGTGCTGGTCTCGTTGGCCTCCGGATCGGGTGGCGCCGGCAGCGGCACCGTCCCGCTGGCTACCGTGACGGCTTCGGGGAAACGCTGCGCCTCGGAGGCATTATCTCCGATCGGCAGGAGCAGCGTGACGGTCCAGCCGCTTGTCGCATCCCGCGTGGCGCTCTGGATGTAGCCGGCAAGCCTCGTTTCTTCGTCATATGCGAGGGCGGTCAGATCGTAGTCGGTGCCGTTGACGGTCAGCGTGGCGCCCTCCACGGATAGCTCGTGGAGTTCGTAATCGGTGCCCGGACGGCGGACGATGGGTGAGAAGATGATCTGCATGATGTATTCCTTACTTCCAGCGACCTACAGCGCGCGTGTGTACATATTTCTCAATCGAGCCAGATAGCGAGGTCGAGCTCCATGGCCGGAAAGGCACCACGGTTGTCGTGGCTGAACCAAAGGCCACTCCCGTGATAGATGCCGCCGCAGTTTCTGCATCACCACTAACAGTTGGGATCGCCGAAAACGACGCGGGAAAAGTCCAGTTAGAAGAACTTCCCTGCATGAACAGGGCCCCATCGGCAGTTGTCCATGTATACCCGCCGTGTGAGGAGCGCCGCCAGCAGATCTGCGTCCCCTCAGGAAATCTGACATACTCTCCATTCGAGTTTGAGCCGCGCTTCGGAAACACAAAGCTCCAAGAGGACCAAGCTGAGGAGATATACGTTCGATAATATATCTGGCCGACTTCAGAATATGGATAAGTCGGATAACAAACCTGAGTTTTCTCGCCACTCGGACCTTCAAAGGTTTGCACCATGCCGACACTTACATCATCCGGGCGTTCGGTATGCACACCATAGAAAGAGACGGATGCCCCTGAAGGTGCGTTATTCAGGCTCGTGATCCCAATCGATCCCATCGACACCGTGGGTCCTAAAACGCCAGCATCACCCGATTTCAACAGGCGACCGACGGTATTGTCGAACTTGCTCTGCGTGACACCGGTGCCCGCGAGTAGCGCACCCGACGCCTTCAGCACCCCGCTCTGGCCGATCAGGCTGCGCCCATCCGCCGTCAGATCGGCCATGGCCATCGCGCCGGCCCCCGTGAAGTAGGGCAGCTTGTTGGCCGCGCCACCCAGATGCGCGAAGGCCGCGATATTGTCCGAGGGCACATCGCCGATCATCGTCTCGATCCAGTCGCCCATGCCCTGCATGTATTCGCCCATGACGGGGAACCAGCCGAGGAAGCCTTGAGCCTTGGCCGCAAAGCTCGGGTCGCCGAGGATCGGGGCCTCGTTGGGTGGTGGGGTATAGGTGGGTTTTGCCATCAGGCCACTCCTGTCAGGGTAAGGGTTGCAATCGTGCGCCCGCCGCCCGAAAGCGCGGGGAAGAAGTCATCGGCCACGCCATAGACGGCGAGGGCGAAGGGCGTCATACCGTCGCCCGGGTAGAAGTAAGCGGGTGCGCCGCGCGCCTGCTCGAGCGCGCGCTGGATCCGGCGATTGGCGGCCGTGTCAAAGGCCAGCTGCCATTCGGCCTTGCGGGCCGTCGGGCGTTTGACGATCGAGACATTGCCATAGTCATCGGTCTCGCGGCGGGAGTAATCGGTAAAGCCCGAGCGCGAGCCATCGAGCACATCACCCAGATATTCCCCCCGCCCCATGACGATCTCGGCCACCGAGGCCGTGCCGCCCGGATTGGAGATGGTGATCTCGAGCGTGAAGCCCGAGAGCGCGCCCAGATCGACAAAGACCTGCTCGGGGTCGAAACTATCCTCATAGGTGAAGAAGTCGGCCCAGCTCTGGATCTGGCTTGTGTCGAGGAGATCGGCCGTACGGTCATAGACCACGCCGCCCCCCGCATCGCGGATCACCACCTGCAGCGAGATCGCGACCAGATCGATGAAGGCGATCGCATCGACCCGCGCGGGGAGCCCCAGCGTATAGGTGATGCTCTCCCCCCGCGTGGTGGCCTGCCCCAGCGTGGCATCGAACGCCCGCCAGCGATTGGTCGAGCCGACCTCCACCCAGTAATCTCCGGCATTACTGCCCGAGACCGGATGCACGCCGGATCCGGGGGCGAGGGCCTCATAGATGCGATGGGTGGCGGTGAGGATCACCCGATCGCCCACCGCATAAGAGGTGCCCGAGGCCCAGTTGCCATAGTCATCCTCGGATACGTTCGAGGCCTGCATGTTCCCCGCGCCCAAAGGCACGGGGATGATCATCAGGGCTTGCGTCATTGCGTCTCGGCCTCCCGCCGTTCTTCGATCATACGCAGCTTGCGCATGTCATTGGTGCCACTCAGTCCGAGCTGGCGCTGTTCGGTGCGCATACCGGCCAGTTCTTCGCGCAACGCCTTCACCTCGGCCAGAAGCGCCGTGTCAGCGCCCTGCCCGCCGCCGTTACCACCCGAAAGCATCCGGCGGGTCTGATCGGCCGACCAGATCCGGCTCGCGCCCGTGGCCTCGATCTCGGGGCCCTTCTCACCCACGAGCCTGAGCCCGCCTGTATGCAGGCCACCCGCTGCAAATTGCGGGATCTCGATATCGACGCCGAGATCGCGCAGCGCGCGGGCCGCTTCCTGCAGCGAGGTCTCGAGCGCCTGTTCTTTCAGGTCACTCGCGGCCGCCGCATCATTGAGGCGGGTGGCGTAGGCCATCGCCTGCTCATAGGCACTGGTGTTGAGCTGCGCGACGATGGCATTGTAGGTCGCCCGGTCCTCCTTCCGGTCGAGCATGACCAGCTGCTTTTTACTGTCCTGCGCGCTGAATGTCTTGTTGCCCACCTGATAGGAGGCCAGTGCGGCCAGCCCGCCCGAGGACCATGTCGAGAGCTTGCTCGGGGCCCCCACCGCCTGATCCGGCGTGAAGTTGGCCAGCTGGTCCATCAGGCTGTCATAGCTCGCCTGTGCCGCGGCCACCTGCGCCTGTTTCTGCTGCGCTTTCAGCAGATCGCTCTGTGCCTCCACTGCGCTCCGAAGGCCACCTAAGCTCGCACGCAGCCCCACCATGCTGGCCCGCGCCGCCTCCATCGGCGCCTTGACCGAGTTGGTCATCAGGTTGGCAAAGGCCGAGCTTGGATCAAAGCGGAAGGACCCACCCAATGTGATCCGGCCCGAGCTTGCCCCCGAGACCGCCGCCAGCAGGCTCTTCTGCTGCGCGGTGAGCCCCGAGAGATCGACCGTGCCCTTCAGCGTGCGGGTCAGTGTCCCGCTCGCCGCCCTGAGCATGCGGATCTGGTCGCCCGAGAGCGAGCCCAGCCGCATCGTGCCCACGATGATGCGCGAGACGGTGAGCGCCGCGCTCGAGAGCGCCGCCCGCTGATCGGCCGAGAGGTTAGAGGCAAAGGCGGCGCGGATGGTGATCGCCCGCGCGGCCGATGTATTGGCGTTCAAGAGCAGCGCCTTGATCTGCGCCGATTGATTGCCCGCCAGCACGCCCGTGATCTGCGCGATATAGCCGCCCTGCTGCGTGAGCAGGATCCGGCGCTGATCGGCGGTGAGCCCCTTCGAGAAGGCCGCCTCGATCATCGCCGCATAGCTGCCCTGCCCGGCAAAGACGAGCTGCCGCAGATCGCCGGTGATCCCTTTGCCCAAAGCCGCATTCACCGTCACCGCATAGGCGCCGAGATTGCCGAGCGCGAGTTTGACCGCCCGCGTATCCGCCTTGGAGGACAGCGCCACATTCACCACCCGCGCCAACTCGCTATTGCCGGCCAGCGCCACCCGCATGGTCTCTGCATCAAGCTTGCGGCCCGTCAGCAGGTTCACCGTCTTCTGCAGCTTCGACGTCGTGGCCAGCGCCAATGACCAGACCTTGGCCTGCGGTGTGCGCCCGAGCTGGAAGTCGAGCACACGCGTGAAGGCTTTGGCCGTATCGAGGGCCAGCGTCTGCACCCGCCCCGAGGGCAGCGCGCCCGCCACGATCGACAGGCTGCGCCGGAAGCCCGACGGATCGTCGAGCGCCAGTGCCTGCACTCGGGAGGAGACCAGCTGGCCCGAGACCAGATTCAGGATCCGGCGGAACTCCTCCGCCTCGCCCAGGGCCAGCTTCTGCACGGTGCCCGAGACCGACTGCCCGACACGGAAGTTGATCACCTTGTCGAGCGCGTCGATATCGTTGAACACGATCGCCCGCAGATCCGCCGGCAGGCTCTGTGCCACCCAGCGGATCGATTTGAGAAGGCTCGAGGCATCCTCGAGCGCCAGCGCCTGCAGATCCGCGGGCAGCAGCGTCCCCGACATATAGCTGATGGTCTTGACCAGCGTATCGGCCGAGGTGAGCGCCAGATCCAGGAGATCCCCGCTGATCTGCCCCTGATCCGCGATCAGGCTGATCGTCTTCACATGTTCCGATGCCCCCGTAAGTGCCAGCCACTTCTGATCGGCTGTCAGATCCGAGCGGGTGATGAAGTCCACATAGCGGGTGACACCAGAGGCGCTATCGGAGAGCATCGCCTTCAGATAGTCGGGGATCTTCGCATCCTCGACCACATCAATGGCCAGATCGATCTGTTTCTGCAGGCTCGCGTAGTTGATCTCGGCAGCCGCCGTGATGGCGCTGTCGAGATCGCCGAGCTGGGTCTGCAACATATCGATCTGCTCCTCGCTCAGCGCATTGCCGGCCGCGAGATAATCGCGGGCCTCGGTCATCAGATCGACCTGATTTTGCGTCAGGCTCGCGATGGCTTCGGACTTTGCCCCCTCGATCTGGGCGATGCCTTCCACCTGTCCCAGATCCGAGGCCACCCGTGCCTGAGCTCGCGCCACATCGAGCGCGCTGGTGGCCGTGGCAGAGACCCGATCGAGATAGGTCTGCGCCACGCCGGTCAGCCCGCTTGTGGCATCGAGATCGCCCGCTTTAGCCGAGGCCAGAGTGCTCTGATACCGCGCGGCCGAGAAGGCCAGTGCCGATTGCGGGCTCACCATCGCCGAAGAGGTGCCCCGCATCTCCGCCACGAACTCCGCGATACTGTCGGCCGCCTTATACCAGTTGGTCGCGGCCTGCGCCGAGGCCTGTTGCGCGGCCGTATAGGCGGTGATCGCCCCATCGAGCGAGGTCGAGACCTGCCCCGAGAGCGCCTCGATCTGCGCAGTGAAGGCCGAGACCTGCGGCAGGATCTCGTCAAAGACCCCTGCCATGCCCACCAGCGTGGCCCAGAGTTCGCGCCCGCCTTCGGTGGTCAGATCCATCGCATCGACCAGGGCGCGGTATTGATCGCGCGAGGCCGGCATCGCGAGGCCCATTTCGGCCAGCGCTTCCGTCGTCTGGCGGGTCAGCGTGGCCAGACGCTCGCTCTCGGAATAGACCGCCTGGTAATAGCTGCTCACGGCGGTGCCGAAGGCCTCATCGCCGCCGAAGAGCTGCGTCAGCTGGCTCGCCATATTGGCCCCCACCAGCCCCGTGGCGCGGAAGCTATTGCCCAGCGTATCCATCGCCGCATTCACCGTTTGCAGCGCCGAGGCCAGACGGTTGATGGTCTCCATCGCGCCCTCGCCCGAGGCCGAGAAGGCCTCGAGCCCTGTGATCTGCCCCGCATAGGCATCGCCCAGCCCGGTGAGCCTGTCCTGCAGCACCTCCAGCGCCTCGTCTTCCGAGAGCCCCTTGGTCGAAAACTTCAGCTCATAGGCAAAGCCGTCAAAGGCCTCGGCGCCAATGTCCAAGGCAGAGGCTGCGGCGGCGATGCTGTCCTGCACGCCATAAACGGCCCGACGGATCGGATCCGCGATCTCGCTCGAGGCGGCCGAGTAGTTCGTGCGCTTCGATTTGGAGAGCCCCCAGAACCTCGACTTCTCGATCTTCTCATAGGTCTGGACGGTGATATAGCTCCCGCCAATCAGCGCGCGGATGCCGGTATCGAGCACCTTCGTCTTGCCGATCAGCCCCGAGATCAGAAAGCCTACCGCCGCCACCGGCAGCGCGATCGCGCCCACGGCCGCCGCAAAGCCCGTGAGGCTCGAGGTCGCCCCGCCCAGCACGCCCGTGAGATAGCTGCCCGCCGCGCCCAGGCCACCGCCTGCGCCGGTGAGGCTGGTCACGAGCCCGCTTGCCCCCGAGACAGCCGCAGAGCCGAGCGAGCCCAGCGTGCCGGCAAGTCCCAGCCCGCTGGTCGCGATCGACCCGAGGCCGCCGGGCATGACGCCCGTGGCCGCCGCGGCCGTGCCGGCCACGCCAGTCGCGCCCGTCACCCCCATTGCCACCAGAATGCGGTTCTTCGCCGCCGTGGCGATCATCTGTTTGAGCCAGGATTTGAACATATCGCCAATGCTCCCCAAAGTGGTCCGGAACCCTGTAAAAAGCCCGTCGACCAGCGTGTCGGTCAGTTCGCCCACCAGCGGCAGGCTATCGGCCAGATCGGCATTGAGCTGCGCCACGGCCTTTTGCACTTCCTCCGGCGTCAGAAGGCCGTCCTTCGCCAGAGTGTTCAGCTCGCCCAGCTCGCGGCGATAGCGGTTCATCGGATCAATCAGATCGCGCCAGCGCTCGGCCTCTTTCGCCTGCGCCTTCTCGAGCTTTTGGGCGGCCTTGACGCCCGCCGTGCCCGCTTGGGTCGAGGCTTTTTGCGCCGCCGTCAGCTGGTCGAGTGTCGCGAGCTTCTCGGACATCGTCTTGATCTGCGCCTGATCGATGGCGAGCCGCGCATCGGCGGCCAGCGCATCCTCGCCCGCGGCCACCGCCGCGTCGCGCCGCGCCTGCGCTTCCAGCTCGAGCCCCGCGATGCGCGTGGCATTGGCCACATTCTGCTTGGTGCGCGTGGCCTCGATCTGCACGTCGAGCGTTCTGATCTGCGCATCGAGATTGGCCGAGAAGCCGGTGGCCGCCGCCATGGCCGAGGCCAGACGCTGGGCGGCATCCGCCGCACTGTTGAGCCCCACCGGCAGATTGGCCGCGATCTTTTCCGCCTGCTCGACATAGCCCGCCAGCCGCAGCGCCTCGATCGCCGTCTGGGCTGCCGCCGAGGCCGCCTCCTGCAGATCGGGCGGAATGCGGCCCGTGGCATCCTTCACCGCCATGAGCACCTGCGTCAGATCCTTGGCTCCGGCCGCCACCTGATCGACATCGCCCGAATTGATCCTGCGCATCGCATCGGCCACGCCGCGCGCCTCGATAATCGTCAGCCCGAACTGGCTCTGCAGCTGGCGGATGCTCGTCTGCGCCATCGCCACAAAATCCTCGCGCAGCGCGCCACCCGCCTGACGGGTCGCCGCATCGAAGCGGTCGACCTGTGCCACCAGATCCGCAAAGCGGGTGCGCAGCGCCTCGGTTGAAGCATCAAGGTCATTCATCGCCTTCAGCTGCGCCAGATCCAGCATCGCGAGGTTCATCTCGCGCGCGGCCTCGGCATTGAGCCCGAATTCCTTGCGCAGAGCGGCCATCGGGATCGCCGCCACATCGAGGGCAGACCGCAGATCTCCGAGCGAGCCCTCGAGATCATCGACCGCCTCGCCCATATCCTTGGCCTTGCGGCCAAAATCCCCGAGCATCGGCAGCACCACCGCGCCTACCGCCACCAGCGTGCCCAAGGCGCTACCGATCATCGCGAGCTTACCAGAGAAGCCCAAAGCGCCCAGAAGCTGCGGCGCCTGCATCGCAAAGGCCCGCATCACATCGGTGCCACCCGCGATCTGCACGAAGAAGTCCTGCACCTGGAACGACGCATTCGAGAAGGCCGAGGACATCCGCCCCGAGATCCCGCCCGTGCGCTGCATCACGCCGCTTGTGGCCGAGAGCTGCTCGCCCAGAAGCCGCAGGGTATTGGCCCGCGCACGGTCATCGACCACCCCCGCCGCCTGCGCGGCATTGAGCACCTCCACCGCCTGCCTGTAGCGCTGCGAGCTGGCATAGAGCGGATCGACCGAGGCGCGCAGGCTCTCATAGCTGCGCGCGGCATTTTGCGCCGTGCGCGCGGCCTCCGCCTGTGCCGCCTCGCCCGCCCGGGCCGCCTGTGCCGCCCGATCGGACGCACTCGCCACGCCGAGATATCTGGCCGCCGCCTGCTCGAGCACCTGATTGGCCGCCCGTTGGCTCGCCACCCCGCTCTCGACAAACCCCGCCACCTGACGCTGCACATCCGCATAGCGTTGGCTCGCCGCAAAGGCCGGATCGATCGAGGCGCGCAGCTGGTCAAACGACCGCGCGGCCTTGACCTCGACAGACGCCCGCACCCCCGCCCAGGCCTGATTGATATTGCCCGCCATCTTCTGCGCCTCGGCACTCGCCGCCCGCGCCCCCGACTGGAACTGGCTCAGGTCCAGCCCGAGCTTCGCCTGCATCGCACCCATCTGGCCCATCGCCATGGCACACCTCTTCTGAATGGAAAAAGGGGCAGACCGTGTGGTCCGCCCCTTGGGGTTGGTTGGCAAAAAATTTTAGAAGCCCTAATCCAAGTACATGTATGCAGAGATCCCAGGCACTAGAGCGAAGAGCGCTATATTTTTGATTGTTGAGCACAACGACCATTTTCCTTCTGGATGACTACTCATTTCTGAAAGAAACAAGCTGGAAAATGCCACCAAAACGAGGAACATATTTACCTTGGATTCTGCGAGTGCCTCCGTACCACCTGACGCTAAGCTATTAAGTGTTAGCGCATATGCGGCCCCGATTGATGCTCCCGAGAAAACGCGACACACGTCTCCCCATAAATACAAAACTACCCAGTCCTTTTTATTCTTAGATACATATCCGTATGCACCAAGACCGATAATGGTAGCTATCAGAGGTAAAAAAATGACGATCAAGGTAATCGGTAAATTTGACGACGTGCCAAACATCAATAGCGATAATCCTACTGCAATTATAAGAGCAGCGATCCAAGCCAGAGCTACTCTAATGAGCATTGTCTTGATCTTCGAGCAATAACAATTATCCCACATATTAATTCCCATATTTGTCTGTATTGAACCAACTGTAGTTAAGTATATCAGTTAATAAGCGAATAATTTTTTACTGATCGCATAAAGCTTCCACGCCCCCCACGGCCAACGGATCCTCCCCCGCCTGCCGCGCCGCAAAATACCCCGCGCACATCTCGAACAGGAGCTCCGCCTCCCATCCTTCGGTGATGCGCCCCGTGGCCTGCATGAAGGCGCTGATTTCGGGCCAGTCGGTGGCGCGCAGATCGAGGCCGGTGGAGCGGACCGGATCGAGGCGGATCATCGCCTCGACCAGATAGCCGCCCGCATCGAGTTCGGGCAGCCCGAGAGGGCGGCCCATGCGCTCGGCGAAGGCCAGCCGGGTCTCGTTCCACGATTTCGGCGTGGAATGCAGATGGCCCAGCTGGCTTGCGTAAGCGATCAGCGCGCGTTTGCGTTTCCCAAGTAACTTTCGCGCTTGGAGGCAAAGGCCAGCACCTGCTCGGCAAAGCTCTTCTCGCCCTCCTGCCCGTTGATCATCTGCAGGTTCAGGAACCAGCGCAGATCGTCCTCGGAGGTGGTCAGCGCCGCTTCCCCCCGCGCGATATTCTCGAAGCCGGTGATCAGCGGCACGGCGCCATCGACCATCTGGGCGTGGAGATCCTCGAGGGTGCGGGCCTCCTCGCTTTCTTTCTTCGGCTTGTCCTTCAGCTTGGCGCGCTGGACCGCGCGCAGGGCCGATTGCACCGCGCGGCTCTCGGTGCCGCGCACCAGCACCACGCAGGGTTTGGTCCGCGCCTCATCGGCAAAGAGCTCCTCGCCCGAGGCGGGGTCTTTGAGATGCAGGCGGGCGGGTTTGTCTGCGGCCGAGCGGCTGTCGAATTTGGTGAAGTCCATGGCTCATATCCTTGGGGTTCGGGTTCAAGCAAAAGGGCGGCTGCGGGTGAACCACGCCCGCAACCGCCCGGCTCCGGCGCACGCCCGCGCCGGAGATCTCTGTGTGTTGGCTTAGGCCGCCGCGACGCGTACCAGCGCCGAGTTGATGCGGAACTGGCCGGTCATGCCCTTGGCGGTCGAGGCCGTGCGCGAGCGGTCGCGGATATTGGCGACCTTGGTGTGGAAGTAGATCACCTCGCCATCGGGATCGGTGATCTTTACCGACACATCCTCGTTGGTGTTGGACTTGGCCTTGAGGATCTCCTGCCCCGCATCGGTCTCGCCGGTGAGAAGGAAGGTGAAGTCACAGGTGCCGCCATCGAGCGCGCCATTGACGTGCAGCGTGCGGCCCTTGAGCGTGGTCTCGGTCGTATCCTCGGAGGTATCGCCGATCTCGCCGAACTCGGTGATCTCGCCCACCTCGGCAAAGCCGGTGAGCGCCGCATAGCCCGCTGCATCAAGCGTCGCGGGTTTGCCCTCGGCCACTTCAACAGTGGCGCCGATATAGGTGCGTTGGGTCATGGCTTAGCCTTTCTTCTCGGGAGTGGCGGCGGGTTTGGCCTCCGCCGCGATCACGATCGCGCCCGAGCGGATCCGCCCGCCCAGCACGTTGCGGTTGTCGATCAGATCGAGCACCGGTTGCGGCAGCTCGGTCTCTTTGCCTGCGGGCAGGATATGACCGCTTGGCAGGGTCAGATCACTGGCCCCGGTATTCTTGACCTTCGGCATCGCGAAGCTCCTTTACTGTGAGGAAGGATCCCCGCGCCTTACCGGCGCAGAGGTTTGAGATATTGGAGCGTGAAGCTGATGACGGCGGTGCCGATCACCGCCTCCCCCTCGCCATTGAGCGTGGTGGTCACCTCCTCGGGCGTGAGGGTGACCCGTTCGGTGCCAAACGCCCCCATCACCGCCGCCTCGATCGCCTCGACATCGCGGTCGAGCTGATCCTCGATCTCCGCGCCGCCCAAGCGTTTGATCACCACCTGCAGGAGCACCTCGCGCTCGAAAGAGGCGAGCGTGCCCGCCCGCCCCCGCTCTCGCGGAGTGGCAACCCCCATCACCGGCAGGTCATTGGCCGAGAAGTTGCCCGCCCAGGCCGAGACCAGCGTAACGCCCGCGAGATCAGGGGCGCTGGCGAGCGCGGCCTTGGCCAGTTCGCGGAACTGGGTCCGGCTCATGTCAGACCTCCTTCAACTCGCACAGGATCAGCGCATCCCCAGCGGGGGAGCCCGAGGGGTGGATCGTGGCGAGGCGATAGATCTTGCCCTGCCCCGGATCGATCCGGTCGTCCCGTGCGAGCTCCGGCACCAGATCGCGGCTCACCCGCCATGTGGGCGCGGCAATCACGATCGGGGCGCCGTCCTCGCCCTCGATCTCGATGGGAGCGGTGCGGAAGATCGACTGGATCTCGCGCGGGGCCCCGCCTTTGGGCATGTAGCTGACCACATCGCCAAACACCGCGCTCAGCACCCCCGCCATGCCCGCAAAGACACCCGTCACCGGATGCCGCCATCGAGGAGCACCACCCCGATCTCCGACGGATCATCCGCCGCCTCCATCGCCACGCCCACGAGGCTATTGCCCGAAGCCACCGTGGTCACCACATCGCCTGCGGCCGCCAGATAGATCTTGGCGCCCACCGTCCAGGCTTGCGCCGAGGTCTTGGGCAGCTCGAACACGCCGCGCCGGATCAGCGTCACGGGATCCCCCGCTGCCGCCTTGCCTTGCGCCACCCCCGTGAGGCCTCCGATCTTCACCAGCTGGCCTGCCGTTACTGCGGCCTCGGCGGTCAGGGTGATATTCTCGCCCGCTTGCACATAATTCTTCATCGCGATCTCCTTCTCGCATGGGTCGTAAATGACGACGGGCGCCACAAAGGGCGCCCGTTCGTCAGATCCGGTCTCTTCACGTCACGCCCGATCAGGCGCCCGCGTTCTTATAGGTGCCGCGATACTCGACCGCCGCCGCCCCAAAAATGTGGCGCGCATTCATCGTCACCACATCGGGGTTCATGCCGTCGAGCGTCTCCACCGTCGGGGCCTCATAACCCTCGAGATAGGCGTGCTGGATCGGCGGCATGTCGGAGGAGACCAGATACCAGGCGGTATCCGAGCCGCCCGCCGCGGCGCCCAGATGCCCCACCGTCGAGGGCGTCAGCGAGTTCGAGAACGGGTTCACATCCGCCGTCTTGGCCGGGGTAATCGTGGTGATGAACTGCCCCGCCACCATCTCGAGCGCGGGCGGCACGATCAGCCGGTCGGCCTCGATCGAGAGGAAGTCATCGCTGTCTTTCGAGCCGAACGCCCGCTGCTCCCACATCGCCTTGCGGGCGGCGGCAATCGAAGCGACCGAGATCGCGGCCGCGGTGCCCGCGAGATTGCCGTGATCGGCATGGAAGAGCGCCTTGCCATCGGATTTGAGCTTGGCGTTAGTGCGGAAGAGCGTCCAGACCATCGAGCTTTCCATCAACCGCGCGGCGGTGGCGAACTCGGTCGGGATGCGCTGGAAAGCGCCCATATCGTCATTGATCACCGCTTCAAAAGTGAGATTGATCGTGCGCCCACGGCGCTCGACCTTCAGCCCTTCCGCCTCATCAACAAGACGGGCCTGTTTATACTCGCCATTCTCGCCCACAGGCTTCAATTGGAAGTCGCCCCCGAAGCGGACCGCATGCAGCTCGCGGAAATCGGCTGCCGAGATCGGTGCACCGGTCACCAGCTGCCAGCTGGCCGCGCGGCGCTGATAGGCGGCCAGAAGTGTGCGCTTCATCACCTCGGTGGTGATATAGGCAAAATCGCTGACACCGAGCGCCCCGCCGGTCATGGTGGTGGCCATCATGCCGCGCTTGACTTGCGCTGCCTCATCATAGCCGCGCGTGGCCCCGCCGAGATCCATCGCCATGCGCTTGATCCGCAGCCCGCGATAATCGGCGGCCGGCCCATCGGTCTTCTTCATCAGCGCCCCGATCATGCCTTCCATACGGGTGTCGGTCTCATCGCGCGTGATGCGGGCCGGATCATGGGCGGGGCTATGGCTGCGGCTTGGCGCTTCGGCGGCGGCCATCTGGGCCATGAAGCGGGTGCCGGCATCGCAGAGCGCCGTGCCATCATCGATGAGCGCATCGATATCGGCCTGCATCAGCCGGCCCGAGGTCAGGAAGGGCGCGGCCATCTCGCGGATGCCCTTCACCCGCGCCCGCTCGGCCGCCACCGGATCGGGCTGCGGTGCGGTCATCTGGGGTGCGGGCTGGGGCGCCGGTTGCGGCGGGGCCATCATCACCGGTGCCGGTTGCGGGGCCGGTGCGGGCGGCGTCTGGGTTTGGGTGGTCGTGGGCGTGGTCATCAAAATCTCCTTGGGGTTGGGGGTGGCGCGGCGGGCCGCGTCCGGAACACGGGACAGGAGCTGCTCGAAGCTCGCGCCCGCACTCATGAAGGCCGCCTGCGCGGCCTCCATCGTGGCAAATCTTGTCAGGCTGGAGGTGGCAGCGGCACTGTCCTCGCCCGCGATCCCGTCGGCAAAGCCCTGTGCCACGGCCTCTTCGGGGCCATACCAGGTCTCGGCCTTCATGATCTCGCGGACCTCCTCGGGCGTCTTGCCCGAGGCGCTTGCATAGACGGCGGCATAGGTCTGGGCCGAGGCTCCGATCACATCGGCCTCACGGCGCATCTCGGCTTCGGTCCCGAAGACAAAACCCGACGGGTCATGGATCATCAGCTGCGAGCCCTGCGACATCAGGCGGCTGGTCCCTGCCATCAGGAGAAGCGAGGCGGCCGAAGCCGCAAGCCCCTCGACCACGATGGTGGTCCCGCCCGGATGGGCCGCGAGGATCGCGCGGATCTGCTCGCCCGCCCAGACATGGCCGCCGCCCGAATTGACCCGCACGGTCACCGGCCCCTCGCCCATGATCTGCAGCGCTTCGCGCACCATGCGCGGCGCGAAGAAGATATCGCTCTCGAGCATATAGCCCGCATAGTCATCCAGCAGCACCGTCCCGCTCAGGATCAGCTCGCCGCCCACAATCAGGTCACTCGCTTTCATCATCTCTCTCCTGTGTCTGTGCACCCGCCGCCGCTTTGGGCTGGACCGGATCGAGCCCCGCCGCCGCGTCTGCCGCGTGGTCCTGCGCCCGCTCGGCGCGGATCGTGTCAGGATCGCGCCCAAGCTCGCGCTGGGTGCGCTGGCGGGAGTTCAGCCCTGCCTCGACTTCCTCGATCATCGCGGGGATCTCTTTCGTCGGATCGACAAGGATCCGCCGGGGCGGCGTCCAGTCGATGGTGAAGGCGGGAAGCGCCGCCCCTTTGACCGCCAGCCCCTCGCGGAACCAGCGCTCCATGCCGCGGCAGAACTGGCCGATCATCAGCCCGCGCTGCCACATGCGCACCAGCCGGTCCATCTCCATCCGCCCCATCCGGCCCGAGGAGAAGTTCACGCCCTTCAGATCGCCCGCGAGCGCCTCGTAGCTGATGCCGAGGCCCATCGCGACCATGCCAAGGCCACGGCGCATGAACTCGTCATAACCGTCGATCCTCGGCGGGTTGGTGAAGTTGGGCTTTGCCCCCGCGGGGAGGTTGACCACCGCCCCCGGGGCCAGCTCCTCGAGCCCCGCGCCGGCATTGGCCGGACGGGTGGCCGCATCCTCCCATTCGATCACCACCGCCATCAGCGCGGCCATCTTCTGCTTGAGGATCTGCGCTTCCTGATAATCGCCCAACTCGCCCAGCGTCATCATCACCGGCGCCAGCCACGGCACACCGCGCAGCTGGTCCGCGCGGTCAAAGCGGCGGATATGCAGGATGTCGGACCAATGCACCCGCGTGGAGCTGAGAGCGCGACGGTTCTGCACGGCGCCCGGATGCTCGTTATAGAGGTGATAGGCCTCGATCGCGCCGGTGGGCCCGTATTCGATCCCCTCCACCACGAGGTTCTGCCCATGCGATTGCACCGTCATATCGAGATAATCAGCCTCGATCAGCTCGACCTGATAGGGCAGCCGCAGCTGCGGATCATGGCGCGGATTGCGCATGCGCCTACGCACCAGCACCTCGCCATCGGCAAAGACCGTCGACATCACGATCCCCTGCATCTCGAAGAGGTCATACTCGCCAAGCGCATCGATATCGGGGGTCAAGAGATGCTGGAGCGCGGCCTCCACCTGCGTTTTGTCCTGCCCCTTGCCTTGCCCGCCCTCCATGCGGATCGAGGGCGTGATCCCCTCACCCACCACATTGGCCACCACCACATCGCGCCCGCGCGCCGCATAGGGGCGGTTGCGGATCATGTCGCGCGAGAGATTGCGCATCCGCGCGCGATGGCCGAAGGCTGCGGCATCGGCCGAGGAGCCCGGCGCTTTCCAGCCATAGGTGCGCCGTCCGCGCGAGGCGGCATCGAAGTTCATCAGCTGTGCGGCCCCCGCTCGGGCGCGCAGCCGTTTATAGCCCGCTTCAGGACTGAAGAAGGACACCATACGGTCGATCGGGTTCATGGATCTCAGAGCCCCCGCAATGTTCTGGGATAGCTCACCTTGAAGCGGCCCGTGCCTGCGCCCGAGAGCTGGTCTTTCATCATCACCAGCGTGGCGCGCATCTCGTCGAGCGTGCGGCATTCCACCCGCTCGCCATTGATCTGCACCACCCGCGCGCCGGTCGCGATCGCCCGCTCCATGCGGGTGATATCTGCTGCTGTCCAAGCCATCTCTAGCGTCTCCGAAGATATCTGATGCCCATGTTCGCAGGTTGCGGGCGCGGTGTGTAGGGAGGCGTATCGGGATCACCCGCCGCCTCTGGTTCTGTCTCTTGATCCGGCTCGGATGCGTCCGGTTCGGGTGCCTCGCCCGCTTCCGGCGCAAGGCGCACGGCCAAGGGATTGGCCACGCCCAGCACCGCCCAATCGGGCGGATCCTCCCAGTTGATGCGGCTCAGGCCCTTATGCTCGGCCAGTGCCAGCGCCTGCACCGAGAGATCGAGCGTCTCGTTGCGTTTGACGCCGGCCTTCAGCTCGTAGCCCTTCGGGCCACGGCGCTCGGCCAGCAGTTCGGCCAGATGCTCTTCCTCCAGCCAGTCGGGCGTGTGCTGCGCGCCGGGGCCCCGCTCGAACCGCCCGAGTGCCGCCATCACCGAATCCTTCAGCCGGTCGGTCGCCATATTGAGGAGCCGGACTGCACGGGCTTTGCGGCCTTTTGAGCCCCGCGCGGGGGCGGCATACCAGACCTGGTCCGAGAGGTTCGGCCCGCCCCGCCCGATGGAGAGGAACCACAGATCCCCCTCGCCCGCCTTGCGCCGCCCGCGCCAGAAGCGCTCGGCATGGTCCGACCACCCCGCAGGCCCGTTGAAGTCCACCGCGACCGCGCAAGGGGCCAAGGCCCAGGGCTGGCCCTCGACCGGATAGGTGCGGCCGGCCAGCTGGGTGAGTGCGCCGGCATCCTCGGCATAACGGCCGGGATCGAGGGCGCGGACCTCGCCCTCGTCGTTGCGGGCTTTTGGCGCCCCTTCGGGCGGTTGCGCCAGCGCGAAGCGGTCGATAATCACGCGCTCGCCCTGCGCGCCCCAGGCCATGACCAGCGCCTCGAAGCGGTTGCCCTGCACATCGACCGAAGTGGTGATGAAGCGCGTCCAGCCGGGCGCGGTCCTGCGGTCGAGCCTCACTGCCTGCTCGGAGAGCATGGTGGTGGTCAGCTCGCCCTCGATCTGCAACCCATGCGGCACATAAGGCTCGCCGCGCTCGGTGAAGTAGACGCGGGAGAGCTCGGTATAATCGCCGAACTGCTCGGCCTGCCGGAGTGCCAGCTCGTAGGAGGTCACGATCCCTTCCCAGCTGGCAAAGGCCGCCGCCGCCCCGTTGAGCGAATAGCTGGCCACATCGGTAGCGCGCAGATCCGGATCACCAATGGTCACCAGTGCCCGTTTGCCATCCGCGCCAACGGTCGTGCCCTCATGCAGCCAGCCGCCGTGCCCTTTGAGGATCTGGCGGTTCATCTCGTTCTTGTGCCGGTGGCTGTAAAGCGCGCCGCAATGCGGGCAGCCCATCTCGGCCCGCGCCCCTGCAACGGCAGGCTCGAGCGTGTTGTCATAGCGCAGGTGTTTGAAGTGCGGCTCGAAGAGATCGCCGCATTCGCGGCATTCCCAATAAAACCGCCCCCGCGTCCCCTCGTTATAGATCCGCACGATGCCCCCAGACACAGGCGGCAGCTCATGCGGGTTCTGTGGCCCCGCCTTCCAGGTCTCGTCGGTCACCGGAAAGGCCGGTGTGCTCTCGAGAAGCACGCAGCCGCGCGACATGAAGGTCCGGATCCGCTGGCGCGCCATCCCGTAGGGGCTGCCCTCGGGCGCGTCCTTCGGCCCCAACACCTGCGGCATGTGATCGTAATCGGTCAGCAGCACCAGTCGCTGCGAGCGCGAGGACAGCTGACGCGCCACCGGATAGCCGATGGTGAGCCGCATCCCTTTGAAGCGCTTGCGCGAGAAGGTGCTGTCATCACGCGCCCGTCCCAGCCGCTCGCGCACCATCCGGCTATGCTCGATCATCGGGTCGAGCTTCTCCTCCACCCAGGCATCGGCATCGGGCTTCGACATATGGATGATCTGCACCGGAGCCGGCGCGCACATCACCGAATGCACCGCCACCGTGATCAGCATCGTGGTCTTGGCCGATTGCGACGGCCCCACGAAGCAGACCGATTTGAACTTGCGCGACTGGGTGATATCGGCAGGCTCGACCATATAGGGCGCGACCGAACGGTCAAAGAGCGACCAGTCCGTGCCGATCGGCACCTGCATGAACTGCTCGGCCGCATCGGTCACCGAGATCCGCGAGGGCGGATCCAGAAGCGGCAGCGCATCGGCCAATAGCTCGCGCGGCTGCGTCCAGGCGGGCAGCGGCGGGATGGTCAGCACCGACGCCCCGCGATCCATCATCTCGACCATGTCCTAAAGCCCCATCTCGTCCTGACGGAACTCCGCCAGATCCTCCACCACGCCCGCACCGAGGATCGAGCGCTCGATCCGCTCGCGCATCTTCATCACCACCTTGTCGCAGCGCGCCTCGACCTTCGCGACCTCCTCGACCCCGAGCCCGAGATCGCGCTCGAGATGGTCGGGCATCGTGCCCAAGGCCGTGGCCACCACCCCGATCAGATCCTCCAAGAGCTCGGAGACCCGCGCCGCCCGCACCAGCTCGCCCCGCTGCTCGGCCACGCGGTTACGGTGATACTCGGCCTCGGACCATTCGCGCAGCTGCTTGGCGGTCAGCCCGCCCTCTTCCTCTTCCTGCTCCTCATCGAGGTTGCGGAAGGCGAGCGAGGCCTGCATCGCATGCGCCTCGCGCGAGGCCTTGGTCGCGCGGCTCTGTTCGTCCCGCGCCATGCGCCAGGCATAGCATTGCGAGAGCCGGAACTCGTAGGAGACACCGTTCTGGCCCGCGGTCTCCACGGGCATGCCTTGGCCCACCCATTTGCTGACCGAGTTCTCCGAGACATTGAAGGCGATGGCGAGCTGTGCGCGGTTCATCACCCCATCCGCCAACCCGTCGGGCAGCGGATAGAGCGCGGTATCGAGCACGCTCCCGTCCGCCAGCGTGACAAGGTTGTCCATCGGACACTCCCTCCAATCTCAAGAATAACAACAACAACCCCAACCCCACCTGCGGGAAACTCCAGAACAGGTGAAAGTCACGGGGTGCGAATTACCCGCATGCGGGCATGGGCCCGGAAGGACCCGTGGGGCTTACCCGAAGCGCTTGGCGATCATCTTGGCGAGCGTCCGGCCCAGATGGACGGGCAGCCGCGTCTCGTAGATCCGCTCGGCCTCGGCGAAGAAGCCGAGACGCTTGTGATAGACCGGCACCTTGTCCGACAGGATCGCCACGCGCTCGGCGATGCCCGAGGGCCCGCGCTTGTAGATGTCCTGCGTGAGCCCCGCTTTGGGCACGAAATACCGCGCCCGTTTGGGTTTGCGCTTGCGCGAGGCCGTCGTCTCGTTAGCAGACCGGTCCCGCTGGGCATTCAGCGCCGAGAGCACCTGATTGCGCTCGCCCGTCGACCAATTGCCATAGGCATCGAGCCGCGCGCCCTCGGCAGGGATCACCGACTGGATAATGCCTTCAAAGGCGAGGTTCTGCGAAAGCAGCTTCTCGAAACCCGTCTGCCCCCGCGGCCCGCCCTCTTCCTGCACCTTCAGGTAATGGCGCCGGCCGATTGTCGCGCGCTCCTCGACCGACGCCTCCAGATCGGAGCTGCGGGCTTTGCGAACTCGGAACGCGTTCTGCGTGAACCGCGTGGGCCGGTCGAAGACCACATTCATTCGCTCCGCCACATGCGCCCGGGCCTCCTCCACCGTGTCATTGAGCGCCCAGGTCGAGGCAATCGCCACATCGCGCTTGGCCAGCGTGTCGAGGGCAGTGGTGAAGCCGGAGGTGTCGAGGATGGGGTTAGGCATTGCAGAACCATTCGGGCGAGTGCGGAAAGATCACCTCCTCGGCCACGAGCTCGGCATTGGCTGGCAGGAGGCGCGACACTTCAAAGACTGCGCGCCCGCCGATCAGACCGAAGAAGCGCAGGACAAGATAGCCGATCGGTCCCTCCGGTCCGACCATCCGGCAGCACCATTCATTCGTGGTCTCAACAGGAGCGACCGTCGAAGCCTTGAAGGACACCCGCATCCGCACCCCTCGCCCATCCTCCGACGGGTCGAACCATACGCGTTCAACCTTATGCATATCGCCACCGATGTCTGGAAATGGAAAACGCCCGCAAGGTCTTTCAACCTTCGGGCGCTCGTGTGGTGACTGCAAAATGTCAAATGGCTTTGCCGCAGTCAATAACTATTTTTCCACGGAGAGAGCGGAGGCTGGCCAGCAGAGACCCTGATCGTATCGAGGTAGCCCGGAACACGCAGCTGGATTGACACCTCTAGCAACGCTCCGCACCAGTCGAGATAGGCGCGACGACGACGCGCCGCATCGACGCCGCCACCGATAATCCTGATTGGACAGAACTGGCTGGTGACCTCGCGACGATGGCGACATGCTGACAGATACTCCCACGTCTCTCCGTCCACGGCCTGAGCAATCTGCTCTCCATCATCATCGAACTCCCAACCAACCGGCACCACATGACGTCGCGCAGATCCCCGCCAATCCGGCGCAGTCCCTGCCCGCGCATGGGTCGCCACCAGTACCGCCATCTCGCGCCCGAACATCGGGTTCAGCTCCAGCGCCTCGACCGCCGCCGCGATCATCGCCGCGTCGGGATGCACATGCGGCGCAGGGCCAGCGCCGCCACCATCGACGCGGCAGCCGAGCTTGGCCTGTTGCATCATCCGCCATTCGGGAGAGACGCCCACGCGATCGAACTCATGCGCCCCGCTATGGTCGAAATCCATCCGAGCATTCTCCGGCCCGAAGGCCCATTCCAGCGCCGAGCGCACACTCATCACCCGAGGCCCTGCCGCCACGATCCGGTCCCGCCGCACATCCGTCATCATCATTGCTCTGCCCCTGCCAGCTTCGCGATTTTCTCGCATTGGTTCATCGCCACCTGCCGCCGGTGGCGGAAGGCCATGTCGTCATCGGAGACCTGCCGGCCGGCGGCCATGTTCTCCTCGATCAGCATCAGGCGGCGCAGGTTCTCCCGCGCCTTCTCGCGCAGCTGGCTGGCAGCGAACGCATTGGGCCAGCGGCGGGTATCCTTGACCGCACGGCGCAGCTCGGGCGCCCAGCCATCGCGCAGCGCCTCGCGCCCCATGCCGCTGGCAAAGACCGCGCGCATCAGCGGGCTGCCGGTCTCTTCGGGCGGATCGATCTCGGCGGCCTTCTTCAGGATCTGCGCGCCCGCCCAGATCCGGTCCCCGCGCGCCCCGCCCGGATGCGCGACGATCTCTTCCTTGAGCGCATCGAGATTGATCTGGGACATATAGGCGAGCTTGCCGCTCACCTCCTCGATCATCTCCTCGAAACCCGCCTTGGTCACGGTCGAGGGGCGCCCGAGCCCCAGCCGCATGAGCGGCTCGAAGAGCACCGCCCGCACACGCTTCTCGCCGGTCGCCTGTTCCACACTGTCCATGTCACCGCTCCTTTCTCAGCAATGGCCGAAAGCCCGCCGCAAGCAAGACGCTCAGGGCGGTGCGATCCGGTATTTCTCTTTTCTTTTCATCTCTTCTCTTCTCCTTTCGGCGGTTACAGAAACCGTGCAAAAAAAGGGAAGACAGCCGAATATTCACGGAAAATTCCGTGTCATTTCCGTTTTGATCTGTGTTTTTCCGTAACCGTTCCGGAATATTCTGTAACCGTAACAGAATATCACTGATTACACAGAAACTCCGCATCACCCTTGGGCCTCCATGAACTCGTTGAGAGCCTGTCGCACCAGCGCCTCGCGCCGCTGCTTGCCGGGATAGTGCTCCTCCAGGAATGCGTTGAACCGGTCGAGGAACATCGGGTTGTTCATCAGCTGCCCTGCCCCGATCCGCTCCTTGATCATCGCCTCGAGATCCTTGAGCTGCTTGGCCACCTTGCGGTTCTCGGCATCGGCGGCATTGCGGCGCTTCGACTTCAGCGCCTCCTCGGCCACCTCGGTCACCACATTATGGGCATAGCGCACCTCGCCATTGTCGCAGCGCACCTTGTACCAGCCGTGAAGCGGGGTGATGTCGCGTTCACAAAGCTGCTGCCAGCGCTCGAGCGTGATCCCCAGCGCTTTGGCCAGCAGCCGCTCATTCGTGGGCAAGGTGCCGACCGGCGTCTCGTCATGCGCCTCGCAGAAGAGCTGGAAGCCATACCAGCCCACATCGGGCTCGGCCAGCTGGCGGAACTCGCTCTTCCGCCAACGCTTGAGGTTCCATTGGATGAAGAAATGGCTATCGAGCCGCTCTTCGGCGGAGATCGGATAGGAGGGCATGCTGTTATCGCCCACCACCGTAAAGCTGCGTTCCGCACCCATCACATTACCCCTTTCGCTTCGACCATGACGGGCACCCCATGCGAGGCGGCCCATTGCACATCGGCCCAGATTTGCGGGCAGCTTGCCCAGCCCCGGCAGGCGGGCACCCAGAGCGCGCCGGCCGCGTTGCGGAGACCTGCGACCTGTTTGGCCCAACCGACCGGCTCGTTGATTTTGAGATGCATATCGACCTCGAGCATCGCCGCCCCGAGGATCACGGGCGAGACCGCCCAGATGCCCATGCGCGACAGCTCGGCACAGGCCCGCGCCGCCGAGAGCGCGTCGGCTTCGGTGACCTGGTAAAGATCAAGGCGGACAGTCGAGGTCACATAGACAGGCTTTCCGCCCGAGCGCCCGACAACATCCGAAGGCCCTACCCCGAAGACGATCGGGCCGGACCAGTCCTGCGGTTTGGCCGAGTGCGACAGTCCGGCCCATTCATCAAACGGGGCGCCCATCACCTGCCCCCCTTCGTCTGGATCGTCTGCATCAGGATCGCGCGAAGCCCGGTCATCTCGGTGATCGAGTCATCGACTTCCGGCAGCGCTATCTGCGCGTCTTCCCACCGGCCAGACCGCGCGGCCTGCAGAGCGTAGAAGATCGCCTCGCCATTTTCTTTGATGGCATCGGCGCAGGCGCTCGTGAGCTCCTCCACCACAGCCACCTCGATCGGTTGAAACACGCCGCCCGCAAGCGCCGCGAAATGGCTTGCAAGAATGGCCGCCGCTGCGGGATCCATCCGCGCCATGCGGTCGAGGTAGTTCACCCCCAATCCGCCCGGACGATCCTCGCGCATCTCGGTGCCGTAGCTCAGGACCGAAGGCGCAAGCCCCGTCGCCGCCGACGCCTTCCGCACCCCGCCAAACACGTCATAAACGTCCGACACCACATCTTGGATCGAACCGGCCTCAACAGGGCGCATGTGAACCTCCGGAAAAACTGTTCGCTAGGATCTGGACGCGACCCGCGTCACAAAGAGAGCATGGATTGGAAAAATCAGATTTCAGCGGGGAGGCTCGCATCATGCTGCCTCCCCGTTTTTTGGAGAGACCCAAGAGCCCGCCATAACTGCACCTTTAGTGAGGTCTTGTATCTTCACAGCAATGGTCAAAGAGGGAAGTTTTCGACCGCGCAGAAGATCACTCAGGTACCCTTTGGATACCCCCAGACTCCCTGAAAAGTCTGTTTGGGAAATCTGATGTAGAGAGAGATATTCTTTGAGCGTCATCATAAACAACGTTCTCCCACAGAGAACACCGTCAAGTCAACGTGAAGTTTTCTGTCAGCGAACAGTTCGCTCACGGATTATCGATTTTTCAAACCGCATAGATGACAATCAATGCATGAAAATCGACATCAAATCAGCGCTTGAAAAGCGCAACATGAGCCAACAACAGCTCGCCGACGCGATAGATGTCGGAAAAGGCTATCTATCGGAGATAGTGAACGGCAAGAAGAAGCCCTCCTTTGATGTACTCGTACGAATACTAGAGGCTTTGGACGCAGATATATCCGAAATAGCCACCACCCGCCCACCGATCGCGGTGCCTGGATACGCCGGCGCGGGCGACGAAGTCTCGCTAGTAGATGACTACACCAAAGGCAACGGGATGTATAAAATCCAATGCCCACCACAAATTTCGCCAAAAGGCATAGTCGCCGTTGAGATCAGGGGCGACTCTATGGAGCCAGCATATTCCTCAGGGGATATCGTGCTATTCTCTAGGGACACCCACGATGGCGTACCGACAGAGGCCATCGGCCGCAAAGTAATTGCGGAGACTTCCGATGGCATGATTTGGCTTAAATATATGAAGGAAGGGACCGAAGCCGGCACATTCAGCCTCCTATCCTTAAACCCAACGGGCCGGAACCTTCACAATGTTCATTTGAAATGGGCAGCACCAGTTCGCTTCCATATTCCAAAAGATCTAGTCAATAAGCAGTAATCACAAATCCATCCAGACTACCGGATGCCGCAAGACCTCCACTAAAACACCCCCATTCAATAATATTTTCAAGAGATCCGCCCATCCCGCAGAAAGGCCCGCTGATAGCGGGCCTTTCTGCTTAGACGCGGTACGTCATCCCACACGAATCAACTTGTTCTCTTATGGCGAACTTTATTGTTGACCGTTGGGTTCTCTGTGTGCGAACTATCTATTTACCGGCAGCGACACAAGAGCCTGCCGCCCCTCAGGATGGAGCCGCGCTATGCAGACGTTTTACCAGACCACCAACTCACGGAAGTCCCTCGGGGCCATCGTCTGCGCCTGCGCGGCTCTCCTTCTGCTGCTGATCTATCTCGACCCCATCGCGCAGATGACCTGCGCCCGATGGCAGGCCGAGAACCCCGCTTTCTGAGATCGGTTGCCTGTCTACTGCTCGCAACCCAACTGCCGGGCGGTGCTCTGCCTGACACCGCCCGGCCTTTTCTCGAGGAGCCCATCGTGAACGCCATGACGCCAATCCCCCAAAATACAGAGACGCCCGAGCTCCTCGCCCGCACAGCCCATAACATCAGCCGCACCAACGCGGGCAAGCCACCGACGAAACCCGATGCCGACTTCAAGGTGGCTGAGGATAAAGCCTATCAGGTGACCGGCGACGAGCTGCGCCAGTTCATCGAGCGGTTCGAGAGCCTCGAGGCCGAGAAGAAGGATATCGCCGAGCAGCAGAAGGACGTGATGGCCGAAGCCAAGGCCCGCGGCTACGACACAAAGATCCTCAAAAAGATCATCGCTCTGCGCAAGCGCGACAAGAACGACATCGCCGAGGAAGAGGCGATCATGGACATCTACAAGCAGGCGCTCGGGATGGACTGACAGCATCCGGCCCCACCCCCTTTCCTCCCGGGGCCAGATACGGGGCGGCGCCCAATACCCACCAGCGCCGCCCCAAGATCCCGAGCTTCGGCCAGCGCCTATCGGGCCCTGCCCCAAACTCAGGAATTCGGCGTGTCCCACGCGCGCCGGACAGGCGGACGCGGCAACCAGTTCGGAGGCCTGCCGCGTCCGCCGACCATCATGAAAGGAAACGCGATGACCGCATCCACCAGACGCAAGCTCGCGGCGGCGGCAGATGACTATCACGAGCAGATCAACCGCAACCGGAGCGTCTACCTTATGGGCTGCCCCTCCGATCAGGACAGGATCGGCGCTTTGCGCGCGATTGCCCGCGAGCACGGCCTGACGATGGAGGAACTCTGCCCGCATGTGGGTGTATGCGCCGGAAACATCTGTGCCGGCCATAGCCCCGCGGCCCGCGCGGCCCTCAGCCTCGGCGCGCCAAAGAAAACGCCCTCATTCTGATCTTTCAGCACCCGCCTCTGCCCCGAGCCGTATATCCTGCGAGAAGACACCATGACCTTTGCATCCAGCGCTTGCTCTGCGCTCTCAGCCGTCCTTACGATCGACCCCATCAGTGGAATTGACGCATGACCGAACATTCGGAAGACATCAGCCTCGAAGAGTTCACGCGCCGGTTCACGATCGCTGCGATCAAGCTTGCAGGGTTCGAGACATTCGAGGATGGCAGCACGGTGGCCGCTTACTGCAAGGAAGCCGCCACGGGCTATTTCAACGACCCGCTTGCCCGACAGGAGGGCCCCGAGGCCTGCGCGGTCGAAGACATGCGCTATTGGGGAGCGGAATAGATGGGCAAACCCGACTTTCCCGCCTTCATGCGCAATGCCACCGCCGCCCGCTTCTGCGACATGAAGACCTCCGAATTCAATGCGCTCGTCGCGCGCGGCGCGCTGCCCGCCCCCGGACCGCTCGGCCGCTGGGATCGAGAGTCATTGGCCGCCGTTCTGCGCGGCGACAATACCAAGCCGAAAGACGAATTCGACCTATGAAGAAGCCCGACCTGCCATATCTCACCGCAAAGAAAATCAGGGGTAAGGAGCGGCTGTTCTACCGCACCACCTGGCTCGAGGGCGGCAAGCGCCGCGAGCGCTATATCGAGATCACAGCCGATCCCAATACGCCGGAATTCATGGTCGAATACTGGTCCATCCGGTCGGGAAAATCCCCGAAGGTCAGGCGGCAGCTCGTCAAGACGAGCTGGCGGGTCCTGATCACCGAATACAGGTCGAGCCCGAAATTCCGCAAGCTCGCCCCGCGCACGAAGCAATCCTACAATATCTGGCTCGAGAAGATCCTTGCCAAGAATGCCGACAAGGATGTGCGGGACATGGACCGCGCCACCGTGCGGGCGATGCAGCAGAAGCTGAAGGACACGCCGCGGCAGGCCGACTGGTTCGTCCAGATCGTGCGGATCCTGTTCAACTTCGCCGCGAAGCAGCTTGACTGGAATGTCAGAAATCCGGCGGAGGGCATCGACCTATTCGGCAAGCAGCGCGAGTTCGAACCGTGGCCGGAATGGATGGTCGAAAAGGCCAGAGCCGCGCCGGAGAATGTCCGCACGATCATCGAGCTGATCCTCGGCACGGGGCAAAGGCCGAGCGCCGCCATCGCGATGCGCCGCGACCAGTTCGAGGGGGACATCATGACGGTGACCGACGAGAAAGGCGACGAGGCCTATCAGGTCTACTGTCCCGACGGGCTGCGCAGCTATGTCGAGGCATTGCCGATTCGAGGGCGCCATCTGGTCCCGAAGAACATGAGCCAGGCGATCAGCTACAGCGCGGCCGAGAAAGCCTTCAGCGCCTGGCGCGCGACGCTCGGAGACGAGGCGAAACCCTTCACCCTGCACGGGCTGCGCAAGCTGTCGATCGTCCGGCTGGCCGAGGCCGGCTGCACCGATGCGCAGATCCAGGCCATTACCAACCAGTCGCCGCAGATGGTGGCCTATTACCGCAAGAAAGCCAGCCGGAAACGCCTGTCGAAAGCGGCCCACAAGCTTGCGGAACAGAACAGGGACAGAACATGAAAGTGGGAACCGGATTGGGAACGGTGGGGAGCGAGGTGCTCGACCCTATTGCAAACCAACCTGTTTTTCATTGAATTTCAGATTGGTACGGGCGGCCGGACTTGAACCGGCACTCCTCTCGGAAGCGGATTTTGAATCCATTATCAAGATATTGATTTTATTCAATAGTCGATTGAGATACCTACTAAACGTATACCGAACATAACGTGAAATGTGCGAGCAACATTCCGCCAGTATTTAGCTAATAACGCAGTTCCATAGAAGCATTCTTCTGCAGCTGCGAGCGGAAACATTTGTAGCTAAAAGAGGTTGAGATAGTGCACGCGCTATCCGCCCTTTGCTGACACCCACCCGGCGTTAAAGATGCTGCGCTGCTGCCCGTCGATCCAGACATTGCCCCAAACGCAGCCCATCACTACGCCTTAGTAAGCGAGCTGCTATCAGATCCGAAATATGGTCTGGTGGAGACTACGAACGGAATGGAGATTCTGCTCCCTTGTTCTAATTGTGGCGGCCAACAGTTTCCTGTGCGAGGCCATCTGCATCTCCAATGAGTTGCGAGATGCGGGCTTTACACGCGCATATTTGTCAGCTCAAATTGAGATTATTGTACGATTGGCAGCCGTTCTCGCAGAAGACCCGCACCGCATATCGTATCATTCTATTTATTAAGGGGGTCCGGCGTTTGTCGGGAGTGTTCACCTATGTGGTCTGACAGCGAGAGCCGCATCGATTATCTGAATTACTCGGAAGTTTCGGAAATGATCGCCGAAATTTTAGCCGACGATTCAATGCTGCCAACCTCCATCGGCGTCTACGGGTCTTGGGGTGTTGGTAAGTCCAGCATATTGCGCCTTATCTCTCAGGAACTGTCGGACGATCGGTATGTTGTTGTCGACTTTGATGCTTGGCTCTACCAGGACTTCGACGAGGCCAAGTCTGCTCTGATGACTGTGATCGCGAAGAGCCTCTATGCGGCAGCCCCTAAAGACAAGAAGGAAATTGCCGCCAGTTTTTATCGCAGAGTGAACAAGCTGAAGGTTATGGGAATTGCCATGGACATGGGGGCGTTGGCAATGGGCATTCCGACCTTCGGGGGAATTACCAAGGGCTTGGGAGCGCTTAGTAACATCGTTCGTGGTGAGGGCGATGTCGAGGATGTCGGCGAGGTCCGCAAGGGGATCAAGGACGGGGAAGAACGGCTTGGCGGCTTGCTTCGGGAGAAAGAAACACAAAATCCCCCGGAAGAAATCGATGCTTTCAGGGCCGAATTTTCTAGTCTTCTGAACGCGATAGACCGACGGCTTGTAGTCTTCGTCGACAACCTTGACCGATGCCTGCCCCCCAATACAATTGCGACCCTTGAGGCAATGCGGCTGTTCCTGTTCTTGCCAAAAACTGCCTTCATCGTTGCGGCCGACGAGGACATGATCAGGCATTCAGTCGCAAAACACTTCTCAGGACCAGGCGACAGGCACGTCTCGGACTATCTGGACAAACTAATCAACGTACCAGTTCGCGTGCCGAAGCTCGGGCTTCAGGAGGTCCGAGCGTATCTGTTCATGCTTGCCGCTTCACAGGGTGATCTTGATGGACACGATGTGGAGGAGCTTCGCCTCACGCTCATCGACAAACTACGGCGAAGCTGGTCCGACGAACCGCCGATTACTGTAGAGGAGGTAGCGGCGATACTGAAGATTTCATCCAGCCATGCGGTTCGGGGTAATCTTGATACGATGGACCTTGTGGCCAACCAACTGGCTTACGCTGAGCGCGTGCAAGGCAACCCTCGAATTGTAAAACGTCTTCTCAACGTCATTCGCATGCGGGCTGCAGTCGCGCGTCGAAGGAAGATGCCATTTGATGAAAGCCTGATCGCCAAACTGGCTTTGTTCGAGCGCTGTACGGATGGCGAGGCAATCCGCTCATTCGGTCGACTGGTTAATGAAGCAGAAAAAGGTAAAGTTGAACTTCTCACACGGCTCGAGTCCATTCCGCAAGAAGACGATCAGGCTTTTGAAAACGAGATCCCGAAGGAGTGGCAGAAGCACAAAGCTTTCATTCAGGACTGGCTTCGCCTTGAACCTCCTCTCGGCGGAGTAGATCTTCGCGCAGTCTTCTATCTTTCTCGTGAAACCCTGCCTATTCAATCTGTCTCGGTGGGACTGAGCCCGGCGGCCGCGGCGGCACTCGAAATACTCCGAAAAACCGCCACCATAAATTCGAAAACTTCTAAGGACGCTATTGCGACAGTTGCAGAGGCAGAGATGGGAGATCTCATGGACGAGCTTTGCACCTCTATGAAACGGGATCTCGACTGGTCGAAAATCCGCGCAGATTTCCGCGGCGCCGTTCTTCTTGCGCAGTCCTCCGAAGAGGCTCACGCGCGGTTGGTTCGATTTGTTGACGTTCTTCCCAAGGTTCCACCATGGATGGCGAGCCTCATGAAAGAAAAAAGGTAAGGGGAATAAGGAATGGGTACGTCAGCATCCTCAAAAGGGTCAGGTCGGGATCAGCCACTGGTGCCTCCTTGGGCAGACGACGAGCCCGGAAAGCCGGTTCCGCAGGCCGAACCCAAACGGTTTCAGGCATTTCGTCGAAGCTTCGGGAAATACCTTCGAACAAGAGATCCGCACGACCTACAGCGCTCGTTAGGTTACTATGCGCGCACCGCCACGGGCGGAAGGTCGGTCGGCCCTCGAAGGTTCGGAAGTGTATATAACACAGGCGGAGATCTTTACTCCGTCCTCTCCTCTCTAGGCGGGGACGGCACTTTTGCTGATAGCCGCGGACTGTCGCAGGCATCGCTCACAGGGCAACCGCTGGACGTTGTCTGTCAAAGGCTGAGCGCAGCATTGGCGCCCGCCAACGGTGACGCGGATCGAATCCGGGCGTCTATCGATCAGGCGATGATCGAGGTGCTCGGCGAGAAGGAGTTCGACCCCGCCCAGTTGGACGACGAGACGATTCAACGAATCCTCGGAGAGTATCTTTCACAGTCCGTGTTTCAGGAAATCGTTGAAGAAGTCGGCGGCTCTTGGGCATCGGGAACGGTAACGAGCACTCCGGAGGCAGAGGGAGCGCTACTTGAGACCATCAGGGCTGTTGTTGAGGTCAATCTCGGTCCAAGGCTCGAAGGGAAAGGGAATATCGTTCAAGCGGACGTCAGACAGCTTATGCGAGAGACAATCAACGAAGTCTGGGCAACTTGGGAGGCATACGGTGAATAGGCTGGTATTCCACATCGATGAGAGCACTCTGCCTGCGGTCACGCAAGATGGTCGGATTGATGTCGTCCTTTACGGGCCAAGGCCGATGCGCCAAGGGACGGGATCGGTCGGCAACCAACTTCCATCTGCGATTGCTGGACTCGGTGTCATGGTTGACGAACGTGCGTTTGACTTTCTTACCATCGCCATGGCGGTCATCTCTGCGGATACCTTTATTGAACGCAGTCGTTGGGCAGCGAATGGTTGGTCCCGGGAAATAGCGCTCGATATCCCCCTTGCTCAACCAGCGATTTGGAACCCAGTTCTACCAACACTGAAGCGGGCACTCGACTTTCTCAGTGGCGATCAATGGAGCGTTTCCGTTCGATCCGGAGGCCCTCGTCCACCAAACCGAGCCGCGATATTGCGAAAACGCAAGACAGTTGGGATCGGTCCAGCAGACTGCGTTTCGCTTTTTTCTGGGGGGCTCGATAGCTTCCTCGGTGTCAGTAAGCTCGTCGCGGTCGGACGAACCCCTGTTCTCGTCAGCCATTCTTATCGTGGCGACAAGAGCTACCAGAAGGCTCTCGCGCCGCTTCTGGGTAAATCACTACCGTGGTTTGAGGCAAATGCAAATCCCGCGAATACAGGCGGCGGCCCGAACGATACCAGCATGAGGACTCGCAGTATCGGCTTCTTGGCCTATGGCGCGGCGGTCGCTAGTGCACTGGCGTCCAAGCGCGGAGCCTCACAAGGCGAGGTAGAGCTGTTCGTTCCGGAGAATGGCTTCATTGCCCTCAATGCGCCCCTTACGCGCCGGCGTGTCGGATCGCACAGTACAAGGACCACCCATCCGCATTTCCTCAGCCTCGTCCAAAACATCCTGGCCTCTGTAGGTCTGCCGATACGGCTGGTTAATGAGTTTCGCCATCAGACCAAGGGCGAGATGATGGATGAAGCGGCGCGCGCTGGACGACCGACAGAAGTCTTTTCGAAGACCGTCTCCTGTGGAAAATGGAAGCGGAAGAACACGCAGTGCGGCTATTGCGTGCCCTGCCTGATCCGACGGGCTGCCTTCTTCCGAGCCGGTATCGACGATTTAACCTCTTATCGCTATGATGTTGGTGGCGCGTGGCGAGATCCGGAAATCCGCGATGACCTTCTGGCAGTGCTTCTGGCGAGCCGTGATCGGGCAGAAAACCTGCGAACACGGGCAATTGCAAGCGGCCCACTGCCGATCAGCGTCGCCGAAAGGGACGGTTGGTTCGGTGTTCACGAGAGGGGTCTTGTAGAGATCCGCGACTACCTAAGAAGCAAAGGAATAAAGGGGTGATCGATTTTCACTGCCATCTCGATCTGTTTCCTCGACCGCAAGCGGTCACGTCGCAAGTCGAGGCGGCAAGGATCTATATGCTCTCGGTAACAACCACCCCAAAGGCATTCGCTAAGACGGCTCGCCTTCCGGCCAAGGCATCCAGAATTCGGACCGCGCTCGGCCTTCACCCACAACTCGCTCATGAACGACATCAGGAGGTCGACCTTTTTTGTCGCCTGGTCTCGGAGACCCGCTACGTTGGAGAGATCGGGCTTGACGGTGGAAATGAATTCGCTCGGCACATTGTTCTCCAGAAGGAAGTCTTCAACAGACTGTTGCGTTCTTGCTCTGACGCGGGCGGCAAGATCCTATCCATTCACAGTAGGCATGCGAGCGGCGAGGTACTGGAAGCTTTGAAGCAACACCCGGGGTGTGGAACACCAGTCTTGCACTGGTTTACAGGTTCAATCCGTGACGCCGAACGCGCCGTCGGGATGGGGGCCTGGTTCTCGGTCGGCCTGCCGATGCTGCGTAGCAAGCGGGCCGGATCGCTGCTGGCCAAGATACCCAGAGAGCGCATTCTAACGGAGACGGATGCCCCCTTTGCATCGACCAAGGGTGATGCATATCCTCATGCTGCCTTGTCGTCTGCAGTTGCGGAGCTGGCAAAGCATTGGAAATGCACGCCGGTAGATGCCCAGAAGACCCTCGCAGTTAATCTAAGGACGATGGCCGAGCATGGAAATACGGCTAGAGCTCTCCAGCGTTCGCATCTGGTGTAGGCTGCGGTCAATCTGCCCCATGCCTTTGAAGTGAGCGCCAGCTGCAAGGGAGCAGGCCCGGAATCCGCCCATTACAGAAAAGTCGGTTGGGTAAGATAGGCCTCTGCCTTCGGAGGGCAGCGCGTGCGGCTTTGTTCGCGGCTCGTTCTTGGTTTACGCCTTATTTCGTTCAGGGTTCGGCAGGGTTCAGATGGCTAATAACCGCACCGAAACCGCACCGATATCCGCCATACGCTGAAAGGGGAGCCAACCGGCTCCCCTTCTTCGTTACCGGATCACTTCACCAGACCGGCCAGCGTCGAAACCTTGGACTCGGCCAGATCCGCCAGCACAGCATCGGACAGCCCGAGCTTGGCAATGGCGTCGGGCACTGAGGTCTGTGCAAATGCGACAGCGGCTTGTATCAGCTATGTCGACTAGATCGAAACTTTCTCAATTTCAGCAGCCAGATCCAACCGCTGACTTGGATATTTCGAGATTTCATTGCGCTCTATGCGCTCCATGAGACCCTCGGCAAATGCCCGAGGATCATCTACCGGCAAACCTGAAAAGTCCTTGCAATGATATTCCCACCATTTCAGCTTTGACAGAATCTCAATCAAATCTTCGTCGAAACGATAACGGATGACTTTTGCAGGGTTTCCTCCGACAATTGCATAAGGCGGAACATCCTTAACGACAACAGAGCCCGCAGCTACAACAGCACCATCTCCGATTGTGATGCCATTACGTATTAAAACATCCTGCCCAATCCATACGTCATTTCCTACTTTTACAGGGCCTCGCACCTCTCTCGCGGGCACCGTGGCCGGAGCACTTTGAAAATCACGAAGCAGGTGCTTTTCGTAATATTTCCGATATGTGAACAGATGAGTGCTGATGTGATGAAGCGGATGATCGCCCCTCATCAGCTTGACATTAAATGAAATCGAGCAGTAACGACCTACCGAATGCGGCATACTCAGACCAGACTGAGTAAAAGAAAATGAGCCGAGTGATGAGAAGGTCTTCTTTGCCATCACTGAATATGGCTCTATCATGACGGGACGTTGCAGCACGAGTTGCTCGCCAAATTTATACACCCCTTTGATATTCTCCGGCATACTCAGGAAAATGTTATTACGGATGAAGAAGTCTTCGACTTTCTCAGAGTACTGAAATCTAAAAGGATAAGTGACCATGGTGACACTGCAACGTTGGGAATAAAGGATAATCATTCCTAGCAAGCGAACAACGTAAATGAAACAAGCTATTCGTTATGAAACATCCATAGAGCGGAATAGTGTTAATTTGTACGCATCGAGCCAACGGCCTGTATAAACGCCTCGACCGCCACGCGCCGCCGCCCATCACAGGCGATCAGCTCATCTCCAAGGCGCGTGATGCTCACCGCGTCATCTGCCACCGTCCCGCCTGTCGAGAGAAGGGACGCCGGAGACGCGCACGAAATGCGGGCAGCATTGGGCAAGACCACCTGCGGGCGCGGTGCTTCATCGGCCATCACCGGCCCAGTGGTCGCGGATTGACTGCAGGCGGTCAGCAGGAATACCGGGGCCGCCAAGATCAGGGTCAGCTTCAATTTCATCGATAAGCCTCCGTTGGGCTATGTCGCGTTCACCCTGCGCGATCGTCAGGGCGCGTTCCGCCTCGGCCAGCGCCGCGTTGGCGGCATTGACCTTCTGGATTGCTTCGGCGGTGCGCTGACGCTCTGCCAGCAGGGCTGCAGCTCTCTCCGCGTCCCATGCGGCCTGTTTGGCTGCCAACTGGGCAGTCAACCGCCACCCCTGCCCGATCCAGCCCGCACCAAACGCGATTGCAAGCACTGCCGCGATTACGCTCGCCTTGAACCACACCGGAAGGATCAGGCCGCTGAGAGACATAGCCCACGCTCCGCGCTGCGACGGTTGACCAACCCGAGGATCACGCGCCCGCCCGCCTTGTTCCACCAGGTCAGCGCCTCACATGCACCCGTGACGTTCCCAGCATTCAGGCGACGTGTGGCCGTGCTACGGCCCGCGCTGGAGATCCCGACGTTGATCGCGAAGCTGGACCACGCGGCGCCGCGGCTGGCCGTGATCCGATTCTTGAGCGTTGCCTTGGTCAGATAACGAGACACACCGCGCCAGTATTCCAGCGCCTCGGCCTGCATGATTGCGACGCACTGCGCCCGCGTCTTGGTCATGCCGATATGAACGCCGCGCGTGGTGCCTGCGCAGATCGTCGGCACACCCACGATATCAAGATAAGCCTTCAACCGCATGCCCTCCCATTGCTCGATATGCGGCAAGGCCACGGCCATGATCTGCGCCTCGCTGACGGCAGCGCCGGCCACCAGCGGGCCACGGTCGGGCACATCAGCCCGCGCGACACCGAGGGACGCCAGAATGATGATCAGCAGGACAGCTAGCATTCGCAGCCACTGGACCCACGCGCGGGAGGTTTGCCGCACCAGCCGACCGGCAAGCCCCGCGATCAGCAGGCCGACGACGAGGCACCAGCGCAGCACGGGGTCCATATCGATGCCCGTGAAGGCGAAAAGGATCTCGGGCGCAATCAGCACTAGCAACCCGAGGACGTTGAACCAGAAAGAATAGGCGAGGATGACGACGCGCCATGCGTCAGGGATAAGCTTCATTCCATTTCTCCATGAAAAAGCCCCGCTCGATGGCGGGGCGTGTCAGTTCCAGAACTTGGATCGTGTGGCCCAGAGGAAGGCCCGATCGCCATTCCGCCCGTGACAGGCGTGGCGCACATCGGAATAGCTGTCGTCCAGCTGATCCTTGGTTAGCCCAACCACCAGCGCCTCGAACTCCATGCGGCCCTTGCCTCGGATCTGTGGCTTGTCATCGAATCGCGCCACCACGCGAACCGCGCGACCATTCCTCTCCCCAAGCCACCACTCGGGCGCGAGGAAATCGCAATCATCGCGGTATCGCTCCGCCCAGCCCTTGATCCGCACCCCTTCCGGCGTCTCGGTAACCTCCGTGATATGCAGGGGCCCCGAGACCGGCCAGAAGGCGCTTTCCACCACAGGCGGGACCGTTGTGATGAATAGCCAACCGAGGACCAGCCGGAGCCATATCTGGCGCTCTCGCGCGAGCTGCCGCCACATTGCGTTGATCATTTCTTGCTACCCGTGAACTTTGAACTTTGCGCATCGATCATCGCGATCACGACCTTGGCGACGGACATGCCGCCCACGCCCGCCAGAAACCCCGCCGTGGTGGCGTCCCCGGCATCCGGCCACATCCCGACACCAGAGAGCCACTTGGCAATGACAGGCCCCAAATAGCGGGCGAAGATCGCGCCCGTGATGACCGCCGTCACGCCATCGATCAGGATGCGCAGGAAGCTGATCGGGCTCCTGCCCTTGATCTCCATGATCCAGCGCACGGCGCCACCGACGCCGCCAGAGACATAGATCTGCCCCGCCGCGCCCGTGCCCCATGTGATGATCAGGGAGATATAGAGCCCGACGTTCTCCCACAGGCTCGGGTCTTTCTCAGGCATCTTGCCCGCCTTCCTGCGCAATGCGCCTCATGCTCATAAAAAAGCCCGCCTCCAGGGCGGGTTGCAATTCAGTGGTATCCGGCGCCGATTAAACCCCGAGGATGCCTCGACGACGACAGATGCCGCGGAGAACGCGATACACAAAGTCACGTTCATCATCGGACGCCCATTTGTTGAAAACAGCCCATGCAGCAACATCTCCGGAGGTCGTGGCGACATTGCTGTAGTCGGCGCCGGCTTTCAAAACCCCCGTACCAAGAATACGTGTTCCAGTGAGAGATGCCTCTCCCTCTTCCGGAGAGCGAAAGCCGTGGGTCATGTCTGCAATCAGACGACCGCTCGCGGAAAACTGTCCAACGAGGCACTTCCACGAAGCATGATAGGAATTATCCGTATTAGCGATCGTCAAGCCGCGCAGCGCGGGGGTACCTGACTCGCTGAAATAGGCTTGCAAGCTTGCACCAGAAGCACCAGTTCCAAGCAACAGGCCACTCTGCCCCGTAGTGTTCTTGTTGCCGATATAGGAAGATACGGTATTTGTACCGTAGTTTTGCGATCGCGCCACAGCAAAGACGGTGATCTCACTCGTCTCAGCAACTAAATTGATCCCACCAGCGTTGACCCCAGTACCTCCACGCACATAGTTTTCAGCGATCAGCGGTACTGCATCCGTACCCTGAAGGTTAAGCCCACCTGATGCGTGGTTTCTGCGCGATTGCAAAAGCGAACGCCCGCCGAACCCCCAGCTCAAACAGTTTTCGATCAACGGAACATCCATGATGGCCGCATACGCGGCATAATCCGCGCCATTATCCGTGATAGTCGTCATGTCTCGACCCTCCTTAGGCCGTGTATTCAACTGCGGTGTAGACAGTGTTCGAGGTGATCTCGGGGCTACCGTCGATTACAGATTGTTCATCAATACAGAAGTACTTGATGCCGTGATTGCCGGATCCGCGCAGATCGGTAACGACATGGATCTTTCCGTCTTCTGTGCCAACAATGCCGGGGCTTGAAGAAGGCCCTTCCTCCAAGAGAACGGTGTACGACCATGTCTGGCAATCGTCTTCAGACAAGCAGAGGCTTGTATGATCTCGCTCAGCGCTAAGGTTCATCAACATCGCTACTCGGCCCGAGGGCAGTCGCACTAGATCTATGCGGCTACTGGGGGTCTCTCCGAGCGCGGTAAAAGCGACAGGCTCGGACCATGTTTCATCGTCTGGGTCATACCGCGCCTCATAATATTCCTCGCTTGTCCGGCAGATTGTGTACAACCCACCTCCATCCGTCTCGATCACGCAGGGCTCCGGGAAGCTCCATAGCGCGCTATCCTCCAAGGGAAGAGCTAGGACGCCCTCCCATTCGTGGTGCTCTTTGTGGAAACGATAAATCAAGCGACCGATTTGCTCAGCAAAGGGTACTGCCGTCCCGAAGCCACCGGTGCCATAAGTATGAACAGCGTGAGTGTGTCCGCCCCAACTGAAAGATCCATATGGCATTCCGAGTGCGACGAACTTGGGCTTTGTGAAAACAAATTGCGATTGCAGCGCTAGAGGGTTGGTAAGGCAAACGCTCCAAGTGCAATCCTGCCGATCATATATCCCTTCCTCACCGCCGAACTTTGCGGTGTGGTGAAGATAGCGAATGTACAGCCGATCATCGACTACATCCATCGTAGGCTCGGTACAGCGGCCATCCGCGTTCACAGGATCCGGCGCGATATAAGCTGCGTCCTTGAAAGTTATGCCTCCGTCGTCAGTATACATGAGAACCACGAAGGATCCTGCTTGCTCTCCCAATGGATTTGTATTCGATGGTGCCCAAAGGCCTGTAAAACTTACAAAGATGCGACTCCCTATAACGGCAATCTGTGGGCTTAGCGCCGCGTTCCGCTGCATATAATCTGGGTCTGATGTGTCTTTTATGACGACGCCGCCATTACGAATGAACTGAGATGGACTGGATGGCGGCTCATACCCGCGCGACCGCAAATATCCTCCTGTAGCGAAGACCTTCTGGCTAGCGCGATGAAGCGCAGGGGGGAGCGGATCGTAAACCTCATCCAACGCCGCTCCGACATAGCCCGACCGCGATTTCGGATCGCGAGAGAACATCGGAACGCCACGCTTATCGGCAAATGGGGTATCGTCCTCGAACGCCGACCCAGAGATCTTCACACCGCCAATTTTCAGGCCATCGGGGCCGAACGACACGCCGATATTCCCGAGCTTGTCCCTCAGACCGAACCAGACATCCTCGAACGCCGAGCTCGAGAGATGCACCCCGCCGATGCTAAAGCCTTCGGCGTCGCGAGTGATGCCGAGGACGCCGTAGGCATCACGCACAAGGCCATCGGTGTCATCGCTAACCACCGACGCCAGCATTGCCAGAGTAAAGCGCTCAAGCAGCGTCATTGCGGCATTTGTGACGCCATTCGTGATCGTGTCGGCCGACTGCGTGCCGGTGTGATTGGCGCGGTCTTTTGCAGCAGTAACCTGTGCAAGAATGTCCTGCAGTGCGTCCTCATCGCCCATCGTTTGCAGGATGGCGACAAGCGCAGCGCGGAACGGCGCTAGCTGGATCTGATAACGGCCGCTCGTCGCATCGCCCACTGGAAGCGGTGCGCCCACAGGCTCGTTCGGTAGCCCGTCGCCTGTATAGCGATTAAAGTCGCGCAGCGCCGCGTTTATGTCATCAAGAATTGCCATAGGGCCTCCAAATAAAAAGGCCTCGCTCGAGGCGAGGCCAAGGCAGGTCATGACCTGTCAGGTTCAGCTGATGGTGATAGTTTGCGGCCCCACCGGATCGGACGGGACAGCAGAGCCGTTGATCGTTACGGCGAAATAGGACCACATCCCAATGCCAGGCTCGTCGGTGAAGTCGCTGACCTGGCCGGCCACGCCAGCGACATTGGCCACAAAGACAGCCGAGGCAAAATCAGTCGAAGCGCCACGCCAGATCTGCGTCCGGTAGAAATCCTCGGATGCGTTGCGCCAATCAAGCGCTACCGCACTCCCCGTCGCTAGTGCCGAGAAGTCGGTCGGCGGGTCCGGCTCATCCGGATTTGCACTAACCTGAACCGAACCAGCGACTACCCAGTCACTACGGCCTTTCCAGCGCATGCGGACCGTATAGGTCTGCCCATCCTCCAGCACACCGGAGATCGCGCTGATAAGACCTGCGCTCATGTCTACCCAAGTGGTGTCGGCCTCCGGATCCTCCCAGTAGCCGACAGCGATCTGCGCTTGGAACGTGAGGCTGTCCTTGCCCGGATCATCCACCGAGACATTGAGCTTCACAGCTTGCGTGTCGCCGCTCACCTGCACACGCGTTTGCGTAAGGACAGGGTTTTGTGGCGCAGGCTGCGTGTGGCTCGGGGTGCCGATGGCGGCATAGGTCAGCGGCAGCGCCCGCTCATCCGTTGCAGGGTCCCATGCATAGGCACTGGCATCGAGCGTTTCCACACCGATGGAGCAAGTTGCACTCACGAGATCAAACGAATGCGACGTAACCTTAAACGTGCGATCAATCCCGAGATCCGGCGCATAGATGCGGATCGTATGCGCTCCATCCCCTTTTGGAAACCGCGCCTTGAGCCCGACAAGGTTTGTCGTGATCGTCCCCTTCCAATCACAGCGATCCTGCGCCATCTTGATGCTCATAAGGCGCTGAAGCTGAGTGCCTGACGGGCAGGCTTCCAGATCGAGCCGGTCCGTCCGCTGCTCTTCTGTGACAAGCGCATTCTCATCGCGCAGCTCGGCAACGTCGATGCTCTGATAGGCATGTGCCGGGCTGACAAACGATCCCTGCAAAACGTTATAGGCAGTCATGGGATCGATGCCGTCTTGCATCTGGATCGCGAGAATATCCTCTGCCGTGATCGTCACATCCGGCTCGGACCAGACCCCGCCGCAAATGCCGAGCTTGCCCTCGGGCGTCATATACGGCTGGCCATCGCAAACCGCGAGGAACCGCGCAGCCACATTCTTCAACGGCTCTTCCAGCGTGTAATAGCCGCAGAGCGAATAGCGAGGCTCTTCCCCGCCATTGGCGAGCGCTATGGAGAAGGCACAGATTGCCGAAAATGTTCCGAAGCTATCATCATCCAATCTGGACGCAGGCAGCGCCCAACCATCCGCATGCGTGAAGAAGTCCCGCAGGATCAGCCCGGGGTTTTCCGAATAGACCATGGTGCCGGTCAGATCCGCGACTTGGCTGGCGCGCACTTCCATCTGCACGACGGTCTGCGCGCCCTTGGGAAATACCTTCGGAAAGTTCTCATCCGAGGGATCACCAAAGACGGTGAGGAATGTGGCCTGACCTTCCAATGCATGATCTGCTGTCCAGAGAGCCGAGAAGTTGCTCAAGACATCCGCATAATCCCCACCCGCGCTGGACCCGTCGCGCCACTCGAAGATTTGGTAGCGGCGCAGATATAGGTGATTGCCTTCGGCGGAGGCCAGCGAGTTCGGAGCGCCGTCCCACCAGACATTCACCGCAGCATCAATAGGCCCATGATGCGCCACAACGATCTGATAAAGCCTATCATCATGCGACTCGTAAAAGGCCTTCACGCCGCCCAGCAGGTTGCGGCCATAGGCGCGCACACGCGGCTGGTCGGTCTGCTGGATCGTGGCCTGCACGGTCTGTCGCGAGGTATTCGACCGCATCAGGAGAGACGACGCCAGTGACCATGTGACCGCCTGCCCCACGGCAATCACTGCCGCACCCACGGTCGTGGCCGCATAAGCCGCCCCCCAAGAGGTAGCCGCAATTATCGAGAAGATTGCCATTTATCGAACCCATGCCAATTCGGCCCGCCCATAGCCGAGCCTTGAAAGATCCGGCCCCTCGGGAGCCGTAGAAAGCTGGATGGTCTGGGCGCCCTGCTCAAGCGCCCAAGCCTCGAAGGCTCGCAGGAGCCGCAACCCGCTGCCGTCACCAGCCCACCAACCGACCTCTTTCGCGATCGGTGCCGGGCTGATCACCGTGGGCTGCATCAGTCCTGCGATAAACCCGCCATCCGTGACGAAGACGCATCCGGCAGGATCTCGGATCAGCCCAGAGACAGTGCGGATCGTCCAGTTACGATCGACCGGAACCGGCCCAGAGACCGCCTCGCGCAGAGCCTCGATCATATCCACGATACGCGGCACATCGCGGGCATCAGCCACCCTCACCCGCGCCATTTGGTCTCATAGCCGTTGGCATAGAGCGGCAGGCGCTCGAAGCCTTTATCGCCCGAGTGCCGTGCCTTCTGGTCGGCATCCGTCCAGCGCCCGCGTGGCGGCGCGTTGCGGCGCGCGAACAGCCCCTCGCATTCCAGCGTGAGGGTCCAGTTAGTCGTGCCTTCCAGCGCCCAGGGCATACGCTCCATGGTCCCCGCAAACAGCGCGAAGGAGGCCATAGGAGACGGCGCGCCTTCGGCAAACAGGCCGAGCGAGACCGTCACATCCCGCCCGCGCACCCGTGCGCGAGCCTCAAGCGCGTTGGTCACCATCTCAGGCGTGGCGGTCATCGAGAACGTCACCTGATTGGCGTTGAGCGAGTAGTTGCTTTCCAGACCTACGATGCTGATCAGATCGCCCGTCCCCTGCCAGACATACCCGTCATGCTCCATATCGCCCCAGCCGGTCCACCAGCGGCGCGGCGCGTCGAGGAAGTCCATATGCACCAAAATAGCATGCTGAACTCGCCCCTCGCGCAGATCCGCGTCAGGGATGGCAAGAAGATCTGCGCGGCTCATACGGCCTCCACGAAATTAACTGACACCGACTGGGCGCGCGCCATGTTTTCATCAATCACGCCCTCGCCCTCCGATGCGAAGCGCATGCGGCAAACGGGGCGCGATAGCTCGACATCCGCACCAGCCGCCACTGCCTCGCGCAAGGGCGGTTGGATCATAAGGTTTTGCGTCCCTTCGGCCTCGGACCATGCCGCTTGAACGCGGTGGGCACGTTCGCCGATACTGATGATCTGCCCCGGTCTCACGCCGGTTGTGTCGGTGATGGTTATACTCAGACGTGTTGACCGAAGCGCGGCGTCAGACGCCACGGTTGCCCGTGATATTGGCGTGGCCTCGAACCCCCAATGCTCGAATGTCTGAGAACGAGCGAACTGCGCTGTGTGCCGGAATGGCGTGAACTTGCCATTCCGGTCCATGGGGCGGAAACGGGAGCGCATCGGCACCAAAACAGTGCCGATGCGCCCTTCCATCTGCGCAACAAACGTCTGCCATTCCAATTGCGCCGCCTCGCCCGCGACAACGACCTGCGCCGTCATCGTCCATTTACCGCGCATCGTTGGCACCACTGTTTCTGCGCCATTGATACTTTGCTGCGGATCGAGAGACAGGCCGGTCAGCGGATAGCTTACGTCCTGCCATCTTGCCAGTTCCGGCCAAGTTGCTCGCATCATCCTGTCCTTGCGTCATGGTTCTTCATATAAGCAGGGACCTGTTGAAGCACCTGCTGGCCCATCTTCCGCATCTTGGCGTCAAGAGCCACATCCCCAGTGGTTCCGCGAAGATCCACCGTCATTGACATATTGGAGCTGCTACCGCCCGAGCGCAGCGCATGATTGGGAATTACCGTCCCCGCTGATCGCGGAACAATCATCTCCGGCCCCTTCTCACCGACGACGTAAGCCTTGTTGGACGACACCGGACCACCAGAGGCGCGGAACCCACCGAAGACGGTTGTCAGGATTTTCCCGAACACACCACCGCCGCCACTGCTATCCATGACACTGGAAAGCGCCTGCTTAATTCCGCTTTGCAGAATATCGTTCGCAATAGACCTGAAGATGTTGGCCAGACTGTCGCGAACACTTTCTCCACTTGTGATCAAGCCCGCTAAGGAACCAGCAACACCGTCGATTGCCGCATCAAAGTTCTGCTGCGAAATCTCACCCTGCTCGAGCTGGCCCGTCAGTCGCGCCACCTCATCCGCCTGCTTGGCGATCTTTGCATTCAGATCATCGTTGAGCGGAATGCCAGCTTTCTTGAGCTCGTCCATCGCCGCCCAAGTCGCCCGCAGCCGAGCAGTCTCGGTTGAGGACTTGCCGATCAGCTCGATCTGACGCTGCAAAGCGGTGAGCTGCTCGCCATCAAAGACACCCGACAACGCTTTTTGCTTCTTTGACGCCTCGCCTTCAGCGGACTTCATTCCAGACTTAGACTTGCGGGCAGCCTCAGCTGCTGCACGTTCCGCTTCCGCCCTCTCCAAATCTAGCCTCGCCTCATCCTCCGCATCTGAAACGTATTTCGCCCTCCGACGGTCGAAGTCCGCCTGTTGCTGATCAGTAAGCGTTGCTCCATCCGGTATGATCTCATCCATTTCGAGCCCTGCAAGTGCCCCAGCCTCGCCCACCTTATCGCCAACATACTGCCGGCGAATACGAGCGCGGGCCAACTGCTGTGCTTGGCTGCTTTCCAGCGACGCCATGTTGCGCGACGCCTCCGCCAGAACGTCGGCAAGCGTCTGCGCGCCCTGCACAGCCCCATCAAAGCTGATGCCCTGCGCGGCAAAGCTTATATCCTCGGCCTTGCGTGCAACTTCGCCCGCCTCGGCGGCCCCTTCTCGCAGCTGTTCGGTGACCTGATCGAGCATATTCGCCACATCGACGAGCTCTTTGTTTCCCGTAGCCCGCAACGTGCTTTGGATAATCTCCAGCTGATCAGCCGCCCCTGTGAAGTTACCTTCGTCAAGCATACCGTCGAGCGCGCGCCAAGCAGCATTGAAACCCTCGATTTGCGTCGGGCTGATGCCGAACTTGGCGACTTCGTCATTGAGAGCCCGAAGTTCGATCTGCGCATCTTGCAGATCTAGCCTTGCTGTCAGTTCCTGAGCACCGAAGACCGTGCGACCGTTAATCTTGGGCCGCGATTGCAGATCTGCCAAACGGCTTTGCGCATCGTTCTGCTCATCCCGCAGAGAGGTCAGGCGGCTGAAAATCTGGGCGATCCTGTCTTCTGCCCCGTCAAGGGTCTTAAGCGCCTCATCGACGGAAACACCGAAACCTTCAAAGGCATTCTCTTTTGCGGCGTCACGCATTCGATCCATTAGACCCTTGATTGCCTCATCGGCCCGCCCGAACCGCTCGATCATATCGTCTATAGAGCCAACAGCACGGACATTGATCGCATCGGCAAACTCCCCCATGCTGCCGCGCGCCTCTCCGAGCGCCTTGTCGAATGCTTCGGACTTCTTCGCTGCGTCCTCGCTGTCACGCCCCAAGCGGAACAATGCAGCCCCCACAGGTATGGCGATCGCGAAGACAAGCCCCAGCACAGCGCCAAGCGCCCCGAAGCCACCCAAAAGCTGTGGCATTTGCTGTGCAGCCGCCGTCACCGCTGAAGTGCCCCCCTGCACCTGCACAACAAAATCCTGAAACTGGAACGCTGTGTTCTGCACTTGCCCGCGCAGATTGCGCATTCCGCCACCGACTTTCTTCGTGCCATCGTTGAGCGCATTGCTGGCGGTGGACGTGCTACGCATGGACTGCGACAGACCCGCAGTCGCAGTCGCGGTCTGCTTGCTCGCAGCCACCACGCGCTGCATCTGCGCCGCTGATTGCTGGACTTCTTCGGTATATCGGTCTTGACTGATCGCACCGACATCAAGGGCACGATCCAGACGACGCAGCTCCTTCTCGTAGGTGGATGCCGCACGATAAACCGGGTCATAGGCTTTCGACAGGCGGTCAAGTTCGCGCGCATGCGCCCGGGCGGCTGCCGTATCAGTCACTTTGCCCTGAGCATCCTGAAACGCTTTTTGCGCGTCTTGGCCTTTCTTGCGATACATCGCAACGATCCGGTCAGCTTCCTTGACGAGCTGAGCGTCAGAAAACCCCGCAGAAATGATAAGATCCGGCTCTTGTGCCATTGGTTAAAATCCCTCGATACCAAGCTCGCGCATGCGATCCACGCTCATTGCTTTCCCGCCCGGGTTCATTGTCCAGCCGTTGGCGCGGCCAAAGCCGTCCATACAGGCCATGAACTCCCAGAGGCTCATCGCGCCCACCTGCGCGGGCGTGAAACCCATTGCGGCACCGAGGCCGTAATAGGTGCTGAACCTAAGCTTGCCGTTTTTCAGCTGTCCGGTGTCGGCTCCACCGGCAAATCCTCCCCCGCAGGATCATCCGGAGGGCCGAACAATGCGACCGACAGGATTTCCTGACAGGGCACCTTGAACGAGATGATGGGATGAAGATCAAAGGCGTTTCGTGTCAGCTTCAGCGCCTCGACATGGGCCATGCCACCGCCGATCAGCCCGCAGCGGATCACATGCACGAGCTGTGTGATGTTCCACGTCCCCGCATTGAGGGCCAAGAGAAGATGCTCAGGCCCGCAATCTGTTTTCTGCTGGATCGTTTCCAGCTCGCTGATGCCAAGGCGGAAAGCATGCTCTCCGCCCGGCCATGGAATGACAACCGGCTGCATTATGCGGCGTTCGTGAATTCGATGCCGTGCTTGAAGCGGACGTTAATCGTCTGCGTCAGCGCAGTGCCCTCGGTATTGCCGATCCCCTCGATGCCCTGAGACGTCAACAGGCCGACCCCATCGATATACTCGACCGTTCCGGAAGCCGCATCGACGATATGCACGCGGACCGGCAGTTCAAGCTGGTCCTTGGCCCATGACAATAGCTTGCTCAGGTTCGAACGCGCCAGCTGGGCATTGATGGTCATGGTCGAGGTCTGCGCACCGTATTCGACAACGGTCTGCACCGGCAGCTTCCAGTCGTCGCAATCACCCACAGCAGTCTCGGACATCGCGTTTTCGATATTGAGGCTGATTGCCGTAGCGCCACAGAAATTGGTAAAGGTTTCGGTATTATCCCAATCCACCATGACGATCATATCGCCACGATGCAAAAGTTGAGGGGCTGCCATTGTCATTCTCCTGATGTATCAGCGGGTTTCTTCGGGGCGACATACTTGGTCGCCGCCCCGCTTGTTTCGGCCAGCTTGATGACCCATGCCGGATAGGGCCGAAAATCGTCATGGGGATGGATGCGCAACAACACGCCGCGCTTGGCGTCCGTCGCATTGAAAAGGCGGTGGAATTTTGCTTTAGCCACGGGAAAATTCCTTCTTGATGGCGTCTCTGACCCTCTTTCTTATCAGGCGCCGGAACTCCGCGCGCTTGGCCCGCCATGCAGGATAGAAAAAGGGCTGGGCGGGCATGTCCCGCGTTCCGAATTCCTGAAATCTAGCGTAGAAGGCCTCCCGAGATCCGGCATAGAACCTGAGCCGTAGCGTGGCATACTGATCACCTTTGTTGCCGCCGCTACGGACCTCATCGATCATGAATGTGCCCGCGGGTAGATCGCCCCATGTCCAGCCGATCGACAGGGCCAACTGGCCCGTTGCGCCTTTCGGTGCAAGCTTGCGCATCTCCGCGGCGATAACATCCGCGCCCTCTTCCATCGCCTCGCGGGCCGCATCGACAGCAACAGCCGGAATGCGCTTGAGTTTAGCAGTGAGACGGGGTGAAAGCTGGGCCACGTCAAAGACTCCTTCGGCCTATCCCTCGGTTCGCGCCTCGATGCTGATCACACCATGAGCCACATCTGTTCTAGGGTCGCCCATGTACTTCACGTCGGCGACGCGCAAAGAGCTCATTGCATAGGGCTCGTCCAGCATCAGCTCTGCCTCGTGCAGCGCTGCCTTGACGAGCTTGCACAGCAACTTGTTGCCACGTTTTGAGCTACTTTCCTGCGTCCACACATCAATCTGGATGGCGTGCAGCTCCCCCGCAATGCACTCGACATCATCGGAGATCTCTTGCGAGGGCCCAAACGTGATGTGGGGATATTCCACGCTCGAAGGCGCATTGTCATAGACCCGACCAGCCACTTGGGCAGAAAGCCCCGGATCAGCCACGAGCGCGGCATAGATCGCGTCTTGCAAGGCTACTGCTGCGCTCATAGTCTTTGCTCACATAGTTAGAGAAAGAGATTCTCATGAAGTTTCTTGCTGCACTTGCTTGGATCAGCTTTGTCTTGGCGGCCCTGTGCCTGCTTTCTGCATTCACTAGCGACATGAACTCACCATATCTCAGCGTAGCCAGCGCAGTATCGCTCGTAATAACTGGCGCCGTTTTCTTGGCGATGGATCGTGCCCTGTTTCTTCTGAGCGAAATCCGAGGCACGCTCTGGGAAATGCGCGACATTCAGCGTGAAGCAGCTCCGAAGAAAGAGCCTATTTACCGCAGCTGATCAGGTCTCATTCCCCTGCTCGACAACGACATAGACCCATTCAGGGTCGGTGACCTTATCAACCTCGATGATGGCATACTCTTCGCCTGACCGCGCATCTCGCATCCGCCAATCGGAAGTGACCGATCGCGCGGCCATGCACGAGATGACTTTGACCTTGTAGATTGCGCGACCTTCCAGCCGCGCGGCCTCAACCGTCTCGTTACCCCGCGCGTAGATCATCTTGGCTGCACACTCATGCCGCTTGACGAAATCGCGCGAGACAACCCCGCCAGCGCCCTTGGTCTCGACCATTTCGCCGAACGTGACGCGGTGCGGCAGTTTTTGAGAAAGCATCAACTCAAATCCCGATATTGCGCCAGAAGCGATTTCACCGTGGGCGGCATGCCAACATCGGCCTCAGCTTTTCCAAACAGCCAGTGCCAAACCAGAAGTCGCACCGACTGCTTGCATGGGTCGGGCCAACCGTCTGGATAGTCTGCATCCATATCCCGCCGCAGATAGTCTGCGACGAACGTCAGGGCGGTAGACAAATGCCCCTGTATTTCGACATCCCGATCGGTGAAATCGATCTGGCAGAAGCTTTTCACGTCCGCCAGGTCAACGCTCATTTCTTCGAAGCCTTCTTAGCTGCAGCCGTCGCCTGAGCTTCTTCTTCGGCCTTTGCAGCGTCTTCAGCCGCTTTTTCCTCGGCCGCAATACGCGCGGCCTCCGCTTCGGCCTCAAGACGGGCTTGCTCTTCCGCCGCTGCTGCCTTTTGTTCGGCCGTCGCCTGTGCTTCTGCATCCGCGCGAGCAGCTTCTGCGATTTCCTCTTCGGTCGGCCCCTCGAAGATCGGAGCGCTCATGTCCTCGCTCGGCGCGACATAAGCTTGGCGCAACGCTAAGGCGTCTTCCTCAGAGATCTCTTTCCCGACACCGCCTTTGGCAAGAAGAGCGGTGAGCGCGATCTGCTGGGATTGGATACTGGGATCGAGGCGATACGGAATGCCAGGGCGCATCATACCGACGCGGGTCATCGTGGTTTCAGATACTGCGATGATTTTCATGTTCTCACTCCTGCAAACTGCCTCCGGCGAAAACCGCCGGAGGCGTGTTCGATCAGACCCCGAAGGTGCCTTTGACCAATGCGCCGGGGCGCTTGACCGCCAGAGTGCCGCGACGGGTGCCCTTCATGGTCAGCATCCCCTCGACGAAGTTCTGATCATGCTCGGACGAAATCAGGATCTCGACATCGGAACGATCATAGTAGGTCGCGGCCATCATGAAGTTGCCAGCCATCCATTCGCCCGCAGACTGCGCGCGCGTGGTCGACACATCCAAGGACCACAGGCGCGGGAGGGTGCCGGTCGCGGGATTACCGAAGACATAGCGGCCAGCTGTGTCTTTGATCGTCTCAATGGCCGTCCAATCGAGATCGTGCAGAAGCAGGCCGTCCGCCGCATAGTCGGCAAGCGTCAGTTGCAACAGGCCAAGGCGAAGAACATCGATCCGCGTTTGCGCCTCGATCGTGATGCCGGCCGGGCTAGAGAAAGCGGTCGCTTGGGTGCGCAGACCATTCAGGTTCTCGCCGGTACCATCGCCCGCGACGATCTGGTTTTCCAAGGCCAGATCGAGGCCGTAGCGCATTTCGCTGTCGAGCTCGGTTTCGAGCATCGCCGCATCAGCCATCGCTTCTTCCGAGATGTGGGTGACATGGGCGATTTTGCGCACGGGAGCTTCTGCCTTGGTCCAGCCGTAGGACGATTCCGGCGCGGCAGTGCCCTCCGCAGTCGGCGCCGCGCCATTGGCGCGGGTCGTTTGCTTGGTATAGGGCACCAGATTGGCATCCGTGCGCCCGCGCGTGATCAGGTCCACGACCGACAGCGTCCGGCGCGGCATGCGCACAGGACTGGTTTCCGGCGTCGGGAAGATCAGCCCACCACCCGAGCCACCCACGGTGGTGATCGCATTCTTCACCTGGAACGTGGTGCGACCCGATGCGCCAGCGGCCACGAACTGCTTGATTGCGTCATGACCGGCAACCATCTGGCCAAACGACTGCGGGGCCCCGTTTCCGCGCCCACCGCGCGAAGACAGTTCCTGCTCGAGGTCGCGGTTCTTGGTCTCAAGCTGTTCGAGCTTCCCGATCAGATCGGTCTGCTTCTGGGTAAGCTCGTTGAAGTTCTTGAGCATCCGGTCCGAGTCGTTTTTCAACTCGTCGGTCAGGGTGCCATTGCGTTCGGCCATCTTGACCGCCTTCTCGGCGGTCTGCTTGACCTCGTCAGTGCTCTTATCCAGAGCCATCTTGATTTCGGAGAGTTGGCGCGACACGTCGCCCGCGTCCCCCATCACCCCACCAATCACGGCTGCGGGCACGACGTTCATCCCCGCCGAGATAACGGCGAGGGGCATGCGAAGGTTCTTCATGTTGTGGCCTTTCAGCTCTTCAATGTGGAAAGAAAGCCCGACAGGGCTTGGGAAACGGCAGCGTCTTGCATGCCGGACGGGGCAGCGCCGGACTTGCCCCCCTTAAGAGAAGCGAGCAACTGCCGCTCCTCGGATCTCGAAACACCCTGCTTTTGCAAGATCTGGCGCAGGCGGCGCTCGGCCTTCAACGCCGCGCCCCCGCTATTCTCGACCACACTGGCCGAAATCTCGTCCGCGTCGAGGAAATCATCCGCGAAACCCTGATCAACGGCGTCCTTGCCACCAATCCATGTTTCGCGGTTCAGCATCTCCCGAACCTCGGTAACCTCAATGCCAGTGCGGGCGTGGTAGATATCAGCAGCCGTTGCATCAAACGGCTCCAGCCAATCAGCCACCTCGCGCTTGGCATGCTGATCTCCGAAGTCCAGAACAGCCGCGTTATGGATCATCAGGAAGCCAGCGCGGGCGATCTTGATCGTATCGCCGGCCATGGCGATAACCGACGCCGCCGAGGCAGCAATGCCGACGATCTTGACGGTCACATGTCCCTTATGCTCGCGCAGGATATTGTAGATCGACAGACCCTCGAAATAGTTTCCGCCTGGGCTGTTGATCGTCACGGTTACGTCCCGCTCGCCGATCGCACGCAGAGCTGCCGAGACACGGCGAGAGGTCACCCCTTCGCCCCAGTAATCCTCGCCAATCTGTTCCAGAATGGAGATCGTCGCATCGCTCTCACCCGAGGCGCGAACGTCCGGGTTCCAGCGCTTCAATGCCAGATCAGGGATCTGCGTCGCCATCCCCGGACGCACCGAGACATCCGCCATCGGCAGGTTACGCTTGCTCATCCTTCATTCCCTTTCAGGTTCTCGATAGGCGCCATCGCCATCTGCGCCATCAGCTGATCAGCTGCGCCGCCTCGCGCCTGCTCGTTCAGTTTCGCACGGGCCTCGTCACGCGTCAGAATGCCCACGCTCACCATCTTGTTCAGCAGATCCGCCTTGGATTTGCTGTCCATCTGCAACATGGCTTCGCGATTGAACTCGAAGAAGAACCGGCGTCCGGGACCTGGCAAAACCAGATCTTTCTGTATACGCCGCTCAATCCGCGTCAGCAGCGGGTTGATCCCCATCGTCTGCCACGACAGCATGATCGCTTCGACCCCGCTGCCCCACATCGTCTGCCCTTCCGAACTATGGCCGATGACAATCGGGGGGGTGCCGAACCAACGGCAAACATCTTCGATCTGGTGCCGACGAGTGGCGAGGAGCTGAACATCCTCAGGGTTCATCTGAAGCTGCTCGTATTTGAGCCCCGCTTCCAGAGCCATAATTTTGCCGACCTTCTTCGAGCCTGCATATTGCATTAGCATCGCGGTCAGCTGCTTTCGCTGCACATCGGTTAGGACTTGTTCGGAAGTCAGAACCCCAGAGGGCATCATCCCATTTTCGAAGAAGGTCGCCGCCGCCTCATCTGCCGCCAACGCCGCGCCCATGGATTGAAGCCCGTAGCGAACAGCGGACAGCCCCAGACCATCCCCAGACCCGAAACCACGGATATGGAACACCTTGCTGGCTGGCATGGTATATTTCTTTCCCCGATCCCAGTAATCATAGACCAGATCGCCATCGCTATCGCGACGCGGGTCCGCGTTGATCAATGGTCGCAGACCAACGAGGCGGTTGCCGACCTGCAAACGCTCGGCGACGCCATTTCCACGCAACAGCGTATGGGCCACCATAGATTCCCAGAACTCGAGCCCAGTCTGTTCTCGGTTCGGGCTTTCCGACAGCATTCCCGCCAGATCATGGTCGACGGAAACTCGGGTGGCCCCGTCGCCCCGTTGATACATGTCGAGCGGCAGAGAGCCGATCACCGACGCTGTCCGCGATACGCAAGCCCAGACTGCCGAAAGCGACATCGCCGTTTCCGGTGACACGACTGCACCCGCTTTTGACTTCCGACCGAAGCTTGATAGCGGCTGCGCATCGGTCAGGTTTTCCCAGCCGGAGTGCCCTGCGGCAAGCTCGGCTTTCACGCCGCGCCACGCGGCCTTCATTATTCCGATCATACCACCAGCACCGGGTTAGAGAGAAAGTCATCCAAGTTCTTCTGGGATGCCACAGGGTTCAGAAACATCAGCATTGCTGCGTCGAATATAGCCATCAGAGGATCGATTTTAGCCGCGCCAGATGCCTGCTTTGTGACCAGATATGTGCTGCCCTTTAGCACCTGTTTGGCGTTACCAACTGCCCACGCCATTATAGGCTGATCAGCGTGCAGAATGCGCCGAGACTCCAGCTTAAGCGCGACTGTCGAAATCGCCATCTGCAGCTTCCAGCCCTGCCCAACAGATTGCACCACAGGATAGACAAGCTCCAGCTCCTCCAGAGCATCCTGCAACAGGGCAACCCCTGCCACGTCTAGGCCGATGCCGCTCTGTTCGGGAAGTTTCCCTGCAAGGCTGACCTTCAGGCAAATCTCAGCAGCTTCTGCCGCCTGCTGCTCTGGTGTCTCCACGACAGCAAGATCTCCGTCCTCCTGGAAACCTCGCAGTGCATCTGCAATCTTCGGGCGCTGTTCAAACACAGTCTTTCTGGCCCATGCTTTGCCCCAGATCAGCCACGCTTTGTCACGAGTTCTCCGCCCGATCACCGCCAAGGCCGCGAGGTCATCGGCGCCGCCCCAGTCCACACCTATCGTGCAAACCTCACACTGCGCGAGCAGCTCATCGAGCGTCATGCCGGGAATAGCAGCACCGTCCCAATGGGGAGCTCCGGACCACGCATCCCCGCCAAGTCCTACGCCAATCTCGATATTGAGATGCTGGCTCGCCCAGATCTGCTCAGCTTCCGGATTTGCCTTCCCGTTGTTTTCGTAATCATCGATGAGGGCTTCTTCATCGATCGAGAGGCCGATATTTGGCAGAACCAAACTCCAATTGCGTTGATCGCGCCAGTAGGCCTCATCGCGTTGGAGTTCTTCGGGGAACTCATAGAGCACCGGCAGAAGGATCGGAGACCTTCCGCCCTTTCCGTCACGGATAGCACGGGCTTTTTGAAGCTCAGATTTCCAGACGCCGGTCGGCATTTCATCAGACTGGGTGGTGATCATGAGCACCTTGCCACGCACCTTGGTGATGCCACCCCCCCTGATCTGCTGCATCACTTTCGCAGCCTTGGCCTTTTTCCCCAGCTCGTGAAGCTCATCAATGATCGTCAGGACAGGGATCTCACCTGTAACGATCGATGTATCGAAGGTCTTCACATCCAGCGCAGTTTTGGTTTTCCGGCGCGTGATCGTCTTAAGATGATCTTGCACTTGAAAGATCTGCCGAAGTTTCTCGTCGAGATCGATCATTGATTGTGCCTGCGAGAACAGGCGCTCAGAGATATTCTGGCTGGGGCCAACCAACAACATCTGCCGGTTTGGGGCTTCCTCCATATAGAGCGCCGTCAGAGCCAATGCCGCCACATAGGTGGATTTCGAGTTCTTCTTTGGCACAAGGCACAGAAGCTCCCAAACGATCTCGCGGTGCGTCTCCGGGTCCTCACTCGCAAAGAACACAACAAGGATGGCCTTGAACCAGTCGCCGCATGCCTCTGACAGCGGCGGGTTGCCAGGTATGTCCGGCAACCGAAGCCTATTGAAGAATGCCAGAACCTTGGCTGCCTTCTTCTCGTTGACAGGCACGTCTGCAATCGGAACCTCTCCCGCTTGTATTTTCTCCCACCAGTCAGGGCAGGCGAAGCGGGGCAAAGGCTCAATGACGGACATTCTGCTTGGTCTCCTGCTCTAGCTCGGCGGCGAGGGCCGCGTCTGCATCCAGCGCCAATGCCTCGTCTTGGATCTTCTTCCCAACCTTGGGCTTGGCCTCCTCTCGCGGCTTTCCAGCAAATGATCGCTCGGCTTCCATCTGGTCGAACTTTTCCATCAAGCGATCGACCTGGCGCATCGCACCCACGTTCCCCGCCAGGGCCGAGTTCATGGCCACCTCCAAACGGCGAGCATCGAACATATCGCGAGCGAGAGAGCGGATCTTAAGCTCCTGAAAAAAAAGGCGTCTGAAAGTCGGCAACGACATATGCATGACGCCAGAGATCCTCTCGTTCGACCAACCGACCGCCAGTAACATCTTGACTTTATTACGATCTTCCAATGTTGCCGTCTTGCGTGGGCGACCGAGCTTCCCAGAAGCGGCCTCTACAGGGTTCCCGAACAGGTCAAAAACGTCAGCCATAGAAAAAAAACCTCCAACTGAGGGAGTGGCGGGTCTGCAGCCAAGGGCCGCCCAGACTTCCGACCCACCCCCTCCCCTGTGGCATTCGCGCCACATTTCGCCCAATCGCGCCCGAGAGCCGTCAGATCAAGGTCAACTGCACCGGATCGACCCGAGGCACAGTCTGCGCCGGCCTGCATTCAGCACAGCGGCAGGCATCACCATGATCACGCGCCCAGATCCGCGCATCATCAGCGGTGATAGGCCAGCCATGCGCCGCCATCACCTCATCCACAAACGCATCGGGCTTGCCATCCTCGAACAGCAAGCCCGCCGCAACCGACAGCATGAAGGCATCGGCCATCACCAGCCCCGCTTCTCTTCCCGTTGCTTGTCCCTATCGTGACATTGCTTGCACAGGCATTGCAGGTTGCCATCTTCCCAGAAGAGGGCTTCATCACCGCGATGCGCCCGCTTATGGTCAGCGACCAACTGGCTCGTGTCCGCCTCAATCTTCCCGCAACGCTGGCAGGTGAAGAGATCCCGCACCAGCACCGACCACCGCAGCTTCTGCCAGCGCCGCGTCTTGTACCATTTGCGCCAACTGGGCTCGACCCGCTGCCGCATCGGTTCCGCCTTGGCGACTGTCGTCGCAGGGCGGAGCCGACTCGGCGCAGGGGCGAGCCTGTTTGGCATAGCCTTGAGCCTGCCCATGCATGTCACCAATGTTCGGAAAGACAAAGCGCCCGAGGTCTTTCAACCTTCGGGCGCTCGTGTGGTGCTGGCAGATTGTCAAAGTTTACTTATGCAGTCAACGGCTATTTTTCCACGGAGAGAGCACAGGCAGCGACGAGCTGACTTGGATCGTGTCCAGATAGCCCGGAAGTCGCAGCTGCATCGACACCTCCAGAAGGGCACCATACCAATCAAGGTAGGCCCTTCGGCGGGCGGCGGTGTCGGCTCCTCCGCCAATGTAAGAAATAGGGCAAAACTTTGAACGCACATCCAATCTGTTACGACATGTCGGATGGCGATAGGTCCAAACTTCACCCTTCCGCACCGATGCAGTTTGGTTCCCATCCTCGTCGAAGTCCCAACCTACCGGCACCACATGCCGCCGTGCCGATCCCCGCCAATCAGGCGCAGTCCCTGCCCGAGCATGCGTGGCCACCAGCACCGCCATCTCGCGCCCGAACATCGGGTTCAACTCCAGCGCCTCGACCGCCGCCGCGATCATCGCCGCGTCGGGATGCACATGCGGCGCAGGGCCAGCGCCACCACCATCGACGCGGCAGCCGAGCTTGGCCTGCTGCATCATCCGCCACTCGGGCGAGACGCCCACGCGATCAAACTCATGCGCCCCACTATGGTCGAAATCCATCCGCGCATTCTCCGGCCCGAAGGCCCATTCCAGTGCCGAGCGCACACTCATCACCCGAGGCCCCGCCGCTACGATCCGGTCCCGCCGCACATCCGCCATCATCATTGCTCTGCCTCTTTGCTTGCCCGAAACCTTTCGACAAGCGCAGCGACCCGCGCCTGCTTGTCGCGATACGCCTGTGCCCATGCTGCCTGATCGGGGGCAACGGGCAGATCCAGCGCGATCCGCTCCTCAATCCGCTCCAATCGGCTGTGGTGCTCACGCGCCTCCTCACGCACTCTGCGCCGCGCTCCATCCGTAGCAGGCGGCACCTTATGCTGTTCGAGGTAATCCCATGTCTCGACCAGCGTCCCGCTCAGCACGGCGGCAGGCCCTTCGACCGAAGAGAACCACGATACCAAGCAGCTCAGCTCATGAAGAGGACGAGGATGGGCCCGCTCAGCCCAAACGCGCATAGTAACCGGCTCCGGCCATTGATCTCTCTTTGGGCCTTGTCCTAGCTGGATCATGAAATCCCGAAGCACCTTCAGGCTCTCATCGCTCATGTAAGCCATATAGTCAGCCAGCTCTGCGAAGTACTTCGCCTGCGCCTCGGCATCCATGCCCCGCTTAAACCGAAAGCCCACCGGCTCAAACAGGATACGCCGCACACGGGCGCGATTATTCTCAAGCTGCTGGCCCACTGCACTGTCCATGTCGTCGCTCCTTTCTCTCAGCAAATTCGGACTTATCCACAGTCACCACCCTTTTCCGTCCGGGATGCGGGTAACTGTTATGTCTCTGTCTTTGTCCCTGTCGTGCAGGACACTTTTGTTTCTGTCCGAAATTCGTCTAAATCTGTCTTGCGGACAGATTGACGACACTTTGGACAGAATTTCAGAAAGCCGAACGCGTCCGGTTCAGCTGCATCGTATGGGCCGACCATGCGCCAAGCGCTTGTTCGATCCAGACCGAAGTGCGGTAGCCAGAGCAGCGCTCCGACAGCCAGTCTTCAATCCACAGCACCGCGCCATCTTCTTCGGCCAGCGCCGCGTTATAGCTGGCCAGCGTCGTGCGCAGACGCTGCAAACGCTTGGCCTTGTTGGCCGCGTCATTCTTGGCCTGATTGTCATGCTTGCGGGAAATCGCATCGGTGACCATCAGCAGCACATGTGGGTGATAGAGCCGCCGCGCCCCGCCCTTGGTCTGGCAAGATTGCCACTTGTGCAGCGGGCCGTAATCCATCCGGCACAGCGCTTTGAAATGCGCCGAGTCGATGCGCAGATGAAAGGCGAGTTCGTCCAGGTCATCCGGCAAGGTGCCGACCGGCGTCTGCTCCATCGAGATGCAGATCAGGTCGAAATAGAGCGCCCGGCATTCAGCCGTGCCCTTGGCCCGCATGGACGAATTGAGCCAGCGTCCGTGCTCCCATGCCATGAAGTGATGGCTGTCGAGGCGCGTGTTCTCGTCAAAGGGATATTCGAGAAGGTCCTCGGTATCGACGACCGTGAAGGCCCGTTCAACAATACCCATCACATCACCCCTTTCGCTTCGACCATAACGGGCACCCCATGCGAGGCAGCCCATTGCACATCGGCCCAGATTTGCGGGCAACTCGCCCAGCCAGGGCAGGCAGGCACCCAGATCGCGCCGGCCGCATTGCGGAGACCCGCGACCTGCTTGGCCCAACCGACCGGCTCATTGATTTTCAGATGCATATCGACCTCGAGCATCGCCGCCCCGAGGATCACAGGCGAGATCGGCAAGACGCCCATGCGCGAAAGCTCGGCACAGGCCCGCGCTGCAACCAGCACCATATATTCTGGCACTTCGCACAGACACAGCCGGAGCGTCGAGGCCACATAAACAGGTTTCCCGCCCGCATGGCCCACAACATCCGCCGGGCCAACCCCGAACACAATCGGGCCGGACCAATCCAGCGGCTTAGCCGAACGCGACAGCGCGGCCCAGTTTTCAAATGTAGAGGTCAAGACATCACCGCCTTGCACCCCTGCGAGCGAAGAAAGATGCGGGACGGCTTGCGCCAACAAACCGCCCCATCGCGCCGCCCGACCGCGCACATCAGCCGGGAAACACTTGCACGGCACCCACCACTCAAAAGAAGTGCCGCGCGCTCTGCCACAGAAAGGATTTTATCATGGCAAATCATCGTATCCATCACTCATCCCCCACGAATTCGAGGATATTGCGGGCGATCAAACGCGCCTGCGGAACGCTCAGCGCAGCGAAGGCCTCGGGCTTTCCATCGCCCGCGATCACCCGCACCACGAACCCGCGCTGCGACATCGACACTTCGACCTCGGCGCCAGTGGTGTGATCGAAGACTTTGGCGGAAACCGTGGTGCGCGCCTCCTGCGGGCGGCGCGGCGCGGCGACTGTTCTCTCGACCATCACGCCACCTCACGATCTGCGCGATATTGCAGCGCCTCGATCAGGGCCTCGGTTGCCATCTTACCCGTCCCGATAGCCGATCCACAGATCAGCCGAAAACGCTTCATCATGGCCTTACCATCAATGGCCAGATCGGCGGCAACCATGTTCTGTTTCTGGCCATCCAGCAGCGCCTTGCACATCGCCAGTTCGGTCACCGCGTCAAAGGCAGGATCGGCCTTGAGCCCTTTCAGCTTGCCCAGATAAGACAACGCCTCAGGCGAGAGGACCGGCTCAGGCTCGGCCACGACGGGCGCTGGAGCCGGTGCGGCCTCGCGATCCGCCAACTGACCATTGGCGATCATATATTTGATCTTTGAGCCAACCGACTGATTGCGGCGCCCCAGCACCTTGGCAATTTCCGGCACCGTCTTGCCCGCGCCATAAAGCTGGGCGAGCTTCTCCAGCTCCCCCGCTGAATAGGAACCCGTCAGATATTCAGCATCGGCACTCACCCCAGTCTCAGCCTTTGCTTCCGGAGCCTCGACCCCAGCGCTGTCTGACGCTTCGTCTGGAATATCGCCAATCACCGGCCCGCGCGCCGCCGCCCCAGCCTCTTCAGCCAAGACCACACTGGTTAGCATTCCAGCATGCTCAGTGACAAACGGGCTAGCCCGCTCTTCCGGCGGAACCGAATGGAGGTCTGCAACCTCATCACCGGGCAAACACTGGCCGGCGGATAGCATTTTCTCCGGATCTGCCTCGGGTTCGCCATCAAGCGAGCTCATATGGTTACCAAGAACAGTGCCAGCTTCAGCCAACTTTGTCGCGTCCGGCCCGAAAGTTACGGCGATCAGCGCACCGTTGGTGCAGTCGATGTCAAAGGCCAGTTCCCAGCCCAAACGCTGCATGTCCTCGCCCACGCGCACCAGCGCATGCTGATCAGCCGTTTTCTTCCGAAGCACATCAAGGCTCAAAAGCTCTTTGGTCATCACTTGGCCCCCTCCATATCAGCAGCTTGTTTGAGTATTGGCGCGGGGGCTTTCCGGCCACCACTGGCCCCCGCAACAGTGTTCACAACCGCTTCCAGCGGTTCCACGCGCTGAAACAGCGTGGCCGGATTTTGCACGATCATCGCCGCGCATCCGCGCCGCAGAAAGGTATCTGTGAATATGGCGCGGCTCATGTTCATTACTCCGCCGCCATCAACCGGGCGAAGTCTTCGGGCCATGCCAGCGCTGCCAGCGCCACATGATCTCCATAGGGACGGTTCAGCCCGTCCCACCAATTGCAGGCCGTGCCAAAGGTCACGCCGAACGCCGCCGCCACATCCTCGCGCGACTGGAACATCTCGCGCAGGAAGACCGACCACCGCATGGCAAATGCGGTGCGATAAGGCACGGGGTCGAAATGCCAGCAATGCGCGCGGCGCAATGCGGCACGGCCGCGCCCTCGCCCGCCTGATGACGGCAAAACTTTGGGATGGGACTTTGCAGCGGGCACCGGCCCAGACTGCGACGAGATCAGTTGAATGGAAGAAGACATGTCAGGCGACATCCTTACGTTGCGGTTGCGAAAGATCAGACGCCGGATTGGCGCGCATATAGGCAAGCACACGCTCAGCGCGCTCGAAGCCCGGATAGGAACGACTGGCACACCAATCTTCCCAAGTCCCCCATGTGGCCCTGATCGCTTTGCGCAAGACGTTTTGAGGAGTCTGCCCGATGCCATCAGCGTAAACGCGCACCTCCGCAATGAATGCGGCAGTAAGCTCTACAGGCAGCGGGTGATTGTCTGGGGTCTGATCCATAAATCGCAATATGATCATTTTTGCTCACATCGGCAAGATCATTTTTGCTCATCGCAGTAATCTACGTTTTCGCGGAGAATGCATGCATGCATGAAGATCCATTCGCGGCAGGGCTCCGCGCATATTTTGATCAGCACCCGGACGTGTATCCGGCCACGGTCAGCGCCGCAGCTGGACTGAATAAGTCCGCCATTCGAAAAATCATCAGCGGAGAGGTAAAGTCCCCTCGACGCGCGAATGCGGAAAGCATCGCTTTACAGCTTGGCCTCTCCGTCGAGCGCATCATCGCTCAGGATTTCTCCGATAGCGCCAAGAGCATCAGTATTGTGGGTGAGGTCGGTGCAGGGGCGCACGTCGACCTTTTTGACGAGGTTGAAAACGGTAGCCATAGAGAAGAGATCGGCGTACCCGAAAACCTCAAAGATGAAGAGATCGCCGCTGTGCGCGTCGTCGGGGACAGCATGGAGCCGGTCTATTCGGAGGGCGACATTCTGTTCTTCACGCGGCAGACCCATGAAGGCGTGCCAGTCGAGGCCATCAACCGCAAATGCATCGTGGCCACGCCCGATGGCAAGGCGTGGGTAAAGCACCTAAAATACGGCTCTGAGGAAGGCAAGTTCCACCTCACCTCGATCAACCCCACCGGCGAGAACCGGCATAATACCGACGTGCTCTGGGCAACGCCTGTTCGGCTCCACCTACCCGCAGAGTTCGTGAAAAGACAACGCTGATCCCGTTGCGCCTATCTTTCCCGCACGCTCAAACCTGAGCTTGAGAACGTTACGCAATACATCCTAAAGCTCTTCGCCCTTGCATTTGGCCTCCATGGGGCGCCACGCCCCAGCAGAAGCAATATCGGCCAAGAGCGGGTTATGGAGCTTCACCTTACCCCACTCAATTAACGTCGCGCCTTCCAGCCCCGCCCCATGCGGGGCTTTTTCGTCTACCTTAGCATGATCTCCGCGGTCAAATATGCTCCCCAGCAGCGCTGATCAATGCGGCCACCATGCCGATTCGTAAACAGCGCGTCGAAATAAATGATCATAAATGCTCACCGATGCTTGACGTGATCATTTTTGCCCATCATATTCAACTCATCACAACCGATGGAGTTGACCATGAAATCCCTATCCTCCCGCTGGGCCGTGGCCCTTATCACCGATCCCGTTCGCGCCAGCCGCGCCACGCCCCTTGCCCGCCGCCGTGCTTGGGCGCTCATGAAAGCAGATCGCGGCCAGAGTTGCGCCTTCAGCCTTCACACGATGCCCGCCCCCACACAGCAAGGCCCGCAAGACGCCGCCTGACACCGATGCTTCCTGCCGCATACTGCGGCGTTCCACAGGAAGCCCCGCCCCATTTGGTTGCCTGATCACTGCTCGCAACCCAACTGCCGGGCGGTGCGCTCCTCGCCACCGCCCGGCCTTTCTTTCACCCCATCGGCAGCGACACATGATCCTGCCGCCCCACAGGATGGAGCCGCGCTATGCAGACGTTTTACCAAGCCAAACACTCACGGAAGCCCCTCGCGGGCATCGTCTGCGCCTGCGCGGCTCTCCTGCTCCTGCTGACCTACTTCGACCCCATCGCGCAGGCGACCTGCGCCCAATGGCAGGCCGAGAACCCCGCTTTCTGAGATCGGTTGCCTGTTTCACTGCTCGCCACCGCCCGACCTTTTCCTGCAGGAGCACCCACCCGTGAACGCCATGACAGATATCCAGCCAGACACCGAGACGCCGGATTTCCTCGCCCGCACGGCCCATAACATCAGCCGGGCCAATGCGGGCAAGCCACCCATGAAAGCCAATGCCGATTTCAAGGTGGCCGAAGACAAGGCCTATCAGGTGACCGGCGACGAGCTGCGTCAGTTCATCGAGCAGTTCGAAAGCCTCGAGGCCGAGAAGAAGGACATCGCCGAACAGCAGAAGGCCGTGATGGCCGAGGCCAAGGCCCGTGGCTACGACACCAAGATCATCAAGAAGATCATCGCCCTGCGCAAGCGCGACAAGAACGACATCGCCGAGGAAGAGGCCAGACTGGACATCTACAAGCAGACCCTCGGGATGGACTGACAGCATCCGGCCCCACCCCCTTTCCTCCCGGGGCCCGATACGGGGCGGCGCTTAATACCCACCAGCGCCGCCCTAAGATCCTGAGCTTCGGCCAGCGCCTATCAGGCCCTGCCCCAAACTCAGGAATTCGGCGTGTCCCACGCGCGCCGGACAGGCGGACGCGGCAACCAGTTCGGAGGCCTGCCGCGTCCGCCGACCATCATGAAAGGACAGAGAATGTCTTCCCATCAGCATCGCAAGATTGAGAAGCGCGCCGTCGTCATTCCGGATAGCCTCAGCCAGTCCAACATATGCGCCCGTGTCGTCACAATGCCTCGCGCCCCTTGGGACGCGGCCAACAGCAAGCTGGAAGCCCGCCCAGAGACGGCCCCACGCCAGATCATCATCCTCGTCAAAGAAACCCGCCGAAGAGGCATCAAAGGCCGCGCCTTGGGCAACCTTATGCGCAGCATGATCGCCGAAGAGCTTCGTCACCTGCGCGAAGAGAACTACCCCGCCGAAGTCATCATCTAAAAGTAACTCGAGCGGCGCTCGCGCGAATGATCAGCGGAAGACCACGCTGTCCGACACGATTCCGCAGATCCGGCAACTCAGGAGGCCGCCATTGAGCCCGATGAGAAGCTAGACAGCGAAGACTTCCCCCACCCCCATTAACAAGAGAGGTTCCAACATGGGAAAGCAGGATCAAAGCATATTCCGGCCCTCGGATTTACGCCGGGCAGTCTCCGAATGGGTCACCAAAGGGTTTTCTGTCCGCATCGGCCCGGACGGCATGATAGAAGTGAAGCCCGCCGAGCAGCCTATCAACAGCGATCCCTTCGACATGGTGAACCTTAAGCGATGAAACGCGATCTACCGGCCTACATCTACAACAAGAAGGGCGTCCTGTATTTCCAGCGCCGCGGCTTGCCGACCGTCAGAGTGGAGCATGCCCCGGGCACGAAGGAATTTGCGCTCGAATATGCTCGGCTACTGAATGGCCCCGAGGCCCCGGTGATCCGGGGTCGGACCTTCGATGATCTTTGCCGGTCTTACGAGCGAAGCCCGCGCTACCGGAAGCTGGCCGAGCGAACCCGTCGTGATTACGACAAGGTCATAGCTTGGGTCCGCGACAAGCTCGGCGCCCTGCCCGTCGAGGGCTATCGCCGGAAAGATGCGATCAGGGCGCGCGATGCCAACGCCGATACCGTCCGCTTTGCCAACTACACGGTGCAGGTGACCCGGATCCTTTTCGAGCATGCGATCGATCTTGGCTGGCGTGACGACAATCCGGTCAAAGGGGTCTCGCTCCTGAAATCGGAGACCAAACCGCGCGAAGCATGGCCCACTCCAATGGTCGAGAAATTCAGGAAAGCCGCACCGCCGAGAGCGCGCCTGATCTTCGAGCTATGCCTGCAGACCGGCCAGCGGATCGGTGACGTTCTCAAAATGCGCTGGGATGACATCGAGGATGGGGGGATCAAGGTCAGCCAGGGGAAGACCGGCGTCAGGCTCTGGATCCCCATGACGCAGAACCTGCGCAGCGTTCTGGATAGGACGCCGAGAATCGGCCTGACGATCTGCGCATGGGGTGATCATGGGAGGCCGCTCAAATACCGGACGGCGCATGAGGCCGTGATCGCCGTGCGTCGGGAAATCGGGGCCGAGGATTACGACCTTCACGGTCTGCGCTATACGGCTTGCGCCGAACTCGGGGCGCTCGGCCTTGACGACGATATGATCATGGCTGTTTCGGGCCATACGACCAAAGCAATGGTCGCAAAATATGCAGGCCCCGCCCGGCAGAAAGCGCGCGCAAAAATCGCGCAATCCATGCGCGACAAGAGCGATATTTGAAGCTGGAACAGAACAGGCCCGAAACAGGAATGTTGAGAGATTTGTTGAGAGCCACAAAACAAGAGGCATAACGGCCCTGCCGCGCTCTCGAAAACATCAATGTTTTGAAGTTGGTACGGGCGGCCGGACTTGAACCGGCACTCCTCTCGGAAGCGGATTTTGAATCCGCCGCGTCTACCATTCCACCACGCCCGCAATGCAATGTGCCAAGCCCTCTTACTGGGCTTCACAACCTTAGTCAACGCGGAGATCTTTAAAACGGCTATGGAAATGATTTTTCTGTCGAATACCGGCTAGATACTGCCCTATCACGAAGGTTTCCCCCGCAAGCGCTTGACCACCTGCAGCGGACGGGGCATCCCTTAGCGAGGCTGTATCAGGGGGCATTATGATCCGTCGTCTCTATGACTGGATGATCGCGATAGCGGGACATCGCCATGCGCTTTGGGCGCTGGCCGCGGTGGCATTCCTCGAAAGCTCGATCTTCCCGATTCCGCCTGACGTGCTGATGATCCCGATGATCATCGCCGCCCCTACCAAAGCCTTCCGGATCGCGCTGGTGGCCACGATCGCCTCGGTGACGGGCGGGCTGGCGGGCTACGGCATCGGTTACGGGCTGATGGACAGTATCGGACAGCCCGTGCTCGAATTCTATGGCAAAGCCGATAAGTTCGACGAGCTGGCCGCGGGTTTCAATGAATACGGTGTCTGGGCGGTGATCATCGCGGGCGTGACCCCTTTCCCGTTCAAGGTCATCACGATCTTCTCGGGTGTCACCCATCTGTCGCTGCCGCTCTTCGTCGCCTCGTCGATCTTCGCCCGCGCGCTGCGCTTCTTCATCGTGGCGGGGCTGTTGTGGAAATTCGGTGAGCCGGTGCGCACCTTCATCGAAAAGCGCCTCGGCCTTGTCTTTACTGTCTTTGTCGTCCTGCTGATTGGCGGGCTCTATCTGGTGAAATATCTATGACCCATTCCCGCCTCTCCATCCTCTTCGCTTCGCTTGGCTCGGCCGCCCTTCTCGCCGGAGCGTTCCTCTTTCAGGCTTCTGGCTTTGCGCCCTGCCATCTGTGTCTGCTGCAGCGCTGGCCCCATGCCGCGGCCATCGTCATAGGGATCGCCATCCTCGCGCTGCGCCTGCCGCGCCAGTTCGCGTGGCTGGGCGCAGTTGCCGCGCTGGCGACCGCAGGCATCGGCGCCTATCACTCACTGGTCGAGCGGCACATTATCCAAGGCCCTACCAGCTGCACCTCGAGCGGCGTCTCGGGTTCGGTCGATGATCTCATGGCGCAGATCAACTCCGCCCCGCTGATCCAGTGCGACCAGATCTCCTGGGAGATGTTCGGCGTGACCATGGCCAATCTGAACGTGATCCTCTCGCTCGTTCTGTGCCTCTTCTGGATTCGCGGTGCACTGGGCGCGAAACGCTGAACCCCACACCGCTTTACCTGACCCGACGGCCCGCACAGGCCGTCGGGTTTTTCTTTGCCCACTCATCGGGGTTTGGAAGTTGCATACCAGCCCTCGGGCGCGCTATAAGAAGGTCCAACAAGATCTAGAAGAATTGAGGCGCGCGTGAACGATACTCCCGATACGCCGGACACCGAGGAAAACGGGGCGGGGCGCCCCTCCTCCGAACAGTTTCCCATAGTCTCCATCGCGTCCGAGATGAAGACGGCCTATCTCGATTACGCGATGAGCGTAATTGTCTCGCGCGCGATCCCCGATCTGCGTGACGGCCTCAAGCCCGTGCACCGCCGCATCCTCTATGCGATGCATGAGACGGGCAATACGCATGACAAGCCCTATCGCAAATCGGCGCGTCCGGTGGGCGACGTGATGGGGAAATACCACCCCCATGGCGATGCCGCGATCTATGATGCGTTGGTCCGCATGGCCCAGCCCTTCTCGATGTCGCTGCCGCTTCTGGATGGTCAGGGCAATTTCGGCTCGATGGATGGCGATAGTGCCGCCGCCATGCGCTACACGGAAGTCCGCATGCAGAAGGCCGCGGCCTTCCTGCTGGCCGATATCGAGAAAGACACCGTCGATTTTCAGGACAACTACGATGGCAAGGACCGCGAGCCGGTCGTCCTGCCTGCTCGGTTCCCGAATATGCTCGTCAATGGTGCGGGCGGTATCGCGGTGGGTATGGCCACCAATATCCCGCCGCATAACCTGGGCGAAGTGGTCGATGCGACCCTTGCCCTGATCGACAATCCCGATATGTCGACCGAGGCGATCATGCAGATCGTCCCCGGCCCCGACTTCCCGACCGGCGGGTTGATCCTTGGCCGTGGCGGTGCGCGCAAGGCTTACCTTGAGGGCCGCGGCTCGGTGGTGATCCGCGCCAAGACCCGCATCGAGGAGGTTCGCAAGGACCGTTTCGCCATCGTGGTCGACGAGATCCCCTATCAGGTCAACAAGGCCTCGATGATCGAGAAGATCGCCGAGCTGGTGCGCGACAAGCGCCTCGAAGGCATCTCCAACATTGCCGATGAATCCGACCGTGTCGGTGTGCGCGTGGTGATCGAGCTGAAGCGCGATGCGACGCCGGATGTGGTGCTCAACCAGCTCTACCGCCTGACGCCTTTGCAAACCTCGTTCGGCTGCAACATGCTGGCGCTCAATGGCGGCCGCCCCGAGCAGCTCACCCTGCGCGATTTCCTGTCGCATTTCATCACCTTCCGCGAGGAAGTGGTCGCGCGTCGCACCGCGTTCGAGCTGCGCAAGGCGCGCGAGCGCAGCCATGTGCTCTGCGGTCTCGCCGTGGCGGTTTCGAATGTGGACGAGGTCGTGGCCACGATCCGCTCCTCGGCCGATGCGGCCGAGGCCCGCGAGCGGCTGATGACGCGGCGCTGGCCCGCACATGATATCGTCGAATATCTGAAACTGATCGATGACCCGCTGCATCCGGTCAATGATGACGGCACCTACAACCTCTCCGAGGTGCAGGCCCGCGCGATCCTCGATCTGCGCCTGCAGCGCCTGACCCAGATCGGGGTCAAGGAAGTCACCGACGAGCTGGCGGAACTGGCCGAGAAGATCAAGGACTACCTTGCCATCCTCGCCTCGCGCGAGCGGATCATGGCGATCATCTCGGACGAGCTGCGCGAAGTACGCGAGCTGTTCGCCGTCCCGCGCCGCACCGAGATTGCCGATTTCATCGGCGATATCGACGACGAGGATCTGATCGAGCGCGAGGATATGGTCGTGACTGTGACGCAGTCGGGCTATATCAAGCGCACGCCGCTGGCCGATTTCCGTTCGCAGAAACGCGGTGGCAAGGGGCTGTCGGGCGGCGGTCTGAAGGATGATGATGCGGTGACCACGATGTTTGTGGCCAATACCCATACGCAGCTTCTGTTCTTCACGACCGAAGGCATGGTCTACAAGATGAAGACTTGGCAGCTGCCGGCCGGTTCGCGTGCCTCCAAGGGCAAGGCGATCGTCAATATTCTGCCGATCCCTGCGGGCGTCTCCATAGCCGCCATCACACCGGTGGACCGCGACGAGGCCGAGTGGGACGATCTGCAGATGGTCTTTGCCACCTCGGCAGGCACCGTCCGCCGCAACCGCCTTTCGGATTTCACCAATGTCATGCGTAACGGCAAGATCGCGATGAAATTCGAGGAGGAGAATGCGGGCATGCGTCTGATCAATGCGCGCATCTGTTCCGAGGATGACGATGTGATGCTGGTCACGGCCAAGGGCCGCGCGATCCGCTTCCCCGTGCCGGAAGTGCGGGTGTTCAATTCGCGTAATTCGGTCGGCGTGCGCGGCGTGAAGCTGCTGGGCGAGGACGAGGTCGTCTCGATGTCCGTCATCCGCCACTTCGATGCCACCTCGGAAGAACGCACCGCTTATCTCAAGCAGCGCCGTCTGATGGCCGGTATCACCGAAGAGGACGAGACCGACGAGGAGGACGACGCGGTCGAGGGCGGCCAGCTCTCGCCCGAGCGCTATGCCGAAATGTCGGCGGCCGAGGACCTGATCCTGACGATTACCGCCAAGGGCCTTGGCAAGACCTCCTCGAGCCATGACTACCCCGTGCGCGGGCGTGGGGGCATGGGCGTCACCGCCTTCGAGAAGAAGATGCGCGGCGGCGATCTCGTGGCATCCTTCCCTGTCGAAATGGGAGACCAGATCATGCTGGCCACCTCGACCGGCCAGTCGATCCGCTGTCCGGTGGACGGGATCTCCTTCCGCTCGCGTGGCGCAGGCGGTGTGCGGGTCTTCAACACGGCTGTCGGCGAGACGGTGGTCTCGGTCGCCCGTATCGCCGATCAGGGTGATGAGGATGGCGAGGAGCTGCCAATCACGGAAACGTCACAGACTGACGATACGCCACCCGCTGACGGCGCTTCCGAAGACGAGTAAAACCAAGGGCAGGCACAGCGATGTGACCTGCCCTTTCCTTTACGGCTTACCAGAATCTGTGGCGCAAGATCACAGACCAACGAGCAGAGTAGACATATGAAAAAGACAGCCATCCTCGCCCTGCTGGCAGGGTTCGCGCCCATGGCCTCCCATGCGGCCGATATCGTCGGCGCCAATGTCGGCGCTTCACATTTCAATTATCTCGACGCGGATTCGCGCGACCAGTCGCGCACCAACATCGGTGGGCAGATGGAAGTCGGCTTCACGCCGCAATTCTCGCTTCAGGGCGATATGGCGCTCAATCGCTACTGGGATGACAGCTGGGATGGCCATACCACCGCGCTCCATGCCATCTACAATATGAATGGCATGATGAAATTCGGTGCGCGTGCCGGTTTCGAGCGGATCGACGGCGATGATTACACCACGCTAGGCGTCGAGTATAAGGGCGATTATGGCATGTTCTCGGTGGAGAGCGCCTATAATCACGTCAAGAGCGATGATGCCGATATGCAGGGCAACCTCTATAACGTCTCCGCAACCATGCCGCTGAATTCGCAGGTCAAGGTTGGCGGCCGCCTTGATTATTACGACACCGATGATGTCACGGGCCGCCGCTATGCGGCCACCGGTGAATATGATCTGGGCAATGGCTATGCGATGACGGGCGAGCTGGGCTTCAACGATGCCAATCATGATGATGCGGAAAGCTATGTAGGCATCGGCCTGCGTGCGGATCTGGGTCAGGGTGGTGTGAGCTTCAGCGATCACAGCCTGTCGGATCTGATCGTCGGCCACTGAACCGGGCGATCTGCGCAAGATCAGGGGCGGCCCTCTTGGGGGTCGCCTTTTCATATGCAGAAACTGGTGATCCCTGTTTCCGCTCTGGCCTATTACAGTCTGCAACCAGAGCGGGTGGAAGGATCCCGTCCCCAGCCTCGAAAGGTTTGTGTCAAAACCGATAGAAAGGTTCTTTTTGAGGGGCTTTTTTTTAATCGAATATCAAAATGTTCCTGCTCTTTTCGAGGCGTGACCGGGAGGGCGGAGATGAATCTCTATCATTGTATGATCGAATTGAATTCGGGCAGTAAGGCGCTGGCTTTTGCTGCGGCAGCCGATGGCTGGTATGGGGCTTTGCAGGAGCGCGGACTGATCCGCTCGTGGCGGCTGATGCGGCGCAAGCTGGGGCTCGGGGCCGATGGTCAGGCCGATTTCCTGCTGGAGATTGAGGTGACGGATATGGCCATGCTCGAGGAGGCGTTCCGCGCCGTGGGGCATGGCGACGATGCGCTGGCTCATAAATATGACCTGATGCATGGTATGATCGCCACAAGCAGCGTGGGGCTCTACCGCGAGTTCCCCGACCCGGAGCGCCGCGAGCGCATCGCGCTGATCTGAGGGTCCCGCGCGGCAAAGCGGCATCGAGCCCCTTCACCGCGCGCGGGATCGGGCCTGTGGCCCGCCCCGAGGGGGCCTTGTGTCTCCTCAACGCTCCAGTTGGCTTGGCCACGAGAATGTCTCTTTTCAAATTACCGGCTTTGGCCTAGACCCGCGCCATGACAGATACACTCCATATCCTTGGCGGCGGCATGGCCGGTTCCGAAGCCGCGTGGCAGGCCGCATCCGCAGGCGTGCGTGTCGTGTTGCACGAGATGCGCCCCACCGTTGAAACCTTTGCCCACCGCACCGGTGATTTCGCCGAGATGGTGTGCTCGAATTCCTTCCGCTCGGATGATGACGAGCAGAACGCCGTGGGGCTCCTGCATTGGGAAATGCGGGCCGCGAACGGTCTGATCATGTCGATGGCCGATCGTCACAGCCTGCCCGCAGGGGGCGCGCTGGCCGTGGACCGCGATGCGTTCTCGGCAGGTGTGACCCGTGCGATCAAGGATCACCCGCTGATCGAGACGCGCTATGGCGAGATTACCGAACTGCCCAAGGACGGGCATTGGATCGTGGCCACCGGCCCGCTGACCTCGGGCGCGCTGGCAGAGAGCATCCGCCTCGAGACCGGTGCCGATGCGCTGGCCTTCTTTGATGCCATCGCCCCGATCATCTATTTCGACACGATCGATATGGATATCGCATGGCTGCAATCGCGCTATGACAAGGGCGAGACCGAGGAAGAGCGCACCGCCTATATCAACTGCCCGATGACCAAGCCCGAATATGAGGCCTTCATCGACGCGCTTCTGGCCGCCGACAAAACCGAGTTCCATGATGGCGAGACGGCGAAATATTTCGATGGCTGCCTGCCGATCGAGGTGATGGCCGAGCGTGGACGCGAGACGCTGCGTCATGGCCCGATGAAGCCCATCGGCCTGACCAACAGCCACAAGCCCGAGGAAAAAGCCTATGCCGTGGTGCAACTACGCCGCGATAACGCACTGGGCACGCTCTATAATATCGTAGGCTTCCAGACCAAGATGAAATATGGCGCGCAGACGGAAGTGCTGCGGATGATCCCGGGCCTGCAGAATGCGAGTTTTGCGCGGCTGGGCGGTATCCACCGCAATACATTCATCAACTCGCCCACTCTTCTGGACACCCAGATGCGGCTGAAATCGCGCCCCAATATTCGTTTTGCGGGGCAGATTACCGGCGTCGAGGGCTATGTGGAATCCTCGGCCATGGGGCTTCTGGCGGGCCGGATGGCTGCCGCCGAGATCCTTGGCCGCGATCTGCCGCCGCCCTCATACGAGACCGCAATGGGCAGCCTTGTGAACCACATCACCGGTGGCGCGGAGGCCAAGACCTTCCAGCCGATGAATGTGAATTTCGGGCTATTCCCGCCGGTCGAGGCGCGTGGCGGGCGGCGCGGCCGCAAGGACCGGTACAAACTCTATACCGACCGCGCGAAAGAGCAGTTCACCGCGTGGCTTGACGCCCAGCCCAAGTGAGGGCCGATGCGCACGCGGTTTGCTCCCTCGCCCACGGGGCTTCTGCATCTGGGGCATGCCTATTCCGCGCTTCTTGCGTGGGATAGGGCGCAGGCCGAGGGCGGCGTCTTCCTCCTGCGGATCGAGGATAACGACACGCAGCGCTGCCGCCCCGAATATGAGGCGGCCTGCTACGAGGATCTGCGCTGGTTGGGGCTGTCATGGCCCGAACCCGTGATGCGGCTCTCGGACCGGCGCGAGACCTATCAGGCCGTGATCCATGATCTGATCGACCGCGGGCTGGCCTATCCCTGTGCCTGCACGCGGCGCGACATCCAGGAGGCGCTCTCGGCACCGCAGGAAGGGGTGGCTGCCCCCCATCTCTATCCGGGCACCTGCCGCCACCGCAAAGGCGAATATCCGCAGGAGGGCGATGCGGTGCGGCTGGATATGGCGGCGGCACTTGGCACGATCCAGCATCCGCTGACATGGGAAGAAACCGGCCTTGGGGCGGGACAGCATGTGCTCGACCCTGCCCGCCTGCTGCAGGACCATGGCGATATCGTCCTGATGCGCAAGGATATCGGCACGGCCGCCTATCATCTGTCGGTGGTGGTCGATGACGCCGAACAAGGCATCACCGATGTCATCCGTGGGGCGGACCTTGCGGAGGCGACGATGCTGCACCGGCTGTTGCAGGCGGTGCTGGAGCTGCCCACGCCGCGCTACCATCACCACCGGCTGATCCGCGACGAGAATGGCAAGCGGCTGGCCAAGCGCGATGATGCGCGCGCCATCTCGCTTTACCGCCACGAGGGCGCATCGCCCGCCGAGATACGGGCGATGGTCGGACTTTAGTCGTCCATCGGCTCGGAGGTGATGACCTCGTGGCCATTCTCGACCAATGTATAGAAGCAGCTGCGGCGGTTGGTGTGGCAGGCCGGCCCCTTTTGCGTGACCTTCATCAGCAGGCAATCACGGTCGCAATCGATGCGCAGCTCGACCAGATGCTGCATATGCCCCGAGCTCTCGCCCTTGGCCCAGAAGCTCTGGCGCGAACGCGACCAATAGGTCACATGGCCGCTCTCGAGCGTCTTCGCGAGGCTTTCGGCATTCATCCATGCCATCATCAGCACCTCACCATTCTCGGCATCTTGGGCGATGGCGGGGATCAGACCATTGGCATCATATTTCAGGCTGGAAAGATCGAGCGACATAGGGGTTTCCTCTGCAAGGTGAAGGCCCTATCTATCGCAAACGGAAGTAAGGGGAAAGACCATGAGCGACGGCGATCTGTTCAAGCTGTATTCGCAGCGCATACTGGCGCTGGCGGCCGATATTCCCCATACCGCCCCCCTGCCCGCCCCCCACCACACCGCCAAGAAACGGGCCCCTCTGTGTGGCTCGACGGTCGAGGTGGCGCTTGATCTGAAGGATGGACGGATCGCGGGTTACAGCCAGAATGTGCGGGCCTGCGCGCTCGGTCAGGCCTCTGCTGCGATCTTCGGTCAGAATGTTATCGGCCGCTCCCGCGCCGAGGTGCAAAAACTGCGCGACGACCTGGCACTGATGCTGGCTGGCCAAGGGCCGGTGCCAGACACGCCCTTTGGCGACTACGAAGTTCTGACCGCGGCTCAGGACTATCCCAACCGGCATGGATCTATCCTGCTGGCGCCCGATGCCACGTTGATGGCCTTTGAGCAGGATTAACGGCTTCTCAAAGCTTCTCTGAAAGGCTCCTCCCATAAGTGTGGAGGCGCTTTTTGATGAATGATCTGTCCTTTTCCGCGAGTGAGGCCCGTCCTGCGTCGGATGATCTGAGCCAGATCGGGCGCGAAGCGATTACGCTCGGGCGCGAGATCGTCGAGATCGCAGCCGCACTGGATTTGCTCGCAATGGCGGCCGCAGATCAGAGCACCCATCTGGCTGCCGCCGATCGGGCCGCGCATACTATCCAGTCGGCCAATGAGAGCGTGCTGAGCGGCATCAGCGCCGTGTCCGATGCCGCAGAACGCACACAGAGCAATGTCACAGAGACCGCAGCCCAGATGCGGAAGACGGCGGAGCACGCGCATAAGATCGCTGGCTGGGTTACCTCGGTGGCCACACGCATGGCGGATATCGGCCAGACGCTGGCGCAGGTGACATCACAAAATAGCAGCATCCGGCAGATCGCCACGCAAGTGAACATCCTCGCCATCAATGCCAAGATCGAAGCCGTACGTGCAGGCGATGCGGGGCGTGGCTTTGCCGTGGTGGCCGAGGCCGTGAACGAACTCTCGCGCAAGACAGCCACTACGGCGGACGGGATCAGCAATGCGATCGAGGGCTTGGACCGCGGCATTAAAACCCTGCGTAGCGAGGCAGAAGCTATCACCAATGATGCCTCACAGGTGCTCAGCGGGACCGAAGAAACCGATCGCGCGATGGCGCGCATGACGCAATCAGTCGGCGAGACCCGTCAGGCCATATCGGATATCGCACAACGCACCGCTGAGGTCAGGGAGGCCAATAGCCGCTTCGGACCTGCCTTTGCCGCGATGACCAAGACAATGCGCCAGGGTGCGGATCAGGTGACGCAGGCACAGGGCCGCGCCAATGCGCTGATCACCGTTGGCGAAACCATTGTGCAGCATTCCGTCCGGCTTGGCGGAGCAATTGAAGATGCCGCGCTTATCAGGTTCGTGCAGCACGAGGCAGCACGGGTCAGTGACCTGTTCGCCACGGCGGTGGCCAATGGGCGTATCGATATGGCCGCCCTCTTCGATAGGCAGTATCAGCCCGTCGCGGGTAGCGATCCGCTGCAGGTCATGACGCGCTTCACCGGTTTCACCGATGAGGTTCTGCCGCCCATTCAGGAAGCGGCTCTCGAGATAGACCCGAAGATCGTGTTCTGCGCCGCCGTGGACCAGAACGGTTATCTGCCAACCCATAACCGAAAATTCTCCAAACCACAGGGCCAAGATCCCGTCTGGAACGTGGCCAATTGCCGGAACCGCAGGATCTTCGACGACCGGGTGGGCCTGCGCGCGGGCCGTTCCACCGCGCCCTTTGTTCTGCAGATCTACCGCCGCGACATGGGAGATGGGAACTTTGTTCTGATGAAAGACCTCTCTGCGCCGATCACCGTCAACGGACGCCACTGGGGCGGCTTGCGTATCGCCTATGCGTTCTAGGTGAAGAAAAAGCCGCCATCGGGGAGATGGCGGCAAGTCATGCGCTTTGAAGGCATCCTTGGTGTGATGAGGCATCGTTCAGGCAAACGATAAGGATGCGGCCCGCGGGGACAGTGCGGCCAAAGCGCGAGGCAGAAGAGCTTTAGAAAAGCCCCGGAAGGCACAGAAGACCGAAGAAGGTCACACAAATCGACGCAACACCAAGCACGTCGGACACAAGATTATCGCCCTCAATCATCGAACCGATTTTACGAAGCATTCTGTAACCTCCTTACATCTGTTGCCACTTTGTTCTCACTTAAATGAGAACAAGTAAAGAACATTTTTAGAAAGTTTTAGATTACCCTACGGAAATAAGACGGATGGCACGATCCTGTTCCATCAGCCAGAGCAAGGTGCGCGCTGCGCGCCCGCGCTCACTCTCGAGCGTCGGGTCGCGTTCCAGAAGCGCGCGCGCATCCGTCTGTGCGGTGGCCATCAGCCCTGCCTGACGTTCGAGATCGGCCACACGGAAGCGCGGCAACCCCGATTGCGCCGTGCCGATCATATCGCCCGCGCCCCGCAGCGCGAGGTCTTCCTCGGCAATGCGGAACCCGTCCTCGCTATCGCGAAGCACCTTCAGACGCCGCTCGCCGGTTTCGGTCAGCGGCGCACGATACATCAACAGACAGGTCGAGGCCGCAGCCCCCCGCCCCACGCGCCCGCGTAGCTGGTGCAGCTGGGCCAGCCCGAAGCTCTCCGCCCGCTCGATGACCATGATCGAGGCATTGGGGACGTTCACCCCCACCTCGATCACCGTCGTCGCCACCAGAACCCGCTTGGCCCCCGACACGAACTCCGCCATCGCGGCATCTTTGTCGGCAGGGCTCATCTGACCGTGGACCAGCGTCACCACCTCATCGCCAAGCGTCGCACGCAGATGCTTGAACCGCTCCTCGGCGGATTGCAGATCGGATTTCTCGCTTTCCTCGACCAGCGGGCAGACCCAATAGGCCTGCCGCCCCTCCTCGACCGCGCGCGCCAGATGTGCGGTGACCTCGGCCAGCCGCTCGTCGGCGATCAGCGCGGTCTTGACCGGCGTCCGTCCGGGTGGCTTCTCGTCAAGGATCGAGACATCCATATCGCCGTATTGGGTCAGCGCCAGCGAGCGCGGGATCGGCGTTGCGGTCATCACGAGGATATCCACCGCCTGTCCTTTGGCCCCCAATTCCATGCGCTGTGCCACGCCAAAACGGTGCTGTTCATCAATCACCACGAAACGCAGATCGTGGAACTGCACATCTTTCTGGAACACCGCATGGGTGCCGAGCAGAATGTCGATCCGCCCTGCGGCCAGATCCTCGAGCTTGGCCGCGCGATCCGACCCCTTGTCACGCCCAGTCAGCAGCTCGACCCGGATGCCCGCCGCACGCGCCATGGGGGCGATCCCCTCCATATGCTGGCGCGCGAGGATCTCGGTGGGCGCCATCATCACGGATTGCCCGCCCGCCTCGACCGCCGTAACCAGTGCGAGCAACGCCACCAGCGTCTTGCCTGCGCCCACATCACCCTGCAAAAGGCGGTTCATCCGCTTGTCCGATGCCATATCGGCGCGGATCTCGGCCACGGCGCGGCTCTGCGCCGCAGTCGGGCTATAGGGCAGCGCCTTCAGGATGCGCGCCGCGATCCTGCCGTCGCCCTGCGTGACACGGCCCGGCTTGCGCTTGGCAGTGCGTCGCGCCAGCGCCAGAGTGAGCTGATGGGCGAAGAGCTCGTCATAGGCCAGCCGCAGCCGCGCGGGCGATTGCGGCATACATTGTGCCAGATCCTCGGGCGCATGCGCCCCGTGCATGGCCTGCGCCCAATCGGGCCAGCCCTCACGCGTTTTCAGATTGGGGTCGATCCATTCGGGCAGCTCCGGCAACAGCTCCAACGCGCCGGCTGAGGCTTTGCCCATCACCTTCTGCGTGATCCCCGCCGAAAGCGGATAGACCGGCTCGAAGCGCGGGATGTCCTTTACCTCATCGGGCAGCAGGATAAAATCGGGATGCACGATCTGCGCGCGGCCCTCATAGATCTCGATCTTGCCCGACACGATCCGGCGCTCGCCCAAGGGCAGCTGCTTCTGGAACCACTGGTCATTGCCACGGAAGAAGACCAGCGTGATCTCGACCTCGGCATCTTCGACAATCACCCGCGAAGGCGCCCCCGCCCGAGATGCCTTGATATGGCGCAGCACGGTGACCTCGGTCGTGACCACCTGCCCATGCGGCATGCCATTCACCGTCGGAACCGGCCGCCGGTCAATGAGGCTGTAGGGCAAAGTCAGCAGCAGATCGCGGGGCTTCTCGATCCCCGCCTGCGCCATGGTCTGCGCGAGCTTCGGGCCGATCCCCGGCAGGCTTTCAAGCTTGCCGAAGAGCGGAAACAGGATCTCGGGACGCCCTGCCATCAGCCCTGTCCGGCAAGCGTGAGCCACTCGTCCTCATCGATCACCCGCACGCCCAGATCGGCGGCTTTGCTGGCCTTCGATCCCGCACCGGGGCCTGCCACGAGAATGTCGGTCTTTTTTGAGACCGACCCCGCCACCTTCGCCCCCAGCGCCTCGGCCCGCGCCTTGGCCTCCGAGCGCGTCATCTTCTCGAGCGTGCCGGTAAAGACAATGGTCAGTCCCGCAACCTCGCTATCGGCTTTGGGTTTCTCGGCTTCCTGCACATCCAGCTCGGCAATCAGCCGGTCGATGGAGCCGCGCTCGGCCTCCTGATGGAAAGTGCTCACAACACTTTCGGCCAGAACCTTACCGACACCGTCGATCCCCATGAGATCCTCCCATGCGGCATTGCCCTCGGCGGCCTGCGTCATCGCCTCCTCGAAAGCGGTCCAATTGCCGTAATGGCGTGCCAGCAGCGTGGCGGTCTGCTCGCCCACATGGCGGATGCCGAGCGCGAAGATCACCCGCGCCAGCGCGATCTCGCGCCGATCGTCGATCGCATCGAACAGCTTGAGCGCGGATTTCTCGCCCCAACCATCGCGGTTTTTCAACTGCCGCACCTGACCCGGCCCGTAATTCGCGCGCAGACGGAAGATGTCGACCGGCTCCCTGACCCAGCCATCCTCGTAGAAAGCCTCGACCTGTTTGGCACCCAGCCCGTCGATATCGAAGGCCGCGCGCGAGACGAAATGCTTGAGCTTCTCGACCTGTTGGGCCGGACAGATCAGGCCGCCCGAACAACGGCGCACCGCATCGCCTTCCTCGCGGATCGCGTCGGACCCGCATTCGGGGCAGTGATGCGGGAAATCATAGGGCTGAGCGTCCTCGCTCCGGCGGCTCAGATCGACATCGGCAATCTTCGGGATCACATCACCGGCGCGATACACCTGCACCCAGTCTCCCTCCCGGATATCACGCCCGCCACGGATTTCCGCCCCCCTGGAATCGCGCCCTGCGATGTAATCCTCGTTATGGAGCGTGGCATTGGACACCACGACACCGCCGACGGTCACCGGCGTCAGACGGGCCACGGGGCTAAGTGCGCCGGTGCGACCGACCTGAATCTCGATTTTCTCGAGTTGGGTCCAGGCCAGTTCGGCAGGGAATTTATGGGCGATCGCCCAACGCGGCGTGGTCGAGCGGAAGCCCAGACGTCCCTGCAATGCAAGCTCGTTCACCTTGTAGACGACGCCGTCGATATCATAGCCCAGAGCGGCGCGATCCGCCTCGATCGCGTGGTAATGCGCGATCATCTCCTTTGATCCGGTGCAGAGCTTCGTAAGCGGATTGGTCGAGAAGCCGAGCTCGGCCAGACGCTCGATGGCGCCTTTCTGCGTCTCGGCCAGCGGGGCCGAGAGCACGCCCCACGCATAGGCGAAGAATTTCAGCGGGCGGCGCGCGGTCACCTTGGGGTCGAGCTGGCGCAGGGAGCCTGCGGCCGCGTTGCGCGGATTGGCAAAGCGCTTGTCGCCACGCTCTTCCTGCGCCTCATTGAGCGCCGCGAAATCGGCATGGCCCATGTAGACCTCGCCGCGCACCTCCAGAATATCGGGCGCGCCCTGCAGGCTCTTCGGGATATCGGGGATGGTTCTGGCATTCTCGGTGACGTTCTCGCCGGTCTCGCCATCACCGCGAGTGGCCGCATAAACCAGTTTTCCCTGCTCGTACCGGAGCGAGAGCGACAACCCGTCGATCTTCGGCTCCGCCGTAAACGGCAGGGGCGCGTCGGCGGCAAGTCCCAGATATTTTCGGATACCACGGACAAAATCCTCGACATCTGCGTCCTCGAAGGCATTGCCGAGGCTCATCATTCGTTGTTCATGGCGGATCTTGGCAAAGCCATCAGCGGGTGCCGCGCCGATTTTTTGCGTCGGGCTATCCGCGCGACGCAACTCCGGAAACGCCTCTTCGAGGGCAAGAAGACGACGCTTGAGCGCATCATAATCCGCGTCGGAAATCTCGGGGGCATCTTCGGTATGATAGGCCTGATTGGCCTGCCCGAGCTTTGCCGAGAGCTCCTCCACCTCCTGCACAGCGGCCTCTTTAGTCAAATCACCGATGGGAGTGGCGGAAGTCGTCATGGGCGGGGTCCTGTGTCTAAGCTCGATCGCGCGCCCCACAGATATGATCTTCTCCTGCCCTCGTCCAGCGCATCGCAGGCACAAAGCCGCACCCTATGACGTCCGCGGCGCTCTTCGTTAATGGCGTTAACCAAAAGAAAAAGCCGCACTTTCGCGCGGCTTCCGATGGCTCTACAAGGAACAGGTGGTTACGAGGCCGGCCTTAAACAGCAACCCGACGCTCCATCTCACCCGGATCGGGATCACGCAGAACATAGCCACGGCCCCAGACGGTCTCGATATAATTCTCGCCGCCAGTTGCATCCGCGAGCTTCTTGCGCAGTTTGCAGATAAACACGTCGATAATCTTCAGCTCGGGCTCGTCCATACCACCATAGAGGTGATTGAGGAACATCTCTTTGGTGAGGGTCGTCCCCTTGCGCAGGCTGAGCAGTTCGAGCATCTGGTACTCTTTGCCCGTGAGATGGACAGGCTTGTTTTCGACCTCGACCGTTTTCGCATCGAGATTGACCGAGACCTTGCCGGTACGGATCACGGATTGCGAATGGCCTTTGGAGCGCCGGATAATCGCATGGATCCGTGCCACAAGCTCTTCACGGTGGAAGGGTTTGGTCATGTAGTCATCGGCACCAAAGCCGAAGCCCTTGATCTTGTTCTCGGTGTCATCGGCACCGGTCAAAATCAGGATCGGCGTGTCGACTTTCGACAGACGTAGCTGACGCAGAACCTCGTGACCGTTCATATCGGGCAGATTGAGATCGAGCAGAATAAGATCGTAATCATACAGCTTGGCGAGATCGATCCCTTCTTCACCAAGATCAGTGCAATAGACGTTTAGATTCGCATGAGTCAGCATCAACTCAATGCTTCTCGACGTCGTGGGATCGTCCTCCACCAACAAAATCCGCATATTCCGTTCTCCGCATTAATTCCTTGGTTATCTGAAACCCTCGCACCAAATGGTTAACACACTCTTACCCCAGAACGTTAATTTTTTCAATTCCCCCTAAGGTTGTCGGAATTTCTGGATTGCCGTCACTTTCAATCCCGCAAGCCCGTGTTTCTGAACCGCCTGGGTCCAGATATCGAGCTCTTCATCGGACAGATCGTACCGTTCAAGGACCTCATTGCGCGTGATGAGGCCGTGGGATACGGCATTCACAATAATTGCCTTACGCGACGCCACCCAACGGCGCGTTTCGGCAGGCGGGAGGTCCGCGCGGGTCAGAATCGTACCATCAGGTAGTGTGATCGACCTCGGACCATCGACTTTTTTAAGATACATGGGCACACCCCTTCACTTCGATGTAAAGCAATGTGACTGACGGGTCTTAACGACGGGTGAAACTAACCCTTGAGAATAGGTAGCATTTTCTGATATTTCTGCCCATCTGGTTAAAGGACGTTTTCCATGAGCAAGGATATGCCACTCAATTCGCTCGGTTTTGCCAAGCGCCCCGAAGACACGCGAGTCGTCGTAGCCATGTCTGGCGGCGTCGATAGCTCTGTCGTTGCGGCAGAACTGGCGGAACAGGGCTATGATGTCGTGGGCGTGACGTTGCAGCTATATGACCACGGTGCGGCACTTGCAAAGAAAGGGGCCTGCTGCGCGGGACGTGACATCCATGATGCGCGCCGTGTTGCGGAAACCATGGGCTTCCCACATTATGTGCTTGATTATGAAAACATCTTTCAGGAGGCGGTGATCGACGAATTCGCCGATGCCTATCTTGGTGGAGCCACGCCCGTACCTTGCATCCGCTGCAACGAACGGGTGAAGTTCAAGGATCTTCTGGAAACTGCCAAAGATCTCGACGCCGATTGCATGGCCACGGGTCATTACATCCAGCGCAAGATGGGCGCCAATGGCCCCGAGCTTCACAGCGCAGCCGATTCGAATCGTGACCAGAGCTATTTCCTGTTCTCGACGACCCCCGAACAGCTCTCCTTCCTGCGTTTTCCCCTCGGACATCTGCATTCCAAAGCCGAAACCCGCGCATTGGCGGCAAAACACGGCCTTCCCGTCGCAGATAAACCCGATAGCCAGGACATCTGTTTCGTGCCTGATGGCAATTATGCCAGCGTGATCGAGAAACTCCGTCCCGGGGCAGCCGATCCCGGGGAAATCGTCGATATGGACGGCAATGTTCTGGGAGAGCATCGCGGTGTGATCCATTATACCATCGGACAGCGGCGCGGTCTGGGCATCGGCGGCATGGCAGATCCGCTCTATGTCGTCAAACTCGACCCCGATAACCGGCGGGTTATCGTCGGCCCGAAAGAGGCACTGGCCACCCGCACCATCCCCGTGCGCGAGATCAACTGGCTCGGTGACGAGCCCTTCACCTCCCGTAAGGAATGGCATGTCTCGGTGAAGGTGCGCTCCACCCGTCCGCCGCGGGCCGCCATTATCCGGCCTCTCTCTGACCGCGAGGCGGAAGTCGAGCTGATCGTGCCGGAAGAAGGCGTCTCGCCGGGCCAGGCCTGCGTCTTCTATTCCAATGACGACAGCCGTATCTTCGGCGGCGGCTGGATCTGGAAGGGACGCTGAGCGAGCCTGTGCAGGACCGCACCAGTGCCAGCATGACATAAATCGCGTATCGAACTGAAACACATAGGCCTGTGCACCCCTGACATGGACAGGCCTACGAGACATATTAGGATCGGGCCATTCTATAAGGCACGATCATGCACAGACTCCGCGAAAATATTCTGCCCCTGACCATCGCCTTTGCTCTGCTGATGGAGCTGATCGACGCGACGATCCTGTCAACCGCCCTTCCCGTGATGGCGCGCGATCTGGATGTCGCCGTGCTCTCGCTAAAGATGGCGATGACCACATATCTCATCGCATTCGCGGCATTCGTGCCGGTGTCGGGCTGGATCGCGGACAGGTTCGGGGCCCGACGGGTGTTTCTCTCCGCGATGAGTGTGTTTATCGGCGCCTCCGCACTTTGCGCGATGCAGTCCGATCTGGGTGGGCTGGTCGCCGCTCGCGCCCTCCAGGGACTGGGGGCTGCAATGATGACACCGGTCGGCCGACTGATCGTACTGCGCAACACCGATCGGAAAGAACTGGTCCGCGCGATGGTGTACCTGACCGCGCCCGCCCTTCTCGGGCCGGCACTGGGTCCGTTCATCGGTGCGCTCGTGACGCAATCTCTCGGCTGGCGATGGATCTTCCTCATCAATATCCCGCTCGGGAGCATCGCCCTGATACTGGCCGCGCGACACTTGCCCCGGGATCTGCCCGCAGATCCCGTTCCGTTCGACATCATGGGGTTCATCCTCTCGGCAATAGGTCTTGCGGCGATCATGGCAGGGCTGAGCTCACTCGGAGAACATATCATGCCGATGCCCGCCGCATTGGGCCTGAGTGTGATGGGATTTGGGCTGATGGTCCTCTATACGCTGCGCGCCAGAGGCCGCAGCGACGCATTGCTCGATCCGCGCCTGTTCCGGCACCGGACCTTCTCTATTGGGATATGGGGAGGCACGGCCTTTCGGTTGAGCAACGGAGCCATTGCCTTGTTACTGCCGCTCCTCTTCCAGTTGGGCCTCGGTATGTCCATTCTTGCCTCGGGCGCATTGGCCGGACTGACTGCGATCGGAGCCTTGAGCATCCGGGGATTTTCCGGTCGCGTCGTCGACCGTTTCGGCTTCCGGCCGGTCCTGATATTCGGCACGTTTATTCGGGCGGCTAGCCTGCTCGGCTTCGGGACCATCAGTAGCCCGACCGACTGGTATCTCGTTCCCCTGCTTCTGACCGGAGGCGTGGCGCAAGCGCTGACCTTTACCGCGATCAATGCTATCACCTTCGCAGATCTTCCGCCCGAAGAGATGAGCAAGGGCGCCTCCCTCTCGGCCGTCGCCCAGCAGATGTCCCTGACACTGGGTATTGCCCTGGCCGGAGGCGCGCTCGAACTTTCGGCCTATTCTCTGGATCTGACGATCAGCAACAGTCTGATCCCGCTCCATGCCTTCACGCTGGCCTTCGCCCTTGTTGCCGTGACCGGCCCGATCGCCATGCTGGTTTTCAGCAGATTACGCCCCGAAGACGGCGCGGCCCTGCGCCATAAGGATGTCAAGCCGCGATTGTCGACGCAACATTGATCAGGCAGCGCGATGCGATATCGCATGTGCTGGCGGATCAACCTCGCTCAAGTAGATCGATATATGCGTTCCGGCCACCGAACTGCGCAACGTCAATCCGCCACCCGACTGGCGCGCGAAGCCCAATACCATCGAAAGCCCTAGCCCCGACCCTTTCCCGACCGGTTTGGTAGTGAAGAAGGGCTCGAGCACATGATCCAGCACCGCTTCCGGAATGCCAGTTCCGGTGTCGGCCACAGTCAGTTCAACATAATTCCCGGGCTGGAGAATATGCCCGTCCGCCATCAGTTCGGGGCTGTCGAAATGCCGGTGCATGGCCGAAATTCGGATGCGCCCCCCTTTGGGCATCGCATCGCGTGCATTGACGATCAGGTTGATCAGGGCGGTCATCAGCAGGGTCTCGTCGACCTTGACCCAGTTCTGCCGATGCGTGCTGACCACCTCAAGCGAGATAGATGCCGGAATGAGCCGTGCACCAAGCACCCTGACCCGCTCGAGCATCACCTCGATATCGCGAGCTTCCGCTTGCAGGTTGGATTTGCGCGAATAGGCCAGAAGCTGTTGGACCAGGGTCGCGGCACGTTCTGCCGCCTCTTTGGCATTGCGCACCATATCATCCCGCTCGGGCCGCTCGTCGGTGAGTTCGTAAAGATCCAGATTGCCAATGATCGCGGTGAGAATATTGTTGAAGTCATGCGCGACCCCGCCCGCAAGCTGCCCTACGGCCTCCATTTTCTGGGCCTGCAGCGTCCGCTCCGATGCGCGCTCGGCATCAAGCCGCATTTTGCGACCTTCGAGCAAGGCATTGGCGAAATAGACAATCAGCGCTACACAACAGACCAGCATCGCAGATTTGGCACTCAACGAGGAAACCTGTGGCAGCACCAGAAAGGCGACCGCGCCCAATGTCACGCCCACCAGCAGGATCTCCCCGTAGATCATCACCATCAACCGGTCACTCCGCCGGATCAGGAAAACCATCAGGCACCCCAGCCCCGCTGCTGCACTGATACGAAGCGCCGTGTCCTGCTCGAGCAGCATCAATGCGGGCAGCCAGATGAACCAAGCGAGCAGAACGAGAAACATCGCGCAGGCTATATAGGTGTCGCGCGCAGTGCAGACTTTGCCGCGCGTGCGCAGGAAGACGAAATAGAGCGCCTGCAGCGCGAAATAGACCGGTGTCCATAACAATGCCGAAGTCCACTGGAGATAGAAATGCAAGGTGAGGCCACCGTTGAACACAGCAAGATAACGCAAGAGCAACTCGCTTCGTGAACCGAATTCAAGCCTCATCAGCCTGTCGATCTCGCGCCTATGATCCATGGGATGGAGGGTATCACGTTGCATTGATTCAGCCGTACTCGGATTAGAAAAGCTCGACATCATTACTCGGCGGCGGCGGCGGCGGCGTCTCGATCACTTGCGCCTCGCCCAGAAGACGCTGTCGTGCCCGCCCTCCATTTGGCCAGAACTCGACACGTCGCGCCTGTGTGCCGCCAAGGCTTTGACCGACACAGGCGATGCCCTCACGACGCAGGAAATCCAGAACGAAGCTGCCGTTTTTCGCGCCCACATCCGAAAGCCCGGCAATCATCCGCGCGCCCCCAAAAACCTTCGCCTTCAAGGTCGCACGATTGCCGCCATTCTTGATGATTTCGTTGATAAGAAGTTCCATCGCATTGACGCCGAAACTTGCGGTCGAGCCCGTACCTTCGGGGAGGAGGAAATGGTTCATTCCCCCGACGCCGCTATGTTCGTCATAGAGGCAGGTCGCCACGCAGGAGCCCAAGATGGTTGTGATCGACATACCATCCAGAGTGCCCACCGAGAACTCTCCCTGAGAGATGTGTTTTGGTCGCCCAATACCAAGCGTGTTCATGCAAACCGCCCTCCGCGTGCGACACTGGCTGCCTGACGGCCGCATTGCGCAAGAACCGTCGACGCGATCCGGCCGAGTGGCACGGCCTTCTCGGCGGCACCATTCTCGACCGCAGCCCGCGGCATCCCGTAGACGACGCTGGTGGCCGAATCCTGCGCAAAGCACCGCGCCCCAGCCTGCCGTAACCGCAACATCGCATCGGCGCCATCACGCCCCATACCGGTCAGCATAACGGAGACAACTTTGGAGGCCATCGGTAAGGCCGAGTCGAAGAGCACCTCGACAGAGGGTCGGTGTCCGTTACGTTTTTCTCCTGTATCGAGCCGGCATCTGGCCGGTTCTCCCGGTCTTAGCGCAAGGTGGTGCGCGCCCCCCGGCGCCAGATAGACATTGCCCTGTGCAAGCGGCACCCCGTCTCTAGCCAGCGCCATGTTGGGTGCGATACAGCCTTGGAGACGTCGCGCAAAACTCGCGAGGAAGCTTTCCGGCATATGCTGGGTGATCAATGTCGGCGGACAGTTTACCGGAAAGCCGGACAGCACCGTCTCCAATGCATCCACCCCGCCTGTCGATGATCCGATCAAAATAATCTTGCCGTTCCAGGTAAAACCGCTTGCCGGCTCGATCTTCTTTCGTGGTCCGGAACGAAGGCGGGCATCGGCGGCGGCGACGAGCAGATCCGGCAAAATACCGAACGCCTCGATCGGGTTTCCGTATTTGGGCTTCCCAATACAGTCCACCGCACCGAGCGAAAGCGCTTCCATGGCCTTTGTCGACCCGCGTTGTGTCAAGGTCGAGACCATAATGACCGGCATCGGCCTAAGGCGCATAATCTTTTCTAGAAATTCCAGCCCATTCATACGCGGCATTTCGACGTCAAGCGTTAGAACATCGGGCGCCAAAGCCTTTATTTTTTCTCGTGCATCATATGGGTCAGAAGCCTCACCCACAACCACCAAGCGCGGATCCCCCTGCAACTGGGCGCGGATCAACTGCCGGATAGTAGGAGAGTCATCGACGATCAAAACACGTTTGGCACTCATTTCTTGCCTTTCCTGCCGTCAAAATCGACGTGCTAAGTTTCTTGCTAGTCATGCCGAGGGGATCATGCCCCTCGGACAGGTCTTAAAAGTCTTCCCAGTCGTCATTCACCGGCGGAGGCTCGACCTTTCTCGCCAGATTACCTTCGACTTTAGGTACGGGAGGTGCCTTGAGAGCCGGCGCTTTCGGTTTGGCTGCACTTTTGACCGTTATGCTCGGTTTGACCACAGGCTTGGTTTCCGGCATCGCCGTCGGAACAGCCTTTCTATCGCCGAGAGCAAACCGACGGGTCGTCTCGTTGAGGGCATTCGCGCTCTGGCTCAGAGACTGGCTTGCCGCCGTCGTTTCTTCGAACATTGCCGCGTTATGCTGTGTCACCTGATCGAGTTGGTTCACCGATGTATTGATCTCCGAAAGACCGGAGGCCTGCTCTTTGGCCGAAGTCGCAATTCTTCCGACGCGCTCGGCGATGTCGCTTACGGAGCGAAGGATCGTCTCCAGCGCATTCCCGGCCTGACCGACGAGGCCCACACCACGATTGACCTGATCGGACGAGGCGGTGATCAGACCATCGATTTCGCGGGCCGCCTCTGAGGATCTCTGGGCCAGAGCGCGCACTTCCGAGGCGACCACCGCAAAGCCGCGCCCCGCTTCCCCGGCCCGTGCAGCTTCGACGCCAGCATTCAGAGCGAGGAGGTTCGTCTGGAAGGCAATGTCATCAATGACACTGATGATTTTCGAGATTTTCTGCGAGCTTTCCGAGATTTCGCCCATCGCCTCGACCGCCTGCTGCACGACCTGACCTGAGCTTTCCGCATCCTTGCGGGCCTGCATGACAATCAGATCAGCTTCGTTGATACCGTCGGAGGCGCTGGCAACCGAAGAGGTCAGCTGATCAAGTGCTGCTGCCGTCTCTTCGAGGGTCGCTGCCTGCTGTTCGGTCCGACGGCTCAGATCTTCTGCCGCATTCGAAATCTCGCGCGCCTCATTATCGATAGCTACGGCATTGTCGATAACGATCCGCATCGCGTCGGCAAGACGATCGACGGCTGTGTTGAAATCTCCGCGCAGCTCTTCGTACTCGTCCCCGAGGCGCTCGGAAATTTGCGAAGTCAGATTGCCGTCCGAAAGTGATTTCAGCCCAACGCGCAGCGCTTCGACAACTTTGGTCTGGCGCAACGTCATCTGGCGACTGGCCTCGGCAGACGCCGCGAGTGCTTTGCGCGCGGCCGTAACGTCGCTACCGATGAAGATGATCTTGACCACTTCCCCCATCTCGTCATGGACCGGCGAAATGATCCCTTCCGAGATGGCCTCTCGACCGTCCTTGGTATAGATCCGCCAGGTGCCGGTGACGGAGACACCGTCGCCCACAACACGCTGCGCCACATCTGCCATGGTCAGCTCGCTATCTACTGTATCGGTGACGTCAACGAAGGGCTGGCCGATAAACTCGTCGGCGCTGATACCTACGGCGTCGCAATAGTTCTGGTTCACATGGGTAATACGCCCATCCAGACCACCCTCGCCCAACATCTGCGCTGAATCGAGTGCTTTGAGGACCGCACGCGAGATACCGATCTCGGTGACATCGCGCCATTCCACCACATAGCCGATCCGTCCCTCGCCGGGCATAATGACTTCGGAAATCCCCAGCGCGAATTGCGCCTGACCGATTTTCAGATTGGCCGAATAAGGCAGGTTCGCGCTATCGGACAGGAAATCTCGGATCCGCTGCGGGTTTTTATGGAAGGTATCGATTGAACGGCCCACCATCGAATCCGCAGTGATCGACGGATCCAGAACGTGGAAATCATCAAGCCTTGTCGCGATCAGCTCGGTCATGGCAGGATTGACATAGCTGATGTTAAAATCGGTGTCAGCCATCATCATTGATGACGAGCCTGCGTTGAACGCTGCTCCCTTTAGGGTAACATCAAGCGATGCAGCCTCGGCCGTGGCAAGTGCGAGCTGGAAGTCCTCGAGCGCAACCGCCATCTTGCCTACCTCGTCCTTGCGGCGGGTAAACGGGACGGTGATATCGAAGTCTTTTGCCGCCAGCTTATCCATAGTCGCCTTCAGCCCGAGCAGCGGCTTGGACAGTCCACGCGCCATCCACCATGCCAGTCCGATCAAGGCCAGAAGGACCAGTCCACCATGCAGGCTCATCGATTCTGCCAGCTTGAGGATGGGTGCGAAAAGTTCGCTATTCCCTTGCTCCACGACCAGAGCCGCTTTGTGGTTGAAAAGATTGATCGGGACATAGGCGGCCGTGACATCACGGTCACTCAGAACCGATTTGATCTCCGACACCCCATTTTGTCCGGCCAATGCACCTTGGATCGCCGCGTTGTCGGGGGCGGTTTTCATGACCGTCGGTCCATCCGCCAGACGCAGATTATTCTGGTATTTCAAATCATCCGTGACGAGATAGCTCTGCCCCGTCTCCTGCAGACCGCGATTATCGGCCAGGATCGCATCCAGACCTGAAAGCGGGATCTCGAAGGCCAGCGCCCCCTTGACCTCTCCCGCACGATCGAGAATCGGCGCCGCCATGAAATAGGACAGCGTGCCGCTGTGGTCGGCGGAATGCATGCTGGCATCGGAAACAAGCGGGTTCTCGGTGCTCGCCTTCAGGGCTTGCTGGAGCAGCATCCCGACATTGCTACCCGCGAAAGGGCCATCGATGATGTTGGTCGCGAAATCGTCGGCTTTCTCGATAGAATAGAGAATGTCGCCTTCGGCGCTGACCACGAAGATATCAGAGAACCCTGCGCGCTGCGCCATCTGCAGGAGCAGGGGGTGATATTTCTCGTGCCGTTTGGTATAGAGAGAGCCGTCACTGGAGCCGTTCAGCTTCCAGCGGTCCTCGGCACGATAAGCGTTATCGGTGACATAGGCAGAATGGATCTGGTCTGCTGCACCATCCCCGAGCCGGGTCCACGAATTCTGGAAATCGCGCAGGGCTTCCCGGACGATATCGGAACCGATCGTGTTGCGGACTTCGGAGCGGATATTGGCTTCCCACTCCTGCACCCGATCTGACTGGACATCGGCGACATGACTAAGACGTTCGATCGCGGCGTCTTCCAGGAGCGCCCGCGAGTCCCGATAGGCGGTAAATGCCATAACCGACAAAGCGATAAGAGCAATAGTAAACAAGAACAGGGGCAGCTTGACCCCGATCTTCATATTATCAACAACTTTCATCCAGCAGCCTCCACTCGGGCACCAGCAGTACCCAAACCCAATACGGAGCTTTGCCCCCGCGTTAGGTCACGACCATGCTGTGAACTGCTGAAGATTCATTTAAGCTGGAATAGGCTTAGGCTCTCATCGCCGCAAACAGGAAGGAAAACTGTCGCTTCAACCTGTTTTTTATTGGAAAATCTTGGCTAACACTTTCTGGATCCTGAAGAATATCGCTCAAAATTGCACGACTTTCCCACGCCGGAAGCAATGCGCGCCGTCCAAGACGCGACAAGGGCCCTGCATCAAGCCGCATCAGGCCCTCTGCCGCCAGCGCCGCCACGGCCTCCGGCCGTCCGTCAGGCAAGGGGTGACGTCCCCGCCGCACGATCTCGGGCACCGCGCGTAGATAGGCCGCAAGCCCCGCCGCCTGTGCGTGTGGCCGCATGGCCACCTCCGCATCGGAGGCTCCAATGAGCTGCGCCGCCGCGCAATAAATCGCCCCGGACGTTCCGTCGAGATAGGCCCAGAGCGCCTCCCCATCGGCAAATTCCTCCGGCCAGCAATCACGCCGTCGCGTCTCGGCCAGCGCGACCAGATACCCCGCAACGGGGCGCAACCCTGCCAGTGCCGGACCGATCTCCGATGGCGGCAGCGATCCATCATCACGCAGCGCCTCCAGCACATCGACCCACCATTGCACGCGCATTTCGGCAATCATCGGCTCCTTAGAGGCCCAGGGCGCACGCGCAAGCTCCAGATTGACCGCATAGAGCGGCCAGAGCCTGCGCCGGTCGGCCGCGGGCGTCGCCATCAGTGCGCGAAACCGTTCGGGATCCCCCTCCTCGACAAGTTTCGCACAATGCGCCTCGGCCTCGGTCAACCCCCTCATAGCGGGCGCACCCCGTCACGCAGGAATTTCCACTGAATCGCTTCCAGAAGCGCCTCGAAGGAAGCGTCCACGAGGTTGGCATTCACGCCCACTGTCGACCAGCGGTTGCCATTGCCATCCTCGCTATCGATGACCACGCGCGTCACGGCCGCCGTCCCGCCGCCGGTGATCCGCACGCGGAAATCGACCAGTTTCATATCCTCGATATGGCACTGATAGGGCCCGAGATCCTTGGCCAGCGCCTGCCATAAAGCGTTGACAGGCCCCTGATCATAGCCCTCGTTATCCCAGCTTTCCGAGACCGAGAGCATCCGCTCCCCGCCCACTTCCAGCACGACGACCGCCTCGGAGGAATTTGCCATCTCGCGCCCGTTATGACGGCGCTCGATCACGACGCGGTAACGTTCGACCTTGAAATAGCGCGGCAATTCCCCCAGTGCGCGGCGCGCCACCAGCTCGAAACTCGCCTGGGCGCCGTCATAGGCATAGCCGTGATCCTCGCGGCGCTTGATCTCGTCGAGAATCTGCCCCAGCCGCTCGTCGCCTTTGGTGATATCGAGCCCCATATCCGCCAGACGCGCGCGCAGGTTCGACTGCCCGGCCTGATTGGACATCGGGATCTGCCGCGTATTGCCCACCGTCTCGGGCGGGATATGCTCGTAAGTCGCCGGATCCTTCAGGATCGCGCTGGCATGAAGCCCTGCCTTATGGGTAAAGGCAGAAGCGCCGACATAGGGGGCCGAGCGCAAAGGCACGCGATTGAGAATATCATCGAGTTTGCGCGAGAGCCGCGTGATCCCCGCAAGCTCGGCCTCCGGCACTCCCGTGTCAAAGCGCGAGCGATAGGGCTCTTTCAGAAGGAGCGTCGGGATCAATGCGGTGAGATTGGCATTGCCACAGCGCTCGCCCAACCCGTTCAGGGTGCCCTGGATCTGGCGCACCCCCGCATCCACCGCGGCCAGCGAACAGGCCACAGCCATGCCTGTATCATCATGGCAATGGATGCCCAGACGCTCTCCCGGAATACCCGCCGAAATCACCTCGGCCACGATGGCGGAAATCTCGGCAGGCAGCGTCCCGCCGTTGGTATCACATAGCACGATCCAGCGTGCACCCGCCTCATAGGCCGCCCGCGCGCAGGACAGCGCATAGCCGGGATTCGCCTTGAATCCGTCAAAGAAATGCTCGGCATCAAACAGCGCCTCACGCCCCTCGGACACCATATGGGCAACACTGGCGCTAATGCTTTCGAGATTTTCTTCGAGCGTGATCCCGAGCGCTGTGGACACATGGTAATCATGGGTCTTGCCGACCAGACAGACCGCAGGCGTTTTGGCATTCATCACCCCCGCCAACACCTCGTCATTGGCCGCTGACCGCCCCGCCCGCTTGGTCATGCCAAATGCGGTAAAGGTCGCGCGGGTCTCGGGACGCGCCTCGAAAAAATCGCTATCGGTCGGGTTTGCCCCCGGCCAGCCGCCCTCGATGTAATCCACCCCGATCCGGTCGAGCGCCTGCGCGATCTTGACCTTTTCGGCCACCGAAAATTGCACCCCTTGGGTCTGCTGCCCGTCGCGCAGGGTCGTGTCATAAAGATAAAGACGCTCTTTCACCGTTTCTCTCCCTCTCTGCCGCACCTCAGAGCGCAGGCAGCTTCTCCGGTGCAAATCCCACGGCTGGCAAAAGCTCCACCCCCGCCTTCGACATCCGCACTTCGACCCCCGCCGCAACCAGCGCCTGCTTCATCGCATCGACGGGGGCGAAATCCTTGGTCTCCATCGCGCTCGCGCGCAGGGCGGCGAGATGCTCGGCATAGGCCGACAGATCCACCACCGGTGCCTCGGCCCACGCGCCCATATCATCCAGCAACAGCCCCAGCATCTGTGCCGATGCCTTCAACTCCGCCGGATCGCCCAACGCATGCAATGCCGCGATGGCGCCCGCCGTGTTCAAATCATCCGCCAGCGCGTCGATGACCGAGGGCGCTGCGGCCGGCGCGGGTTCGATGCCCGCAACGGCCGCCCGCCACTTGCGCAGCGTCGCCTCCGCCTGGCGCGCCTTCTCGGCCGTCCAGTCCATCGGCTTCGAATAATGCGTCTGCAGGAACACGAAGCGGATCACCTCGCCCGGAATGCCCTCATCGAGCAGATCGCGCACGGTGAAGAAATTGCCCAGGGATTTGGACATCTTCTTGCCCTCCACCTGCAGCATCTCGTTATGTAGCCAGAAACGGGCAAACTCGCCTTTGGGATGGGCGCAGCAGCTTTGCGCCACCTCGTTCTCGTGGTGCGGGAACTGCAGATCGATGCCGCCACCATGGATATCGAAACTCTCGCCGAAAAGCTCATAACTCATGGCCGAGCATTCAATATGCCAGCCCGGACGGCCACGGCCCCACGGGCTGTCCCACCCCGGCAAACCGTCATCCGAAGGTTTCCAGAGCACGAAATCCATCGGATCTTCCTTATAGGGCGCCACCTCCACCCGTGCGCCCGCGATCATATCATCGACCGAGCGCCCCGAAAGCCTGCCGTAGTCCTTATACGAGCGCACACGGAAGAGCGCATGGCCCTCGGCGGCATAGGCATGACCCTGTTCGATCAGACGCTCGATCATCGCGATCATCGCATTGATGTAATCGGTCGCGCGCGGTTCGTGATCCGGGCGCTCGGCCCCCAAAGCGTCCATATCGGCATGATACCAGGCGATGGTTTCCTCGGTGCGGGCACGGATCAGCTCCTCGAGCGTGCCTGCGGCCCCCTCCTCGCGGCGTTTCAAAGCGGTCGCGTTGATCTTGTCATCCACATCCGTGAAGTTGCGGACATAGGTCACCTGTTGCGCCCCGTAAACATGGCGCAGCAGCCGCTGCAGCACATCGAACACCACCACAGGGCGGGCATTGCCCAGATGCGCGCGGTCATAGACCGTCGGCCCGCACAGATAGAGCCGCACATTTGTCGGATCAATCGGCGCGAAATCCTGCACCTGACGGGACATCGTGTTGCGCAAGCGTATCTGGGTCATCTCTAATCTCTCCCCCACAGCATGAAACGGCCACCGCTCGGGCGGGTTCGGGGTGTGAGCTTTGGGAAAGCATGACCGGACCGCCCGACGGATGTCAGCCGATAATGCAGCAGATCGTGATGGTTGCGGTCTGGGTCATGGGCCATCTCTTAGCCTGAGTGCGGACAGATGTGAAGCGCAAACTCAACACATGGGGGCCAATCGGAACGTCAGGACAAACGGCGCGTTACCTTGATGCCTTACGGGACTATCCTTCCCGCGACAAACAGGAAATACGCATGAACGAGACCGTGATCCCTGACCGCTCCTTTCGCGCCGTGACCGACGAGGCCCGTCAATCGGGTGGATTCTGTCACGAGCTGGCGCATCACGCGCTGGCCTATCTGCCGCAAGGCGGGGCCGCGGGGCGGCATCTGGTGGTCAGCTTCGGCAATCTCACGACAAGCCAGACTGGCGGCGAGCAGCATCCTTGGGGACAACACCTGCTTCAGGGACAAGGCTGGTCGGTGCTCGGCGTCATCAACAACCGCAATGACTGGTATCGCGATGCAGAACTGATCGCGGCGCTCGAGACCCTGCGCGACGAAGGCTTTTTCAAACGCTTCGACCGTGTGAGCTTTTACGGCGCCTCGATGGGCGGGTTCGGGGCGCTGACCTTCTCGCGGCTCGCGCCGGGGGCGCATGTGGTGGCCTTTGCGCCGCAATCGACGCTCGATCCCTCCCGCGTGCCTTTCGAGGACCGGTACGCCGCTGCGGCCCTGAAAGGCGATTGGTCCCTTCCCTATGGTGATGCCGCCTATAGTACGAGAGATCTCGCCTCGGCGGAGATCTTCTACGACCCGTTCATCGCCCAGGATAAAGCCCATGCCGAACGGCTTACCGCCCCGCAGGTCCGGTTTCACCAGCTACGCCATTTCGGCCATAAGCTCCCGTTCGTTCTGCTGAAACTCCGTCTCCTCAAAGAGGTGTCGCTCCACGCGCTGACGGGCGATCTGAGCGACAGATGGCTGGCCCGGGCGCTCCGCGTGCGCCATCAATATGTGTATTACACGACGTTGATGCTGACGAATGCCCACGCGCGCGGGCATGACGCGCTGGCGATGCGCGGGACCGATCTGGCATTGCGGCAGACCGATCACTGGAAACTCAGAAAACTCCGCAAAAGCCTGCGCACTACCACGGGCGACAGTGAGGCCCGCGTCGCGACGCGCCCCTGAAGGCGCCTCGCGCAAGATCTGAGGGTCAGTCCATCGCCTCGACGACGAGCAGTTCGCGCTCGGCTGCGCCTTTGGCATGGGTGAGCGCGGCCTGATAGGACGGACCGTTATAGCAATCCACGGCGGCCTCGAGGCTCGGGAACCAGGCCACTACATTGCGCGGGCGCTCCTTGCCCTCGAGTTGCACGAAACGCGCCCCACGCGCCAGAAACTTACCGCCACTCTCGGCAATAGCAGGGCCTGCCAGCTCGGCATATTTGCCATAGGCCTCGGGGTCGGTCACGGTCACATGGGCAATCCAATAAGCACCCGGCATCGGTTCTCTCCTGTCAGAAAAAAGGGCCGCGGATTTCCCTGCAGCCCCGTTTGGTTATTTGCTTTCGATCAGCGCTTTGACCGCGGCAATGGCCTCATCCGATTTCGACGGATCGGCACCGCCTGCCTGCGCCATATCGGGACGGCCACCGCCGCCCTTGCCACCCAGCGCACCGGCCGCCGCACGGACCATATCCACAGCCGACAGACGCGCGGTCAGATCCTCGGTCACACCTGCGGCCACAGCCGCCTTGCCACCGGCATCGGCCACCAGAAGCACCGCGCCCGAACCGAGCTTGGTCTTGTATTCATCCACCAGCGGCGGCAGATCCTTGCCGGTGACACCAGTCAGGAACTGCGCCACAACCTTGATGCCGTTGATCTCTTCGGCCTCGTTACCGCCGGTGGACCCACCCGACATAGCCAGTTCCCGGCGCAGCTGTGCCACTTCATTGGCCAGAGCCTTGCGCTCGTCCGAAAGCGCTTTCACACGCTCTGCCAGGTCAGCAGGCGCCGCCTTGAGAACATGAGCTGCCTCGACCAGATGCGCTTCCTGCGCCTTGAGATAGTCGATCGCGGCCTGACCGGTCAGCGCCTCGAAGCGGCGCACACCCGCGGAGGAGGCGCTATCGCCAAGCGCCACGAAGGCCCCGATATCACCGGTGCGGGTCACATGGGTGCCGCCGCAAAGCTCCAGCGAATAGACATCACCCGCCGTGCCCTTGCCCGAGCCCGCCAGCTTGCCCATCGAGACCACGCGGACCTCATCGCCATATTTCTCGCCAAAGAGCGCCTGAGCGCCAAGGCCGCGGGCGTCATCGGGGGTCATGATGCGAGTATCAACGGCAGTGTTCTGGCGGATGAACTCGTTCACCTCGGCCTCGACGCGGGCCATTTCCTCAGGCGAAAGCGCCTTGGCATGGCTGAAATCGAACCGCAGACGGTCCTCGGCATTGAGCGAGCCCTTTTGGGCCACATGATCGCCCAACGCACGGCGCAGCGCCTCGTGCAAGAGGTGCGTGGCCGAGTGGTTCGCACGGATCGCCGAGCGGCGCGCATGGTCCACAACCAGACGTGCGCCCTGACCGCGGGCAATCTTTCCCTCGGTCACCTCGGCGATGTGGATGAACACGCCCGCCACCTTCTTGGTGTCGGTAATGCGCGCCTTGCCTGTTTCGGTCTCGATCAGGCCGGTATCGCCAACCTGACCACCGGACTCGCCGTAGAACGGCGTCTGGTTGACCACGATCATGCAGGTGCCGGTGCTGTCGGCAATCTCTGCCCCTTCCGCGACAAGCGCGGTGATCTGGCCTTCGGCCACTTCTGAATCGTAGCCCAAGAATTCGGTCACGCCCAGCTTATCGGCCAGCTCGAACCAGATCTTGCCATCTGCCGCCTCACCCGAGCCGGACCATGCAGCACGCGCCTTGGCCTTCTGCTCGGCCATCGCCGCATCGAACCCGTCGGTATCGACGGTCAGTTTCTTCTCGCGCAGCGCGTCCTGCGTCAGATCCAGCGGGAAGCCATAGGTATCATAGAGCTTGAACGCCGCCTCGCCCGGAAGGGCCGCGCCCTCGGGAAGGTTCGCCAGTTCGTCATCGAGCAGCTTCAGACCACGGTCGAGCGTGACCTTGAAGCGGGTCTCTTCCAGCTTCAGCGTCTCCTCGATCAGCGCCTGCGCCTGACCCAGCTCGGGATAGGCCGCGCCCATCTCGCGCACCAGCGCCGGCACCAGCTTGAACATCACCGGATCCTTGGCCCCCAGCATATGCGCATGACGCGCGGCGCGGCGCAGGATGCGGCGCAGCACATAGCCGCGCCCGTCATTCGAAGGCATCACGCCATCGGCGATCAGGAACGAGGTCGAGCGCAGGTGATCGGCGATCACGCGGTGATGGACATTGCCCGGACCATCGGCATCGGTCGAGGTGGCATGGGCCGAGGCCTCGATCAGATGGCGCATCAGATCGGTGTCATAATTGTCGTGCTTGCCCTGCAGGAGCGCGCCGATCCGTTCCAGACCCATGCCGGTATCGATCGACTGCATGTCCAACTCGACCATCGAACCGTCTTCGAACTGCTCGTTCTGCATGAAGACGTTGTTCCAGATCTCGATGAAACGGTCGCCATCCTCGTCGGGGCTGCCCGGAGGCCCACCTGAAATATGCTCGCCGTGGTCGAAGAAGATCTCGGTGCAGGGGCCGCAAGGGCCGGTCGGCCCCATCTGCCAGAAGTTATCCTTCGTGGGGATGCGGATGATGCGGTGATCCTCGAAACCGGTGACCTTTTTCCAGATCTCGGCGGCCTCGTCATCGGTGTGGTAAACCGTGACCAGAAGCTTGTCCTTCGGGATATCGAAATCCTTCGTCAGAAGCTCCCATGCGTAATTGATCGCACCTTCCTTGAAATAGTCACCGAAGGAGAAATTCCCCATCATTTCAAAAAACGTGTGGTGACGCGCGGTATAGCCCACATTGTCGAGATCGTTATGCTTGCCGCCTGCGCGCACGCATTTCTGCGCGGTGGTCGCGCGGGTATAATCCCGTTTCTCGACACCGGTGAAGCAGTTCTTGAACTGCACCATGCCGGAGTTCGTGAACATCAGGGTGGGGTCGTTGCGCGGCACCAGCGGCGAGCTGGGCACGATCCGGTGCCCGTTCCGCTCGAAGAAGTTGAGGTAGGTGGACCGGATTTCGTTCAGAGAGACCATATCATGCGCCCTTTTTGGGGATTTTCACCCGTTTAGCGCCGCGCGGGCTGGCTGTCCAGCAAAGCGCGGCGAGATCGGGCTGTTGTGGTCTATAATTCCTTGCGGAAGAAATAATCGGCATAGGGGTTATCGTTATAGCGCTCGATCTCGGACCAGCCGGTTTTAAGATAGAAAGCCCGTGCCTCGGGAAGTTTTGCCGAAGTATCGAGCACCAGTTCCCGATGCCCCAAAGCATAGGCGCGTGTCTCGGCCTCGCGCATCAAACGCTGAGCGAGCCGCATCCCACGCGCCGAGGGATCGACCCAGAGCCGTTTGATTTCAGCACGTTCCCCCATATCCTTGAGCGCGACACATCCCATCGCCACCCCTTCGGAAAGGGCAAGAAGGAAGGTCCCACGCGGCGGGCGCATAGCATAGGCCTCGGGCTCGCCGGAGCGCGCGCGGTCGAAGTCCTCGCCAAAACGACGTGACAGCTCGGCCACATAGGCGTTCACACAGGCGATCGCGCGGGCATCATCGGGATCGACCTCGATAATTTCGATCCGCTCGCTTCCGATCACCGAGGCGACAAGATCCACAGCCTTCAGGAACGCGTCGCGATCTTTCACCCGCGCAAGCACGGCCTGCGCCGCCTGATCGGATAGGGCCTCATAAGCCTCGAATTCCCGCTCCCCTTTACGCGTGCGCAAAATGCGCTTGCGGCGGCCGTCTTTCGGATCGGGCGAGAGAACGATCAGCTCCTCGGCCTCGAGCTTGCGCAAAAGCCGGCTCATCAGGCCGGAATCGAGATTCAACCGCTCACGCAGTTCACCGACATCGGAAACTCCCGATCCTACCGAATGCAGCACCCGCGCCTCCAGAAGCGGCCGCCCGCGCCCCAGAAAGCTCGCATCCAGCGCTCCGAGTTCCAGCGTCACCACCCTGTTGAAGCGCCGCAGGCGATCCACGCCTCTTTCGACATCCCGCATAATACCTGACCTATGTTTTACATTATATCTGACTTTAGTCAGCTTAATCTGCCAAGCAATAAAAAACCGGGCCATGACGGTCCGGTTTTCTTACTACGCTTACAAAAGAGGCTTATTCCTCTTCTGTCAGCGCATCATCCTTATCGTCGGAATCGAGGTTCAAACCATGGCTCGAACGGATCTTCGCTTCGATCGCATCCGCAACATCGGGATGATCACGCATGAACTGCTTGGCGTTCTCGCGCCCCTGCCCGATCCGCTCATCTCCGTAGGAATACCACGCGCCCGATTTCTCGACGACACCGGCCTTTACGCCAAGGTCGATCAACTCGCCAACCTTGGAGATGCCTTCGCCATACATGATGTCGAATTCGACCTGTTTGAAGGGCGGCGCCACCTTGTTCTTGACCACCTTCACGCGGGTCGCGTTCCCCACCACCTCGTCACGGTCCTTCACCGCGCCGGTACGGCGGATATCCAGACGCACGGAGGCGTAAAATTTCAACGCGTTACCACCCGATGTGGTTTCGGGGTTACCGAACATGACGCCGATCTTCATACGGATCTGGTTGATGAAGATGACCATGCAGTTGGAACGGCCGATCGATGCGGTCAGCTTGCGCATGGCCTGGCTCATCAGGCGTGCCTGCGCACCGACCGTCGCATCGCCCATGTCGCCCTCGATCTCGGCTTTCGGCGTCAGTGCCGCGACAGAATCGACCACAACAAGGCTCACCGCGCCCGAGCGCACGAGCGTATCGACGATTTCAAGCGCCTGCTCGCCGGTATCGGGCTGCGAGATCAGTAGTTCATCAAGATTAACGCCCAGCTTGCGTGCATAGGACGGATCCAGCGCATGTTCGGCGTCGACGAAGGCACAGACCCCGCCCTTCTTCTGTTCTTCCGCGACCGTGTGAAGCGTTAGCGTGGTCTTGCCCGAGCTTTCGGGCCCGTAGATCTCGACGATCCGGCCCTTCGGCAACCCACCGATACCCAGTGCGATATCCAGCCCCAGAGAGCCTGTCGAGGTCGATTCAATATCGATCTTGGCGCCTTCGCCAAGCTTCATGATCGAGCCTTTGCCAAATTGTCGCTCAATCTGCGAAAGCGCCGATTCCAGTGCTTTCTGCTTATCTGCTTTCATCTTGTCCGCCATATCGAAAAGGCCCGCCGTTACCATTAGGATCATCTCCTTATTTCACAGTGCACGCCGGATCACAATTGCCCGGACATGGTGAATGTTCTAGTAATGTTCGTTAAGCCGAATTTGGGACCAAAACAAGAACAATTCAAGCCATCGGCTTCATAAACCTTGCGCCCGTTTGGTTAATCAATAGTTTATATGCCAATTGCATCGCGGCAGATGCACAGGATCGATAAAATTTTAGGCGGACAATGCTCATATTCTGGGACCAAAAGCTGGTTTTTCTTGCGACACCAAAGGCCGGATCGACAGCGATCGAAACCGCGCTGGAACCCCTCGCCTCTGTTTCGATGCAGCGTCCGGTTCCTCTCAAGCATATGACGGCGCTCGATTTCCACAACCATCTCAAGCCCTATCTGACAGAGAATTCCGACACCCCTTTCACAACCGTCGCCCTGATCCGGCATCCCGTGGAGTGGTTGCGCTCATGGTATCGTTTCCTGCTGCGGGATAGCTTCGATCTACCCGAGAACCCCCTTCAGGGGAAAAGCTTCGAGACCTTTACCCTGGATTTCATGACAGGTTCTCTTCCGGCTTATGCGCAACTCAAAACTCAGGCCCATTATCTGACCGACGGTCAAGGCAAACTGCTTGTGGATCGACTCTACCGCTACGAAAACATTCAGGATTTCGTACATTTTCTCGAAGACCGGTTGATGTTCGAGATATCGCTGCCACGGATCAATGTGCCGCCTATGGTCAACACGGATCTGAGCGCGCCCGTCGAGGCGCGCTTGGTTGCATTCATGGCAGATGATTTCCACCTCTATGAGGAAATGGCTCAGCCTCAGCCAAGCTGATTCTGCACCGTCGCCGTGAGTTCGCTGAGCGAGAAAGGCTTGGGCAGGAAGGCCGAGCCCTTGATCGGCGGTTTGCCATCGAGGAAAACATCCTCGGCATAGCCCGACATGAAGACAACCGCCGTACCGGGACGCTTCTTGAGCGCCTCGACCACCCATGTCGGCCCATCCATTCCCGGCATGATGACGTCGGTCACGAAAATATCCACTGTCAGCCCCTCGTCCTCGAGGATTTCCAGCGCTTCTTCGGCATTCTCGGCTTCGAAAACGGTATAGCCGCGCAATTTGAGCGCGCGCGACGCAAAAGCCCGCACCGGGGCCTCGTCCTCGACCAGCAATACAGTGGCCGTGCGGTCATTCTGCGCCAGTTCCTGCGTGACGATCGGCTTGGCAACATCCTCCTCATCGGCCTGTGTCTTGTCATGCGCGGGAAGCAGGATCGTGAAACAGGTGCCCGAGCCGAGCACCGAGTCGCAGAAGATATAGCCCCCCGTCTGCTTGATGATCCCGTAGGCCGTCGAAAGCCCCAAGCCGGTGCCCTCGCCCGTGCGCTTGGTCGTGTAGAAGGGTTCGAAAATCTTGATCAGCTTGTCGGGCGCAATCCCCATACCCTCGTCGATCACCTTGACGGAGACGTAATCGCCTTTGGGTACCGAGACTCGATCGCGTTTGAAATCTTCCTTGAGATAGAGGTTCTCCGTCTCGATCCGGATCTCTCCGCCTTCCGGCATGGCATCGCGCGAATTCACCACGAGGTTCATAAGAACCTGTTCGAGCTGGCGTTTATCGGCCCTGATCTGGCGCAGATCGAGGGGGTGCTGGAGCGACAGCAAGACCTTCTCCCCAACGAGGCGATTTAGCAGATGGGTCAGATCGGAGAGCGTATCGCGCAGATCCAGCACCTGCGGTTTCAAGGTCTGCTTGCGCGAGAAGGCCAGCAGCTGTCCGACCAGCGACGCCGCACGGTTGGCATTCTGCGAGATCTGGTCGAGATCGGCAAAATCGGGATCGCCCTTATCGTGGCGCAGCATCAGCAGATCGCAATGGCCCGAAATCGCCGTCAGCAGGTTGTTGAAATCATGCGCAACACCGCCAGCCAGCTGGCCGATAGCCTGCATCTTCTGGCTCTGGACGAATTGCGCCTCCAGCGTTTTCAGCTGCGTCGCATCCGAAAGAACCGCAACCAATCCGGGACGCCCCTCCTCGACCACACGGCTGAGCGTGATCTGAAGATAGGTCTCCTTATCGCCGTGACGGGTCCGGAGCACTTCAGGGCGATGTTCGGCACGTCCTGCCAGCGCATCGACGACCCAGTCATTCACCGGCCGCCCCAATCCCTCGAACATATCGACCATCGTCGGATTGGGCGGCAAAAGCCCTAGGAGCGCCCGGCTGGCGCGGTTGGAAGCAATGATGCGCCCCTGCCCGTCCACACGCAAAAGCGCCACGGGAAGCGCCTCGAACGAGGCCGGATCATGCGGGATCGGCCGGTTTTCCGACACAGGGAGCAGATAGATCTCGCGCCGACCCGCGCGAGCCTCGATCTCGGACACAAGGCAGCGGATCGGGCCGTTCGGCGTTCCGATCTCGTGCTCTTCGCCCGAACGCAGAGGCAGGTCATTGAAAATACGGTCGAGCGTGCGATACCGTTCGCCCGTTAGGCGGCGCAGTGCCTCATTCATAAACAGGATCGTGCCGTTTTTAGACGCGGTCAGCATCGGCAGGCTGATGGTCTCGGCCCCGCGCCCGCCAGAGGGGCGCTCGGCCATATCTTCCAGCCGCCAGAGGAAATCACCATCGCCGATCTGATGCACCGACAACCGCACATGGCCGCGACGGGTTACCAGATCCTCGCGCGCAGCGCCCAGAGCCGTAGCCTTTGCCTGCAACCGGTTCAGCACCGATCCGGGATTGGCAAACAGCTCGCCCAATGTATGGGTCAGGCTTTGCTGCCCGCGCGAGCCGAACCGTTCCAGCGCCGCGCGGTTCTGATAGCCGATCTCTCCTTCCGCATCGGTCGTGAAGGAGGGCGAGGCATCCTGCGCCACGAAATTCGCGATCTGCAGATGCATCTGTCGCCGCTGCCTGCGCGCCCAGACCTGGGTCAGCTTCATTCCGACCGAGATCGCCACAAAAGTTGTGGCCACCGCAAACAGCGCGATCATCACGATCCGGTCCTGCACCACCAGCCCCGCCACGATCGCCCCCAGCGCCGCCATCAGCAGATATACGGCACCAGAGCTCGCAACACCGGCATTTCTGCCAATGTTCTCCACGGGCTGATCGGGATGCGCCACCTTATGAACCTCGTTTTTGTCTTTGTTCTCAGGCATGAAGCATCAAATCAGTTAAGGGCAAATTAACAGGCATCAAAGCACAACCTCTAATTGTGTCTCCTGCGGCGGATATATACGAGGCCAGCGACCACAGATCATTCGGCCACACGCTTGAATATCGAATAGAAAAACCCGTCCGAGCCATCCTGAGTGGTCAGCTGGCGATGGTCAATCCATTCCCATTCAGGGTTAACCGAAACTTTCTGAGCCTGCTGGTCATTCTCGCATTTAAGCAGCGAACAGGTCATGTAGACGAGATATCCGCCCGGCCCGACATAGGCCTGAGCCTCGCGCAGGATCCGGTCCTGAAGACGCACCAGCTCATCGAGGCGGGCGGGCGTCAGTGCCCATTTCGCATCGGGTGTCCGCCGCCAGGTGCCCGATCCCGAACAGGGCGCGTCGATCAGCACCATATCCCACTCTCCCGCCACGGTCTCGGGCAGGAGCACATTGATCCGCGCGCCCGCGCGCCCGGCACGGACCGGCAGATCCTTCATCCGTCCCGCATCGATATCATGCGCGTCGATCTTCAGATGCGGTGCATGCGCCGCAAGCGCCAGCGCCTTGCCGCCACCGCCCGCGCAGTAATCGAGCACGCGCGAGACGCCCTCGAGCGGCAGCGCCTCTATGGCGATCTGCGAGGCAAGATCTTGCAGCTCGACCGAACCTTCCTGATAGGCACGGGCATTGCGCAGCTTGCGCGCGCCCCGCGTCACCTTCAGCGCACTCAGCGCCGCCGGATGCGGCTCGGCATCGATATCATCGCAGCGCAGCTGGGCTTGTGCATCCTCGCGCGTGCATTTCGCCAGATTGACCCGTAAGAACACTGGCGCGCGTTCGCGCTGCGCCAGACTGACCGGCCCGAAATCCGCGCCCAGATCGTCCTTGAGCCGGGGAACCAGCCATTCGGGCCAGTCAAGCAGCTCCACCCCCTCGGGAACCGGCCCCAGCAGCGCCTGTTCTTCCTCGGGCGAGAGCGGCGTAGGCGCATGCCCGATGCCGGAAAACACCTCGGCCAGATCCCGCCCCTCGGCGCGGCAGGCCCCGATCATCAGACCCCGTCCGCCCGCGCTCCCGCCCAGACGGGCAAAACTCTCGCGGCAACGCAGCGCATCGAACACATGGTCGCGGATCGCTGCACGGTCTTTCGAGCCTGCAAAGCGGTTATTGCGTGCCCATGTCGTCAGGCACCGCTCCGCCGGATTGCCCGACAGAACCAAATCCAAAATCTCGATCGCTGCTGCGACCCGGGCTGCCGGGGTCATGGGAACCTCTTCCTTTTTCCTATCGCTACGCAAAGATCGGTGACTTTGCCAGTGTTGTTCACGATTTAGCCAGTGCCTTGTGGCAATCAAACTCCCGACGTTGCGTGAGCCCCACACCCCGACCCATTGCCCTTTTCTCGGGATGCACAGCCCCTATGCACGAATCATTACGTTCATGGGGTTGCTTTTCCTGTGAAGTGGTGAAAGGAGGAAGCGTCAAACGAACCCTGCCACGGAGACCCGGTTATGCAGATTCGCGAGGCGCTTACCTTCGACGATGTCCTTCTAGTTCCAGCAGCATCCAGTGTGCTGCCCTCGACGGCCGATGTTTCGACCTTCGTTACCAAATCGATCCGCCTGAATATCCCTCTTCTCTCCTCGGCCATGGATACCGTGACCGAAAGCCGCATGGCGATCGCCATGGCTCAGGCTGGCGGAATGGGCGTAATCCACCGCAACCTGTCGGTGGACCAGCAAGCCGAGGAAGTCAGCCGTGTGAAGCGGTTCGAATCCGGCATCGTCTACAACCCGATCACCCTGCGCGCCGACCAGACGCTGGCCGATGCACAGGATCTGGTGACCCGCTACAATGTCTCGGGCTTCCCCGTGGTGGACGAGAACAACCGCGTGGTCGGCATCGTGACCAATCGCGACATGCGCTTTGCCTCGGATGCCAAAACGCCCGTCTCGGCGATGATGACCCGCGATAATCTCGCCATCCTGCAAGAGCCCGCCGACCGCGACGAGGCCCGCAAGCTGATGAAAGAGCGCCGGATCGAGAAGCTTCTGGTGACCGATGCCAATGGCCATCTGACGGGTCTTCTCACGCTGAAGGATAGCGAGAAGGCTGTTCTGAACCCGCTCGCCTGCAAGGACGAGAAAGGTCGCCTGCGCGTGGCTGCGGCCTCGACCGTCGGCGATGCAGGCTATGAACGTTCGACCGCGCTTGTGGATGCGGGGTGCGATCTGATCGTGATCGATACCGCGCATGGCCACTCTGCGGGTGTTGCCAAGGCTGTCGAGGCGATCAAGGCCTACCGTTCGGATGTGCAGGTTGTTGCAGGCAATGTGGCAACGGCGGCCGCTACCAAGGCGCTGATCGATGCGGGCGCGGATGCTGTGAAGGTCGGCATCGGTCCGGGCTCTATCTGCACCACCCGTATTGTGGCGGGTGTTGGTGTTCCGCAGTTGACCGCGATCATGGATTGTGTGGCCGGCGCAGGTGATACCCCGATCATCGCCGATGGCGGCATCAAGATGTCGGGCGATTTCGCCAAAGCCATCGCGGCAGGTGCCAGCTGTGCCATGGTCGGCTCGGCGATTGCCGGGACCGATGAATCTCCGGGCGAGGTCATCCTCTATCAGGGCCGCTCCTACAAGTCCTATCGTGGGATGGGGTCACTGGGTGCGATGGCACGCGGCTCGGCCGACCGTTACTTCCAGAAGGATGCCGCATCCGACAAGCTCGTGCCTGAAGGGATCGAGGGTCAGGTTCCCTATAAAGGGGCAGCCGGTGCCGTGATCCACCAGATGGTGGGCGGTCTGCGCGCGGCTATGGGCTATACCGGTTCGGCCACGATCCAGGATATGCGCAAGGGCTGCGAATTTGTCCGTATCACCGGCGCGGGCCTGAAGGAAAGCCATGTGCACGACGTGCAGATCACCCGTGAAAGCCCGAATTACCGCATCGGCTGATTGCGGGCCTTTGGTGACAGAACCCCGATCCGGAGCATGGGAATGCTCCGGATTTTTCTTTGCCCGAAGACGCTCAGGCGGAGGTGCCTAGATCGGCAGCACCAGCATGGTTGCCCCGAGGCGATGCACACTCGCGCCTGTGCCAAGCTTGAAACGCATCAGCCCGGCGCCCTCTTCGGAATTGATATCGCCCAGATCGATATAACGAATACCCTGCGCCCTAAGCGCGATCGAGACCTGCCAGAGCAGGAAGTTATGCGCCCCCGTCTTGCGCCCTTCCTCACCGGACCAGCCCAGTTGATAGGTCGCCGAGCGCCCATGGCACATCATGACAACCCCTGCCAGCCGCTCTCCCGCATCGGATTGCACCCCAAGAGAGAGCACCGATCCGGGCATCGCCATCTCCCATGCGGTGGTAAAGTCACGCGGCAAGGCCTTGTAACCACGTTTTTTTCTTTGCTGATGCTCGGCATCCAGAAGCCAAGCCGGATCTTCCTCCAGCGTGATCCGCATCCCCTTTCGTTCGGCCGAAGCCAAGCGGTTGCGCCATTTTCCGTCCAGAGAAGACCGCAGATTGGCCACATCCGGGCCCAAGGCCCAGAGCGCCTGATGGCGCGCGGTGACGATGGGGATCAGGCCACGCCCAGCAACCGGTGCCTCGGGCGTTGCGATAAACAGACCCGGCGCAAAACGCCGTGCGAGTGCCCGCAAAGCCCGTGCCCGATCCGCCTCGGAAACCCCCTTGGCAAAGACAGGCCCACGCCCGAGCCACCACAGACCGCGCCGTCCGATCACCTGCGCCAGCGCGATGCGCTCTTCCTTCAGCGAAAGCACCAAACGGGCCACACGCCGCCCCCCCGCCCGCGCAATCTCGCCATAGGCACCGAATTGCTGATAGGCAGGTGGATATGCAGCATTGAATGCCTGCAGAGCGGCATTCCACCCTTCGGCATCCAAGCGCGATTCTGTAACCGATATCCTGTTCATAGTCTCTGTTAAGCACAAATTCACCTAACGCGTGCTTAATGCCATCCGAACTCTCGAAAAAAGGGACCGGAAATGTCGAGCAAAATGAACCTGCCGGAGATACCGGCCCCGCGATATACGGTCTGGGCCGCAGCTATCATCGCCTGTGCGCTTTCTGCCATATGGTTGATCGGATTCACGATCTTTCATAATTTCTGGTGACTTATAGCGCAAACACACCTAGGGGGCGAGTTGCGCCAGACGTAGCCTCACACGTCCGATTTCTTTGATATTTCCCTTGATGGACCTTTGCTATGCTTGCACCGCTCACGCTGATGACGACTTGTGCCCTCTGCGCTCTTTCGACCGCGCCGGTATTTGCAGGCGGCATCGAGCGAACTGCCTTTTCGACCGGCCTCCTCTTCGAACAGGGGCGTGTCGTGCAATTCGAGCTGGGCGGCTTCCGGCCTGATGTCTCGGGGCGGCTTTCTCCGGCCTTCGGGCCGCTGGCGGGCACAGGATCGGGAGATATGACGACGGATTTCGGTCTCTGGACGTTGGGCGCCAAGCTGCTTCTGGGGGACAGAACGGATCTGATGATCAGCTTCGATCATCCCTACGGGGCCGATGTCTCCTATCCGCGGACCGGCTCCGGCTATATTCTCGAGGGCTCCTCCGCAACTCTGGATAGCAGCGCTCTGACCGGCGTTCTGCGTTACCGCCTGACCCCTGCCATCTCCACCCTCGCAGGTATTCTCGTGGAACAGATGACAGGGATCGCCAGTCTGAACCTTGCCCCGCCCAGCCTGCCGGGCGTCACCCTCGGCTATGATGTGGACGCCTCGCGCGAGACGGATATGGGGTATATCCTTGGGGTGGCTTGGGAAAAGCCCGAGATCGGCGCGCGCGTGGCGCTCACCTATCTCTCCTCGATCACGCATGACTTCGACGGGCGGGAAACCTATAGCACGCCCTATGGCAGCCAGACCGCCACCACGAGCTGGACGAGCGAGATCCCGCAATCGGTGCTCCTGGAAGCGCAAACCGGTATCGCCCCCGACACGCTTCTCTTCGGCACCATCCGCTGGACCGACTGGAGTGCGTTCTCGGTGGCTCCCGGCCTCTACCGCGCCACCGCCTTCAGCAGCGACGGTAGCAATCTCGTTGATCCGATCGAGGATACGGTGACCTATTCGCTCGGTCTCGGGCATCGTTTCACCGAAAGCTGGTCGGGCGCGGTGATCGCGACCTATGAACCCTCGAGCGGTAATATCGTGGGCAATCTCGGTCCGACCGATGGCTATCGAAGCCTCACGCTTGCCGCGACCTGGACCCATGAGGCCGTGTCGAGCAGCTTTGCACTGCGCTATGTCGAGATTGGCGGCGCCGACACACGCATCGCCGGGTTCGATGACAATTCCGGCTGGGGTGCGGGGATGCGGATCAGCTACCGTTTCTGAGCGCAAAACACCCGTGACCTTCGCCCCATAACCCGATAAAGCTGCAACCAAATGCAGACGGGGTGGGCATGCCGATGAGTTACAGATCACCGATCTACAAAACACAGGCCGAGTGGCTTTCGACAAAGAACAAGCAGGTTCTGCTGTTTGCCATGTCGGGTCTGGGCAAGACCTATCTTTCGTCGATGCTCCGCGCGGCGGGCGGCTGGTTCCATTACTCCGTCGATTACCGGATCGGCACCCGCTATATGGGCGAGTATATCGCCGACAACTTCAAAAGCGAGGCGATGAAGGTCCCGTTCCTGCGTGAACTGCTGTTGCAGGATGCGGTCTATATCGCCTCCAACATCACATTCGACAATCTGGCGCCCCTCTCGACCTATCTGGGCAAACCCGGATCGCCGCAAAAGGGTGGTCTGCCCTTCGAGGAATACATGCTGCGCCAGAACCAGCATATGCGCGCCGAGACGGCGGCCCTGCTGGACACGACCCATTTCATTCGTCGCGCCCGTAACATCTATAACATCCCGAATTTCATCTGTGATTCCGGTGGTTCGATCTGCGAGGTGGTCAACCCCGAGGATCCAAAGGACCCGATCCTGTCGGAGCTTTCCACCCACAATCTGATGGTCTGGATCGAGGGCTCTGACGCCCATACCGACGAGCTGGTGCGCCGTTTTGATCGTGCCCCCAAGCCCATGTATTACCAACCCCAGTTCCTCGAACGGAAATGGGTGGAATACCGTGTGGAGCGCGGCCTCAAGGAAGACGAGGTGAACCCTGATGATTTTGTCCGCTGGACCTACCGTCAGGCGCTCGAACACCGTCAGCCGCGCTACGACGCGATGGCGCGGAACTGGGGCATCACGCTGAAGGCCGAACAGGTGGCAACCGTGCGCGATGAACAGGACTTCACGCAGCTGATCGCCTCCGCCCTTCCCAAATAACCTGTTAGCACCTATCTGCTAAATCCCGCCAATACCCCTTTTCAGGATTAGACCAATGCCCATCACCCTCCCCGAAACGCTTCCCGCCTTTGACATCCTGTCGAAGGAAGGCGTCATGGTGATGAGCCCGGGGCGTGCAGCGACGCAGGACATCCGGCCCCTGCGGATCGGGCTCCTGAACCTGATGCCGAAGAAGATCCAGACCGAGAACCAGTTCGCGCGTCTGATCGGTGCGACGCCCCTGCAGATCGATTTCCAGCTGATCCGTATGAGCGAGCACCAGACCAAGAATACGGCGGCCGAACATATGGAGGCCTTCTACCGCCCCTTCGCCGAGGTCGAGGCCGCGGACGAGCGCTTTGACGGGCTGTTGATCACCGGTGCCCCGATAGAACATCTGCCCTTCGAGGAGGTCACCTATTGGGACGAGCTCCGCCGCGTCTTCGACTGGGCGCGGACCCATGTGTTTTCCACCTTCGGCGTCTGCTGGGGCGGCATGGCGATGGCCTATCACAACAACGCTGTTCCCAAACATATCCTGCCCAAGAAACAGTTCGGCCTCTACCGCCACGACAATTGTGACCCGACCTCGGTATTCCTGCGCGGATTTTCCGATGACTGTCTGGTGCCCGTCTCGCGCTGGACCGAGATGCGCCGATCCGAGATGGAGGCCGCGGGGCTCAAGATGCTGCTCGACAGCCATGAAACCGGCCCTTGTCTTGTCGAGGACAGCGCTTCGCGCGCACTCTATGTGTTCAACCACTTCGAATATGACAGCACCACGCTGAAAGAAGAATATGATCGTGATCTGGCATCGGGGAAACCGGTTGCCCTTCCCGTGAATTATTATCCTGAGAACGACCCCAGCCGGATGCCTAAAAATCGTTGGCGCAGCCATGCCCATCTTCTTTACGGCAACTGGATCAACCAGATTTATCAGGATACCCCTTATGACCTTCGCGATATCGGCGCTTAAATATCCGCTTTTACTGGCGCTTTGCGCGGGGGTGGTGTCGGGCTGCACCGTGCTGAAGGCTGAACATCGCGAGGCGCGCGCAGAGGCCCGCTATCCGCCTACCGGCACAATGGTGACGCTGGCGGATGGCCCGCATGCCGGCCAGATCGTGCATGTGAAGGTCGAAGGTCCGGAAGATGCGCCCCAGATCGTGCTGATCCACGGCGCATCGGGCAGCCTGCGCGACATGACCTTCCGGCTGGCCCCCGCGCTTGTCGAGGACCACCGGCTCTTCATCGTCGACCGCCCCGGTTTCGGTTATTCGCAGCCGATGGAAGATGACAGCATTTTCCAGCAAGCCGCCGTGCTGCGACAGGCAGTGGACCAACTGGGCGCGAAGACCCCGATGGTTCTGGGCCATTCCTATGGCGGGGCAGTGGCGCTGGCATGGGCCACGCAAGCGCCCGACAGCCTCAGCTCTCTGGTGCTTCTGTCAGCGGCGTCCCAGACATGGGAGGGCGATCTGCCATGGCTTTACAAGCTGACAGCGCCGCCATTGGGCCAGACGCTTGCCGTGCCGCTGATCACCGCTTGGGCCCCCGAGAGCGCTGTGACATCCGCAGTCGAAGAGGTCTTCGAGCCCGAAGCGATGCCCGACGGCTATATCGCGCATTTCGGCCCCGATATGACCCTGCGCCGCGTCACGATGCGGGCCAATGCACGCCAGCGGGCGCATCTGAAGGCCGAGATTGCGCAGATGGTCCCCGATTATGGCAAGGTGAGCGTGCCGGTCGAGCTGTTGCATGGCGATCAGGACACCACCGTGGGGCTAGAGATCCATTCGCGCCCCACGGCCCGTGCCCTGCCCCATGCGCGTCTGACTGTGCTCAAAGGTGCAGGCCATATGATCGAGCAGACCCGCGTGCCTGATGTGCTAGAGGCCATCAAGCGGCTCGAAAATTGACCCGCTGCTACGTGGGTCAGGAAAACCTCGAGTTTTCAAGATCTTCTTTGCGGCCTCTTGCTCCGTCTGCGCCGCTTTTGCATAGTAGGGTAACCCAGAGGAGAGCCCATGAGCGAGATCCCGCAGCCCGGAACGCAGCCAGTGCCCTTTATCGGCCAGATTACCGATTATCTCGAGAATGGCGCACCGCAGGAGATCCGTGACGCGATACGGAGGTGTGGCCCCAAGAATATGCTCAGCCCCTCCTACCCCTATCGGGTGGCGATGAAGGGCAAGGACTATGACAGGCATATGCAGGCGCTGCAGATCGAGCTCGTGAAAATGCATTACGGGCTGAAAGCCTCGGGTAAGCGGATGATGGTGCTTTTCGAGGGCCGCGATGCCGCCGGAAAAGGCAGCACGATCAAACGGGTTCAGGAAAACCTCAACCCGCGCTCGGCCTATGTGGTGGCGCTGCCCAAAGCCAATGACCGCGAGGCCTCGCAATGGTATTTCCAGCGCTATGTCGAGCGCATTCCCGCCAAGGGCGAGATCGCGCTTTTCGACCGCAGCTGGTATAACCGTGGCGTTGTCGAGAAGGTTTTCGATTTCTGCACACAGGCACAGCGCGAACATTTCTTCTACCAGCTTCCCGAATTCGAGAAGATGCTCGTCGATGACGGGATCATCCTTGTGAAGCTCTGGCTCAACGTGGACCGCGCCGAGCAGCTGCGCCGGTTCCTCGACCGCGAGAAAGACCCGCTGAAACAGTGGAAACTGAGCTGGATCGATGTCGAGGGCCTGCGTAAATGGGAGGCCTATAGCCAAGCGATCACCGAAACCCTGACACGCTCGGACAATCTGCATGCGCCCTGGACGATCATCCGCTCCGACGACAAGAAACGCGCGCGTATCGCCGCGATCCAGACGATTCTCAACGCGATCAGCTATCCCGGCAAGGATCGCGATGCTATAGGCGGGATCGATCCAACAATTTGCGGCGGGCTCGACATCCTGAATGTCTAAACAAGGCTATCATCACGGCGATCTGCGCCGAGCACTGGTGGAGGCGGCCCTACGCCTGATCGAGGAAAAAGGCCCCACGGGCTTTACGCTTTCGGAGGCGGCAAAGACCGCAGGTGTGACACCTGCCGCCGTCTATCGCCATTTCGCCGGACGCGAGGATCTGATCACCGAATGCGCCCGTCAGGGGTTCCTGATTTTCGGGGATCTACTGGAACATGCTTGGAATCGCGGCAAACCATCGGCGCTGACCGCCTTCAGCGCGGTCGGCCGCGCCTATCTGGCTTTCGCCAAGCGCTACCCCGGCCATTATATGGCAATGTTCGAAAGCGGGCTCTCGCCGCAAACCTCCGATGTCGTGGGGCAAGTGGCGCTGAAGGCGCGTCAGGTAATGGATCAGGCAACTGAAGCCCTTTTGGCGCATATCCCTGCCGAGCGCCGCCCACCGGTTGCAATGGTCTCGGCCCATATCGCAGCAATGTCACACGGCGTTATCGAGCTGCATGCCCGTCCGCCCGCTGGCTCTTCAAGCCCCTACAGCCCCGAAGATCTCTTGGAAAGCGGCGTGGGGATCTACCTGCGCGGCTTGGGAATTCTGCCTCCCGACCGCTAATTACCTCACCGCAAGAGAAAAGGCGCGCCTATGGCGCGCCTCCCAAGTCCGATTTCCGGAAAAAATCAGAACTTGTAGGATGCTTTCAGAGCAACCGTGGTGTTGTTGAAGTCTTGATCGGTACCGTCGAAATCGTCGGTATCGGCGTAGGAGACTTCGCCACCCACAACCCAGTTGTCGTTATACATGTAGTCGACGCCTGCGCTGATGGACGGTGCCCAGTCGGAATTGTCGTCTGCGTCGTAATAGGCGCCACCCAGGGTGCCGTAGTACAGCCACTGGCCATTTTTCACACCGGCGAGGGCTTTGATATGGCCCATGTTGTCATAGGTGTTCGCGTCGAGCGCGGAATAGTCGACTTCGCCACCAACGACATATTTGCCGAGGTCGTATTTGTAGCCAGCTTGAACGCCGAGCGAACCGCCACGGTCATCCGAGAAGTCGCCTTCCATGTTGTTGTAGCCAACTTGTGCACCAGCATAGAAGCCGGTCCAGTTTGCTGCCGGCACAACGACCGGAGCGGGGGCTGCAACCGGAGCTGCTTCCACGACGGGTTGCGAATAGCCACCAGCCATTGCTGCGCCGGCGCCTGCGATAAGTGCGGTCGAAACCAGAACCAGAGTTTTCATCGTAACTCTCCTTTATTGTTATCCTGAGGGCTGTCCCTCTCAAGCTCACCCGCCTCACATATACCTGCTGTCCAGAATTGCGAGAGGGGTCGCGTTCACAAGAAACGGCGCAACACGTGAGCGTGAATGGTTCCCGAAGATTACGCAAGGTAAGGAAATATATAAGTATTTTCTTAGACATCCAGAAGTGAACTCATTCGTTCAGATGCTATTTCAGCCTCTTGCTTGATCACGAACGGCATTTTCTGAACGCCGGAAAAAAATTTGGAAAAAGCTGAAAAAAGCTGTTGCGCTCCCTCCGGCTTCTGGGTACATCCCCGCTACCCGATCGAAAGATGATCCAGTGCGGAGAGGTGCCGGAGCGGTCGAACGGGGCGGTCTCGAAAACCGTTGTGGGTGAAAGCCTACCCAGGGTTCGAATCCCTGTCTCTCCGCCATTTATCTCTGTTTTCATTGTATAATTTTAATGAAAACAGAGTTGGCTCAATATCCGACACATCGAAAGCCGAAGTGCTAGACGTGCTTGCTGTTTCCTTGCTGAGACCTTTTCTCGATACGCATACCAAGGCGTGCGCTTGGCAAGGGCGATAACGGCTTCACCCTTCAGCGCCTTTCGTCCCGTAGCTAGCGCGCCGTGAGGCGCCCAGCGGTTCTTTCACACGACCGCCAGAGTTTGGCACGGTTCGCCTTTCCGGGTCTTTGGCCACATGTGATGCGAGCTTTTTTGACCATCGTCTTTTCAAACGTTTCAGTCTTCCGCAGCATCACCCCCATGCCACGCACTTACGGGGCATAGGCAATAGGGCAGAACGAGCCGCATCCGCCCTATTGCCCATGCCCTGCCATCTCTCACGGGCTTACATTTCAAATGGCTGACAGGGTGACACCCGATACCAGCCAATCGGACCAGCGCCGTTTGACTTGGGCCTGTTAGCTTGCGCGGCGCGTCAGGCTAGGCGACCGTGTCCCAGCCAATGGTGTAGTTCCGTGTGATCATCGGATACCCTGATAAGGTCGCCCTGCGCCTCAACCTTGCGCAAGATGATCGCCTTGGCCGCCGAGCAGCTAATGGGACTGGCGGCTGGTGTCAGGACCGGCACGGACCGTGGCGAGAAGAGAACCGAGTGACTGGCGCAGCGAAATGGCTTCAGGGAAGGCGCTGGCAGACACGCGCAGGCGCCGGTCAGTTGCGCATAGCCCCCCTCCATGGATCCCCTCGAGCTCGCGGCATGTTTCATTTGACATGAATGCGACCGAAGCCGCGTCCCTTTAGACGGGTTGCGCTTTGCGGGATATCTTCGCGGCGTCCCAAGCTTAGACATATGTCGGTTCCAGAAAGTGCAGACCAGCCTCAGGCTCGGCGCTAGCACTTCGAACGCGACAAGGTTCTGCTTGACCGCGCCTTCGCTCCCTCATCAGCAAACTGTCGCGCCCCAGCGTCCCCCTTCCGGCTCTCGTTTTTCAACTGTCATCGCCTTCGCACGGCCACATCAGCTCCCTGACCCGTTCCGGCATTCCCACAGCCAGTCCTCTCTCCTCCGAAAAAGAAATCTGCCAGACGGCCAAGGTCACACGGTGCGTTTTGCCCCATGCTCAGGGGCAGAAATCCAATAATCTCCCGCAAAACGTTTTGGTTCCATGATGAATTTCATCAAGAGCCGAAAGCCCGGAACCGCAGTCCGGTTTTCTGGTCCTACGGGCTCGTATCTGCTTGCACAGCCGAGCTGACCAGGTCTTTGGCGCGCGTATAGCTCCGTCCCAATCCACTGGAAAACATAACACCCGTAACTTTTCCAGTTTTCGGGATGCGCCCCGTTTCAGCCACAATTGCGCCGCCAAGTTTCCTTTGACGCTCCGTAAGCCAATAAACCTACAGAGCCAGAACGGTCTCGCTAAAGCTGAAGAACTCAGCCCCTTTTCGAGCGGAGTCTGTCCCATGCGTCTTGCGTCCACCCTTATCGGCACCACTGCGACCACTCTGCTGGCCGCCCTGCCCTTCAGTCTTCTCGGTGCCCCGCAGGAATCCGCTGACCGCGCAGCGATCCTTCTCTATAGCGATCCCGCGCTACCGACTGTCTTCCGCGAGGCACTGGGATCGGCCCTGAGCCAGCTTGCCAAAGGCGAGAAGGTTCTTTCCGTTCCCATGCAGGACGCGCCGCTCGACGGCGGGCAGATCCTCGTGCGTTACTCCTCGACCACTTTCAACAACACTGTGATCAGCGGCTTTCTCAGCTGGGAAGACGCAACCGGCCATGGGGCAACCGGCCCGACGATCGGGCTCTCGGCCATGGACCGCGAAATCGGCGATGATTTGCTGCGCGATTTCGCAGCGGATCTTACGCAGAATTTCGACTTGCCTCTCTGAGGTCCATCCCTGACAGGGCCATCACTGGTCCCGCATCATCATGATCGGCTCCCCTGCTGGAGCCCGACCCTTTCCAACCCAGATCCCGCCAGAACATTCGCCCGAGATCGCCAGACCCTGCCAGTGAGGACCAGCCGATGTGTCTCCTTTGCCAATCCCTCAATCCTGCCGTAACCGGATATGACAGCCACGGGCTGACCAATCTCGAGAGCGGCACCGGCAGCTCCATGACCTCAGCCTCGCTGCCGACCTATACGCTTGATCAGGCCGCCAAACAGCTGACCAATGATTTCTGGACCTCGGTGGGGGCGCAGCAACGCAGCTTCAGTGTCTCGACAGGCGGCCAGCTGACGGTAAACCTGACCAAGCTCACCGGCTTGGCCAAGACGACCGCGCTCGAGGCGCTCGAGGCCTGGGAACAGGTGACGGGGCTGACGTTCGTGCAAACCACAGGCACGGCCAGCATCACCTTCCAGACCTCGGCCTCGGGCGCCTATGCCACCTCCTCGACCAGCGGCAACACGATCCTCAGCTCGGTCGTGAACGTCAATAACAGCTGGCAGAATTACGGCGATTACTACCTTCAGACCTATATCCACGAGATCGGCCACGCGCTGGGTCTGGGCCATGCGGGCAGCTATAACGGCTCGGCCAATTTCGGCACCGATGCGGTCTTTGCCAATGACAGCTGGGCGATCTCGGTGATGTCCTATTTCGACCAGCTCGAAAACCCCAACAGCACCTTCAGCTATGCTTTCGTAGCCACCCCGATGCTGGCCGATATCGTGGCCATCCAGACCCTTTACGGCAGCTCGACCACGGTCAATACCGGCAATACGGTCTATGGCGACAGCACCTCGCTCAGCCAGACGGGGATGGATCTGAAAGATGGCTGGGCGGTCTGCCTCTATGACAATGGTGGCACCGACACGATCAACCTCTCCTCGCGCAGCGCCAACCAGCGCATCGACCTCAATGCAGAGACCTATTCCGATATCGAGGGCAAGACCGGAAACCTGTCCATCGCGCGCGGCACCATCATCGAGAATGCGGTCACGGGTTCGGGCAATGACACGGTAACCGGAAATACGGCCGATAACCTGATCATCACCGGCGCGGGCAATGACGCGATCTATGCCGGAGCGGGCAATGATACGCTGGTGGGTGGCGCGGGCAGCGACACGCTGGTGGGTGGCAGCGGTGCCGATGTGTTTTCCTACACCGCGGTGACGGATGCAGGCGACCGGATCGCAGATTTCTCCGGCACGGATGGCGACCGGATCGATGTCTCCGCACTTCTTGATTCCGTGGGCTATACCGGCAGCGATGCCGTGGCCGACGGTTTGCTCTATCTCAGCGCGACCTCCGGCGGCTCGAACCTGATCTTCGACCCTTATGGCACAGGCGCGGGCGGCACCGTGACCCTGGCCTTCCTCGCAGGCGTCTCGGCCAGCACCCCTGTTTCGGGCATTCTCGACGGCACTGCAGGCGGTGCGGGCGGCAGCGGGTCGGGGCTCGATACGGTCTATAGCTATACCAATGCCGATGTTCTGGGATGGGCGCGCACCGGCCACACGATCACCGATCTCGATGGCGGTTCCGACACGCTCGATTTCAGCGCCTATACCGGCATAATCAAACTCGACCTCGCCAGCGGTGCCGTCAGCAAGATCGGCGCACGCAGCCTGACGCTGGATGCCAGCGCCCAGATCGAGAATGCCGTTCTCGGCGCAGGACGCGATCAGGCCTATGGAAATGAGGCCGACAACACCATCGACGGGCGTGCGGGCAATGACAAGATCTACGGTATGAGCGGCGATGACAGCCTGCTTGGCGGGGCTGGCAATGACATGCTCTATGGCGGCGAGGGCACGGATTCGCTTCTGGGCGAGACGGGCAACGACCAGCTCTATGGCGAGGCCGGTGATGACCTGATCGATGGCGGCGAGGGCAATAACCGGCTTTATGCAGGGATCGGCAATGACGTGGTCTATGCCGGTGCAGGAAATGATCTCGCCTATGGCGATGCGGGCGACGACTATATCGACGCGGGCGACGGCACAAACCGCCTCTATGCGGGCGACGGCAATGATACCGTCTATGCCGGTGCTGGGGCCGACAAGATCTATGCCGATCTCGGTGATGACCTGATTGACGCAGGCGATGGCAATAACATGATCTATGCCGGTGCAGGCAATGACATCGTGACCGCAGGCGATGGCAATGACCGTATCGATGCCGGTGCGGGAGATGACGTGATCAATGCCGGTGACGGTCGCAACAACATTGCGGGTGGCGCAGGGATCGACATCATCTTCTCGGGCAGCGGCAAGGACCAGCTGAAAGGCGATGCCGGTGACGATCTCCTCGATAGCGGCGCGGAGAGCGATATGCTCAAGGGCGGCGATGGCAATGACATCCTTTTTGCCGGTGACGGCGATGACCGCGCCTATGGCGATAATGATGATGACCAGATCGATGGCGGTGCAGGGAATGACCTGCTCAGCGGCGGCAACGGGCATGACACATTGTCGGGCGGCGATGGCAATGACCGTGTCAATGGCGATGCGGGCGATGACCTGATCTATGGCGGAGCGGGTGATGATCGCCTGTCCGGACTTGACGGGGCCGACACCATCCTTGGCGATGACGGCGCCGATATCCTGACCGGTCTGCAGGGCAATGACAGCCTCTCGGGTGGGGCGGGTGATGACCGTCTTGATGGCGGCACCGAGGATGATGTGCTTGATGGCGGAGACGGGATCGACAAGCTGGCCGGTGGCACCGGCAATGACACCCTGCTGGGCGGTGCCGGTGCGGATGATCTCAATGGCGGCGCGGGTGATGATATTCTGACCGGCGGTCTGGGGGCAGACATCCTGCGCGGGGGTGCGGGCGCCGATACCTTTGCCTTCACCGATCTCGGCGATGCGGGTGATCTGGTTGCAGATTTTTCGATCCGCTTGGGCGACAAGATCGATATCTCCTATATTCTCGCAGATCTCGGCTTCGGTCTGGACGATGCCGTGTCCGGCGGAGTGGTCTCGCTGACCGCGATCAATGCCAGCACCTGCTATCTCGATATCGACACCGATGGTGCAGCAGGCAGTGGCGATGCGATCCACCTGGCCACGCTGCGCGGTCTCTCGGCAGCAACCGAGATCGACAGCAGCTGGTTCGTCTGAAATCTGAAGTGACGAGGGCGCGCCACAGGAATGGCCCGCCCCGCCTGCCCTCTTCCGGATGGAGACGCCCCGCATATTGCGCCAAAGATGTCGCGTCTCGCCACCTCCATGCCGCTCATGGCCGCGACAGTATGGCGCAGCCTGAAAGGCTCTCGGAATAGTCCGTCTGTCGCGAGAGGTGCGTGATGTTTTCTGTGCTTGGTAGCATCTGGGCCCTCTTGCTCGGGACCCTTCTCATCATGCTCGGAAACGGCATGCAGTTTACCCTGATCGGCCTGCGTGGGGATCTCGAGGGGTTTACCGCAAGCGCGCTGGCGATCATTACCTCGGGCTATTATGTGGGCTTCCTTCTGGGTGCCTACCAGACACCGCAGCTGATCCGGCGCGTGGGCCATGTGCGGGTCTTTGCCGCTTTGGGCAGCTTCATGTCAGCCGGTCTGATCGCGCTGCCGCTCATCCCCGAGACATGGGCATGGACCGGCCTGCGTCTGGTCATCGGCTTTTGCATGTCGGGGGTCTATGTCTCTGCGGAAAGCTGGCTTAATCACGCTTCTACCAACACCACGCGGGGCAAGGTGCTGTCGGCCTATATGATGGCCCAGACGCTCGGGATCATCGGCGCGCAATGGCTGCTGACCTTGGGCGATGCACAGCAGGCCACGTTGTTTATCGTCGCCTCGATCCTCGTCTCCCTCTCCTTCGGTCCGATCCTGCTCTCGGTCGCCCCGACCCCTGTCGTCACGGTCACGCGGCCGATGTCGCTCAAGGCGCTTTTTCGCCATGCGCCGCTCGCCACGATCGGGATCTTTCTGCTGGGCGGGATCTACGCCACGCAATCGGGGATGGGGGCCGTCTTCGGCGTCCAGATCGGGCTTTCAACCGAGCAGATCGCGCTCTTCGTGGCGATGATCTTTGCGGGCGCGTTGCTTCTGCAATATCCGATCGGCTGGCTCTCCGATATGATGGACCGGCGCAAGCTGATCCTTGGCACAGCCCTGCTCGGGGCGGTGGCCTGCGCGCTCGGATTCCTGAGTGGCGGCAGCCAGGCACTGCTGCTTCTGTCGGCTTTCCTTGGTGGCGGGGTGACGACCCCTCTCTACTCGCTGTTTCTTGCCTATACCAACGATGACCTGCCGCCAGATGACATGCCCGCAGCCTCGGGAGGGCTGGTCTTTGTCTTCGGGATCGGCGCGGTGGGCGGGCCGCTGATCAGCGGCTGGGCCATGCAGGCAATCGGCCCGCAGGGGTTCTGGCTCTTTCTGTCGGCGACTTTTGCCCTGATCGTGCTCTATGCGCTGTTCCGCATGACACAGCGTCCGCCGATCAGGGTCGAGAACACAGAGAGCTATCTCAACGTCCTGCCCTCCACCTCGCCCGTTGCCGTGGAAGCTGCAACGGCATGGGCAGTCGAGCAGGCCGAGGAGGACGCGTCCGACAAGGCCTAGCCAGATACTTCCCCCGAACCACGGCGCGAGGACGCACGTGCCTGCAGCCCGTCCAGCGCATCGCTATTGCGCCGCCCCCAGTCATAGACGGTCTCGACCAGATCCACAAAACGGTGCCCCAGCGGCGTCAGGCTGTAACTGACGGCGGGCGGCACGACAGCTTCGACATGACGCGCGATCAGGCCGCTCTCTTCCATGTCGCGCAGGGTCTGGATCATCATCTTCTTGGAAATCCCGGGCAGGCTACGCTGCAGCGCACCGCTACGCGCCTGACCGTCATGAACGGCGTGCAGCGTATGCAGGATCATGCTTGTCCATTTGGTCGAGAAGATCTCGAGCACCCTTCTGGGTGCGCAATCCTCACGCCATTCCCGATCTTTGCTGCCCGCCTGCATGGTTACCTCTTGGTGCCTACGTTCCAATTCGGTGCCGTCTAGCGGCGGCACGATCGCGTGTCTAGGTAGCACAAAGTCGAAAGAAAAGGAGAGCAAGACATGACCAGACGCGCCCTCGTCGTCGGAGTGACCGGCATCCAAGGCACTGCAATCGCCGAACAGCTCATGAGGGAGGGGTTCGAGGTGTTCGGCCTCGCCCGTCGCCCGAACACAACAACCGGCGTAACGCCGGTTGCCGCCGATCTGCTTGACCCCGAAGCACTTGCGCACGCACTCGACGGGATCGCCCCCACCCATGTCTTCCTGACCACATGGCTGCGAATGGAGAGCGAAGCCGAGAATATCCGCGTCAATGCTCAGATGCTGAACAATCTCTTTGCGGCTCTCCGGCCCCAGAAATGTGTCGAGCATGTCGCCCTCGTGACCGGTCTCAAACATTATCTCGGCCCGTTCGAGGCCTATGGACAGGGTACGCTGCCCAAAACGCCCTTCCGCGAGGAACAGGGCCGGCTGGATGTGGAAAACTTTTACTACGCACAGGAAGACGCGCTATTCGAGGCCGCAGAGCGTGATGGGTTCACCTGGAGCGTCCATCGCCCGCATACCGTGATCGGCAAGGCCGTGGGCAATGCCATGAATATGGGCCAGACACTGGCGGTTTATGCCACGATCTGCCGCGAGACCGGGCGTCCGTTCCGCTTCCCCGGCTCGCAGGTCCAATGGGAAGGGCTCACCGATATGACCGATGCCCGCCAGCTTGCGGCTCAAACGATCTGGGCGGCAACGTCCCCGCAGGCGCATGACACGGCGTTCAACATCGTCAACGGAGATGTCTTCCGCTGGAACTGGATGTGGCACCGGATCGCCGAGTGGTTCGGCATCGAGGCGGTGGAGTTCGACGGCACATCCCGTCCGCTGGAAGAGCAGATGGCCGAAGACAGCGAGATCTGGGCAGGGATCGCCGATAAATACGGTCTTGCGGAGCGCGATCTGGACCGGCTCGCCTCGCCTTGGCACACCGATGCCGATCTCGGTCGACCGATCGAGGTCGTCACGGATATGTCCCGAAGCCGCAAACTGGGCTTCACGGGCTACATCGCCACGGATGACGCCTTCTTTGACCTCTTCGAGAGGCTCGTTGCGGAGCGGATCATCCCCGCCAAATAAGGTCGCAGGCGCTTGCGGAAGGGACTCCCTCTCCTGCAGGCGCCTGTCGCATCCAGAGAATTTGCCGGGGCATGGGCCCGCACCCTGCCCCAGCCTGCCGATATTTCCAAGAAATATTTCACATTCTTCTGATTGAATATCAAATACTTATCACCTCCATGCGAGACTTTGTGGGATTTTGTGAAACTAATTCTTACGAGGTTCGTGACTTCGGCACATTCAACGGAGGAGAAACCCGAAATGAAAACCCTGACCCTCGCAGCTCTCGCCATCGCAACTGCCGGTATCGCCCATGCCGACAACCACATGACGCCGATGGTCATGGCATCGGACCAGTCGGTCGCCAATGGCATCGTGAGCGCAGAGAAGATCATGGCACCCGAAAACGGCTGGCTCGTTGTGCACCGGACCGATGCCGACATGAAGCCCGGTCCCGTTGTCGGCTATGCACCGCTGCGCGCGGGCGAGAACATGGATGTTCCGGCCATCCTGACCGAAGCCGTGGAGCCGGGCGATATGCTGATGCTTATGGTCCATAGCGAAGCCGGTGGCATGCAGACCGGCGCCTTCGAATACACGCTCGGTGCCAAGGAAGACGGCCCGATCAAGGTCGATGACAAGCTGGTAATGCAAACTATCACGGCCCAGTGAGGCATCGCCGGTAACGGCTTTTGAGATGTAGCCAGTGAGCCGCCTTCCGCCATGTGCCGGAGGGCGGCATGTTTGCTATAAGTTAGGGACGGTTCAAGCGACAGGCCCGATACAACTCGGCACCGGAAACCATCATCAGCCCGAACGCCGCAACCCAAAAGACCCACATCCCTATTGCGGTAAAGAGCACCGCGCAGACGATACCCCCGAGCGTGAACGCGGCGAGCGTGACGCTATGCAGACGGAGTTTGGGCAGCGCTGCCTTGCGCGCCTGTGCATCCCCCAATAACGCCGCCAGTTCGATCCCGATATCGGTTGCCATGCCCGAGACATGTGTGCTGCGCACCTTTGCTTTGGAGATCATCGTCGTCACCGCGTTCTGCAGGCCCATGACGAAGCTGAGCAGCAGGATCGTCGCCAGCTGGAGCGGCGTCTGGCCAAAGGCAAGCAAGGCGGCCCCGAGCGCCGCCACAATAATCCCTTCGACTCCGATCCCCAGCGCGTAGATGGATCTCACACCGCGCTTTTCGCCGGCGGCGATCATCAATGCGGCCACCATCGCGCCCGCGATGAAGGCCGACACATAGACCGCCAGCAAGAGGCCGACCCCGGGATGCCCGGTCGCGATCTCGTCCGCCATAGCGGAGACATTGCCAGTCATATTTGCCGTAAACGAGCCCACGATAATGAACCCGACCGCATTCAATCCGCCCGCAACAAACGACAGCACCCCCGCCAGACTGATATCGATCGCTTCCGTGCGTTCCTCACCGACCCGAATAAGCATCGCCCCACCCGTCCTGACTGGCCGCAGCATAGCCGCCCTGTCACGAATGGCAAACCTCTCCCCAAGACTCTCCCCTCGGTGCCACCCCGCCCCAAAAAAGAGGGGCAGACCGCGCGGTCCGCCCCCCTCTTCCGCATCATGCGGCTATACAACTGATTTCAGAAAGAAATCACCTTATGCGTCCCGATATCGGGCAAATGCTCGTCCTTCATATTGGCCTTTGCGATCTCGATCCCGAATTTGAGCGCGCTACTGCTTGCCCCCCAGAGTGCGGCCTCGCGCAGCGTCATCCGCAGCAGCGTGATATTCGGATCCTCCTTGCCCCCCTCGAACCAGGCCGCCGCAATCGGGCTCCACAGTTCTTCGAGCTTCTGCGGCGCATTCACTTCGGAGAGCATACCGCTCAGGCAGGCCTGAAAGTCCTGATCGCCGCCCATCAGACAGAAATGCGCCATCGCATCGGGCGGCAGCTGTTTCACCAGATCCGTTTCCTTCGAGGTGATAAACCAGATCTCGCCCGCATCCCAATCAGGATAATGGGTCATCGGCTGCATGTGCTGGGTGGATCCCTGAACCCCGAGCATCCCTGCCCGAAGCGCTTTGGCCTGTTTGATCAGGGTCTCTTTCGGGTCTTTCTCCAGATCTTTGTAAACGCTCATAACGATCCTCCTCGGTCTGATCTCTTGGTGCCACAACGCATCCTTGGCGGAAGCGTTCCTTGCCACATGATCCGGAAGAGAGATCGCAGAGGTAGACGACGCAGAGATGCCATGCAAAAGGGGCAGACCTGTGGCCTGCCCCTCGTTTGCGAACGGATAGAGAACGGCGGCTGTCGCGCCTGTTCAATCGTCCTTCTTATCGACCGGATGATCGGTCTCGACCGGTTTCGTTTTGCTTGGACCGCTGCGGTAACCGAAGCTTTTCCTGCCAGTATTCTTCTTGCCGGGTTGGCTGAGGAATTCTTTCAGATCAAGCTGCTTTTTGGTGGGCGAATATCCCATCGCGATCCTCCTCGAGAGACCAGAGCGGAGCTGGCCGGTTGGAACAGCCCTGATAAGGACTATTCATTCCCGTCACGCGCCAATCGTGCGGCCTTGAGGCGCGCCGTTTTCTCGGCGCGCTCCTTGGCCTCAGCCTCCTGCATGAGCCTGAACTCGGGGGCGGTCTTTTCCGCGCGCTTTTCAGGCTTGAAAGCCTTCTGCACCGAAAGTTTCTGCGTCCCGAGGCGCTTCGTCCCGGAGGCCGAATCCCGAGAGATCTGCGTTACGAAATCAGTCAGCAGACGGCTCAAGCAATCGCCAGATTGCTGGCCGATACGCGACCGTCACGACCCTGTTCGGTGTCGAAGGTCACTTTCTGACCATCATCAACGCGGTTGATACCGGCGCGCTCAAGCGCGGAGATATGAAGAAAGATATCGGTCCCGCCATTTTCGGGCTCGATAAAACCGAAACCCTTAGTTGCGTTGAACCATTTCACGGTGCCATTGGCCATATCCGTAAACTCCTGAATTATGCTGCCCGCGACATGCGGCAACCCGGCAAAAATCGATCCAAGTCGATCACCGAGGCCGGACGAGCCGGCGGCAGAAATTCGAAGAGAAAAGCCTAAGCCTGCCTTATATGGACCGCCTACAGGTAGATAGCAAGGAATTTCTGGAAAACGCGCAAAGATAAATTTCTATAAAATTGCGGATTTTATAATTTCATTATCGGATCGCTCATCTAGCGTCCCTCTGCCCGCACGAGACCCTGCCCTCTGTTCCCGATCCGTCATCATAGGAAAACGCCATAACCGCGCGTTCGCGGTTACAGCGCCTGTTCCGGCCATTGATGCGCGGGGCATCCTTTATCCGACCGCGACATCCATCCGCGCGAGGGCATTCGCGAAAGCCTGCATCTGGTCTTCGGCCCAGTAGCGGATATCTTGTTTCTCGACCATCATACGGTTGGCCTTCATCCGGCCACGGCGCTCCTCCTCGGGCATCTCGAGAGCAAAATGGATCGCGCTATCCATGGATTTATGCGAGAACGGGTTGGTCGGAACGGCGGCTGCCAGCTCGACGGCGGCGCCCGCGAATTCGGACAGGACCAGCACCCCGTCCCCATCGGTGCGGGCCGCGACATATTCCTTGCACACAAGGTTCATCCCGTCAGCCAGCGGCGTGATCCAGGCCACATCCGCCGCGCGGTAATAGGCCACGAGATCCCTGAACGGCACGGGGCGCGAGATCAGGGCGATGGGCTGCCACTCGAACGAGCCGTAGCGCCCGTTGATCCTGCCAGCAATGGCCTCGAGCTGTTCCTGTATTTCGAAATAGGCCGTCATATTGGCATTGGCGGCGACCGAGACATGCATAAGACGCACCTTGCCGCGCAGCTCGGGATGGGTTTCCAGCAGCCGCTCGTAGCTCTCCAGCTGCTCGATCCCGCCCTTGGTATAATCGGTGCGCCCGACCGAGAGCATCAGCTTGGCATCGCCCTTCTCGGCCCTGATCTCCTGAACCTTGGCCTCCGTTTCAGCACTCCGCGCGAGGTCCTGGATATATCCGGTGTCGACACCCACGGGGCTTGCCTGCAGACGGATACTGCGCCCCTCGTATTCGAGTTCGGTGACGACCGACTGCTCGGATAGCGCCGAGGTCTGCGCGTTCATCTCGGGCTTTACCTTCTCCCGTTTGACCGGCTCGACCTCCAGAAGCGAGCGCGCGGCGGAGACGAAATTATTCACATAGCGCGGGATATGGAAGCCCACCACATCACAGGCCAGAAGGCTCTCGAGGATTTCCTTGCGCCACGGCAGGACATTGAAAATATCGGCGCTGGGGAATGGCGTGTGATGGAAGAAGCTGATCTTCACATCGGGGCGGAGGGTGCGCAGATAGCCGGGCACGAGCCAGAGATTGTAATCATGCACCCAGACTACGGCACCATGGGCCGCCTCGGCGGCAGCGGCCTCGGCAAAGGCCCAGTTCACCTCGCGGAATGTCGGCCAGTCGACAGGGTCGTAGCTGTAACGCTCCTTGAACCCGTGCAGGATCGGCCAGAACGCCTCTTTCGAGGAGACGTGGTAGAAGCTCGAGACCTGTTCCTTGGTCAGCGGAAGACGCGAGACGGTGTATTTGCCATGCGGATCATCGATCTCGATGATCCGCTCGAAATCGGGCCGCTCCGGATCGGCGGCTTCCTTCCACGCAACCCATGCGCCCTTGTCGACACGCCCGAAGAAGCTTTTGAGCGTCGGCACGATCCCGTTGGGTGATTTATTCTCGCGATATTCGATTTTGCCATCCACCTCGACTTCTTCATAGGGCTGGCGGTGATAGACGATAACAAGATCCGAGGACATATCAGACTCCTTTCGGGGCGTCGTGAAGGTCGAGCGCGTTGATGGCTTCCATGATGCCACCCGCGCCATGGGCTTTGGCGGAATAAACGGTCTCGCAGCCGGTCACTCCAGCCATGAGCGCGGCCTCCGAGTTGCCGACGGCAACCGCATTCAGGCCGCAGACCAGCATGGACAGGTCGTTGAGCGTATCGCCGGCGCAGAGCACGCGCGCGGGCGGAATGCCGAGATGCTCGACCAGCCGCCGGATCGATGGCCCTTTGGAGATGCCTTTTGGCAGGACGTCGAAATATCTATTGTCGGAAATCAGCCAGTCATGACCCATCCGGCTCACCTTGTCCTTGGCACTTTCGTCAAAGGTCTCAGGGTCGAGATCATAGCTCACACGGTAGCGGAAGGCCGTCGGCTGGAGCGTCAGACCGGGATGGCCCTCCAGTGCCGCACGCACATGCGGCCCCGCATCGTTCCAGATCGCGGCGATATCTTCCTCGAGCACCGGGATCGGCTCGACATGGCCATCCTCGCGCACCCGCGCGATCGTGGTGCCGACATCGCCCACGACATATTCGGGCCAAGGCAGACCACGCTCGCGACACATCTCCATGATGAATTCCGGATCACGTCCGGTGACGAAAATCAGCCCGACACTGTCACGGTTTTCCTCGATCCATCGGTAGAGCATCGCGCGTTCCTGCTCGGCCCCACCCAGAAAGGTGCCATCCAGATCGGTGGCAAGGGTGAAGCGGCGTGCGGCAATGGACGGGCGGGGGGACATATGTACGTTCATCTCAAACGTCTCCGAATTGTAGCGGCATATCTGGCGAAGGATGGGCGAAGGACAGGTTGAGCGCATTCGGCTCGGCCTCGATCGGGCGGGCCCATAGCTCGGCAAAGGCCTCCCGCAGGTCGGCGCCCTTGTGCAGCACCGCATTCACGGTCTCGCAGATCGGCATCGGCACCCCGATGCGATGTGCCAGATCGGTCACCGAGACGGCGTTCACCTCCCCCTCGACCACGATATCGCGCCCCTCGAAACAGGACGGGCGCGGTATGCCCTGCCCCAATTGGAACCCGAGCGACATATTGCGCGAGGTGGTCGAGCTGCAGGTCAGCGTCAGATCGCCTGCGCCGGACAGCCCCGTCACGGTCTCGCGTTTACCCCCAAGCGCCTCGGCCAGCGCCTTCATTTCGTAAATCCCGCGGGTGATGAGCGCGGCGCGTGTGTTCTCGGCAAAGCCCGCGCCCGACATCATGCCGCAGGCGATCGCGATCACGTTCTTGACCGCGCCGCCCACCTCGACGCCCACCAGATCATCCGAGACATAGGGCCGGAACCCGCCTCCCGAAAGCGACATGGCCAGCCGGACGGCAGGGCTTTTCTCGGGGTTCAGGCGGTCCGCATAGGAGAAGAGAAACGCCACAGTTGCGGCGGTCGGATGGTCGAGCGCGGTCTCCGCAGCAAAGGTCGGGCCGGAGACGGCGCCCACCGGATGGCCGGGAAGCTCCTCACTCACGACCTCGGACAACAGATAGCCACTGCGGCGCTCCACCCCCTTGCAGGCCAGCGCGATCGGCGCCCCCTCGGGCAGGTGCGGGCGCATCGCCTGACACATATTGCGCAGCGTCGAGGAGGGCGTGACCACCAGAACGGTCTCCGCGCCGTCAAGCGCCCGCTCCAGATCGCTTGTGGCCTCGATCCCGCGAGGAAGTACGATGCCCTTGAGATACTGCCTGTTTTCGGATGCGCCGTTGATTTCCTCGGCAAGCTCGGGGCGGCGGGCCCAGAGGCGAACCTGATGGCCGTTGCGGGCGAGGACGGAGGCAAGTGCGGTTCCCCAACTTCCCGCGCCCAGAACGGCAATCCGTTCATAGGGGCGCGAGGGAGGATGTGATGTGGACACCGGTTCGGAATCCTTCATGGACGGAGCTCCTTTCAGGGGGCTCTGGACTGCTTCATACATGGCCATGCGCGCCCACACGCCGAAACCGGCGACCGTGACATAGGGCGGAAGATACTGCAGACAGTATCGCGCTCACGCGGGTCCGCGCGAAAGGCAATCAGGAGAAACTCAACCGACGCCGGCGCGGAACAGGTCTGTCACCAACCCTGTCCTAAATGGTAGGAGCGCAGCGCAGCCTGTCAACCGCGATTGCCGCGCTGCAGAAGAACTTTTTGATCAGAAAGAACAGGAAAGCTCCGGTTTGCAAGGTCTGACAGCGCGTTACAGGAGATGGCCAAGGCGCTTAAAAAGAAGGCATACCGGGCAAGCGTGAGCTGGAAGCTGCGCAGACGCCTTGATTACCCATAACCATGAAACTTCGCCTGGAAAGTTCTGGACGAAGACGCGATGCGCAGGTGCATTTTCCGGAATTGATCAAAGATAGCACCTCGGGCCATCGAGCCTGTCGGAACACATCCCCATACCGCACGACCGGCAACGAATGGCAGAAAGCGATCACGCCTCCAATTCGGCATCCCAGTAAAGGAAGTCCATCCAGCTCTTGTGAAGATGGCCCGGCGGGAAACGGCGACCGACGCGAAGCATGTCCTCGGAGCTGGGTCGCTTTGGCAGGCGGCGCAACTTCAGCCCGCAGCGCGAGAGCGGCTTGTTGGCCTTTCTCAGATTACAGGGCGAGCAGGCCGCCACCACGTTTTCCCAGCTGGTCACTCCCCCCCGCGAGCGCGGGATCACATGATCGAAGGTGAGGTGGTCCTTGCAACCGCAATACTGGCACTCGAACTCGTCCCTCAGAAAAAGATTAAAGCGCGTGAAGGCCACGCGCTTTCTGGGTTGGACGAATTCTTTCAGCACCACAACAGAGGGGAGGCGTATCTCGGCACGCTGGCTTCGCACCACCTCTTCGTATTCGGCGAGTATGGTCACCCTATCGAGACAGACCGCCTTGATTGCCTCCTGCCACGGCCAGAGGGAAAGCGGATAGTAGCTCAGGGGCCGGAAGTCCGCATTGAGCACAAGCGCCGGATGACGGCGCAGCGACGCGGCCTCCCGTGTGAAATAATGCCTGAAATCCGTCCTGTCTGCGTGGTCCAGCATAAGTCACTCCATTCTCGCGCGGCGGGGCATGTCCGAAACATGTCCAGGGGCGCAGGGGAGCGCCCCAGCCGATATCCTGACTATATATGGCGTTCGGATTCTGACAAGCCTCTTGATCTGGTCGGAGTTTCACGATGCGCCTCGGTCGTAAGAACCGATAACAGGTCCGCACGACAGAGCCATGACAGCTCGCGACCTGCCTGTTATTTCGGCAGATGCGTGTTCAGGAAGCCCAGTGCGGCCGAAAGACCGTCCGGAGCGATTCCGTGACCGGTGCCTTTCTGGACATGGGCATAGACCTCGAACCCGTTCTCCACGAGCGCCTGCCCTGCCTCGGACATACACGAGAACGGCACGACCTCATCGGCATCGCCATGACACAACAGCACGGGCGGGCGCGAGACCACATCGGCCGCCAGCAGCTCGGGGCGGATCAGGCGGCCCGAAAAGCCCACCACCGCGCCCACCGGCGCAGCGCGGCGCGGCGTGACCTGCAGCGTCATCATCGTGCCCTGGCTGAACCCGATGATCGCCATCGCGCTGGCCGGCAGGCCGGTCTCTTCCAGCACCCCGTCAAGGAAGGCGTTGAGGTCGGCCTCGGAGGCCTCCATACCTGCCATCGCCTGTGCCTCGGTCGAGCCATCAAAGCGCGGAATGGGGAACCATTGCCGGCCAAAGGGCGAGGCCGCGCAGCTCTCGGGCGCATCGGGCGCGATGAACAGCGTGTCGGGCAGATGCTCGCCCAAAGGGTCCGCGAGCCCCAGCAGATCGGCACCATCGGCGCCATAGCCATGCAAGAGCACCACCACCGATTTCGTCTCGCCAGATTTCGGACCCTTGCGGCCCTGTTTCAATTCGCGCGTCATGGTGACACCCCTTCCCGTTTTTTCTGATGGGCATAATAGGCCCAGAGCCCGCGGGCCGCCACCGCCCGCCACGGCGCCCAACGGGCGGCCATCTCGCGGAACGGGCGCGGCTTCGGGCGCTCGGGCAGATCAAACAGCATTCGGGCGGCTTCCGCCAGTGCCAGATCATCGGGCGCGAACACATCGGCGCGGCCCATTGCGAACATCAGATAGATTTCCACGGTCCAGCGCCCGATTCCCGGAACCGGCAGGAGCGTATCGAAAATCGCCTCGTCGGACATGGCACCGAAGGCCTCGAAATCCACATCCGATTGCGCGAGCGCCTGCATGTAGCGGATCTTCGGGCGCGAGAATCCGCAGGCGCGCAGATCCTCGGGCGCGGCCTGCGCAATCGCGCGGCGTCCGCCCAGCCCTGCCGCCTCGAGCTTTGCCCTGATCGCATTGGCCGAGGCCACCGAGACCTGCTGGCCCAGAATGGCATCGCGCAGCGCCTCGAAGCCCGCGAGGCGGCGGCGCAGCGGCCACGGGCCTGTCAGATCAAGCACATGGGCAAAACGCGGCTCGATACGGGCCAGATAGGCGGCCCCTTCGGCCACGTCCTCGGCGGTGGTGATGATCCTCATCTGCATGATCCGAGCTTGACCGAAATGAAGCCCGCTTGCCAGCCCCGAAAACCCGCCTTAACCATAGGCGCATGAACAGCACCCTCCCCCTCGCGCGCGACCGCCGCAACACGCTCATTCTGGTTCTGGCCCAAGCCATTCTTGGGGCGCAGATGCCGATGATCTTCACCATTGGCGGGTTGGCGGGGCAGATGCTCTCGCCCAATGCCTGTCTGGCCACCCTGCCCCTGTCCTTCATCATTCTGGGGTCGGTGCTCACAGCACAGCCGCTGTCACGTTTCATGGGGCGGCACGGGCGCAGGCGAGGCTTCATCCTTGCTAATATCGCGGGGGCTCTGGGCGCTGCGATCTGTGCGGGCGGGCTCTACTGGGGCAGTTTCACGCTATTTACCTTTGGCGCGCTCTTCACCGGCATCTATATGTCCTCGCAGGGCTTCTACCGTTTTGCCGCAACCGATACCGCCTCGCCCGAATTTGCCCCAAAGGCGATTAGCTATGTGATGGCGGGCGGGCTGGTGGCGGCTCTTCTGGGGCCGCAACTGGTCAAGCTGACCGCGCAGGCTACGCTCGTGCCATTCATGGCAACCTATCTGGTGATCATCGCGCTCAACGCGATCGGACCGGTGCTGTTCAGCTTCCTCGATATTCCGCGCCCCGACCAGCACGCCCAAGCCACAGCCCCCAAGGGACGCGGCAAGATGGCACTCCTGCGCGACCCGACGATCACCGTCTCGATCATCTGCGCGATGGTCTCCTATGCGTTGATGAACCTCGTGATGACTTCCTCGCCGCTAGCGGTGGTGGGTTGTGGCTTTACCCCAAATAACGCCGCCGATATCGTTTCGGCGCATGTGCTGGCGATGTATATTCCCTCCTTCTTCACCGGCCATCTGATCGCGCGGTTCGGGGCGAAGATGATCGTGGGCACCGGGCTCGTGATCCTGATCGGCGCAGGGGCTGTAGCGCTGAGCGGAGTGGAGCTGATGAATTTCTTCGGCGCGCTGGTGCTCTTGGGGATCGGCTGGAATTTCGGCTTTATCGGTGGCACTGCGATGCTGGCCAAAAGCTACGCGCCCGAAGAGCGCGCCACCGTGCAGGGGCTCAATGATTCCATCGTCTTCGGCGGCGTGTTCCTCGCGTCGCTCAGCTCGGGCGGGTTGATGAACTGCCTCGAAGGCGGTGATCCGCAGGCAGGCTGGCAGGCGGTCAATCTGGCGATGGTTCCACTGGTCACGCTGGCGGGGGCGGCGCTGATCTGGCTGGCCCTGCGCCCGAAGGAGCGCCTCTGATGCTGGGCTATATCCAATCTCCGATCCGCGGCGAGACCGACCGAATTCTGGCTGAACTGGCACAGCATATGCGCCCTAATGTGGCCGCTCTGGTCAGCCCTGACCCCGAGGATCACCTGCTGGTCCATCTCTGGCCCGCCGATCTGCGCTGGCCGATCCGGCAGGATCTGGGCACGGGGGCAGCCTCATGCACGCTCGATGGTGGCGCGCTGGAAGAGGCGGTATTCCGCCTCTCGCAGGATGTAGCAAAGCTCCCCCCCGCGACCCCGCTGATTCTGAACAAATTCGGCAAGCAGGAAGCCGAAGGACGCGGCGTGCGCCCACTGATTGCGCAGGCAATCGAAGACGGACGCCCCGTGCTCTTGGGCGTCCCTGCCCAGACGGAAGCCGCCTTCCATGCGTTTGCGGCCCCCCTTGCACAGAAATTAGAACTGGATATTCATGCACTTGAAGCATTTCTTCGCGGTTGAAGGCAAAAACTTCCGCTCAGAATTTGCGCACATCCCGTTCGGGCACTAGACTTTTGAGTGCTGTTATGGCCAATTGCGGTCCGTTACCGCTAACATCGCCAAGGTAACAGTGATTTACGGAGGATATCATGGTTTCGCGCATCATCCCGGTGGACGCATTCGATCTGGTTATTTTCGGCGCGACCGGTGACCTTGCCAATCGCAAGATCTTTCCGGGTCTGTTCCGGCGCTTTCTTGCGGGCCAGATGCCCGACGAAGCGCGCCTTATCGGTGCGGCCCGGACCGAGCAATCGCGCGAGGAGTTCCAGACCCAGATCCGCGCCGCGATCAAGGAATTCGTGGCTCCTGCCAAACAGGACGCCACCCAGATCGACGCCTTCATCGAACGCCTGCATTATGTCTCGATCGATGCACGCGGCGAGGCGGGCTGGTCCGAGCTGAAATCGCTGATCCGTCCCGAGGTGATCAACGCCTTCTACTTCTCGGTCGCCCCCGCCCTCTTCGGCGATCTGGCCGAACGTCTCAAGACCCATGGCATTGCCGGCAATGACGCCCGTATCGTGGTGGAGAAGCCCTTCGGTCGCGATCTGGCCTCGGCGCGCAAACTCAACGCCGCGCTGGCCGAACATTTCGAAGAACACCAGATCTACCGGATCGACCATTATCTGGGCAAGGAAACCGTCCAGAACCTGATGGCCGTGCGCTTTGCCAATATCCTCTTCGAGCCGATCTGGAACTCGCAATATATCGACCATGTGCAGATCACCGTCGCCGAGACGGTCGGAGTGGGCGGTCGCGGCAGCTATTACGATAAATCGGGTGCGATGCGCGACATGGTGCAGAACCACCTGATGCAGCTTCTGTGCATGATCGCGATGGAACCGCCCTATCACTTCGACCCCAACGCCGTGCGCGACGAGAAACTGAAAGTGATCCGGGCCCTGCAACCGGTGCCGCCGCAGGATATCGTGCGCGGGCAATATCTGGGCTGGCATCGCGACGATCAGGAGAAGCCGATGCCGGGCTATCTCGAGGATTCCGAAGACCCGAACTCCAAGACCGAATCCTATATCGCGATGAAGGTGCATATCGCCAACTGGCGCTGGAAGAACACGCCCTTCTACCTGCGCACCGGCAAGCGCCTGCGCGCCCGCACCAGTGAAATCGCGATCACCTTCAAGGAGCCGCCGCATTCGATCTTTGACGAGGCGGAAGGCAGCTGGCAGCCCAACCAGCTTGTCATCAGATTGCAACCCAATGAGGGTATGAACCTCAAGATGATGATCAAGGAGCCCGGTCCGGGCGGTATGCGCCTCAAACAGGTGCCGCTGGACATGTCCTTCGCCCAGGCACTTGGCGAAGAAGGCACCGATATGCCCGACGCCTACGAGCGCCTCATCATGGATGTCATCCGTGGCAACCAGACGCTCTTCATGCGCGGAGACGAGGTCGAGGCCGCATGGGCATGGACCGATCCGATCATCCAAGGCTGGGAAGAGCGTGGTGACACGCCGAGCCCCTATGATAGCGGAACGACCGGCCCTGATGATGCGCTCATGCTGATGCATCGTGACGGGCGGCGCTGGAGACATATCAAATGATGGAATTCAAAACCTATCCCGACCGCGAGCTGCTGATGGTGTCGCTGGCCGACCAGATCGCTTCGCAGCTGCGTGCAGCACTGGCGCAGGAAGGCCGCGCGACGCTCTCGGTGCCGGGCGGCACCACGCCGGGGCCGATATTCGACATCCTCAGCGAGATCGATCTCGACTGGGCCAATGTTGCGGTGGTGCTCAATGACGAACGCTGGGTGCCGGTCTCCAGCCCGCGCTCGAACACCGCGCTGATCTCGCAGCGGCTCCTGACCAACAGGGCCGCCAAGGCCCGCTTGCTGCCGCTCTATATGAATGCCGACACCCCCGAGGAGCGCCTTGACGCGCTCTCGGACAACCTGCGCCCCAACCTGCCCATCTCGGTGCTGCTGTTGGGGATGGGGGCGGATATGCACACCGCCTCGCTCTTCCCCGGTGCCGACCGTCTGGAAGAGGCGCTCTCGGATGACGCACCCGAGCTGATGGCGCTCAGGGCCGAAGCTGCGGGCGAGCCGCGCATCACCATGACCGCCCGGGTGCTGAAAGATGCGATGCATACCCATGTGTTGATCACCGGCGAAGAAAAGAAGAAGGCTATCGAGGCGGCGCAGAACCTGCCCATCGAACAGGCCCCGATCAAATCCATCCTGCATAACGCCACCGTGCACTGGGCGGCCTGACCCGAGTCAGCGCCACAAAAAACACCAAGATCAGGTCAAATAAAGGAAGATCCATGAGCATTTGGAAGACCCTGCGCAGCCGTGCCGAGGATGTGCGCGATCGTAAGATTCTGGACCTGTTCGACGGGGATCGTGCCGAGAGATACAGCGCCGCGACCGGTCCTTTTGTCTTTGACTACTCGAAAACCAATATCGACACCCCGACCCGCCATCTGCTGATCCAGCTGGCCGAACAATCGGGTCTGGCCGAGAAGCGCGAGGCGATGTTCTCGGGGGCGAAGATCAACGATACCGAGGGTCGCGCGGTGCTGCATACCGCCCTGCGCCATCTGGATACGGATATCGAGATCGATGGCGAGAATGTCATGACCGGTGTCCGCGAGACCTATGACCGGATGGTGCGCTTTGCCGATGACGTGCGCGGCGGCAAATTCCGCGCGGCGGGCGGGCGGATCACAGATGTGGTCAATATCGGTATCGGCGGCTCGGATCTGGGTCCGGCCATGGCCTGTCTGGCGCTTGCCCCCTATCATGACGGGCCGCGCTGCCATTTCGTCTCCAATGTCGATGGCGCGCATATCCATGACACGCTGGCGGGGCTCGACCCCGAGACCACGCTCGTGATCGTAGCCTCCAAGACCTTCACCACCATCGAGACCATGACCAATGCCGAGACGGCCAAGGCATGGATGGCGGCCAAGGTCGAGGATCCGGCAGAGCAATTCGTGGCGCTTTCCACCTCGGCCGAGAAGACGGCAGCCTTCGGCATCACGCCCGAGCGTGTCTTCGGCTTTGCCGATTGGGTGGGTGGGCGTTATTCGATGTGGGGGCCAATCGGGCTCTCGCTGATGATCGCCATCGGCCCGAAGCATTTCCGCGATTTCCTGTCGGGCGCCGCCGCCATGGACGACCACTTCCGCACAGCCGAGCTATCCGAGAACCTGCCCGTGATGCTGGCGCTTGTGGGCATGTGGCACAACCAGTTCTGCGATTTCGCGACCCGCGCCGTGCTGCCCTATGACCAACGCCTGTCGCGGCTTCCGGCCTATCTGCAGCAGCTGGAGATGGAGAGCAACGGCAAGCGCGTCTCGATGGATGGCGAGGCCCTGCCCTATCATTCCGGTCCCGTGGTCTGGGGCGAGCCCGGCACGAATGGCCAGCATGCCTTCTACCAGCTGATCCATCAGGGCACGCGGATCATCCCGTGCGAATTCATGATCGCCACCAAGGGTCACGAGCCCGATCTGGCGCATCAGCACATCCTGCTCGCGGCCAACTGCCTCGCGCAGTCGGAGGCATTGATGCGGGGCCGCTCGATGGAGGAAGCCCGCGCGCTGATGGCGGCCAAGGGCTTCGAGGGTGCGGAACTGGAGCGTCAGGCGGCGCATCGCGTCTTCCCCGGCTCGCGCCCCTCGACCACGCTGATCTACCCGATGCTGACCCCCGAGGTCTTCGGAGGGATCGTGGCGCTTTACGAGCACCGCGTCTTTGTCGAGGGTGTGATCTTGGGCATCAACAGCTTCGATCAATGGGGGGTGGAGCTGGGCAAAGAGCTGGCGCTCGCGCTCCAGCCGGTGCTGACTGGCGAGGCCGATGGCGCGGGCAAGGATGGCTCGACGCTAAGGCTCGCGCAGATGGTGCGCGACGCCCAACACTGATCAGAAAGGGGGCCGAACGGCCCCCTTTTTCATGTCAGGCTTTCTGGATGGAAAGACTGGCTGCACGCTTCAGCCAGAGCACCATCACCAGTCCTGCACCCGCGGCACAGGCGCCAATCAGGAAGATCGGGCCATAGCCCGCACGGTCGGCCAGAATCCCCGCCAGCGGCCCCGTCAACCCGTAGGCCAGATCCTGAAAGGCCGCAAATCCGCCCAGAGCCATGCCGCGTTGCTGCGGCGCCACCAGCGCCACCACCTCGCGCCCCATCGACGGGTAGATCATCGAACACCCGAGCCCCGTCATGAACGCCCCCAAGAGCACCAGCGTCGGCATCGGTGCGCCCCAGATCAGAAGTTGCCCCACCACTTCGACCATCAGGGACACCATCGCCACCGGCAGCCCACCGATCCGGTCAGGCAAGTGGCCGAACAGCATCCGCACCAGCACGAAGCCCGCGCCAAAGGCCGAGAGACCGAGCCCGGCTCCCTGCCAGCCCTGCGCGATGAAATAGAGCGAGAAGAACGCCCCGATCGCTGCAAAGCCGATGCCCTGCGCCATGATCACAAACCCATGTTTCCAGATCGTGCCGATGACATTCAGGAACGAGCGCCGCAAGGTTGAGGCATGTGGAGCCACGGCGGGCAGTTTGACGATGGCAATCAGGCTGAGCGCGGGCAGCACTGCGCTGAGACACATCACGAGGCTGAAGCCTCCCAGATGATAGAGGCCCAGCCCCAGCGGCGCCCCGACCCCGAGCGCGCCATAGATCGCAGCGCCCATGAAGGCGATCACCCTGCCCGAGCGATGCGTGCCCACAAGCCCGATCCCCCATGAGACCATGCTGACCGAGACATAGCTCTCGCCTATGCCCACCACCGCGCGTCCCAGTAGCAACACGCCCAGCGCCAGCCATGGCTGCGCGGTGAGGAAACCCGCCACGATACAGATAATGGCGCCCAAAAGATAGAACCACAGCCCGCGCGCCATGGCAGGTTTGGCGCCGATCCGGTCCCCAACCCCGCCCGCCCATGCGCGACTGAAGATGGTGGTGATAAAGGCCATACCGGCGGCCAGCCCGCCCCAGGCATTGCTCAGGCCCAGCGCCTGCACGACATGGACCGAGACCACCGGCAGCGGCATCGCGACACAGATATAGGCGAAGAACAGGATGGCACTGAGGACCAGCAGAAGCTGCGTGCCCTTGCGGTCATCATAGGGCGGGTCACTGATGGTTTCGGACAGTCTGTCAGACATATACTCACTCCGATGTTGTCCACATCGGCAGGAGGGGCGTTTGGTCATGCCAGCACCCTCCCCGACCGAGCGGGAAGAAGGTGCGTTGGTTGACGTTAAACGCTTACGACCGGAGATGTGCGATCACGGCTGATCCGCTCCGGTTATCATGAGCTATCTCAGGAAATGCAAGCCGTCAAGCGGCTCACTTGGTTTCAAGGGCGCGCCCCAGACGCGAAAGCCGGATGCGTTTGAGAAGCGCGCGCATCGGTTGGGGCTGGCCCGACAAACGCTCGGCCTCTTGGCGCACGGCCTCCACCACCTGGGCCACCTTCTCCGGATGATCCGACCAAAGCGCCCAGAGCACATCATCGGGGCTCCGGCGGTCGAGCCCCTCGGATTGCAGCACCCCGCGCGGGAAATCGGCGGCATTCATCGTGACAATCGCATCGGCATGTCCGGCAATCGCCGTGGCCAGAACATGGATGTCGTTCTCATCCGGCAGATGCAGACGGTTCTCCAACCCCTCGTGACGGGCAATCATCGCCTGCGGGAAGCGCGCCTTGAGCATCGCGACCTCTCCACGGGCGATTACCTCGTCAGCTTCGTTGCGGCGGGCGGCTGCGCGTGCCCATTCCTCCAGCAATCGTTCCGACCAGAGGGGCTGGTAAAGCCCCTTGGCCGCAACCCCGATCAGGATCTCCCGCAACACGGTCGGGTAGAGAACACAGGCATCAAGAACCAGCTTCATCAGTCAAGCCGGAAGAAAAGCGATTTCAGATAGCCGCTTTCCGCAAGTTGCGGCAGCATCGGGTGGTCAGCCCCCGCAAAGCCCGTATGGAGCAACTGGCTCGAACGCCCTGCCTTGCCGATCCCGCGGGTCGATGCACCACGGAAGCTTGAGAGATCGGCGGCATGCGAGCACGAGCACAGCACCAGATAGCCGCCCTTGGCCACCAGAGGGGCCGCCAGACGCGCGATCCGCTCATAGGCGCGCAGACCGGCCTGAAGCGCGGGCTTTGCGGGCGCAAAGGCGGGCGGGTCACAGATGACCACGTCATATTCCGCCCCTTCTGCCGCCAGAGCTTCGAGCGTGACAAAGGCATCGCCCTTACGGGTGGAGAACCTATCCCCCATCCCCATGGCCTTGGCACCTTGTTCGGCAAGATCCAGCGCCGAAGCCGAGCCATCGACCGACAGCGCCGAGGCCGCACCATTGGCCAGAGCGGCCAATGCAAACCCACCCACATGCGAGAACACATCGAGAACACGCGCATCTTTGGAGAGCTGCGCGGTGAAGGCATGGTTTGGACGCTGGTCATAGAAGAGACCCGTCTTCTGCCCGCCCATGATATCGGCCATATAGACCGCGCCATTCATCTGCACCGGCACCGGCGCATCGATCCCCCCTTGCAGCGTGACCATCTCTTCGGCCAGCCCTTCGAGGTTACGAGCACGGCCCGAACCGTTCTTGATAACAGTTCCCACGCCCGTCACCTCGACCAGCGCGGCGGAGAGATCTCCGATCATGGCTTCCGCCCATGCCGCATTGGGCTGGATCACCGCCACATCACCGAAGCGGTCGATGATCACGCCCGGAAGGCCATCGGCCTCGGCATGGATCAGACGGTAGAAGGGCGCGCCAAACAGACGGTCGCGCATCTGGGCTGCGCGGGCGATCTTTTCCACCAGCCACGCACGGTCGATGACGGCTTCGGCGTTGCGGTCCATCACACGGCAGATGATCTTGGATTTGGGATTCACCGTCACCAGCGCCAGCGGACGACGCGCGTCATCCTCCAATATGGCGAAGGTGCCGGGCGCGATCGCCTTGGTGCGGCGGTCCAGCACCAGCTCGTCCTCATAGACCCACGGGAAACCATGACGGATGGCGCGTGCCTCCCCTTTGGGGCGCAGACGGACGACGGGCAGATCGGTGGACATGGGAAGTCTCCTCGGACAGGCGCGGAATAGCGGTGTTGGGCCCCTCCTAGCGCCAAGTGCCCCCCTTGCAAAGCCCCTGACGACGGGGATCGCCTTGCCAAAGGGCCGCAAGAGTCCAAATATCGGACATATACCCGTCGGTTGCACTGTTAGCGCTAACCGACTAAAGTCGTCGCAAGCACGGTGCCCGAGTCATTTTCATCGCCTCGGGCTGCGCGTGTCAATTGATCAGGAAAGCCCATCATGACTGATACAGCCACCCCGTTGAACTCCACCATCGCCCGTGTCACCGACCGGATCCGCGAACGGTCGAAGGGTATGCGCGACGACTATCTTGCCCGCATTGGCGAGGCCGCCTCCAAAGGTGTTGCCCGCGCCCATCTAACCTGCGGCAATCAGGCCCATGCCTATGCGGCGATGGGCGATGCCAAGGAAGCACTGGCCGCCGGACGCGCCCCCAATATCGGTATCGTCACTGCCTATAACGATATGCTCTCGGCCCACCAGCCCTACGAGACCTTCCCGCAGCTGATCAAGAAAGCTGCCGCCGAAGCCGGTGCCACGGCGCAGGTCGCAGGCGGTGTGCCCGCCATGTGCGACGGTGTGACCCAGGGCCAGCCGGGGATGGAGCTGTCGCTCTTTTCCCGTGATGTGATCGCGCTCGCCTCGGGTGTGGCACTCTCGCACAACACCTTCGATGCCGCGATCTATCTGGGTGTCTGTGACAAGATCGTGCCCGGTCTCATAATGGCGGCTGCAACCTTCGGCCATATTCCGGCGATTTTCCTGCCCGCAGGGCCAATGACCTCCGGCCTGCCCAATGACGAGAAATCGCGTATCCGCAACCTCTATGCCACCGGCGAAGTGGGCCGCGAGGAACTGATGAAGGCCGAGATGGCCTCCTATCACGGTCCGGGCACCTGCACCTTCTACGGCACCGCCAATACCAACCAGATGCTTATGGAGTTCATGGGGTTGCACCTGCCGGGCGCGAGCTTCGTCAATCCCAACACGCCCCTGCGCGAGGCGCTGACCATTGCGGGCGCAAAACGCGCCGCCGAGATCACCGCACTGGGGAATGATTATCGCCCCGCGGGCGAAATCCTTGACGAACGGGCCTTTGTGAACGGTCTGGTGGGGCTGATGGCCACCGGTGGCTCCACCAACCTCGTGCTGCACCTTCCCGCAATGGCCAAGGCCGCAGGCATCGCGCTCGATCTCGAGGATTTCGACGATATCTCGGATGTCGTGCCGCTGATGGCCAAGGTCTATCCCAACGGTCTGGCCGATGTGAACCATTTCCACGCGGCGGGCGGCCTGCAGTTCATGATCCGCGAGCTGCTGAAAGAGGGGCTGATGCATGGCGACGCCAAGACCGTCGCGGGCGATGGCATGGCGCGCTATGCGCAGGAGCCCAAGCTAATCGACGGAAAGCTGACATGGGAGGACGGCGCGGAGGAAAGCCTTAACGACAAGATCCTGCGCCCCGCCTCTTCGGGCTTTGCCAAAACCGGTGGCCTCAAGCAGCTCAATGGCAATCTGGGCCGTGGCGTGATCAAGATCTCGGCGGTGGCCGAGGAGCATCGCGTGGTCGAGGCCAAGGCGCGTATCTTCAAGGACCAGTCCGAGGTCAAGGACGCTTTCACCCGTGGCGAATTCACCGAAGATACGATCGTTGTCGTGCGCTTCCAGGGGCCCAAGGCCAATGGCATGCCCGAGCTGCATTCGCTGACGCCGGTGTTGTCCGTCCTGCAACAGCGCGGGCTGAAGGTCGCGCTGGTGACCGATGGCCGGATGTCGGGTGCCTCGGGCAAGGTGCCCGCCGCGATCCATGTCTCGCCCGAAGCCGCCAATGGTGGGCCGCTGGCCAAGCTGCGCGATGGCGATATCGTCCGGCTCGATGCACCCAAAGGCGAACTGACCTGCCTCTCGGCGGATCTGGACACGCGCGAGGCCGTGGTCGAGGATCTTTCGGCAAATCATGTCGGTCTCGGGCGCGAGCTGTTCGAGGCCTTCCGCAATCAGGTCGGGCCTTCGACCAGCGGCGCAGCCGTTGTCGTCTGATCATCACGAAAGGAGTCTCACATGACCCCCGCAGAACAATCCGCCGCCTCCCGCAAGATTTGCGAACTGGCCCCCATCGTCCCCGTGATCGTCGTCAAGGAGGTCGCCCATGCGGTGCCTCTGGCCAAGGCGCTCGTCAAGGGCGGGCTTCCCGCGCTGGAGGTCACCCTGCGCTCGGATTGCGCGCTGGAGGCGATCCGTGCGATGGCCGATGTGGAGGGTGGCGTGGTCGGCGCAGGCACGCTTCTGACGCCCGCCGATGTGAAGGCCGCAAAGGCGGCAGGCGCCAAATTCGGGGTGAGCCCCGGGATCACCGACACTCTCCTCAAGGCCTGCGCCGATGAGGGGCTGCCGCTCCTGCCCGGCACGGCGACCCCCTCGGATGTCATGAAGCTTCTGGAACTCGGCTATGACATGGTGAAGTTCTTCCCCGCCGAAACCAATGGTGGCGCGCCGGCGCTGAAAAACTTCGGCGGCCCGCTACCGCAGATGAGCTTCTGCCCCACCGGCGGCATCAATATGGGCAATGCCCGCGACTATCTGGCGCTGAAAAACGTGATCTGCTGTGGCGGATCCTGGGTTGCCCCCGACAAGCTGGTGCAATCGGGCGACTGGGCGGGGATCGAGACGCTGGCCCGCGAAGCCGCAGCGCTGCGCGCCTGAGCCCCCGCCCCAGAAGACCAACCGAAAAAGGCCGCGTCACACCGACGCGGCCTTGTTACCCCACCGGGCCCTTCACTGCCCTACGGATCCTTATGCTGGGGCGGCTCCTCGCTCTGGGCCGCCTGCGCCGGGGCCACGGGATCGGCCAGCACCTTCAGCAACAGCTGATACATCGGATGCGCATCATGCCCGTGATATTCGGCCAGAAGCACCCGCGCCGCTTCGGTCGGTTGCACATCCTGCGGCAAGCGTAACGCCCATTCCAGAATCAGCCTCCGGCAGGTTTCCGCCTCGATCGCCCCGCTCTCGAAGGCGGTCCGGATATAGGCGCGCGGATCGACACGCCCGAGCGGTAATACGGCACGCCCCATCAGGCGCCCAGCACAAGGTCTAAAATCATCGCGGCCTCTCTTGTCAGTGATGCAACCATAGCCTGCAAAGTCTTAATATCGGGTTGGCTTGTCTCGCGCAGAAGGAAGGCCCGGCCGCCCTCACCGATCGTATCGATATTGAACCCTGTCTCGCTCAGGAGGCGCTTGACCGATTGCAGCTGCCACAGGCTGCGATAAATCGAGGCCAGACGCGCCTCCTGCTCCCGGCTGATCATCCCTTCGCGCGCGCCTGCCCGCAGCTGCAGCTCGACGCGCCGCGCCGGCGCACCGGCCCGCAAGGCGAGGCTCTGCGCGAACAGCTCGATATCCTGCAGCCGCCCCGGACCGGTCTTGACCTCCCACGGATCGTCGCTGGGTTTGGCCGCAAAGATCCGCGCCCGCATCTCCCTGAGATCGGGGATCACCCGCGCATCGCGGCCCCGCGCCCGCAGCACCTCGCGGCGCTGGTATTCCAGATCTGCCGCGAGCGAGGGATCGCCCGTGATGGGCCGTGCCCGCGTGAGCGCGAGATGCTCCCAGACCCAGGCCTCTTCCATCTGGTAGGTGGTGAACGCCTCGAGCGAGGTTGCCACCGGCCCGGACCGCCCCGACGGGCGCAGCCGCATATCGACCTCGTATAGCCGTCCCTGCGGCAGCTGCGCCGAGACGGCGGTGATCAGCGCCTGCGTCAAACGGGCGAAATACTGGCGCGATGGCAGGGGTTTGGGTCCCTCCGACATCTCGACCCCCGCCGCATCATAGATCACGATCAGATCCAGATCGGAGGCCGCCGTCAGCCGTTCTGCCCCCAGCGATCCCATCGACATCACACAGGCCCCACGCCCGGGCTGCGGGCCGTATTTGCGGGCAAATTCATCGCACACCACAGGCCAGAGCCGCTCGATCGCCACACCTGCGATGTCGGCGAAATATTTCGACGCTTCGGAGGCCTCAATAAGACCGCGCAGATGGTGCACCCCGACATGGAAGCGCCACTCCTTGGCCCAGCGCCGCGCCTGATCGAGGGCATTCTCGTAATCGCTGGCCCGTGCCAGGGTGGCGTCCAGATCCGCCTCCAGCCGTGCGATGCCGGGCCAGGCCTCGAAGAAACTGCCGCCGATCACCGCATCCAGAACACCAGGATTCTGCGAGAGATAATTGGCCAGCATCGGCGAGGTGCCGCAGATATCGACCAGAAGATCGATCAGCTGCGGATTGGCCTCGAAAAGCGAGAAGAGCTGCACCCCCGCCGGCAGGCCCCGCAGGAACGTATCGAACTGGCCCAGCGCCTCCTCGAAATCGGCGGCCCTCTGCAGCTTGCGCAGGATCTCCGGCTCGATCCGAGCGAAAATGCCACGCGCCCGCGCCGAACGCAGGCAGGGATAGGAAGTCCAGCGCGAGACCGTCTGCTCGGCGCGCTCCGAGAGCGCAGGGCGCGGGCTTGCTTCCTGTGTAGGCGCGAAGAAATCGCTTGTCAGCGTCTCCACCTCTTCGAGCCGCTCTTTCAACTGCGTCATCCAGCGCACAGGGTCACCCTCGCCCATCATCGCGGCGATCCGTGCGATCCCTTCGGGGCTTTGCGGCAGGATCTGGGTCTGGGTGTCATTGACCATCTGCAACCGGTGCTCGATCTCGCGATGGGCGCGGTAATGCACCGTCAGCCTGGCGGCCACCTCCCGCGGGATCCAGCCTTTCTGCGCCAATGCCGCCAGCCCGCCCACCGTTGTGGGGTCGCGCAGGTCGGGGTCGCGCCCGCCCGCGATCAGCTGGCGGGTCTGGGTGAAGAACTCGATCTCGCGGATACCGCCGACACCGAGCTTGAGATTATGCCCCTCGACCTTGAGTGGCCCGTTCAGCCCCTTATGGTCGCGGATCTTCAGCCGCATGTCATGCGTGTCCTGAATGGTGGCGAAGTCCAGATGCCTGCGCCAGATGAAGGGCGAGAGACGCTCCAGATATGCAGCCCCCGCCGCCAGATCGCCTGCCGAGGGACGTGCCTTGATATGGGCCGCGCGTTCCCATGTCCGGCCTTCGGCGGCGTAATACAGCTCGGCCGACGCCATCGACAGGCAGACCGGCGTCGCCCCCGCATCGGGGCGCAGCCGCAGATCGGTGCGGAAGACATAGCCATCGGAGGTGATATCGGTGAGCATCTTCGCCATCTTGCGCGTGACCCGCACGAGCCCCGCGCGGATCTCGAGGATATCGTCGGGGTCGAACTGGGTCTGGTCGAAAAGGCAGATCAGATCGATATCGGAGGAATAATTCAGCTCTCCCGCCCCCATCTTGCCCATCGCCAGCGCCACCATCCCGCAGGCCGTCTCCAGCCTGTCGGGCGACACACCGGGCAGCTTGCCACGCCGGATTTCCTCGGACAGAAGCGATTTCAGCGCCAGATCCACCGCCAGATCGGCAAAGGCCGAGAGCGTGCGCGTCACCTCCTCGAGCCCCCAGATCCCCCCCAGATCGGCCAGTGCGATGATCAGTGCCACCCGACGTTTGGCGCGGCGCAGCTCGACGCCCATCTCGGGCGGCGCCACCTCCGGCAGACGGTCGAACTCGGCACGGATCGCATCCTCGGGATTGCGCTCCAGATAGGGCCCGAGCCAGTCGCGCTCGCGTTCGAGAAGCGTGGCAAGGAAGGGGCTTGTCCCCGACACCCCCTCGACCAATGCCATAACCTCGGGCGGAAGCCCCTGATAGAGCGCGACAACCGTATCGGCACGCTCCTGATCCACAACGATGGGAAGACGGGTTAATCTGGATGTAAAACTCATGGCTCGACAGTGGCTTGGCAACCCTCAAGGGTCAATAACAGCTTAGCGGATATTTGACGGGCAGGCGCCGCCAATTACCCTATCCGGTTAATATTTCCTGTGAGGGCCTCCGATGCGCCAAGACGACCCGATCTGCCCCCTCTGTCTGCGACCTATACCACGCGAGGCGCGCCAAAGTCTGCACCATTTGGTTCCCAAGCTGCGCGGCGGCAAGAACGGCCCGACTGTTCTGCTACACCAGATCTGCCATAACGAGATTCACAAGACTTTCAGCGAGACCGAACTGGCGCGCGATCTGAACACGCCCGAGGCGCTGCGTGCCCATCCTGCGATGGCGCCCTTCCTGAACTGGATCGTCAGGCGCCCGCCCACATTCCATGCACGCTCCAGCGGCGGACGGCGCAAGACGCGCTAGAGGCTTCCCTTTCCGGCCCTGCAGTGCAACCAAGGGCACAAGGAAAGGATATCCCATGAGCAAATCCCTGAAACGCGTGAAAGCCGCCCTCGAGACCGCGGGCCTCGAGATCGAGATCATCGAGACCGAGAATGCCCGCACCGCGCAGGACGCGGCAGAGGCGGTCGGCTGCGAGATCGACCAGATCGCGAAATCCATCATCTTCGAGGGGGCCGAGACGGGCGAGATCCTGCTGTTTCTGACGGCGGGCGGCAACCGCGTGGACCAGACCCGCGCCACCGGTCTGGCCGGACAGGCGCTGGCGCGCGCCGATGCCACCAAGGTGCGGGAGGTCACGGGTTTTGCCATTGGCGGTGTCTCGCCCGTGGGGCATCTGACGCCGGTCCGAGCCTATCTCGATCCGCGCCTCTCCGAGTTCGAGACGGTCTGGGCAGCAGCCGGCACTCCGCGCCATCTGTTCCGGATCACGCCTGCCGATCTGGTGCAGGCCACACAGGCGCAAACCGGTTTTTTCACCGAATAGTCCCTCAACCGAAAGGGTATGTAAAAAAGATTTACATGAGGACTTGAACGGCGGGTGGAGGTCTCTTACCTCTGTTCATGTGAAAAGCATTCACATGATCCCAACCCGCTTTCAGGAGCCAAATCCCGATGTCCTATCTCGATGCCTCTGCCGCCCCTCGCCTCGGACCGATCCGCCGTGCTGTCGCATGGATGGACGAGAACGGGCCGATCTCCTGGATCGCGTTGATGGTCGCGGCCTTCATCTTCACCGGCCCGTTCGGCCTTCTGGTGCTGGGTTTCATCCTGTTCACCGGACGGTTCGGAAAGGGCTGCCGCCGCAGGACCGAGGCGCGCCGTTTCGGAGGCGAGCGATTTGCAGGTTATGGCGTGCATATGTCGCGCCCCTCGGGGAATGCCGCCTTCGACAATTACAAAGCCGACACCATTGCCCGCCTCGAACGCGAGCAGAATGACTTCGAGGCCTTCCTCAAGCGCCTGCGTGACGCCCGCGACAAAGCCGAATTCGACCAGTATATGGACGAGCGCGCCCGTGCGGCTAGCGAGAGCGATGCACCAAACGACGCCGCGCTCGATCCAGCACATGCCGAAAAAGGTGACGCTAAGTAAGATACAACTCCATTCCGCCCAAGCTTAAGGCGAATTTAACAACTCCCGGCGTCAAAACGTCGGGAGTTTGCTTTTTCGCCGTCACAACCTCGTTCAGGGGCCTTGGCGCATGGGCGCAAGCTTGCTACCTTAGGGTAATAATTCAAAACCGCCGCGAGTTTCATGCGTCATTCCCTCCCGCTTGCACCGCAGTTCTATGTGACCGCTCCGCAGCCCTGTCCCTATCTGGACGGGCGGGCCGAGCGTAAGCTGTTCACCGCCCTTCAGGGTGAGGGAGCGGAAAAGCTGAACAACGCGCTCTCGCGGCAGGGCTTCCGGCGCTCGCAGAACGTGCTTTACCGTCCCTCCTGCGCCGAATGCACAGCCTGCCTGTCGGCGCGTATCCGTGTGGCCGATTTCGTCCCCACCCGCACCCAGAAACGCGTGCTGAAAAAGAACGACTGGCTCAAGCGTAACGCGACCAGTCCCTGGGCCACCGAGGAGCAATTCGCCCTCTTCCGGCGCTATCTCGACAGCCGTCACGCCGATGGCGGCATGGCCGATATGGATATTTTCGAATTCGCCGCGATGATCGAGGAAACGCCCATCAAATCGCGCGTGATCGAATATCGCGAATCCGCCGACCGTCCGGGCTCGACCCGCGATCTGATGGCCGTCTGTCTGACCGATGTGCTCGATGATGGGCTGTCGATGGTCTATTCCTTCTATGATCCGATGCTACAGAAAAACAGCCTCGGCACCTATCTGATCCTTGATCATGTGGATATCGCGCTGAAGGCGGGGCTTCCTTACGTCTATCTGGGCTATTGGGTGCCCGGCTCGCGCAAGATGGGCTACAAGGCAAAATTTGGGGCTCTCGAAATCTTCAAGGGCGGCAAGTGGATCGATATCGGGGATCCGCAGGAGCATGAGGACCAGATCCACCCGCTCTCGGTCGATCCGATCGCCGAGCAGGTCGCACAGATCAACCTGCCGGACACAACCAAGAAATAACGCTCCGCCAAAATAAGCCTGATTACGTCCGAGGGCTAGCCCTTCCCATCCCGCGCCCGATGGGCCGAAACCGGCCTTTTGCGGCCTGTGCCCTTGTATAAAAGCTTTACAGATCCCTTGCGGCCTGACAGGAATGCGCCCGCAAGACTTAGTAAAACGCTCAGGACACGATCATCATGGACCGCCGCTCCTTCCTTTCCTCGGCCGCGATTGGCGCGACCGCATCCGCCATTGCCGCCCCTGCCATCGCGCAGGAAAAGCCGCAGATCACATGGCGTCTGGCTTCGGCCTTCCCGAACTCCCTGCCCGCACTCTATGGCAACAGCCAGGAGCTTGGTAAACGCGTGGCCGAGGCCAGCGATGGCGCGTTCCAGATCCAGTCCTTCTCGGCGGGTGAAATCGTGGGCGGCCTGCAATCGGCAGATGCGGCAGCCGCCGGCACCGTCGAGGTCGCGCATTTCCCGACCTATTACAACTGGGGCAAAGACCCGGTCTGGGCGATCCCGACCGCGCTTCCCTTCGGCCTGTCGGCGCGCGGCATGAACGCATGGATGCGCATGGGTGGCGGCAATGACATGTTCAACGAGTTCCTTTCGGACAAGGGCCTGATCGGCTTCCCGGGGGGCAATACCGGTGCGCAGATGGGCGGCTGGTTCCGCAAGGAAATCAATACCGTCGATGACCTCAAGGGCCTCAAATTCCGCGTCGGCGGATTTGCGGGCAAGATGCTCGAGCGTCTGGGCGTCGTGCCGCAGCAGCTGTCGGGCGGTGACATCTATGCCGCCCTCGAGAAAGGCACCATCGACGCGACCGAATTCGTCGGCCCCTATGACGACCAGAAGCTGGGCTTCGTGAAGGTCGCGCCCTATTACTACTATCCCGGCTGGTGGGAAGGTGGCGCGATGGTGCACTTCCTGTTCAACAAACCCGCCTATGACGCCCTGCCCGAGCAATATAAATCGCTTCTGCAGACCGTTTGCCAGAGCGTGAATGCCAATATGCTCGAGACCTATGACTACGAAAACTCGAAGGCGCTGCGCACCCTCCTGGCAGAAGGCGCCCAGCTGCGTCCGTTCAGCCAAGAGATCCTGCAGGCCTGCTTCGAGACCTCCAAGGCCGTCTATGCCGAGATCTCGGAAACCAACCCGACCTTCAAGAAGATGTATGACTCGATGGTTGCTTTCGAGAAGGAATACTATCTGTGGACGCAGGTCGCCGAGTATAATTACGACACGTTCATGATGGTCCAGCAACGTCAGGGCGCGCTCTGAGCCAGAGCATCCGCTTATAAACCAAGCAGAAAAGAACCCGGGCCGATGGCTCGGGTTTTTTCTTGCGCGAGACAGCCAGAAAGCGCAAGCTTGAAAGGAGGAAGTTCTTTACAAGTCGAATTGGTAAGGCAATATATCCAAACGAGGCGATAAGAGGAGTTATCGCCGAAAGATTTTCTGACGATTGGGAGGAAACATGGATCGTCGTTCGTTTATTCGCAAAGGTGCTTTGGGCGGCATGGCCGCAGCCGGTGCCTCGCTTGCAGCTCCGGCCATCGCGCAGGAAACCCCCGAACTCAACTGGCGTTTGACCTCGTCCTTCCCGAAATCGCTCGACACCATCTATGGCGGCGGTGCGACCATGGCGAAATATGTCGAGCAGATCACCGATGGCAAATTCAAGATCCAGGTCTTCGCCGCAGGCGAGATCGTGGGCGGCCTTCAGGCGGTCGATGCCGTCTCCAACGGCACCGTCGAGGCCTGCCATACCTGTTCCTATTATTTCTGGGGCAAGGATCCGACCTTCGCGCTCGGCACTGCCGTGCCGTTCAACCTCAATGCCCGCCAGCAGAATGCGTGGATGTATTATGGCGGCGGCATCGATCTGATGAACGAATTCTATGCCAATTATAACACGGTGGCCTTCCCCACCGGCAATACCGGCGCCCAGATGGGCGGGTGGTTCCGCAAGGAGATCAACTCGGTCGAGGATCTCAACGGGCTGAAGATGCGCCTGGGCGGCTTTGCCGGCAAGGTCATGGAGAAGCTCGGCGTCGTGCCGCAGCAGATCGCGGGTGGCGATATCTATGCAGCCCTCGAGAAAGGCACGATCGACGCGACCGAATGGGTCGGTCCCTATGATGACGAGAAGCTCGGCTTCGTAAAAGTGGCGCCCTATTATTACTATCCGGGGTGGTGGGAAGGTGGGGCCGTGCTGCATTCCTTCTTCAACAAAGAAAAATATGACGCGCTGCCCGAATCCTACAAGGACGCGATCAAGGTCGCCTGTCAGGCTGCCAATGCCGATGTGCTGGCCTCCTACGATCACAAGAACCCGGCGGCGCTGAAATCGCTGATCGGTCAGGGCGCGCAGTTGCGTCCGTTCTCGGCCGAGGTTCTCAACGCCTGCTTCAAGGCCGCGCAGGATGTCTATACCGAGCTCAACGGCTCCAACGAGAACTTCAAGAAGGTCTATGAGAGCCAGGCCGCCTTCAAGAAGGACGCCTATCTCTGGGCCCAGCTGGCCGAATACAACTACGACACCTTCATGATGATCAAACAGCGCGAAGGCACGCTGTAATCCCCCTGACACGGCTCGAAGGCCCCGCCCTCCGGCGGGGCCTTTTGCAATCTTTACGGCGTAAGGGAATTATCAACCCTTTTGCGGATAGCCTGAAAGGGAGTGTAACCTCGGAGGGGATGCCATGCGGCACCGCCCAGCGCCACGCCCTGCATCATCGGGGAATGCCCGATGATTCCCCCGCGCCTCACGGCGGACGGGCTGGCGAGCCTGTTGCGGCTGGCCGCCCAGACCGGCGTGAAGGCTGGCACGCAATCGGCGCAATTCGGCAAGCTCTTGCAGGAAATCGGCAAAACAGGCACGCAGGCCAATGCCGCCCAACAGGTCAGCGAAGCCGTCAAGGATGCCGCAACCCAGCTCGCCAAAACCGCCACCAGCGGCACGACGGCCAGCGCAACCACGAATTCCAGCACAACGACGCAGCAGAGCCTGCCCACCCCCACCAACCAGCCCGCATTGGTCCAGCCGCAAGCATCTGCAAATGCGGCGCAGAACGCGGCCCAGAATGCCGCGCAGAACCTTGGCCAGAATGTCTCGCAACAAGTGGCCCAGCCCGCCCGCGCCATGACGGACAGCCTGCAGCCCGCGCTGATACAGGCCGCACTTCTCGCTAGCCGCTCTGCCGCGACCCATTCAGAGAAACGCGCGCAGGATCGCACACCGCTTGCGGGACAGGTCGGGTTCGTATCGCAGGAAAAGCCGTTTTTGGGCGAGTTGGGGCTGCCGTTGAACACTGTCAAACAGGTCTACGGGCGGGATGCGGAATTCATCCGCCCGCTCACTGGCGATCCGGTCATGAATGAACAGGAGAACATCACCAGAACACCGCTCTGGATCGGAGCGATCCCCTCTTTCGCAGGCTGGCTTCTGCCCGAGATCCTGCGCGGGCTGCACGAGATCACGCCGCGGCTTTTGCGCGGAGATCAGCCGCGGCTTCTGCAGGCGCTGGCCGAGGGGCGCATCGAGGTGGCATTGGTCCATGACGCCAATCTCCCCGAGACGCTGGCGCGCGTGCCTCTGGTGCAGCTCTCGGCATGGGTCCTTCTTCCCAAGGATCATCCCCTGACGGCCTTCGAGCGCCTCACGCCGCAGGATCTGGAGGACGCGCCGATGATCGGCCTCTCGCTGCCACCGGCCCGCGATCTCTTTCCCAATATCCTGCGCGCAGAAGGGGTCGAGCCGAATCTTGTCGAGGAATTTCCCGACGAGGTGCAGATCCTCAATGCCGTGGCACAGGGTCAGGGATATTCGCTGCGCGCCGCAAGCCCGCTCAGCCCGCCCGATATTGCCGAACGCCGGATTACCACCCGCCCGCTCGATCTGCGCACCGGAGCCGTCGATCAGTCCGTTCTGGTCTATCGCCGCGATGCCGGCCATTCCGTGGCGGCAGAACATTTCATCCAGCGTGCGAAAACCCTCGCCGGAACGTAACATAATTCTAGTCTTTCCACCGTGGCCGGTTTCGCCATAGTGAAACCGTCGCATAATTTGCGGCCGGAGCCCCTCTCCGGCATAGTCCATTTGGAAGGATCGGGAATGGCCCATCCGTTTTTACACCGGAAGTTCCGGCGGCTCGCCGGATCTGTCCTGCTGGCGCTCGGCACGGTTTGTGGTTCTGGGCTTCACGCACAGCCGCCTGTCGCGGTCGAGATTACCCATCCCCGCCCGCTGCCCGCTGCCCATACCGTGCATTTCATCGGGACGGTCGAAGCGCCAGAAACCTATCCCGCCAGTTTCCGCAGCGGCGGGCGCATAACGGCGCTCCCGGTGGAAACGGGCGACCGGATCGCCAAGGGCGATATCATCGCCGAGCTGGACCAGACGGCCGCCCGGGCCTCGCTCGATGCCGCCGAGGCCGGCGTCACAGCCGCGCAGGCGCAGCTCGATCAGGCGCGTCAGGCGCGCGACCGCGCACAGGGGCTTCTGGATCGCGGGACCGGTACGCAGGATGCTCTCGACGAGGCAATGCAGGCGTTTCTGCAGGCGCGGGCAAGCTCCGATCAGGCGCAGGCCCAGCTGGAGACCGCCCAACAGGGCATGGACGATACCGTGCTGCGCGCGATTGATGATGCCGTTGTCACCGAACGCCCCGCCGAGATCGACGAGGTGGTCAGCGCCGGTCAGGAAGTGGTGATGCTGGCCAACCGCTCCGCGCGCGAGGCGGTATTTCAAGCCCCCGACATTGCAGGGCTATCCCGCCTTTCCGGACGGCAGATCAGCGTGGAAAGCCCCGATCAGCCGCAGAGCCTCTCCGCACGGATCACCGAGGTCTCGCCCCAGCTGTCCGAGACCGGCACGGTGACCATCAAGGCCCGTCTTGATGCTACGGGCGCGCCCTTGCGGATCGGCACGCTGATCACCGGCACAATCGACCTGTCCCATCCAGAGCGCCTGTCCCTCCCTTGGGATGCGCTGGTGAGCGGGCCACAGGGGCCAGCGATCTGGGTCGTCGATCCCGAGACGCAGTCGGTCTCACTGCTGGCGGTGAAGGTCGCGGCCTATAACACGGCGGGTATCGAGCTGGTCCCCTCGGACAGGATCGGCACCGGATTGCAGGTGGTCGGCAAAGGCGCTGCGGGGCTGTTTGACGGTCAGAAGGTCACCCCGATCGTGGAGGACACACCATGAGAGCCGCGCTCGCCTTCGTGGCGCTCCTTGCCACCCCCGCCCTTGCGCAGGACCTTCCGGCGGCGGATCCCCCCCGCCCCGTGATCACCGAAATCATCGGCGAGGTCACCCCGGGCCGACGCGTGTTTTCGGGTATGGTCGAGGCGCGTTACGAAACCTCGCTGGCCTTCCGCACCGGCGGGCGCATCGCGCGGCTCCATGTCGAGGCAGGCGATCGCGTGGAAAAAGGTGCGGTAATCGCCGAGCTGGACCAAATCACGCTGGAACAGGATCTGCGCGAGGCGCGCGCCAGCACCTCGCAGGCACAGGCCGCGCTCGATTATGCGCAGGCAAGTTTCGACCGTGCCGCGACCCTACGGCAGCGCGGTGTAATCGCACAATCCGAATTCGAGACGGCGCAGGCCAGTCTCGCTTCGGCCAAGGCCGATCTCGAGAGTGCGCGCGCGCAGGAACGCCAGAGCGCACAGGCCGCAAGCTATGGCAAACTTACCGCCCCCTCCGACGGGATCATCCTCTCGCGCTCGGTCGAGCCCGGCACGCTGGTCTCGGCGGGCACCGAGGTGGTGAGTTTCGCGCGAGGCGATGCACGGGAGGCGGTCATCGACCTGCCACGGGCGCTGGCCGCCAGCCTGCCCGCGGATCAGGGTTTTCTCATCAACCATCATGCTGATGATATCGCGCCGATCAGGGCGAAGCTGCGCCTGATCGAGCCAGTGACCAATTCCAGCCTCGACACGATGCGCGCCCACCTGACGCTGGAAGCCCCCGCTCCGGATTACCGGATCGGTTCGCTGGTGTCGGCGCGGCTCGATAACGGCGCGGCCGAATTGCTAAGCCTGCCCGAGGCCGCGCTGATGGACGGCCCCTCGGTCTGGATTGTCTCGGGCGATCCGCGCAAAGTGCACCGGCAGAGCGTGAGCACCGGCGCCCGGCTCGGCAACCGCATCACCATCACCGAAGGCCTGAAATCCGGTGACGAGGTGGTATTGCGCGGACGCGAGGTGCTCACCGAGGGCGAGACGGTCGGCGCGGGGCTGACCGTCGCGGGCAAAGCGCGCCCGACTACCCTAAACCAGACGACCCAGGAGAAAGCCCCGAAATGAAGTTCAACCTCTCGGACTGGGCCCTGCATAACCGCTCCGTCATCTGGTTCCTGATGGTCATGTCACTGCTCGCGGGGATCCTCGCCTTCAACTCGATGGGGCGCGAGGAAGACCCGAGCTTCACCATCCGCACGATGGTCGTCTCGGGCAGCCTGCCCGGTGCGACGGCCACCGAGACGATGGATCAGGTGACCGACCGGATCGAACGGAAACTCTCGGAGATCGATGCGCTCGATGTGACCCGCTCGATCACCTATCCCGGTCAGGCGGTGGTCTATGTCGATCTGCGCGACGATATTCCCGATGCGCAGATCCAGCCCACATGGACCCGTGTGCGCGAGCTGATGTCCGATATCCGCGGCGATTTCCCTAGCGAATTCCAAGGCTTTTCCTTCAATGACGATTTCGGGGATGTCTATGGCAATGTCTATGCCTTCACCGCCCCCGATTATAGCCCCGACGAGCTACGGGCCTGGGTGCGGAAAATCCGCGATGATGTGGAACGCCTCGATCAGGCGGGCAAGGTCGATCTGATCGGCACCCGCGACCGCGTGGTCACGGTCGAGTTCTCGACCCGCCGTCTGGCCGCTCTGGGCCTAGATGCGCAAAGCGTGATCGACACGCTCTCGGCGCAGAACCAGATCACCCAGACCGGCACGATCCAGACCGCGCAGGAACAGATCGGGCTGCGCCTGACAGGCGCCTTCCCAGATGCCGATGCGCTGGCCCATACGCCCTTGCGCGTGGATGACACCTTCTTCACACTTTCGGATGTGGCGCAGGTCAAGGACGGCTATACCGATCCGCCCGCCTCGCTGATCCGCTATGAGGGCGAGCCCGCCATTGGCTTGATCATCGGCATGCGCGAGGGCGGCAATATCCTCGATTTCGGCAAGAACCTCGATGCGCTGATGGCGCATGAGGTCACGCAGCTGCCGGTGGGTATCTCGATCCACAAGATCGCCGACCAGCCGACGGTGGTGCAGGAGTCGGTCGGTCATTTTACCCGCGCACTGGCCGAGGCGCTGTTGATCGTGCTGGCAGTCAGTTTCGTGTCTTTGGGTGTGCGGGCGGGGTTTGTCGTGTCGCTCACCATCCCGCTGGTGCTGGCGGTGACCTTCCTGATCCTCGATCTGATGGGGATCACGCTGCAACGGATCTCGCTTGGGGCGCTCATCATCGCGCTGGGGCTTCTGGTCGATGATGCGATGATCGCCATCGAGACCATGATCTCGCGGCTGGAAAAGGGCGAGAGCCGCACCAAGGCCGCCTCCTATGCCTGGACCTCCATCGCATGGCCCATGCTGACCGGCACGCTGGTCACGGTGGCGGGCTTCATCCCGATCGGGCTCAATGCCAGCCAAGCAGGCGAATACACCCGCTCGCTCTTCTATGTCATCGCGATCTCGCTGGTGATCAGCTGGATCGTAGCGGTGCTCTTTGCGCCCGTGCTGGGCAAGACCTTCCTGCCCGCCAAATGGAAACACCAGCATGCGCAGGCGGGCCGCCTGCGCCGTGGGTTCCACCGCGTGCTCGAACAGGCGATGCGCCATCGCTGGGTCACCATCCTCGCCACCATCTTCCTCTTCGCGATCTCGGTTGTGGGCCTCGGCCATGTGGAACAGCAGTTCTTCCCTTCTTCCGAGCGGACGGAACTCGTGACCGACGTCACCCTGCGCGACAGTGCGGGGATCGAGGCCACCGATGCCGAGATCGCCCGGTTCGAGACATGGCTGAAAGACCAGCCAGAGGTCTCGTTCTGGACCTCCTATATCGGCACGCCCGCGCCGCGTTTCGTGCTGACACTCGATGTGCAGCCCGCCGTGCCCAATGAGGGTCAGGTGGTGATCGAGACCCATTCTCTGGCAGATCGTGACAGCCTGCGCGCCAAGATCCGCCGCTATTCCGATACCCGCGCCGGTGTCGAGTTCTTCCCCAAACCCATCGAGCTGGGTCCGCCGGTGGGCAAGCCCGTGCAATACCGGATCTCCGGTCCCGATGATACGGTCCTGCTGACCGAGGCGCGCAAACTGGCGGCGCTTCTGGCTGGGGATGACAGGCTCTATGCCATCGATATGGATTGGGGCACGCCCGCGCGGGTGGTGAAACTGGATCTGGATCAGGCGCGGATGCGCCAGCTGGGGCTGACACAGTCTGATGTGGCGCAGGTGCTGAGCACGCTCTATTCCGGCACGACCATCACCAATCTGCGGCAGGGAATCGATCTGATCGAGGTCGAGCTGAAGGGCCGCAAATCCGACCGCGACACGATGGACGGGCTCCGCAGCCTGCAATTCGCCAATGCCAGCGGCGATCCCATCCCGCTGACCTCGATTGCGCGGTTCGAATATGTGACCGAGCCGCCCGTGATCCATGCGCGTGACCGCGTGCCCACCATCACCGTGCGCGGTGCGATTGACGGAGGGGACCAACCCGCGACTATCGTGGCGGAGCTCGCCCCGAAAATCGAGACCTTTACCAAGGCGCTACCTGCGGGCTACGGACTGGCCTTGGGCGGAGCGGTCGAGGAAAGCGGCAAATCACAGGCACCGATCATTGCCATTGTCCCCTTAATGGTGCTGATCCTGCTGACGCTGATCATGTTCCAGCTGCGCAGCTTCCGCCTGATGGTGGTGGTGCTGGCAGCCGCCCCTCTGGGGCTGATCGGGGTGGTCGCCTCAATGCTGCCGCTGGGGGCGCCCATGGGCTTTGTGGCGCTTTTGGGGGTGCTGGCGCTGATCGGCATCCTGATCCGCAATTCGGTGATCCTGGTCCAGGCCACCGAGGATCTACGCGCCGAGGGCCATGACCGCTGGAGCGCCATCTGGCATGCCTCGGACCAGCGCGCCCGCCCGATCCTGCTGACGGCGGCGGCCGCCTCGCTGGCGCTGATCCCGATCGCCCGCCAGATCTTCTGGGGGCCGATGGCCATTGCCATGATGGGGGGCATCATCGCGGGCACGCTGATTACGCTTCTGTTTGTTCCTGCGCTCTATTGCGCCATTTTCCGTGTAAAGGCACCGCAGAAGGCGTGATCCCAAGCGAGGGCTTGGCGAAACAGGTTCCGTCACGCTATAGACATCTGATCGTGGAGGAGGAACCCGATGGCTGGTCCAGCGCTGGTAATCTTTGATTGTGATGGCGTCCTGATCGATTCCGAGGCGCTCTCTGCCAGTGTTTTCATCGCGGAACTGGCCCATCTGGGAATTGCAATCGACCTCGACTATTTCACGCAGCACTGTCTTGGCCGTGCCTTCCCGACCGTGCGCGCAACGCTGGAACGTGATTTCTCGCGTTCTTTGCCCGACACCTTCGAGGCGACATTCCGCACCCGTCTGGTCGAGCGGTTCTCGACCGAACTGGTTGTAGTGCCGGGGGTCATCGGGGTGATCAAGGCGCTTGAGGTGCCCTACCATCTGGCCACCTCCTCCGCGCCGGCACGACTTGCACAATCGCTGGCCATCACAGGGCTTGATACACTCTTTGACGGGCGGGCCTCGACCGCCTCCGAGGTCATGCGCGGCAAACCCGCGCCCGATCTGTTCCTCCATGTAGCAGGTATCTATGGTGTGTCGCCCGAGAACTGTCTGGTGATCGAGGATTCCACGGTCGGGATCGCAGGGGCGAAAGCCGCCGGTATGCCGGTCTGGCGGTTTCTGGGTGGTGCGCATCTGGCCGGTCTGGCCCGTGCCCATGCTCTCGCCCCTGATGACCCTGCCCTGCGCGGCGGGGCCGATCTGGCCTTCCGTGATTTTGCACAATTCGACGCGCTTCTCGCGCAATGGCCGGCACCCCATTCCTGCACCGGAGAGGTCTCATGATCCAGCCCGATCGCCCCAACGAGGCCGAAGCCAATCTGCTGGATCTTGCCGCCCGCGCGGCATGGCTGTCTTTCGTAGGGGGCATGACGCAGGACCAGATCGCGCTCGAACTGGGGATCTCGCGCCAGCGGGTTCAGCGGCTCGTGGCGCGCGCCTCTGCCGAAGGGCTGATCCGGGTGCGCATCGATCATCCCATTGCCGAATGTCTGGAGCTGGAGCAGATCCTGCGCAAGCGGTTCGGACTGCAATCGGTGCGCGTGGCCCCCTCGCTCTCGGAAACGGGCGACCCGAATGACACGATCGCGCCATTCGCGGCCCCGATCCTCGAGCGATTTTTCACCGAGCCTGACGCCAAGCTGATCGCGCTCGGCACGGGACGGACGCTGCGGATGATCGTGGAGCGGATGCAGACCATCGCGGGCGATCATCACAGGCTGGTCTCGCTTATCGGCAACGTGGCGCCTGACGGCTCGGCCTCGCATTACGAGGTGATCGTGCGGCTGGCCGAGAAAGTCTCGGCGCCGCATTTTCCGATGTCGATCCCTGTGGTCGCGGCCACCGAGGCAGAGCGCGATCTGTATCGCTCGCTTCCGCATGTGAAAGCCTCGATCGAGCTGGCGTTACGGGCGGATTTCGCGGTGGTCGGCATGGGCCAGATGGGGCCTGACGCGCCGCTTCTGATGGACGGGTTCATCACGCCCGAAGAACATGCTGACTGGGTCGGGGCCGGCGCCATCGGCGAGATCGGCGGTCACGCGTTCAATGCCGATGGTCAGTTTCTCGACCATCCCATGTCGCGCCGGATCGTGGGCGCGCGCGTGCCGCATGGCAATATGCCGGTGCATTGCTTTGCGGCGGGCCAGAAAAAGCTGCCCGCCCTGCGCGCGGCTCTCCGGGGCGGTTTATTGAGCCATCTGGTCACGGATGAGCGCACCGCGAAAGCACTTCTTAACGCTTGATTCCCATTCTGCATTGATGCGCACTTTTTACGACATTTTGCTGTATGATCTGCGCATCCCTGCATGATGGAGATGGGACATGTTACCGCTATCAACTATCTACGCACAATCGCAGGGCGTTTTGCGCATAGCACCCATCTCCAACACGCAATTCACACTTGACTCACGGGCCCGTTCATGAGCATTTGCCCATAGAGCGGATAATTGCTCGTTTGAATTTTGGGAGGAATTCATGACCAAGACAATCCGTGCCCTTCTGGGTGCTTGCGCCTTGGGCGCGCTTGCCACAGCCGCTGCAGCCGAAACCACCATTACTGTTGCCACCGTGAATAACGGCGACATGGTGCGCATGCAGGGCCTGATGGACGACTTCTACGCCAAACATCCCGACATCAAGGTCGAGTGGGTCACGCTGGAGGAAAACATCCTCCGTCAGCGCGTCACGCAGGATATCGCCACCAATGGCGGCCAGTTCGACGTGATGACCATCGGCAATTACGAGGTTCCGATCTGGGGCCAGCGTGACTGGCTGGTGCCGCTGAACGACCTTCCGGCAGACTACGATGCCGATGACCTGCTGCCCGCCATGCGCTCGGCGCTGTCGGTCGATGGCACGCTTTACGCGGTTCCCTTCTATGGCGAATCCGCGATGGTGATGTATCGCAAGGATCTGGCCGAGAAAGCCGGTGTGACCCTTGGTGACAATCCGACCTGGACGCAAGTCAAGGAAGCGGCCGAGAAGATGACCGATAAAGACAACGGCATCTATGGCATCTGCCTGCGCGGCAAGCCGGGCTGGGGCGAGAATATGGCCTTCATCTCGGCAATGGCCAATTCCTATGGCGCGCGCTGGTTCGACATGAACTGGGAGCCGGAATTCGACAGCGAACCGTGGAAGGCTGCCGTCACCGACTATCTCGACCTGATGACCAAATACGGTCCTCCGGGTGCCTCCTCGAACGGCTTCAACGAGAACCTGTCGCTCTTCCAGCAAGGCAAGTGCGGTATGTGGATCGATGCGACCGTGGCAGCAGGCTTCGTGACCGATCCCGAGGAATCCACCGTGGCCGACAAGGTCGGTTATGCGGTCTTCCCCAACAAGGACGGCATCGACAATCACGGCAACTGGCTGTGGTCGTGGAACCTCGCCATTCCGGAAAGCTCGGCACATAAAGACGCGGCAAAAGCCTTTGTCGAATGGGCGACCTCGAAAGAGTATACTCAGGTCGTGGCCGACAAGCAGGGCTGGCGCGCAGCTCCTCCCGGCACCCGGACCTCGCTCTACGAGAACCCCGACTATCTGGCCGCCGCGCCCTTCGCACAGCTGACCATCGACACGATCTCCAAGGCGACGCCCGAGAAACCGTCGGTGCAGGAAGTGCCCTATGTCGGTGCTCAATTCGTCTCGATCCCCGAATTCCAAGGGATCGGCACGGCTGTAGGCCAGATCTTCTCGGCAGCTCTTGCCGGGCAGATGGGTGCGGATCAGGCGCTGCAATCCGCGCAGGCACTGACCGAGCGTGAGATGAAAAAGGCCGGTTACATCAAGTAATCGCTGACGCCGTCACTCACGGTATGCGGGCAGGATCATCGGCCTGCCCGCATTTCCCGTTATCCGGCACTGATACCGCATCCAATGCGCATAACAAATCCGGCCCCGCATCCTGTGGGACCGTATTCACCACTATTGTCCCAACCAAGCGTGCCGAGGTAGCCCATGGCCACGAAGCATTCACGCGCCGCCGCGAGGTTGATGATCTCTCCTGCCGTAATTCTCCTTCTCGGCTGGATGATCGTCCCTCTGGCGATGACGCTCTACTTCTCGTTCCTGCGATACAATCTTCTCATGCCCGGCATGGAAGAGTGGACAGGCTTCCTCAATTACGAGTTCTTTCTGACCGATCCTGCCTTTACCACGGCCCTGATTAACACCCTGTTACTGGTCGTCGGTGTTCTGGTGATTACCATCGTGGGCGGCATCCTGCTGGCGCTGCTGCTGGACCAGCCCTTCTTCGGTCAGGGGATCGTGCGCATCCTCGTCATCGCGCCCTTCTTCGTGATGCCCACCGTCTCGGCGCTGGTGTGGAAGAACATGTTCCTCAATCCGGTGAACGGGCTCTTCGCGCATATCGCGCATTTCTTCGGCCTGCCCGCCTATGATTTTCTGGCGCAGGCACCGCTTCTGTCGATTATCGGCATCGTCTCGTGGCAATGGCTGCCTTTTGCCACGCTGATCCTGCTGACCGCGCTGCAATCGCTCGATCAGGAACAGCTGGAGGCGGCCGAAATGGATGGCGCCTCGAAACTGGCGCGCTTCTTCCACATCATGCTGCCGCACCTGTCGCGGGCGATCACCGTAGTGATCCTGATCCAGACGATCTTCCTGCTGTCGATCTATGCCGAGATCCTCGTGACCACCAGCGGCGGTCCGGGCGTAGCCTCGACCAACCTGACCTATCTCATCTACATCCAGTCGCTTCTGCAATTCGATGTGGGTGGCGGGTCTGCCGGTGGCGTCATCGCGATCATCCTCGCCAATATCGTTGCGATCTTCCTGATGCGGATGATCGGCAAGAATCTGGAGGCCTGATATGGCGCGTGCTGTTACTCCCCGCCGCAAGGCGCTGACCACCGTGCTTGCATGGGCCGTGGGCATCGCGATCTTCTTCCCGATCCTGTGGATCTTCATCCTGTCCTTCAAGACGGAAGGCAACGCGATCGCGACGCCGTTCAAGATGATCTTCTCGGGCTGGACGCTCGAGAGCTACCACACCGTGCTCGAACGCTCGAACTATCCGCTGTTCTTCATGAACTCGGTGATCATCTCGGTGGGCTCGACCCTGCTGGCGCTGGTCATCGCGGTGCCTGCTGCATGGGCCATGGCCTTTGTGCCGGGCAAGCGCACCAAGGATGTGCTGATGTGGATGCTGTCCACCAAGATGCTGCCGCCGGTGGGTGTTCTGGTGCCGATCTACCTGATCTTCCGTGATCTGGGGCTTCTGGACAGCCGCATCGGTCTGGTCTTCGTCCTGACCATGATCAACCTGCCGATCATCGTCTGGATGCTCTATACCTACTTCAAGGAGATCCCCGGCGAGATCCTCGAGGCCGCCCGTATGGATGGCGCGGGGCTCAAGGAAGAGGTCCTCTATGTGCTGACGCCGATGGCGATCCCCGGCATGGCCTCGACCGTCCTTCTCAACATCATCCTCGCCTGGAACGAGGCCTTCTGGACGCTGAACCTCACGACCGCCAAGGCCGCGCCGCTCACGCAGTTCATCGCCTCCTATTCCTCGCCCGAGGGTCTCTTCTACGCAAAACTCTCTGCCGCCTCGATCATGGCCATCGCGCCTATCCTGATCATGGGCTGGTTCAGCCAGAAACAACTTGTCCGCGGCCTGACCTTCGGCGCGGTGAAATAAGGAACCTAGTCATGGGACAAATCACTCTTAAGGGCGTGCGCAAGACCTTTGGCGAAGTCGAAGTCATTCCGCCGCTGGATCTCGATATCAAGGACGGCGAGTTCGTGGTCTTCGTGGGGCCGTCGGGCTGCGGGAAATCTACCCTTCTGCGCCTGATCGCGGGGCTCGAGGACCTCTCGGGCGGACAGATCATGATCGACGGCACCGACGCCACCGATGCGCCTCCCGCCAAACGCGGTCTGGCAATGGTGTTCCAGTCCTACGCCCTCTACCCGCATATGTCGGTCAAGAAAAACATCGCCTTCCCGATGAAAATGGCGGGTGTGGCGGCCGACGAGCAGGAACGCCGCATCAAGGCCGCAGCCGAGGCGCTCAACCTCACAGATTACCTGCACCGCAAGCCCGGCCAGCTCTCTGGCGGTCAGCGCCAGCGGGTGGCCATCGGGCGTGCCATCGTGCGCGAGCCGTCGGCGTTCCTCTTTGACGAGCCGCTGTCGAACCTCGACGCCGCGCTGCGCGTGAATATGCGCCTCGAGATCTCCGAGCTGCACCAGAAGCTCAAGACCACCATGATCTATGTGACCCATGATCAGGTCGAGGCGATGACCATGGCCGACAAGATCGTGGTGCTACGCGCAGGCAAGATCGAGCAGGTGGGCTCCCCGCTCGATCTCTACCGCAGCCCCGATAACCGTTTTGTCGCGGGCTTCATCGGCAGCCCCAAGATGAACTTCATCGAAGGCGAGCGGGCCGCGTCGCGCGGCGCCCATGCGATCGGCATCCGCCCCGAGCATATCGATCTGTCGACCACGCCGGTCGAGGGCGCCATCGAGGGCCGCGTGGGCGTGTCCGAGCATCTGGGCTCCGATACCTTCGCGCATGTCCATGTGGACGGCATTGGCCAGTTCAATGTCCGTGTCTCGGGCGATGTCGAGGTTTATGCCGGCGACACCGTCTGGCTGACCCCGCAGGAACACAATATCCACCGCTTCGACCAGGACGGCCTGTCGATCCGCTGATGCTGTCGATCCGCTGAACCCTATCCGGCGGGGGGCCAAGGCCCCTCGCCCCACAACGCCCCCCCTTTCAGATAGGTGCCACCATGGTACAGCTTTCCAACGCCACCCTGTCGCAACTGCCCGAGGCCGTGAAGCGCCCGGGCTATGACCGCAGCAAACTGACCCCCGGTATCGTGCATATCGGTCTGGGCAATTTCCACCGCGCGCACCAGTCGTGGTATCTGCACCGGCTGATGGAGGCGGGTCTGGCCCATGACTGGGCGATCCTCGGTGCGGGCGTGCGCGCGCCGGATGCGGCGATGCGCGAGAGACTGCTGGCGCAGGACTGCCTGACTACGCTGATCGAGCTGGACCCCAAGGGCCAATCCGCAGAGGTTGTGGGCTCGATGATCGGTTACATCCCGATCGAGGAGGGCAATGGCGCGCTGATCGAGGCCATGGCCCGTCCCGAAATCCGCATCGTGGCCCTGACGGTGACCGAGGGCGGTTACTTCATCGACCCCGCCACCAAGGGCTTTGACGCGAGCCACCCCGATATCGTGTATGACGCCGCCAACCCCGAGAGCCCGAAGACCGCCTTCGGGGCCATCGTGGCCGCGCTGAAGATCCGCCGCGAGAATGGCACCGGCCCCTTCACCGGCCAGTGCTGCGACAACCTGCAGGGCAATGGCGCGATCCTGCGCCAGACCGTGGTCTCGCTCGCGCGCCTCTCCGACCCCGAACTGGCCGAGTGGATCGACGCCAATTGCACCTTCCCCAATGCGATGGTCGATTGCATCGTCCCCGCCACCGGCCCCAAGGAGCTGGAGCTGGTGCGGTCCTTGGGGATCGAGGACAATTGCCCCGTCACCCACGAGAATTTCCGCCAATGGGTGATCGAGGACAATTTCTGCGCAGGCCGCCCCGATTGGGACAAGGCTGGCGCGACCTTCTCCGATGATGTGCACAGTTTCGAGACGATGAAGATCCGCATCCTCAATGGCGGCCATCAGGTGATCTCCGATGTGGGCGAGATCCTCTCGGTAAAGCATATCTCGGAATGCATGGAGCATCCCAAGATCCACGCGCTCTACCGGAAGGTCGAGACCGAAGAGATCATGCCCCATGTCCACGCCGTCCCCGGTATGACGCCCGACGCCTATGTCGATCTGATCGAGGAGCGGTTCTCGAACCCGATGATCGTCGACACCACCCGCCGCGTGGCCTTTGACGGCTCCTCCCGCCATCCGGGGTTCATCCTCCCTTCGGTGCGCGAATGTCTGGCGAAGGATATGCCGGTCGAGGGTCTGGCGCTGGTATCAGCCGCCTGGGCACGCTATTGCACCGGCATCCGCGAGGATGGCACCACGGTCGAGCCCAACGACCCGTTCTGGGCCGATCTGCAGATCCGCGCCTTGGCCGCCAAGGACACGCCGCAGGCATGGCTCGACAACCGCCTGATCTATGGCGATCTGGCCGATGAGCCGCGCTTCGCCGGTCCCTTCTGCACCTGGCTCTCCATGATCCATACGCAGGGGCTCGATGCCGCGCTCGACGCCTATCTGGGGTAAGCCATGTATCTCGGAATTGATCTGGGCACCTCAGGCCTGCGCGCGCTTCTGATCGATGGTCAGGGGCGCAGCCTGGGCGCCGCCGAGGCCCATTACAAAGCCGTCCATCCCCATGCGGGCTGGTCCGAACAGGACCCTGCCGAATGGATCGCGGCCCTCGACAAGGCGGTGGCCACCCTGCGTGCCGCCCATCCCGAATTCACCGCCCTCAAAGGCATCGGCGTGGCGGGCCATATGCATGGCGCAACGCTTCTGGATGCCGGCAATCAGGTGCTGCGCCCCTGTATCCTGTGGAACGATACCCGCAGTCATATCGAGGCGGCAGAGCTGGATGCGCTGGCAGAGATGCGCGCACTCTCGGCCAATATCGTCTTTCCGGGTTTCACCGCGCCCAAACTGGTCTGGGTAGCAAAGAACGAGCCGGAAATCTTTGAAAAGGTGAATAAAGTCCTTCTGCCCGCCGCCTATCTCAACTGGTATCTGACGGGCAAGCATGTCGCGGATATGTCCGATAGCGCGGGCACGAGCTGGCTTGATGTGGGTGCGCGGGACTGGTCGGACACGTTGCTGGCCGCCAGCGGAATGCGGGCCGGTCAGATGCCGCGGCTCGTCGAAGGCTCGGCCCCCGCAGGGCATTTGCGCGCCGATCTCGCGCAGGCTTGGGGTGTGGGCGATGTCACCGTGGCAGGTGGCGCGGGCGACAATGCCGCAAGCGCTTGTGGCATCGGCGCACTTTCCGAGGGTCAGGGCTTTGTCTCGCTCGGCACATCGGGTGTGCTTCTGGCGGCGCGGGACGGGTTTGCCCCCGCCCCCGAGACCGCACTGCATACTTTCTGTCATGCCGTGCCGGACCGCTGGTACCAGATGGGCGTGATGCTCTCGGCGACCGACAGCCTCAACTGGCTCTCGACCATCACGGGCAAATCCCCGCGCGCGCTGGTCGAGCCGCTCGATGCCACTTGGCACGAAACCCTGCCGCCGCCCGGACGGGTGCGCTTCCTGCCCTATCTCTCGGGCGAGCGCACGCCGCATAATGATGCTGCTATCCGTGGCAGTTTTACCGGGCTTGGCACCGACACCACCGTCGATGACATGGTGCTGGCAGTGCTGACCGGCGTGGCCTTCGGGCTGCGTGACAGCGCCGAGGCCCTGCGGGCCACCGGCGCCGAGCTGGGCCAGCTGTTTGCTATCGGTGGCGGATCGGCCTCGACCCTCTGGCTGAAACTGATCGCGACCGTGCTGGGGGTGCCGCTGGCGAAGCCGCAGGGCGGCGAGTTCGGCGCGGCTCTGGGCGCAGCCCGTCTGGGGCTCTGTGCGGCCACGGGCGCGGACCCCGCGCAAGTTATGACGCCCCCCGCGATCGGCGCGCTGATCGCGCCCGACCCAGCGCTTGCGGGCGCCTACGAGAGCGCCTATCAGGCGTTCCGTGCGGCCTATCCCGCGATCCGATCCATTCAATGAGGACCACGCCATGATCCTATGTGCCGGTGAAGCCCTGATCGATATGATCCCCAAGCCCACCACCCAAGGGCCCGACGGGTTTGTGCCCCATAATGGTGGAGCGGTGTTCAACACGGCCATCGCGCTGGGGCGGCTCGGGCAGCCGACCGCGATGCTGACAGGGCTGTCGACTGACCTTTTCGGCACGCAGCTGGAAGCCGGACTGGCCGAGAGCCATGTCGACACCGCGCTCTGCATCCGCAGCCCGCGCCCGACCACGATGGCCTTCGTGAAACTGACCGATGGCCATGCAAGCTATGTCTTCTATGACGAGAACTCCGCCGGACGGATGCTGACCGAGGCCGATCTGCCGCCCCTGCCCGACACGGTGCGCGCGCTCTATTTCGGGGGCATTTCTCTGGCCTGCGAGCCGGGCGCCGAGGCCTATGCCGCCCTTCTGGCACGCGACCATGCGGATCGGGCGGTGATGATCGACCCCAATATCCGCCCCGGATTCATCCGCGACGAGGCGCGCTACCGTGCGCGTCTGGGGGCGATGATTGCCCGCGCCGATATCGTGAAAGTCTCCGACGAGGATCTGCACTGGCTCATTCCCGAGGGCTCCGATCTGGCCCAAAAGGCCCATGCACTACAGGCGCAGGGGCCGTCCATCGTCATCGTGACGCGCGGCGCCGCAGGGGCCACCGCCTGGTTTACAGAAGGTCAGGAGGTGTCCGTGCCCGCCCAGCGAGCGGAGGTGGTCGATACAGTCGGCGCGGGAGACTGCTTCAACGCGGGTGTGCTGTCCCGGCTTGCGGAGTTGGGGCTTCTCGACAAGGCCAGCCTGCGCGCCATCACGCCCGAGGCGCTTGGCGAGGCGCTCGGTTTCGGGGCGAAAGTAGCGGCGATCGTCGTCGGGCGTGCGGGGGCAAATCCGCCTTGGGCCGCTGAGATAAGTTAAAGTCCTGACAACCGCAGAAAACGGGCGCGTATTCCTTTCCGGATACGCGCCCATTCCATTTGGACAGATCGAATTTTTCCGACTATAACCTTAGGATAAAGAATTAATCCGAAAGCCATTTTGCCTCGGGACCGATTGGCGCAGTCCGCGCAAGGAGAGACACACGTGACAAGCGATGCGAAAACCCCGTCTTTCATCGTCGGGATCGCAGCCTCCGCAGGCGGTCTGGAGGCCACATCCCTGCTGGCGCAGAACCTCCCCCGCACGCTTGATTTGGCCTATGTGCTGGCCCAGCATATGTCGCCCAGCCATAAATCCATGTTGGTTCAATTGCTTGGCCGTGAAACCACGCTGGCCGTAGTAGAAATCGAGGAACGGGCCGTGCCTGCGGCGAACACGATCCATATCCCGCCGCCCGGCCATGATGTGGTGCTGGAGAATGGCGAATTTGTGCTGCGCAGCCCCGAAGGCCATCCTGCAGCCCCCAAACCCTCTGCCGACCGTCTGTTCAAGTCGATTGCCTCGGAAGTGGGCGAGCGTTCCGTCGGGATCGTTCTCTCGGGCACGGGGTCCGATGGCAGCTATGGGGTGCAGGCCATCCGCGAGGCCGGCGGTATCACCCTCGCGCAGGAGCCCTCCAGCTCGAAATATGATTCAATGCCGGTCTCGGCGATCCGCACCGGCTGTGTCGACCTCACTCTGACGCCGCAGCAGATGGGCCAGCATCTGGCCATGATCCTTGCCCAGCCGCGCGATCTGCAGAGCCTCAAGGACATCAACGAGCATACCGGCAAGAATGCCGATCTGTTCCAGATCCTGCTGGGCCATACGCTGGTCGATTTCCGCCAGTATAAGGAAAACACGATCAACCGACGCATCCAGCGCCGGATGATTGCCAAGGGGATCGAGAATTATAACGACTATGTCGAGCTGTGCCGCCGCTCGGTCGACGAGGTGGAGGCGCTCTATCGCGACCTGCTGATCTCGGTCACCAATTTCTTCCGCGACCCCGAGCAGTTCATCGCGCTGCGGGATGCGCTCAACAAGAAGATCAATGACGGGGTCGAAGAGCCCCTGCGCGTCTGGATCGCAGGTTGTGCCACGGGCGAGGAAGCCTATTCCATCGCGATCCTGATTGTCGAGGCCATGGGCGGGCTCAGCAAGGTCGAGAAGGATCGGCTACAGATCTTTGCCACCGATATCGACGACCGCGCGCTGGCGATCGGGCGGCGCGGACAATATCCGGCCTCTGCCGTCACCGATATCCCGCAGGAATATCTCGCGCGCTATTTCGAGCTGGCCGAGGACCATGTGGTGGTAAAATCGAAGCTGCGCAGCTTCGTCATGTTCTCGCGGCATAATGTCTTCCAGGACGCGCCCTTCATGTCGATCAATCTCGTGTCGATCCGCAATGTGCTGATCTATTTCGAACCCAAACTGCAGGAACGGGTCCTGACCCGCATCCAATATGCGCTCAAACAGAATGGCTATCTGTTCCTTGGCACCTCCGAGACGACAGGGGCGCTCGAGAGCTTCTTCGTGCCGCTGAGCCAGCATGGCAAGATCCTGCGCAAACGCTCGACACGGCTCAATTCGGCAAGCACCGCGCTCAATGGCTCGCTGCCGCCCACCAATCGCTTGCGCGCCACCTCTCCGGGTGGCTATCGCAGTGCCCCGCCCCCGCCCAATGACTGGTGGCGCTTTGATGCGCTGGCCAAGTCTGTGGTCAAGAACGGTTTCCTGACCAATCGCGACCGTTCGGTGGTGAAGATCTATGGCGACATCGCTCCCTTCGTGGAGATGCGCACGCCGATCCATGGCGGCATGACGCTGGATGTGCTGCAAAAAGCGCTGGCCTATGAGGCCAATTCAATGGTGCTGGTGGCGCTCAAGCAGCGCGAGGCGCGCTCGGGGCAATGGCATCAGCTCGAAGGCCGTGATTTCAACACCGTGCGGATGACCGCATGGCCGATCATCGATGACAAGGTCGACGAACCGGTGGTCCTGATCGGGTTCGAGACCGAAATGCGCTCGGCCCCCGATCCGGAAAATGTCGAACGCACCGACTATCTGGATTATCTCGAAACCGAGCTGTCGCGCACCCGTGACACGCTACAGATCACCATAGAGCAGCTGCAGACATCCAATGAGGAACTCCAATCGCTCAACGAGGAGTTGCAATCCTCGAACGAGGAGTTGCAATCCACCAATGAGGAACTCGAGACCTCCAACGAAGAGCTGCAATCGACCAATGAGGAGCTGATCACCGTCAATGAGGAGCTTCTGGTCAATACCGGGCAGCTGGAGCGCACCTCGGCCGAGTTGAACGGACTGATCAAGGGCCTGCCTACGGTGATGATGATGCTCGATCAGGGGCTCCTGATCCGTCATGCCAGCCAGTCGGCCGTCCGCACCTTCGAGGTGCGCGAGCGTGGCCATTCTCTGGGGCATCTTTCGCAATGCTATATGCCGATGGGGTATCCGCCGCTTGTGGATATCTGCTCGCAGGCGCTTCTGGACCGGCGTCCGCATTACCGGCAGTTCGAGATCGACGATCATTGCCATTCGATGACCGTATCGCCTCTGGTCACCGATAACGAGGGGCTGATCGGGTTGATCGTGCTGATCACATCGGTCGATATGACAGTGGATTCCCTTCTCAACCAGACGCTGCGCAAATTCTCCAATATCGGGACATGGCGCGTCAATCTGGCGACCGAGGAGGTGAGCTGGTCGAGCGAGACCTTCGCCATCCACGGCCTCCCCCCCGACAAGACCAAACGCAAGATGTCGGAGGCGGTGAACTTCTACCATCCGGACGATCGCGACATAGTCAAATCGGCGATCGAGACCGCACTGACCCGCAACGAGCCCTTCCATTTCTTCGCCCGCCTCAGGCGCGGCGATGGCACGACAGTGGTCGTGGAAAGCTCCGGCTCGACCGTGCGCAACGAGCTGGGCGAACCCATCGCCCTGATCGGCGTCTGCCGCGATTTCTCGCGCATCCAGAACGAGAACTTGTTGGTGCGCCATTACGACGAGATCACCACCGAACAGCATGTGGGCTTCTTCTCCATCGATATCATCAACAACCTGCATTACTGGAACCCGGTTCTGACAGAGATGCTGAACGGGAAAGATGCGGGAGCGCCCTCGCTCGACGGGCTGATCTCGCATCTGCCCACCGAGCGGCAGACGAGCCTGCGCAAGACCTTGCAGGATGCGATCCAGCAGAAAAAACCGTTCACCATCGAGGAGGTTCTGAATTTGCGTCACGGCGCCCCGCACAGATGCCAGATCCGCGGCAACATCGATTGCAACCAAAGTGGCCAGGTGACCCATGTTTACGGCTCGATACGGGCTATCGATTAGGCGTTTCTTCGACAGATCGGCTAATTTCAGCCATTTGAAAGCGGCGTGATCAAAAGCCCGCTCAGAATTAATCTCTTATTAACAATTACAACCAGATGATGAGTGAAAGAAACAAAATCCATTAGACCGAAAGGATACCCGAGATGGGTGCTGACGGGCAGAAAAGCCATCATGAGTTTGGGGTAGTTACTTTACACCTTCTACGCGACGATGTGACAGGCGCATGGTTTGCAGAACGGGTGGAAATGAACTTGGAGAACATGCGCAACCAGATCACGTTCCGGCAGCCGGAGCCTCTGGAAAGTGCATTTATCGCCAGTTTCGCGCAGGCACTTGCCACACATCTCCCCACGGGTGGCGAGTTCTCGGTTTCGACCAATTCGCATAACGTGATCGAAGTGCCCGGCGCAATGCTGGGTGGGATGCGGATCATTGCCCAGCGCAGCGTGAACGGCATGCAGCGGGTTGCCGTGCGCTTCCGCAACATGGTGGGACAACTGCAGGCGATCCTGTCGATCCGCCACCGCAGCGAGGGCCAGACGCTGACCACTCTCGAAAAGGGCGCAACGGATGCGCTTTTGTCGCTTCTGATGCCCTGCCTCGATCTGGCCCATGTGGAGATCGACACCTTCTCCGATAGCGACCTTCCCTTCAAGGTCGCGCTCCGACTTCAGGCACTGACCCAGAAGAAAGAGGATCTCGCCTTTTTCGCCCATATGCTGCGCCGCTATGTCGAAAACACACCACAGATGATGGCGGTCGAACAAACCCAACCGGTGCTCGCGCAAGAGACCCAGACCATCCGGCTCGTCGCCAATAACTGACCTCCCCCCACATTCCCGATCCGGGCCTGTTGTCCCGTTTTTTGTTTCCCAGTATCCGGCCCGTGATCGTTGATCACAGGGCTTTTTGTTTTCTCACTGCGAGAGCGACCTAGATTTCCTCCCATAAATCGCATGTCCGCGGGGTTTCCTTTCCGACCTCAAGGCGTGAGACTTGGTCAAAGACGAGTTGGTTGACTACGGGCGGAGGAAGCAATGTCTGATACCAATACCATCCTGATCGGTGCGCCGGTCGATTGCGGCAAGCGCGGCAAGGGCTGCCTGATGGGTCCGGATGCCTATCGTGTCGCGGGTCTCCGCGAGATCCTGACCGAACTGGGGCGCGATGTCCGGGATCTCGGCAATCTCGGCCCCGGCCCTCTGCCCGAAGTCACCCCCGACAACGACCGTATCTACAAGATGGCCGAAACGGTCGCGTGGACGCGGACCCTGATGGAGACCGGGCGCGAGGCGGCCAAGCTGGGCTTTCCCATCTTCATGGGCGGGGACCACGCACTGGCGATGGGCTCGGTTGCAGGAATGATCCAGCATGCCGCCGATCTGGGGCGGTCCTTCTATCTCCTCTGGCTTGATGCGCATTCCGATTTCCACAGCCCGCAAAGCTCGGGCTCGGGCAACCTGCATGGCACCCCTGTAGCCTATCTGACGGGGCGCGAGGGCTTCGAGGGGTTCCCCGTGCTCGAGCACCATCTCGAGCCCTCGCATACCTGTATGATCGGGCTGCGCTCGGTGGACCCCGCCGAGAAACACGCGCTGAAAAAGAGCCCGATCCGCCGCTATGATATGCGCGCCATCGACGAGACCGGCATCGCGAAGCCCCTGGGTGACTTTCTGGCCGAGGTCGAGGCCGCGAACGGCATGCTGCATGTCTCGCTCGATGTGGATTTCCTCGACCCTTCGATCGCGCCCGCCGTGGGCACCACCGTTCCGGGGGGCGCGACCTTCCGCGAGGCGCATCTGGTGATGGAGATGCTCCATGATAGCGGGTTGGTGACTTCGCTCGATCTGGTCGAGCTGAACCCGTTCATGGACGAGCGCGGCAAGACGGCGCAACTGATGGTGGATCTGACCGCCTCGCTTTTCGGCCGCTCGGTCTTCGACCGCCCCACCCTCAACCATTCCCGCCGCTACTGACGCAAAACGCCCCGACCGTGCAGTCGGGGCGTTTTCCGGTTCTACCAAAAGGGCTTAACGCAATGCGGCTTCCGGCTCCGCCTCGGCGCAATCATCTGTCATCCGCGACATGATATTGGCGACCAGCGCGCCCGAGATATTGTGCCAGACCGAGAACATGGCCGACGGCACTGCCGCCAAGGGGGAGAAATAGGCGGTCGCAAGTGCCGCCCCCAGACCCGAATTCTGCATCCCCACCTCGATGGCGATCGCCTTGCGGCGTGCAAGGCTCATGCCGGTCATACGCCCTGCCAGATAGCCGATCAGATATCCCAGCAGGTTATGCAGCACAACGACGCCAAAGATCATCACCCCCGATTGAACGATGGCGCCTTTGGAGGCGGCAACGACAGCCGCCACGATCAGCACGATCCCCGTAACCGAGACCAGCGGCAGTGCGGGCACAGCCGCGGTTACCAGCTTGGGCAGGAATCTCTGCGCGAGGATCCCCAGCACGAGCGGGAAAATCACCATTTTCAGGATCGACAGGAACATCGCCATCCCGTCCACCGGCAGGTGGGTCGAGGCGAAGGTGAAGACGAGGAAGGGCGTGACCACCGGTGCCAGAATCGTGGTCACGGAGGTGCAGGCCACCGACAGCGCCAGATCACCCTTGGCAAGATAGGTCATCACGTTCGACGAGGTCCCCCCCGGGCAGCAACCGACAAGGATCACACCGGCCGCCACTTCCGGCGACATCGGCACCACCAGCGTCAGCACCACTGCAATAAGCGGCATGATGACGAATTGCGACACCACACCGACCGCCACCTGCACCGGACGTTTGGCCACTTCCGCAAAATCCTGTGCCGAGATGGTCAGCCCCATGCCGAACATGATGATCCCCAGAAGCGGCACGATAAGCCCTTTGAGCTGCACGAAAACCTCGGGGAAGGCAAAGCCCAGAACGGCAAAAAGCACAGTCCAGAACGCGAAGGTTCGCCCCACGAACTGCGAGAAGGCGGCGATTGATTTCATTTTCTTCCTCGGAATCGTAACAAGATTTCTCATTTCTGATCCTGCGGATAATCACCTTGCTTTTGAAATTCAACCCGTCGTGGGAAAAAATGACAATTTGCCAATCATGCTTGGGAAATCCTCGGTGACATCGCCTGCGATCAGGGGCAGAAAGGGGCAACACGATGAAGGAGATTGCCATGCTCGTCCTCCCCGATGATGCGCAACATGATTACCCCCTGCTGGAGGCTCTGGTCGAAGACGATGATCTGGGCCAGATCGTCCTGACCCTTGCGCGTGCGATGGTGCCGCTTTCGGCACGGCTGGCGGCCGGAAAACTCCCCGGTGACCCGGCGGCTCTTGTGGGCGAGAATGACAGCGGGGATGCGCAGAAAGCGCTGGATGTAGGCGCGCATGACCATGTGCTGGCGGCGCTCAAGGGCGCCAATATCCGCCATGTGCTGTCCGAGGAAGCCGCCCTGCCTAGCTGTCTCGATCCGGAAGGCGATTGGGATCTGGTCATCGATCCGATCGACGGTTCGGGCTCCATCGGGATCGGTGCGCCTCTGGGGATGCTGTTTGCGATCTATCCGGCGGGCTCGGGGGATTTTCTGCGTGCGGGCCGCGAGGCGGTGGCGGCGGGCTATGCCTCTTTCGGCCATTCGCTCGATTTCGGCTATAGTCTTGGCGATGGCGTGCATATCGCCACCTATGACGCGCAAAGCAATGCGTTCCATGTGACGCTGGCCAAGGTCATGCTGCCCGATCAGGCCAAGGTGATCGCCTATAACGCCTCGAACGAGCGCCACTGGCCTGCAGGCCTTCAGGCCTATATCAATGACCTGCGACTGGGCAAGACCGGCCCGCGCGGGCGCGATTTCAACATGCGCTGGCTGGCGGCCGCCGTGGGCGAACTTCACCGTATCATCCTGAAAGGCGGAGCATTTCTCTATCCGCAGGATGCGCGCAAGGGCTACGAGAATGGCCGTCTGCGCCTGACCTATGAGGCGGTGCCGATTGCCTTCCTGATGGAGCAGGCCGGTGGACGGGCGAGCAATGGCGCGAGAGATATCCTCGATCTGGTGCCGAAAGAGGTGCATGAATTTGTGCCGCTGATCTTCGGTGCCTCCGAGGAGGTCGCGCTGATCGAGGACTATCTGGCGAAAAATAACTGACTAAAGTCAGGCACATCTCAGCTTGCGAGTTATGGATAATCACCCCATGATCTCCCATGAAATGTGGGGGATCATATGGATCTGGTCGATGAATTACGCGCTTTTGTCGCCACCGCGCAGACCCGTTCATTCACAGCCGCAGCCGATCAGTTGGGTCTGTCGAACCGGCTGACCTCGAAATATGTGGCCGCGCTCGAAACACGTCTGGGCACGCGGCTTTTCCAGCGCACTACCCGCAAGGTGGGGCTGACACCCGCGGGCGAGGATCTGATGGCGCGCGCGCCCGCCCTTCTCGACGATCTGGATCTGATGATCAGCGATATCGCCGACGGCGCGCGTGGGCTGTCGGGGCTGATCCGCATTTCGGCCCCCGTGACCTTTGGCGAGGCCTATCTGGCCGAGATGCTGGCGCGGTTCGGCGAGGCGCATCCGGATCTGAGCATCGATCTGCGGCTGAGCGACCAATTCGCGGATCTGGCGGGGGACGGGATCGACCTTGCCTTCCGGATCGGCCAGTTGGACGCGATGGCGCTGAAATCGCGCAAGATCGGTGTGTTCGGGGTCAAGCTCGCGGCAAGCCCCGCCTATCTGGCCCGCAATGGGACCCCCGCGCGCCTTGCCGATCTGGAGAACCACAACTGCATTATCGACAATAACCGCCGCACCCCGCGCCGCTGGAGGTTTGCGAACGGGACGATCGTCACGGTGAACGGGCGGTTTCAGGTAAACTCGGCGCGCGTGTCCTGCCGTTATGCGGAGATGGGCCTCGGTATCACCTATTGTCCGGATTTCGCGCTGCGTGACGCGCTGGATGCGGGCAGTCTGGTGGAGATTCTTCCCGAAGAGACCGGCGAGAGTTTTCCGGTCAATATCGTCTATCTCGAGGGCCAGCGCCTGCCGACCAAACTGCGCGCGCTGGTCGATTTCGCCCGCGAAGATATGAAACGCTCGGGTCTTCTGACGGTATGAAACGGGGCCGCAACCGGCCCCGTTCCCGCGTTTAATGGGCGGCTTCGACCGCACCGGCCTCGGTCAGCGCCGTCATCTCGTCTGCGGCCAGACGCAGTTCGGCCGCTTTCACGAAACTTGCCAGCTGGCCCTCGCTGGTGGCCGAGGCGATGGGCGCTGTCACGCCATCACGCGCGATCAGCCATGCCAGCGCCACTTCGGCGGGTTTGGCCCCGTGCGCATCGGCCACCTCGGTCAGCGCCTTCACGATCGCCATGCCACGGTCGTTCATATATTTCTCGACCATGCCGCCGCGTTTGGACCCTTTAAGATCCTCGGGGCTGCGATATTTGCCGCTCAGGAAGCCCGCTGCGAGGCTGAAATAGGTCACCACACCGATATTTTCGGCAATGCAGAGATCGCGCAGCTCGCCCTCGAACCCGTCACGGTCATAGAGATTATATTCGGGCTGGAGCACCTGATAGGCCGGAAGCCCCTTCTCCTTGGCCGCTTTCTGTGCCGAAGACAGCAGCGCATAATCATAGTTCGACGCGCCGATGGCGCGGATCTTGCCCGCCTTCAGGAGATCCTGATAGGCGCCCAGCGTCTCTTCATGGGTCACGCTGTCATCGGGCCAGTGCGAGAAATAGAGATCGACATGATCGGTTTTCAACCGGCCCAGCGACAGATCGATTGCCTTGGAAATCCAGTCCTTCGACAGCCCCTTCTCGCCCGGGCCGCCCATATCGGATCCGACCTTGGTAAAGAGCGTTACCTTCTCGCGCAGGCCCGGACGGGCCGCAAACCACTTGCCGAGGATCGTCTCGGATTCGCCGCCTTTATTTCCCTCGACCCATGCGGAATACACATCGGCCGTATCGATGGTGGTGAAACCATGATCGATGAGTGCGTCAAGCATGCGGAAACTTTCGGCCTCATCCAGCGTCCAGCCGAATACATTGCCGCCGAACACGATGGGAGAGATCTCGAAACCAGTGGTGCCAAGGGATTTGGTCTTCATGAAAGGCCTCCTTTTTCAAATTCTCCGGCGCATCCTGCGCGCCTTCGACCCATGACAGTAGGACGGCTGCAGTGCGGGAAAATGCCCGAAGCCCTGCAAACAGTATTCTCCCTCATGAAATAATGGTGAGGCCGTCATGCGCCCCCTGCCATAGTTCCGGCCAGATAACTGTGATTTTCCATGACCAGATCGCGCAGGAAACCGGCAACCGCCCGCACCCGCGGCGATTGCACCAGATCGGTCTGCGTCACCAGCCAGACCGGCTGATCGATCCCCAGATCGGCGCGCAGGCAGACCAGCCCGCGCGGGCGGGCCAGAAAATGCGGCAGCACGGCCAGCCCCAGCCCCGCGACACAGCCCGCCACCTGCGTGGCAAGCGAGGTGGTCGACAGGACGGGCGGGCGGCCCTGCAGCACCTGTTCCACCCAGATCGCGGCGGCCAGATGCGCGTGCCCCTCGCCCCACATGATGAAATGGTCCCGATCGAAGGCCGCTCCATCCGCCGGCGCCGCGCGCCGCGCCAGATATGCCGGCGCGCCATAAAGACCGTAGCCCAGTCGCCCCAGCCGTTGCAGCGTGACATGACCTCGCTCGGGCTTGACCATGCGCAACGCCAGATCGGCATCGCGCCGATGCAGGTTGACGGTGCGCACATCTGTCACCAGATCGAGGCATAGTTTGGGATGGCGCTCTTGTAACCGACCCAAGGCAGGCAGGATGAGATCGGTGGCGAAATTCTCGGCCGTGGCCAGCCGGACCGTGCCCGTTACCTCGCGCGAGGGCTGCACATGACCTGCAAGGCTGTTGGCGGCAGCCTCCATATCCTCGGCCCGTTCCACCAGCGCCGCGCCATCCTCGGTCACGCGATACCCCGTCTGGGTGCGCAGAAACAAAGGCGCGCCCATCGCCGCTTCCAGCCGCTCGATCCGGCGCGAGACCGTGGCAAGCCCCAGATGCAACTGGGCCGCCGCTCCCGAGAGCGTGCCCGCCCTCACCACCGCCAGAAATACTTTCAGATCATCCCAGACCACTGCCATCGCGCCACCTTTACCGATTATGGAAAGCAATTCACCATATGAGTGAATACCCTCCAACTTCGGAAAGTGACAAACAGGGGGCTCCAGGACAAGACGAAAGGACGGATCATGCAAAAGCGCCACCTGACAAGGGACCTCGAGGTATCGGCCCTGGGCCTTGGCTGTATGGGGATGAGCGAGTTTTATGGACCCCGCGATGACGCACAATCGCTGGAGGTGCTGCATCGCGCGGTCGAGCGCGGGCTCGATTTCCTCGACACCTCGGATATGTATGGCCCCTTCCATAACGAGGAACTGATCGGGCGCTTCCTGAAGGAGACCGGTCAGCCCGTCAAAATCGCTACCAAATTCGGCATCGTCCGGCAGCCCGGCGCCTATGAGCGCCATCTCGACAACAGCCCTGCTTATGCACGCCGCGCGGTAGAGGGCTCCCTCAAGCGCCTAGGCATCGAACGGATCGACCTCTATTATGTGCATCGCGTCAATCCCGACGAGCCGGTCGAGGAGACGATGGCGGGGCTGGCGGGGCTGGTGAAGGAGGGCAAGATCGGCCATATCGGGCTCTGCGAGGTCAGCGCCGCAACACTGCGCCGCGCCCATGCGGTCCATCCGGTGAGCGCGCTGCAGACCGAATACTCGCTCTGGACCCGTGGGGTCGAGGACGAGATCCTGCCCGCCTGCCGCGAGCTGGGCGTGGGATTTGTGCCTTATTCACCGCTGGGGCGCGGCTTCCTGACCGGCGCCTATAGCGACCCGGGCAAACTGGCCGAAGGCGATTTCCGCGCCATACTGCCGCGGTTCCGTGACGCCGCACTGGCCAGCAATCTGCGCATCGCCGATCTGGTGCGCGAGCGCGCGGCAGCCAAGGGCTGCACCCCCGCTCAGCTCGCACTGGCATGGCTTTTGGCGCAGGGCGAGGATGTTGTTCCGATCCCCGGCACGAAGCGACTGCGCTATCTGGAGGATAATCTAGGCGCGCTCGATATCGCGTTCAGCGCCTCCGAGCTGGCCGCACTGGACCGCGATCTGGCCGCCCTGCCGGTCGCAGGCGCGCGCTACACGGCAGAAGGCATGAAAGGGGTGGAGGTCTGAGGCTTCCCCTGCCCGCGCGGGCGCGCTATTGCTGAGCCTATGAGAGTTCTGCTTGTCGAAGATACCCCCGATCTGGCCCGCAATATCGCCGCCTTCCTGCGGCTACAGGGGCATGCGGTGGATGTGGCCGGGTCGCTTGACGAGGCCGAGGCGGCATGGGCCGTCACCGATTATGCGGGGGTGGTGCTGGATCTGGGACTGCCCGATGGCTCGGGGCTCGCGCTTTTGCGCAACCGCAGACGCGCGGGAGACCGCACACCGGTGATCATCGCCACGGCGCTCGACCAGATCTCCGACCGGATCGCAGGACTGGATGCGGGAGCCGATGACTATGTGACCAAGCCCTTCGATCTGGGCGAACTGGCGGCGCGGCTGCGCGCCCATGCCCGCCGCTCGGAGGGCCAGCCCGCCGCCGAAACCGTGCTCGGCGATCTGCGCATCGACCGTGCCGCCGCCCGCCTGTGGCGCGATGACGAGGAGCTGCACCTGACATCGCGCGAATATTCGCTTTTTGATGCGCTTCTGGCCGCGCGCGGACGCATCCTCTCGCGTATAGCGCTGGAAGAGACCCTGTTCGCCTATGGCGATAGTGTCGAGAGCAATGCCGTCGAGGTCTACATCTCGCGGCTCAGGGCCAAGCTGGGCGCGGGCGTCATCGTAACGCGGCGGGGCTTGGGATATCTGATCCCGTGAAGGCATGGTCGCTCAAGCGGCGCCTGTTGCGCAATGTGCTGGTGGCGGTGGGCATTGGCTGGGGAGCCACGCTCTGTGTCGGGATTTTCGCGCTCAATCACGAGATGGGCGAGATCCTCGATGACGCACTGAAGGATGATGCGACCTTGATCGCGCGGCTTCTGGCGCAGGACAAGACCCGCACCATCGCCGAATGGGCCGATGCCCATCCTGATGGCGATGACTGGCGGCTGCGCATCCTTCACGGAACCGCCGCCGCCCCCGCCGCGCCTTGGCCGGACCTCACCCGCGACGGCGTCCACACCACCGAGGGCTGGCAGGTGATACGGCGCAGCACCGATGATGGCGTAATCGAGATCGGACAGAGCCTTGCCATGCGCCGGCACGAGCTGATGGAGGCCGCCCGCGCTTTCCTTTTCCTGATCCTGCCGCTCCTGTTACTGGTGACGGCGGCGATCATGCTGACGCTCCGCCAGAGCCTGTCCTCGACAGTGCGCTTTTCCGAAGGGATGCGCCGGCGCAGCGCCGAGGATCTGTCGCCGCTGGTCTCCGAGACCCTGCCACAGGAGATGACGCGCGTGGCCGAGGCCTTCAACATCTATCTCGCCCGCATCCAGAACCTGCGGGAAGCCGAGCGCCATTTCATCGCCAATGCCGCGCATGAGCTGCGCACGCCACTGGCCGTGCTGCGAAGCCGGATCGAGGTGATGGCCGCTGCCCCCGAGCGCCTGCCCGAGGCACAGGCCGATCTGATGGGAACGATCGACCGGCTGTCGCTCAGGGTCGAGCGGCTCTTGCAGCTCGAACGGGCCGAGGCAGGCTTGGGGCTGGCACGCGAAACCATCGATGTGATCGCGCTGATCCGCCTCGTCTGTCATGACATGCGCCCCGTCAATACGGGTCAGATGCCGATCCTTTTTGACGATAGCGATATAGAGGCCCTGCAGATCGAGAGCGATCGCGACGCGCTGGCGATCATCCTGCGCAACCTGCTGGGCAATGCGCGCGAGCACGGCACGGGCGAGATCCGGCTCCGGCTGGCGCCCGATGGCACGCTGACGGTCACCAACCAGACCAGTGGTCAGGCAGGGTTCCAGTTGGACCGGGGCGACAGATCGGCCAGTTCCAAAGGCGCAGGGCTCGGCCTCGATATCACCCGCCGTCTGGCGCAGGATCTGGGGATCGCGGTCACATTTGCCATGCAGGCCGGCCCGCCGCCACAGGCCCGTGTGACCCTGCATCTGCCGTTGGCCCCCGCCGCGCCCCTGCGGGACTGATCAGCTCCGTGCCCCCTTGCCCAACGAAAAGCCCCCCGCAGCCGCAAGGCAACGGGGGGAGGTTCGTCAGTCGGGCTCGTTCTCGTTCACTGCCCTCGTAGCGTCTTTTTTGCCTGGGCCCTCTCGACGTCTAGGGCAAGCGCACCTGCCCCCGAACTCGTTAACCGCCACCCTGAAACGGGTCGAATGGGAAATCTCAGTGCAGACCGTAGACGCTGCCCGCCTGCATCAGCGTCACGGTCGAGGATGCACCATGCATCTCGATCTCGGCCACACTCATGGGACGGGCCCCAAGCCCCTCGCCCCAGACCTCGACCGAGGCCTGTCCGCCGAATGTGGCATTCAGCACCGATTTGAGCGCATCGCCAGAAAGCTTGGCGACCATGCCGCCCTCGATCAGCTCCAGCTCTGCCGCGAGCACGCGCGTATTTCCGATAATCAGTTCCAACGTCTTCTCCGCGAAACAGGTGAGAGGTGGTCAGGTCCGGCAGGGTGCCGGACCGCTAGGATCAGCTGCAGCCGGAGGTCCCGCCGCAGGTATTACATTTCATGCAGGTGCCATTGCGCACGAGCGTATAGTTGCCGCATTCGCCGCACGCCTCGCCCTCATAGCCCTGCATCTTGGCCTTGGTGCGCGCATCCATCGACACGGTCCCCGAAGTGACTGCCGTGGAGGCTTTGGGCGTAAACCCCGCCTGCCCTTCGGCAAACCCGCGGGCGGCCTGCGGGGCCGATTGGAACATCATCAGCTCCTGCGGCAGACGTTTGCGCAGATAGCCCGAAGACGAGATCTGGCGCAGCACCTCGAGCGATTTGGACGCGCCGTCCTCCTCGAGCGGAGCCGACTCGCCGCCGATATCGAGATCGTCGAATGTGTGCCCCTTGGGCTTCACATGCGCGAGATCCGTGCGGTCGAGATAGGAGATCGCCAGCTCGCGGAACACATAATCGAGGATCGAGGTCGCATTCTTGACCGAGTCATTGCCCTGCACCATGCCCGCGGGCTCGAATTTGGTGAAGGTAAAGGCATCGACAAACTCTTCCAGCGGCACGCCATATTGCAGGCCCACCGACACGGCGATGGCGAAGTTATTCATCATCGCACGGAAGCCCGCGCCCTCTTTGTGCATGTCGATGAAGATCTCGCCCAAGGCGCCATCATCATATTCGCCGGTGCGCAGATAGACCTTATGGCCACCGACAATCGCCTTCTGGGTATAGCCCTTGCGCCGCGAGGGCAGTTTCTCGCGATGCGAGCGCACCAGTTCCTTGACGATGACCTTCTCGACGATCTTCTCGGCCAGCACCTGCGCCTTTTCCTGCGGGGTGCCGGAGGTCAGGATCTCCTCGGCCTCCTCGTCATCCTCGATCAGGGCCGAGGCCAAGGGCTGGCTGAGCTTGGAGCCGTCACGGTAGAGCGCATTGGCCTTGATGCCCAGCGACCAAGACAGTTCATAAGCCGCCTTCACATCCTCGATCGAGGCCGAATTGGGCATATTGATCGTTTTCGAAATCGCGCCCGAGATGAAGCTCTGCGCCGCCGCCATCATGGTGATATGGCTCTCGACCGACAGATAGCGCTTGCCCTTCTTGCCGCAGGCATTGGCGCAATCGAAGACGTTCAGATGCGCAGGGTCCAGATGCGGCGCGCCCTCAAGGGTCATGGTGCCGCAGACATGGTCATTGGCGGCCTCGATCTGCGCTTTGGTAAAGCCCAGATGACGGAGCATGTCGAAGCTCGGATCATTCAGCTTGGCCGCCGGAATACCCAGCGTCTTGGTGCAGAACTCCTCGCCCAGCGTCCACTGGTTGAACACGAAACGGATATCGAACGCGGTCGGTAGTGCTGCGTTGATCTTCTTGATCTCCGCATCGCCAAAACCGTGGCCGATCAGCGAGGTCGTGTTGATGGCGGGGCAATTGCCAAGGCTGGCATGGCCCACCGCATAGGACACGATCTCTTCGGCCTGCGCGGAGCTATAGCCGAGTTTGGCGAGCGCTGCAGGCACCGAGCGGTTGATGATCTTGAAATAGCCGCCGCCTGCGAGTTTCTTGAATTTCACAAGCGCGAAATCGGGCTCGATACCGGTGGTGTCGCAATCCATCACAAGGCCGATCGTGCCCGTGGGCGCGATCACCGAGACCTGCGCATTACGGAAGCCATGCGCCTCGCCCAAGGCCAATGCCTGATCCCATGCGGCCGTGGCCAGCTCGACCAGCTTCGGGTCGGGGCAATTGGCATGATCCAGCGCCACCGGCTTGACCTCGAGGCCCTCGAACGCGTCGAGCCCATGGGCGGCGGCGCGGTGGTTGCGGATGACCCGCAGCATGTGTTGGGTATTCTTCGCATAGCCCGGGAAGGCACCAAGCTCGGCGGCCATCTGCGCCGAGGTGGCATAGGAGACGCCCGTCATGATCGCGGTCAGCGCACCGGTCAGCGCACGGCCCTCGTCCGAGTCGTAGCCCAGCCCCATATTCATCAGGAGGCCGCCGATATTGGCATAGCCAAGCCCCAGCGTGCGGAAATCATAGGAGCGCTGCGCGATTTCCGCCGAGGGGAATTGCGCCATCATCACCGAGATTTCCAGCGTAACAGTCCAGATCCGGCAGGCATGGATATAGCCTTCCGCGTCGAAGCGGCCGTCCTTGTAGAAGGTCAGCAGGTTCATCGAGGCGAGGTTACAGGCCGTATCATCGAGGAACATATATTCCGAGCACGGGTTCGAGCCGCGGATCGGGCCATCCTCGGGGCAGGTATGCCATTCGTTAACGGTATCGTGGAACTGGATGCCCGGATCGGCGCAGGCCCATGCGGCATGGCCCACCTGTTCCCACAGATCGCGCGCCTTGATGGTCTTGGCGACCTTACCATCGGTGCGGCGCAGAAGTTCCCAATCGGCATCGTCCTTCACCGCCTGCAGGAAGGCATTGGTCACCCGCACCGAATTATTGGAATTCTGACCCGAAACAGAGGCATAGGCATCGCTATCCCAATCGGTGTCGTAGGTCGGGAACTCGATGCTCGAGTAGCCCTGACGCGCATATTGCAGCACGCGGTTGATATAGGTCTCGGGGATCATCACGCCCTTGGCGGATTTGATCGCCGCCTTCAGAGCGGGGTTCCTGGCCGGATCGACCGCGCCTTCATCCGAGCCGTCAAAGGCGCGGATCGCCTCGAAAATCCTGTTCAGCTCGCGCTCGTGCAGCTTGGAGCCGGCCACCAGCGAGGCAACCTTCTGCTCCTCGATGACCTTCCAGTTGATGAAATCCTCGATATCGGGATGGTCCATATCGATGATGACCATCTTGGCAGCCCTGCGCGTGGTGCCGCCCGATTTGATGGCCCCCGCCGCACGGTCCCCGATTTTCAGGAACCCCATCAGACCCGAGGATTTGCCACCGCCCGAGAGCGGCTCGCTCTCGCCGCGAAGGCTCGAGAAATTGGTGCCGGTGCCGGAACCGTATTTGAACAGACGCGCCTCACGGACCCACAGGTCCATGATCCCGCCTTCATTGACCAGATCATCCGAGACCGACTGGATGAAACAGGCATGGGGCTGCGGATGCTCGTAGGCCGAGGCCGATTTCACCAGCTTGCCCGATTTCGGGTCAACATAATGGTGCCCCTGGCTCGGTCCGTCGATGCCGTAAGCCCAATGCAGGCCCGTGTTGAACCATTGCGGGGAGTTCGGTGCACCCATCTGGCATGCCAGAGTGTAGCGCATCTCGTCATAATAGGCCCGCGCATCCTCTTCGGTGGTGAAATAGCCGCCCTTCCAGCCCCAATAGGCCCAGGCGCCGGCCAGACGGTCGAAGACCTGCTTGGCCGAGGTCTCGCCACCGAAACGCTGGTCCTCGGGAAGATCCTTCAGCGCGGCCTCATCGGGCACGGAACGCCAGAGAAACTCGGGCACGTCCTTCTCGCGCACGCGCTTGAGCGCGGCAGGCACACCCGCACGGCGGAAATATTTCTGGGCCAGCACATCCGAGGCCACTTGGCTCCAGCCTTCGGGCACCTCAACGCTATCGTTACGGAAGACGATTTTCCCGTCCGGATTACGGATCTCGGACTGCGTGGTGGTGAAGGCGATAGCTCCGTAAGCGCCGCTCTCAGAGGTCGTGAATTTCCGCTCGATCTTCATCTGCTCAATTCCCTGAACAAAGCCAACTCTTACCCACCGACATTTCCGGCATACCAGACCGGAGCCTTGCACCCCCGTACAAGACCGATTCTAAAAGGAATCTGTATATTTGCCTGCGCGGCCTCCGCACCACTACATATGGTGGCTTCACCGGAAGCTCTGCACAAGTTGGCGCAGCTCCGGTGGCGCGTCAACTTATCTTTAACCAGCAAAATCGGCATTTTAGGATTGACGGCGGGACTCCTCGAAAGGCCGACCGATTCCTCCACAGAGGCATGCGGCAGCCCCACTACCATGCGGACGCAAGTTTTCCTTGAGTCACGAAGGCTTGGCCCGACAACAGCCCGACTGGCTGAAGCTATCCACAGCCTATCGGTGAGCGGACGCAAAATCGGGCATATCGAAAAAATAACGCCATGCCTGCTCTCCCTCCGCCCGAAAGCGCCGGAGCGCACGGACAAAGCCGATTCCTAACGCTGCAGCATGTAACGCGGCGCCAAGCGAGTGGATCTCATGGTGAAGGAGAGAAAGTGGTCGGGGCGGCGAGATTCGAACTCACGACCTTCTGTACCCAAAACAGACGCGCTACCAGGCTGCGCTACGCCCCGACTGCTGCCCTGATAACCGCTCGGCTCGAAAAGGGGAAGAGGTAAGATGCGAATAAACATCCTCTCCCGCGCCGAACGGGGAAATTAGTCGCTACAGGGGCGCAGCGCCACCTGACGCGCAATCATCGGATGCGACAAAACGGTACCGCGCGATATCCCGTCCGCCCGCGCCCTGCCCCCATTCAGCTCCAGCACGAAACGCGCATCGGCCCCCGAGGAGATCGGAGTCAGATCTCCGGGAATAGCGTTTTCATGTACGGAGACCACCATGCCGGCGGCATCGATAAAGATCATATCCAGAGGAATCAGCGTATTGCGCATCCAGAACGACCGCGGGCCTTCGTCAGGATAGACGAAAAGCATTCCCGCATCTTCCGGCATGGATTCGCGATACATCAGACCGCGCTCCCGCTCCTTGACCGTTGTCGCCAGCTCGATATCAAAGCTATCGAGCTGCTTACCGTTCTCGCTGAAAACGGCACGGTCCAACGCGCAGGAAATCCCAGCGGCCTCAGCCGGCCCGCTATGATAGCAGGCCAGAGCAACCAGCGCGGCGCACAGAGAACCGGGCCGGAAAATCATGCTTGTGCCCGCACACCGTTTTCCCATGCGAGAACCTGCGCCGCCATCCGGCCACGCCGCCCCTCGATCACCTTGAGGCAGACCGCCTCGCCGGGAGCCAGATCGGCAAATCCCGACCGGCGCAGAACCTCGATATGGATGAAGACATCCTCGGACCGACCGAACACATTGGCAAAGCCGAAGCCCTTGACCTTGTCGAACCATTTCACACGAACCGGTTCGAGCGGTAGATTTTCCAGATCCGCCGGCTCGGTGCCATCGAGATCCTCGATCGGCGGCACGTCATCCTCGTTTTCCGGCGGTTCGATCTGTAATACCTCGACCGCCTGACGCCCGCGCGGCGTTTTCTGCACCCTGACAGAAATCAGTGCATTATCGGCGACCGACCCCTGTCCGAAGTTCCGTAATACATTGGCATGGAGAAGGATGTCGGGCCCACCTTCCCCATCAAGAATAAACCCAAAGCCTTTGGCTGGATCGAACCACTTCACTTTACCGCGTAGCTCGCTCAAGTCATGCACACCGTCAATCATGTGTAATAGATCCGTCGAATAAACCAGACACCTCGCTGCATGGCCCAATGCAGCCTGTGCTCCCATACCCTACAGGTAACGTAACTGTTTCCGAAAAAAAACGATTATTTTACCTCATTCGCAATTCACGAAGCGCGAAATTCAAGGATTTAGACGCTGAACGCTCCAATCTGACGTTGCGTCACATCTTTCCCAGCGGAAACGGTCATGCAAACGGAATGCACCATCCGCCCAAAATTCAATCTCCAGCGGAAGGATACGGAAGCCACCCCAGAACGGCGGGCGCTTGGGGTTCGGCCCTTTCAGGGCGGTGATCTTAGCCACTTCGGCCATCAGCGTCGCGCGGCTATCAAGGGGCTGGCTCTGGCGGCTCGCCCACGCGCCCAGACGGGATTTCAGCGAACGTGAGGCGTAATATTCGTCCGCCTGCGGACCATCCTCGCGCGACACGAGCCCGCGCACCCGGATCTGGCGGCGCAGGGACTTCCAGTGCATCACGAAAGCGGCCTTACCCGCATGATCGAGCTCCTGCGCCTTGCGTGATTCGTAATTGGTGTAGAAGACGAAGGCCCCGCCAGATGCGGCATCTTGTCCTTCGATCTCCTTCAGGAGCACCATCCGCGCATTGGGCAGACCATGCGCATCGACTGTCGAAAGCGCGATCGCGTTGGGATCGTTGATCTCTGTTCCCTCGGCCTCGGCCAGCCATGTTTTTGCAATGGCAAACGGGTCATTGCCCGCAAAAATTCCCTCGCGATCCCCCATCGGGTCATCCTCCGTCCATCTTTATTACCGCTGCAGCGGGCATGAAGCCCCGAGGCGCGGATACCATGCCACAACTTGCGCGCAAGGGCGCGGAATGCAAGCGCTGCACCTTGTTCTTTTGTTGCGTTTCTCTTAATGCAATCCGACATATCAGAGGGAAGCGGGGGAAACCTGACATGACCAATAACCTTATGGCAGGCAAACGCGGCCTGATCATGGGCCTGGCGAACGATAAATCCATCGCCTATGGCATTGCCAAACAACTTCGGGATGCAGGCGCGGAACTCGCCCTCTCCTATCACGGTGAAGCGCTGAAAAAACGCGTCGATCCGCTGGCCGAGCAGCTGGGCTGCGATACGGTCGTCGAATGCGATGCCTCGAATGGCGAGTCCATCGACCAGCTCTTCGCATCGCTGAAAGAGAAATGGGGCAAGATCGATTTCCTCGTTCACGCCATCGGGTTCTCCGACAAGAACGAGCTGCGCGGCCGTTATGTCGACACCTCGCCCGAGAACTTCCGCGTCACCATGGACGTGTCGGTCTATTCCTTCACCGCTGTGTGCCGTCGTGCCGTCGAGATCATGCCCGATGGCGGCGCGCTCCTGACGCTGACCTATTACGGTGCCGAACAGGTCATGCCGCATTATAACGTGATGGGCGTCGCCAAAGCGGCTCTCGAGGCTTCGGTCAAGTATATCGCGGAAGATGTGGGCAAGCTGGGCATCACCTGCAACTCCATTTCGGCCGGTCCGATCAAGACGCTGGCCTCCTCGGGGATCGGCGATTTCCGTTACATCCTGAAATGGAACGAGCTGAACTCGCCGCTGCGCCGCAACGTGACGCAGGATGAGGTCGGCAAGGCCGCACTGTTCCTGCTGTCCGAGCTGGGCACCGCCACCACCGGCGAGACGCTGCATGTAGATGCGGGTTACCATGTCGTCGGGATGAAGGCCGTGGACGCGCCCGATATCGACGTCACCACCAAGCGCAAGGACTGAGCCTGTGCTCGGGGTTCTGGGCGCGATCTATCTGGTCCATCTGGCCGCGGCGATCTCGCCCGGCCCGGCGGTCCTGCTCTGCGCCCGGACCAGCCTGCGTGAAGGCTTCCTGCGCGGCACTTGGCTGGCGGTCGGCATCGGGATCGGTGCCTGCATCTGGGCCATTGCCGCGCTCTTCGGGCTGGCGCTGCTGTTCAAGGTGGCGCCTGCCCTGCTGACCGCGCTGAAATTCGCGGGTGCGGTCTATCTGATCTATCTGGCGATCAAAATGTGGCGCCATGCGTCCGAGCCGCTGGCCGATCTCCCCGAAACCGAAGCCCCGCGCAATGCAGCAGGGCTGGTCTGGCTCGGGATCGCCACACAACTTGCCAATCCCAAACCCGCGGTGTTCTTCGGGACCATATTCCTGACCTTCGTGCCGCCGCAGGCCCCGCCTTGGGTCTATGTCGCGATCATCGGCATCGTGTTTTTCAATGATGCGGGCTGGAATGTGATCGTCTCGCGGATCTTCTCGCTCGAACGCACGCGCCGCGCCTATCTGGGTCTCAAAACCACAATCGACCGCGTTTTTGGCGGTCTCCTTGGCCTGCTCGGCCTCAAACTCGCCATTAGCTGAGAGGATACCCTCATGACCCGCCTGCCCCATGAAAAAGGCTTCCATATCAGCTGGGACCAGATCCACCGCGATGCCCGCGCGCTGGCATGGCGTCTGGATGGCAAGGGCCCGATCGAGGGCAACTGGAAGGCAGTTGTAGGCATCACCCGCGGGGGGCTCGTGCCCGCGATGATCATGGCGCGCGAGCTGGACATCCGCACCGTCGATACGATCTCTGTCAAAAGCTACAACCATCAGGCCCGGACCGAACCGCATGTGATCAAGCCACCGCAGGCCGATATCATGGGCGCGGATGGTGAAGGCGTTCTGATCGTGGATGATCTCGTCGATACGGGCCGCACGCTGGAACTGGTGCGCACGCTCTATCCCAAGGCGCATTTCGCCACGATCTACGCAAAACCGATGGGTGTGCCGATGGTCGACAGCTATGTGACCGAGGTCAGCCAGGATACATGGATCTTCTTCCCGTGGGATATGGCGCTGCAATATGTCGAGCCCTATCGCGGCACGGATGCCTGAGACGCTCGACTGAGATTATTTCCTGACTGTAGTCAGGAAATCAGCCCTTCATCTCACGCTGGCGCATTGGCATGGCATCGATCGTCGAAAACAGCTCGCTGACGCCCAGCGGGCTGTCCTGATTGACCTTGATCCCGCCATCCTTACCGACCAGCACAACGCGGAATCCCTCGGGGTTGCCGAGCGCGTCCCTCAGCGCGGAGGCTGATCCATCGGCCTCGGACAGAACCACGATGTCCCGATCCTTAAGTTCTGAGGCTGCGGATTTCAGATTGGTCATCTGGATCCTGTAGGCCGGATCGGCAGGATCATCGGCCAGCACGATCACCGGACGGGCCTTCCAGCGCAACCCGTCAAGGCTGTCATTGGTGCTGGTCAGGGTTACAAAATTGCTTGCCTGCTGCGCGTCTGCCCCACCGACAGCGGACATGATCCCCCAAGTCGATGCGGCGACAGCGGCAGCATAGGCAATCGGGCGTGCGGCATTGGGTAGATGAGGCATGGGCAATCTCCGAATTGGCTCCAAATTATCTTCCGTCGAGGCTCTGACCAGCAAGCAGCGGCGACTCACATCATGGCCACTCACGTCAGGTAAGTCTGTCATCACAACGTGACAAAAGCCCGAATTGTTCATTTTCAATTTGAGTTTTCTCGGAAAAACGCGAGGGCGCTACCGACATGGGCAAAAAATGCGCAGAACGGGTGGCACTTGGCCTTGTGCTTACGGGGGCAAGCTGCTCAGGTATGCGCAAGTTTACGAGGATAAGATGACACTCACGCCCCTTGCTCCGCCCATGGCCGCCACTTTCGCTCCGCCGGTGATGGAGGCGCGGCGCTGGCTCGAGGGTGTGACCTTCCCCGCAGATCGCCCTTTGATCAATGTCTCGCAGGCAGCGCCCGTGGCCGCGCCCCCCGAAGGGCTGCGCCGCGCGATTGCCGATGCGGCGATGACGCAGACCGAGGCGCATCTCTACGGCCCCGTGCTGGGGATGCCCGAGCTGCGCACCGAGCTGGCCGCCCAATGGTCCAAAGCCTATGGCGGCACGATCAGGGACAGCAATGTCGCCATCACCCAGGGCTGCAATCAGGCCTTTGCCGCCGCGATGTCGACGCTTGCGGCACCGGGAGACGAGGTGATCCTGCCGACGCCCTGGTATTTCAATCATAAGATGTGGTGCGATATGGCTTCGGTCACGGCCGTGCCCCTGGCCACCGGTGCGGATCTGTTGCCCGACCCCGAGAAAGCCCGCGCCCTGATCACCCCGCGCACCCGTGCCATCATCCTGATCACGCCCAATAATCCGGGCGGGGTGGAATATCCGCCGGCCCTCGTGCAGGCCTTCATGGATCTGGCGCGTGACCACCGGATTGCGCTGATCCTCGACGAGACCTATCGCGATTTCGACAGCCGCGAGACCCGCCCGCATGAGCTGTTCACCGATCCCGATTGGGGCGACACGCTGATCCATCTCTATTCCTTCTCCAAGGCCTACCGCCTGACCGGCCACCGCGTCGGCGCGATGGTGGCCTCCGAGGCGCGTCTGGCCGAGGTCGAGAAATTCCTCGACACCGTGGCCATCTGCGCAGGCCAGCTGGGCCAGATCGGCGCGCTCTGGGGGATGCGCAATCTGGGCGATTGGGTCGCGGGCGAACGCGCCGAGATCCTTGCCCGCCGTCAGGCGATGGTCGAGGGGTTCAAATGGCTCAACGGCTGGCGGCTGATGGGCTGTGGCGCCTATTTCGCCTATGTCGAGCATCCGTTCACGCTCGATGCGCCCGATGCGGCCCGCGAGCTGGTCAGACAGGCCGGCGTCCTCCTGCTGCCCGGAACGATGTTCATGCCCGAAACCGATGCCTCGGGCAAACGCCAGTTCCGCATCGCCTTTGCCAATGTCGATGCACAAGGTATTTCGACCCTGATGGACCGGCTGAGCACCGTCTCGCTCTAAGGAAAACTCTGAATTCCCCGCGAGCAGACGGCCTTGCAGGGCCGGAATGCTTGCGGGCTTGATGAGTTGCGCCTAAACACCACCCAACACACTGACAGGCATGCCCCCCGGGCGGAGGAACTGATGGCAAACAAGCTGCGCACCCATGGCAAGAATACCGTGGTCTGGATTCTGCTCGGACTGATCGTGATTGGCCTGATCGGCTTCTCTGCCAGCAATTTCGGCACGAGCACCGGCTCGATCGGCTCGGTGGGCGACACCAAGATCTCGACCAATGACTATGCCCGCGCGCTGCAGCGCGAACAGAACCAGATGCAGCAACAGACCGGTCAGGCGATGAGCTTCCAGCAGTTCGAGATGTATGGTCTGGACCGCCGCGTGCAGGGTCAGCTCTTTGGTCAGGCCGCCTTCGAGAACGCCGCCGACAAGATCGGCATCTCGATCAGCGATGACGAGCTTGCCAAGCAGATCCAGCAAATTCAGGGTTTCCAGAATGCCGCCGGTGATTTCGACCGCAACACCTACCAGATGGCGCTGCGCAATCAGGGCATGAAGGAGCGTGAATTCGAGCAGAAGCTGCGCGCCGAAGTCTCGCGCTCGATCCTGCAAAGCGCCGTTGTGTCGGGCGTCCATGCACCGGATGCCGAGGTGAATGCCTACGCAGAATATATGGGCCAGACCCGCAGCGTGGCCTGGGCCGAGGTCACCAAATCCGATCTGACCCAGCCTGTGCCCGCCCCCACCGAGGACGCGCTGAAGACATATCACGACGAGCATTCGGATGACTTCATGTCGCCCGAGACCAAGAAGATCACCTATGTCTGGATCTCGCCCGACATGCTGGCCGACAAGGTCAAACTGTCTGACGACGACCTGAAAGCCGAATACAATTCCCGCATCGAGGAATTCCAGCAGCCCGAGCGCCGTCTGCTCGACCGTCTGGTCTATCCCGATATGGATGCCGCCAAAGCCGCCCGTGCGGCCTTTGATGATGGCTCCAAGGATTTCGAGGCGCTGGCCAAGGATCGCGGCCTGACGCTGCAGGATACCGATATGGGCGATATGGCCGAGGATGATCTGGGCGATGCGGGCAAGGAGATCTTTGCCGCCGATAAGGGCGCGGTCATCGGCCCCGTCGAGACCGATCTGGGCCCTGCCCTTTACCGTGTGAACGGGGTTCTGCCTGCCAATAACCGCAGCTTCGACGAGGTAAAGAGCGAGCTGGGCGAAAGCGCCCGCGATGCCGCTGCCCGCAAGATGATCGAGGACGAGCGCAGCAAGCTCGAGGATGAAGTCGCAGGCGGTGCCACGCTCGAGGATATCGCCAAAGATACCGATATGCAGCTGGGCACCATCGAATATAGCGAGGACAGCTCCGAAGGCATCGCGGGCTATGACGCCTTCCGCAAAGCGGCCGCCCAGATCAAATCCGACGATTTCGCCGAGCTGACCGAGCTGGATGATGGTGGCCTCTTCGCGATGCGCCTCGATGGCACGACGCCCGCCGCCGTGATCCCCTTCGACAAATCCCGCGATCAGGTCCAGGCCGCATGGGAGGCCGAGAAGCTTCTAGAGGCCAAACAGGCCCGTGCCGACGAGGCCGTGAAAGCCGTCACCGACCAACCCGACACCCAACTCTCGGCCACCGGGCTTCTGACCACCGAAAGCGGCAATCTGGCGCGGGGCGCCTATGTCAAGGGCCTCTCGCCTGCCGCCCTGCAACAGGCCTTCACGCTCGATCTGAACGCGGCCGCCAAGGTCACCGATGGCGAGAAGGTCTTCGTTGTGCGCCCCGTCAAGATCACCAAACCCGATCTGAAAGATGATGCGACCGCCAAGATGGTGGAGAACCTGCGCAATCAGGTCTCGCAATCGCTGGCCGGTGACATGGTCGATCTCTATGCCACCGCGATCCAGAACGAGGATGGCATGCAGATAAATTCCACCGCCATCAACGGCGTCAACGCGCAGATGCGCTGACGCCACCCATTACCCAAAGCCTGAGGAGGTTCGACATGGTTGCCCTATTCCCGTCTTTCGAGGCGTTCGACTCCGGCTGGCAAGACGGTAAGAACCAACTGGTCTATGCGCGTCTGGCGGCAGATCTCGATACGCCCGTCTCGCTGATGCTCAAACTCACCGATGCGTCGAAAAACAGCTTCATGCTGGAATCGGTCACCGGTGGCGAGGTGCGCGGGCGCTATTCCTTTGTCGGTATGAAACCCGATGTGATCTGGGAATGTCGTGGCGAGACCGCGCGGATCAACCGTTCGGCGCGTTTCGAGGAGACCTTCGAGACGCTCGACGGTCACCCGCTCGACAGCCTGCGCGCGCTGATTGCGGAAAGCCGCATCGACATGCCCAAAGACCTGCCTGCAGGGGCCGCCGGCCTTTACGGCTATCTTGGCTACGACATGATCCGCCTGGTCGAGAAACTGCCCGATGTGAACCCCGATCCGCTGGGCGTGCCGGATGCGGTGCTGATGCGCCCGTCGGTGATTGCCGTCCTTGATGGCGTGAAGGGAGAGGTCATCCTCTGTGCGCCCGCATGGACCGGCTCGGGCCTTTCGGCCAAGGCCGCCTATGCGCAGGCCGCCGAACGGGTGATGGACGCGCTGCGCGATCTGGACCGCACCCCCAACCAGCCCCGTGAAATGGGCGAGAACTTTGCCGTGGGCGAGCTGCGCTCGAACTTCACCCGCGAGGGCTATATGGCCGCGGTCGAGAAGGCCAAGGACTATATCCGCGCAGGCGATATCTTCCAATGCGTCCCCGCTCAGCGGTGGTCGGCCGATTTCCCGCTGCCGCCCTTCTCACTCTATCGCTCGCTGCGCCGCACCAACCCCTCGCCCTTCATGTTCTATCTGAATTTCGGCGGGTTCCAGATCGTGGGCGCCTCGCCCGAGATCCTCGTGCGGGTGCGCGATGGCGAGGTGACGATCCGTCCCATCGCGGGCACCCGTCCGCGGGGTGCGACGCCCGAGGCCGATCGTGCGCTGGAAGCCGATCTCTTGTCGGACAAGAAGGAACTGGCCGAGCATCTGATGCTGCTGGATTTGGGGCGCAACGATGTGGGGCGCGTGGCCAAGATCGGCACCGTCCATCCGACCGAGAAATTCATCATCGAGCGCTACAGCCACGTCATGCATATCGTGTCCAATGTGGTAGGCGAGATCTCGGACGAGCATGACGCGCTCTCGGCGCTGCTGGCAGGGCTGCCTGCGGGCACCGTGTCGGGGGCGCCCAAGGTCCGCGCGATGCAGATCATCGACGAGCTGGAACCCGAGAAGCGCGGGATCTATGGCGGCGGCGTGGGCTATTTTGCGGCCAATGGCGAGATGGATATGTGCATCGCGCTACGCACGGCGGTGGTGAAGGACCAGACGCTCTATATCCAGGCCGGGGGCGGTGTCGTCTATGACAGCGATCCGGCGGCGGAATACGAGGAAACCGTCAATAAATCCAAGGCCCTGCGCAAGGCGGCCGAGGATGCCGGTCTCTTCGCCCATCGCGGCAATTGAACAACGAAAGGCCCGCAGCGCGCGGGCCTTTTTGCTGTCTGGCTTAGTCCTGCGTATCGAATTGCGCCGAGACCGGCGCCAGTGCCACGTCATCATGCGCGCCCGAGGCCCAGTCGCGCAGGCCCGCCACCGATTCCGGCCATGCGCTTAGCATGACCACCGTCTTCCCGTCGCGCTTCGCCTCGAATTCGGCGCGGGTCAGCTCACGGGCGATATGGCTTGCCCGCTCGCGCCCGTCATCGAGCACCCGCCAGATCTTCGCCTCGGGCCAATCGGCATTATGCGCCAGCTGGGAAGCCGAATTGCTACCGCGGTCCTGCGTGATCAGGGCCAGACCGTCGCGCTCGGCCAGCTCCAGCAGATGCTGCGAGAGTTGGCGGTCGTTCTGCACCACAGGTGCCGCAGGTTCGACCAGCGCCACCGCACCCGGCACGGCCTGCCGCCATGCCTCCATCGCGGTGTCGAGATCCTGCACCACGGGTGAGGCAGGCAGCCCCGTCATCAGGATAGCGACCTCGTAGCCCGCGCTCCGATACGCCTGCGCCACCGCCCGCGCATCCGACCGCGCGGGGTCGATCGCGATGGTCAGCGGATAGCCGAGGCTGAGAAGCGTGTCCTGATCCAGACCACCTCTGGCGATGCCCCTATCGATCAGCACCACCGAGAAGAGCGCGGCGCCCTCGGGCCGCTCGAACGCCGCACGATTGGTTTTCCATGCGCTGGCGTCGGGGGTCGGGGCGGCAGCAGACGGCGCGGCCCCCGCACCGATCTGCGGCAGGCGGTCCGTCGCCACATCGGGATCGGCGCGGAGCCCCGCCCCCTCGCCTGCGGCAAAGACCCGCGGTTTTTCGACCCGCCCATCCGGCAGGACCTGCGAGCCATCGGGCAGCAGCACGATCTCGGAGGCGGTTCCGGACGGGGGGGCGCTGGCGCCGTCATCGCCCTCGGGGGTGATCGCCGGATCGACCGGTTTCTCGGCCATCGGCAGATCGGGCGCCACGGCCTCGCCGGGTGGCGGAACGGGGATCTGCTCGATGCTCCCGGGCATATTGGCGGCCTCATCGCCGGTCGCGGGAGTGCCCGCGGTATCGGGCGCGCTCAGGCCCGCCTCGGGACGCGCGCCCGGATCGGTGAAATCCTCCACCTCCCCCGCATCGGGACCGACGACCTGTGCCAGTCGTGTGGCCTGCGGCGCGGGGCGGGGATCGGGCGCGCGCTCCGGTGCCAAGTCAGGCGCTATATCGGGGGCGGCTTCCGGCAGGGCAGCGGCAAGCCCGGCGGTGAAACCGGCGGGCGCATCGGTCGAATCATCGAGCGCGGCCAGCGGCGATACGGCCAGCGGCGATACGGGCGCGGTATCGGGCGCCATTTCCTCTTCAGGTGCGGCGCTCTCCTTGTCCTGCAGCGCATGGCCCTGAACGGGCGTATCCGCCACGGGCGCTCCGGAAGATGCTCGACCCTCCGAGGGCGCTTCGGACTGGCTGACAGGGGCATCGTCGGCCTGCGGCCCGTCCAGCGGCAGAATGAGCGACACAAGGCCCAAACCCAGCACCGACACGATCGCGCCAACTGCTACACCGGACAAAAGGCCTCGCACCATAAGGCAAACTCCCTCGTTCTTGCCAATCTCGCGGGCGGGATGCAGGAAATCATGGGTCCTGCTCTTGACCATCGCGCCACGCTGCGGGCATCTATAGCGCGACATCCATCCCGGATCACCCCGGAAATCGGCTCGGACGTGCAAAGCCTGCGCGGACGTGACCCAAAAGCTTCCCCGGTTCCGGCCCGAAGGCGTTAGGCGAGCATATGCTACTTCTCATCGATAACTACGACAGCTTCACCTATAATCTGGTGCATTATTTCGGCGAGGTGGGCGCGGATGTGAAGGTCGTGCGCAATGACGCGCTGAACACGCAAGACGCGATGGGCATGGGAGCCGAGGCACTGGTGCTCTCGCCCGGTCCGGGCACGCCCGCACAATCGGGGATTTGTGTGCCTGTGACGCTGGCAGCCTATGAGGCGGACCTGCCGCTCTTTGGCGTCTGCCTCGGCCAGCAGACCATCGGCGAGGCTTTCGGCGGCGATGTCGTGCGCCATACCGAGATCGTGCATGGCAAGATGGGCACCATCCATCACAACGGCAAAGGCGTGTTCCGCGGGCTGCCCTCGCCGCTTCAGGCCACGCGCTACCATTCACTGGTGGTGGACCGTGCTACCCTGCCCGACTGTCTCGAGGTCACCGCATGGCTGGAAGATGGCACCATCATGGGGCTGCGCCATAAGGAGAAGCTGATCGAGGGGGTGCAGTTCCACCCCGAATCCATTGCCTCCGAACATGGCCACCAGATGATCCGCAACTTCCTCGAGGATGCCGGTGTCACGCTGAAAGACATGAAAGAGGCCTGAGCGATGAGCGATGCGATGAAACCGCTGATCTTTGCGGCCTCCGAGGGGCCGCTTAGCCGTGCGCAGGCCGAACATGCCTTCACGCTCCTGTTCGAGGGCAAGGCCACGCCCGCCCAGATCGCGGGGCTCCTGATGGCCATGCGCGCGCGCGGCGAGAGCGTGAGCGAATATGCCGCGGCCGCGGCCGCCATGCGCGCGGCCTGTGTGCCGATCCATGCGCCCGAGGGCGCGATGGATATCGTGGGCACCGGTGGCGATGGCAAACACACGCTCAATATCTCGACCGCGACGGCCTTTGTGGTGGCGGGAGCCGGCGTGCCGGTGGCCAAACATGGCAACCGCGCGGCCTCGTCCAAATCGGGCACGGCGGATGTGCAGGGCGAGCTGGGCATCAATGTGATGGCCGGCGTGGAGGCGGCGCAGCGCTCGCTGAATGAGGCGGGCATCGGCTTCCTGATGGCGCAGGTCCACCACCCTGCCATGCGCCATGTGGGGCCCGTCCGCTCCGAGCTGGGCTGCAAGACCATCTTCAACATCCTCGGGCCGCTGACCAATCCCGCAGGTGTCAAACGCCAGCTGACAGGTGTTTTTGCTCCCGATCTGATCTGGCCGATGGCCGAGACCCTGCAACTGCTGGGCTCCGAGAAAGCATGGCTCGTCTATGGCTCGGATGGCACAGACGAGATTACCATCACCGGTGTGACCACCGTGGCCGCGCTCGAAAACGACAAGATCCGCGAGTTCGAGATCCATCCCGAGGATGCGGGCCTGCCGGTGCACCGGTTCCGCGATATCGTGGGCGGCACGGCGGCAGAGAACGCCGCAGCCCTCCGCGCGATCTTCAATGGCGAGAAATGCGCCTATCGCGATGCGGTTGTGCTGAATGCGGCCGCAGCGCTCGTGGTGGCGGATCGCGCCACGACCCTGAAAGAGGGCGCCGAACTTGCCGCCCATTCCATCGATAGCGGGGCCGCCCTGCGCGCCCTTGATACGCTTGCCAAGATCACGCAGGAGGCCACGGCATGAGCACCATTCTGGACAAGATCAAGGCCTACAAGCTTGAAGAAGTCGCCGCCGCCAAACAGGCCCGCCCGCTGGCGGGGATCGAGGCCGAGGCGCGTGCGCAATCGCCCACCCGTGGCTTTGCCAAGGCGCTGGCTGCGAAATCCGAGGCAGGCTATGGCCTGATCGCCGAGATCAAGAAGGCCTCGCCCTCCAAGGGCCTCATCCGCCCCGATTTCGACCCGCCGAGCCTTGCCAAAGCCTATGAGGACGGTGGGGCGGCCTGTCTGTCGGTGCTGACCGATACGCCCTCTTTCCAGGGTGCGCCCGAGTTCCTGATGCAGGCGCGGGGGGCGTGCTCGCTGCCCGCTTTGCGCAAGGATTTCATGTATGACACCTATCAAGTGACCGAGGCCCGCGCCTGGGGGGCCGATTGCATCCTGATCATTCTGGCCTCCGTCGAGGACGGTCAGGCCGCCGAGCTGGAGGCTGCGGCGTTTGACTATGGCATGGATGTGCTCCTCGAGGTGCATAACCGCGAGGAACTGGACCGCGCGCTGAAGCTGAAATCGCCCCTGATGGGGGTGAATAACCGCAACCTCAAAACCTTCGACGTCACGCTCGATGTGACCCGCGATCTGGCGCCGGTGATCCTCGCCGAAGGCCGCGATCTGGTCTGCGAGAGCGGCATCTTCACCACCGAAGACATGGCCGATATGGCGGGTGTGGGGGCGCGCCGGTTCCTGATCGGCGAAAGCCTGATGCGTCAGGACGATGTGGCGGCTGCCACCAAAGCCCTGCTGGCCCGCGCATGAGCCTGTCGCATTTCGACGCCGCCGGTCAGGCCCATATGGTCGATGTTTCGGACAAGCCCGTCACTGCCCGCGTGGCTGTGGCGCGTGGCCATGTGGTGATGGCGCCCGAGACTCTGGCCTATGTGATCCAGGGCACAGCCAAAAAGGGTGATGTTCTGGGGATCGCGCGGATTGCGGGCATTCAGGCCACCAAACGCACCGCCGATCTGATCCCGCTGTGCCATCCGCTGCCGATCACCAAGGTCGCGGTGGATCTGGTGCCCGACGACACATTGCCCGGTGTGCGGGTCGAAGCCACCGTCAAAACCACGGGCCAGACCGGTGTCGAGATGGAGGCGCTGACCGCCGTGTCGGCAGCCTGCCTGACCGTCTATGACATGCTCAAGGCGGTCGAGAAATCCATGCGGATCGGAGGAATCGAAGTCGTACTGAAGGATGGCGGCAAATCGGGCCGCTACGAGGTGGGCGCATGAGCCTGCTCCCTGTCGAGGAGGCGCTCGAGCGGGTGCTCGCGCTGGTCTCGCCCCTGCCCCTCGAGACCGTGCCCTTGCGCGCCGCCGCTGGCCGCGTGATGGGCGTGCCGGCCCATGCGGGCCTGACCCAACCGCCGTTCTCGGCCTCGGCGATGGACGGCTACTGGCTGGACGCCGCCGACCATCTGCCCTCGGCACAGCTTGACGTGGTAGGTGAATCCGCCGCCGGTCGCAGCTATCAGGGCGAGATCGCACAGGGTGAGGCGATCCGCATCTTCACCGGCGCGCCCGTGCCGCGCGAGGGCGGCGTGGTGGTCCTGCAGGAAAACACCACTCGTGAGGGAAGCAGGCTCACGCTTGCCGCAGAGCTGTCCACCAATGCCAATATCCGGCCCAAAGGTCAGGATTTCGCGCAGGGCACCCTCTTCCATCCCGAACGCCCGCTGACGCCCCGCGATCTGGGACTTCTGGCGGCGATGAATGTGGCCAATGTCACGGTGTATCGCAAACCGGTGGTCGCGATCATCGCGACAGGCGACGAGCTGGTGATGCCCGGCAATCCTCCGGGCCCAGACCAGATCCTCTCCTCCAATAGCTTCATCGTGGCAGCCCAGGTCGAGGCGATGGGGGGCATCGCGCGCATGCTGCCGATCGCTGCGGATGACCGCGAGAGCCTACGCTTGGTCTTCGATCTGGCCAAGGGTGCCGATCTGATCGTCACCTCGGGCGGGGCCTCGGTGGGAGATCATGATCTGGTGGGCGAGGTGGCCGCAGAGTTGGGCCTCGAGCGTAGCTTCTGGAAAATCGCCATGCGTCCGGGCAAGCCGCTGATGGCGGGACGCATGCGTGATGCGGTCCTCCTGGGGCTGCCCGGCAATCCGGTCTCGGCCACGGTCTGCGCCGAGTTGTTCCTGAAACCGATGTTGGCCAAGATGCAGGGCCGTGCACATCGGCAAGAACCGCTGCGCGCCATTCTGGGCTGCGACCTCGGCCCGACCGGTCCGCGCACCCATTACATGCGCGCGACGCTGGAGGAAGCGGACGGCTTGCCCCGCATCACCCCCTTCGCCAATCAGGATAGCGCGATGCTGTCCCTTCTGGCGCAGGCAGACGCCTTACTTATTTGTGAACGTGGTGAAGGGCCTTTCAAACAAGGCGATGAAGTCTCCTATCTCCCTTTGATCTAAGCAAAATCCCGTTCCGGAATTGACACGGAACAGGAACACAGGTAGAACTTTAAACGAACATGACTTGACACGCGCTTAGATTTTCGTCGGAGACCCAGATGCTGACTCGCAAACAACTGGAATTGCTCAATTTCATTAATCTGCGTCTGCAGCAGGACGGCGTTCCGCCCTCTTTCGACGAGATGAAAGACGCGCTGGAACTGCGCTCGAAATCGGGGATCCACCGGCTGATCACAGCGCTGGAAGAACGTGGTTTCATCCGCCGTCTGCCGCACCGGGCGCGGGCCATCGAAGTGCTCAAGATGCCGGAGACGCAAGAAAAACAGCGTGATAGCGGCTTTACGCCCGCGGTGATAGACGGTGGCCGCCCCGAACGTCCCGCCAAGGCGATGGATCTCGAGGCGGTGCATGCGCTGGAGCTGCCGGTGATGGGCAGGATAGCGGCGGGTGTGCCGATCGAGGCGATCTCCGAGGTCTCGCATAATGTCGCGGTGCCGGGAAGCATGCTGGCCGGAGCGGGTCGTCATTACGCGCTGGAGGTGCGGGGTGATTCCATGATCGAGGCTGGGATCAATGATGGCGATATCGTCGTGATCCGCGAGCAATCCACCGCCGAGAATGGCGAGATCGTTGTCGCGCTGGTGGACGAGGCGGAGGCAACGCTCAAGCGCTTCTATCGCCGCAGTGGCATGATCGCACTGGAGGCGGCCAACCCCGCCTATGAGACCCGGATGTTGCGTGGTGATCAGGTGCGTGTGCAGGGGCGGCTTGTCGGGCTGATCCGCAACTACTGATAAAGCTCGGGCGTGGTCCAGAGCCTGCGCCCGACCCTTTCGCGGACCGAGGTCAGCGACCCATCCTCGCCCCATGACACCGCCCCCGTTTGCGCCAGCCGCGCCCTGTCCCAGATCCGGCATTGCACGGTATCGCGCGGCAGATCAGGTGGCAGCTCCGCCGCAATAATCACCAGTGCCCCGTTCCGGCAATACTCGGATAGGTGATCGGGCGCGGCCTTACCGGTCAGGTGGACCAGATCCGCACCACGCCAATGGCTGTGCCGGATGCCTTTGTCCCCCGCCCAAGCCGGACGGGACGCCGCCTCCGAGATCCCCGCCATATCCCCATCGGCCTCGAGCCATATCCCTGCCACGAACCCCGCCCCGTCGCGTGAGAGCGCCCGCCCCGCAGGGGTCATCAATCCGACCTGCTCGGCTTCGGGCGCAACGATCAGGGCCGGACGCGGGGCCTGCCACCATATAAGCGCCGCGAGACACAGAGCGAGCGCCCCGCCCCCCCGCCCGATCCCGCGCGAGAGGATAAAGACCACCGCCCCCGCTCCAAGGAGCGCCACAACCAGTTCGGGCGGCGCCTTGACGGCGGTGACAGAACCGGGCCACCCCGCCACCATCCGCGCCACGCCCAGCAGCCAGCCGGTTCCGAGCCCCAGCAGCCAGAAGGCCGGTCCGCCCAGACCCAGTGGCGCCAGCGCCAGCGCCAGAAGCCCCGCCGGCATGATCACCATCCCCATAGCAGGCACTGCCAGAAGATTGGCGACGAGCCCGTAATCGGCCATGCGATGGAAGGTGGCTGCGGTCAGTGGCGCTGTTGCCAGCCCTGCGATCAGCGAGCTGGAGCCGAACCCGATCGGCACGCGCAGGACATGCGGCAGGCGCGGTGCGAGCCTAACCCATAGCGCAAGGCCCGAAATCAACGCGACGGTCGCCGCAAAGGACAACTGGAACCCCGGATTGAGGAGTGCCTCAGGCGTGGCCATCAGGATGACGATCGCCGCCAGAGCCACATTGCGCAGGCTGAGCGCGCGCCGGTCGAAGATCACGGCGCCCAGCATCACCGCCGCCATCACCCATGCCCTCTGGGTGGAAACCTGCCCGCCCGACAGCCAGAGATAGGCGCTGGCCGCAAGGATCGCGACAACGGCGGCGATCTTGCGGCTCGGCCATAGCAGCGCGGGCCGCCCGAGCCCCGCAAGGCAAAGCCGCACAAAGGCAAAGACGAGCCCCGTCAACAAGCCGACATGCAGACCCGAGATGGCCACGACGTGATAGATATTGGCCGCGCGCATCACCTCGTTCGTGCTCTCCGATAACGCGGACCGGTCACCGGTGAGGATGGCGCTGGCGATGGCCCCGTTCTGTCCTGGCAGATGGGCGAGGATCAGACGTGACAGCCGCTCGCGGAGACGGCTGGCCAGCAATGCGGCCCCTTGCGGCGGATCGATCAGCATCACCGGGGTGCGGGAATAACCCACCGCGCCGGTCTGCTGGAAAAAGGCGATCCGGCGGAAATCGAAGGCATCAGGGGCAGCAGGGGGCGGCGGCGGCATCAGGTAGCCTGTCAGCATCACCCGCTGGCCGGGGCGCAGCGCCAGATGGTCCTGTGTTCCGTGCAGCGAGACCCGCACCTTCGCAGGAAGGCGCTCCGGCGCGACCCTGTCGAGGCGCAGCCGGTCCAGCAGCAGGCGCGGCCTGTCCGAGGCGCTGCGATCCAGCGAGAGCACCCGACCCTCGATCGTGCCGTAATAGCGGAAGTCCAGCACGGGGGCGGCCACCAGATGCGCCCTGAGCCCCGCAAAACAGAAACCGAGCGCCATCACCCCGATCATCGCACAGGGAAACCATAGTGCTACTGGCAATCGCCCGCGCCCGAGCAGTGCAAGCGCGACGATGCCCCCTGCCATGAGATAAACCGGCGCGTCCGGCTCGGTCTTCAGCCCGAACCAGAGCCCGATTCCCGTCCCCAACCCCAGCGGCAGCCAGAGCATGAGTTGCAGATAGGCCTGCATAGAGGCATGCCCGAGGACCGTCAGTGCCCTCGCATACCAGCGGCTCTCCCGTTCAGCCATATGATCTTGCGAGAAAACCTCGCTCATCACGCCTCCATGCCCCGTAGAAAACCCCGAAAGATTTGGCCGGGCTGCCCCTGCGTGATGGCTCGAACCCTTGTCCTTCCGGGCTGTGCCTCTTATTCATCGACGCAAAGAAACCGGAACCCTACGCCGACCACGGTCAGGCAACATGGTTTCCAAATGCTTAATGCGCGCTAAATGGCGCCTCGAAAGGCCCTCACGATGTCCGACCAGATCGTCACCCGCTTTGCCCCCTCGCCGACCGGCTACCTGCATATCGGGGGCGCGCGCACCGCACTCTTCAACTGGCTCTATGCCCGCCATATGGGGGGCAAGGTGCTGTTGCGGATCGAGGATACCGACCGCGAGCGCTCGACCGATGCGGCCACGGCGGCGATCATGAAAGGGCTCGACTGGCTGGGCCTCGATTTCGACAGCGACCCGATCAGCCAGTTCGAGCGCGCGCCCCGCCATGCCGAAGTGGCCAACGAAATGCTGGCGCGTGGCGAGGCCTATAAGTGCTTCTCGACCCAGGACGAGATCCAAGCCTTCCGCGACACCGCCAAGGCCGAGGGTAAATCCACCCTCTTCCGCAGCCCGTGGCGCGATGCGGACCCCTCGACCCATCCCGACGCGCCTTTCGTAATCCGCGTGAAAGCGCCGCTCGAGGGCAAGACGGTGATCAAGGATGCCGTGCAAGGCGATGTAACCATCCGCAATGACCAGATCGACGACATGATCTGTTTACGTTCTGATGGTACGCCTACCTATATGCTTGCTGTGGTTGTGGATGATCATGATATGGGCGTCACGCATGTGATCCGTGGCGATGACCACCTGACGAATTCCGCCCGTCAGATGCTGGTCTATAATGCGATGGGCTGGGATGTGCCCACCTTCGCGCATATTCCGCTGATCCATGGCCCCGATGGCAAAAAGCTTTCCAAACGCCACGGCGCGGTCGGCCTCGAGGAATATCAGGCCATGGGCTATCCGGCGGCCGGCATGCGCAACTATCTGACGCGCCTCGGCTGGAGCCATGGCGATGATGAATTTTTCAGCGACGAGCAGGCCCGCGAATGGTTCGATCTGGGCGGAATCGGCAAATCTCCCGCGCGGCTCGATTTCAAGAAACTCGCCAATATCTGCGGTCAGCATATCGCCGTGATGAATGACGCCGATATTGTTGCTCAAATTGACGGCTATCTTGCAGCTGCCGAACAGCCCCTGCTTTCTGACGCACAAAAAGCCGACCTGGAGCGGGCAATGTATTGCCTGAAAGACCGCGCGAAGACTTTCCCAGAACTCCTTGAAAAAGCGGCATTTGTCCTCAACCAGCGTCCGCTGGAACTGGACGAGAAATCGGAAAAGGCTTTGGATGCGGTATACCGTGGTATCCTGAAAGAATTGACGCCGCAGTTGCAAAATGCTAGCTGGACGCGAGAGGAATTGGAGGCAATTGTACAAACTGTCGCAGAGGCGCATGGACTGGGGCTTGGCAAGCTTGCTGCCCCCTTGCGCTCGGCTCTGGCAGGGCGTTCAGTAAGCCCTAGTGTTTTCGATATGATGCTGATCCTCGGTCGCGACGAGACCGTGGCGAGGCTGAGTGATCAGGTGGCCTGAGGCCGGGCCACCTTCCGGCTCGACCGGATAATTACAGACCGGCGCGGCCCAGCCGGCATTACGAAAGGGAACCCAATGGCTGATAGAACGGCGACGCTCACCCTGGACGGGAAGTCCTACGATCTCCCCGTGCTTTCTCCGGCTGCAGGCCCGGATGTCATCGACATCCGCAAGCTCTATGCACAGGCTGACGTCTTTACCTATGATCCGGGCTTTACCTCGACCGCGTCTTGTGAATCCGCAATTACCTTCATCGACGGGGAAAAGGGCGAGCTTCTGCATCGCGGCTACCCCATCGACCAGCTCGCGCAGAACTCGCATTTCCTCGAGACCTGCTATCTGCTTCTCTACGGGGAACTGCCGGACAAGGCGCAGATGGAAGATTTCGAATATCGTGTGACCCGTCACACGATGCTGCACGAGCAAATCAACAACTTCTTCCGTGGTTTCCGTCGCGATGCACACCCGATGGCGACCATGGTCGGTGTCGTGGGTGGCCTGTCTGCCTTCTATCACGACAGCCTCGACATCAACGATCCGTGGCAGCGTGAGGTCGCCGCGATCCGCATGATCGCGAAGCTGCCGACCATCGCCGCGATGGCGTATAAGTATTCGGTCGGCCAGCCGATCGTCTATCCGCGCAACGATCTCGATTACGCGTCGAACTTCCTGCATATGTGCTTCGCGGTTCCGGCTGAGCCCTATCATGTGGAGCCCGCGCTTGCCAAAGCCATGGACCGCATCATGATGCTCCATGCCGATCACGAGCAGAACGCTTCGACCTCTACCGTGCGCCTCGCGGGCTCCTCGGGCGCCAACCCGTTCGCCTGTATCGCTGCCGGCATCGCCTGCCTCTGGGGTCCGGCACATGGTGGCGCCAACCAGGCCTGCCTCGAGATGCTGCGTGAAATCGGCACCGTCGACCGCATTCCGGAATATGTCGCGAAGGCGAAAGACAAGAACGATCCCTTCCGCCTCATGGGCTTCGGTCACCGCGTCTACAAGAACTTCGACCCGCGGGCGAAGGTCATGAAAGAATCGGCGGACGAGGTGCTGGCGTTGCTGGGTATCGAGGATAACCCGCTCCTGCAGGTGGCGAAGGAACTCGAGAAAATCGCCCTCGAGGACCCCTATTTCGTCGAGAAGAAACTCTACCCCAACGTGGACTTCTACTCGGGCATCATCCTCGAAGCGATGGGCTTCCCCACCTCGATGTTCACCCCGATCTTCGCGCTGTCGCGCACCATCGGCTGGATCTCGCAGTGGAAAGAGATGATCGAGGATCCGACCGGCAAGATCGGCCGTCCGCGCCAGCTCTATACCGGCGCGACCGCACGCGATTATGTGCCCGTCGAAGACCGCTGATCAAAGCTGCATTTGATACAGATCATGGAAAGGCCGGGAGATTCCCGGCCTTTTCTCGTAGCTGACAGATGGATGACGCCGGAGGGGCCAGCGGCCCCGACCGGTTTCGCGAGGGCCTCGATGGCCCGAGAGAAACCGGCTCCGGCGCGGAGCACAACATAAGGACGACCCGATGCCGCATGACAGACTCGCCCTCATCACCGGTGCCTCCCGCGGCTTGGGCGCAGGTCTTGCCGAAGCGCTGGCCGCACGTGGCTATCATATCATGGCCGTCGCCCGCACCGTGGGCGCGCTGGAGGAACTCGATGACCGCATCCAGGCCAGGGGGGGCCGTGCGACGCTCGCGCCGCTTGACCTCAAAGATCCCGCGCAGGTCCAGCATATGGGGCAGGCCATCGCCACCCGCTGGGGCGGTGTGGATCTGTGGTGCCATACGGCGATCCACGGCACCCCGCTCTCGCCCGCCGCGCATATCGCCCAGAAAGATATGGAGGCGGCCATCGCCATCAATCTGACACTGCCGGCCATGCTGATCCCGATGATGGAGCCCCTTCTGCGCGCCCGCACCGGACAGGCCGTCTTTTTCGACGACACCCATGGCGGGGAGAAATTCTTCGGGAGCTACGGCGCCACCAAGGCCGCCCAGATCGCCCTCGCCCGCTCTTGGGCGGCCGAAACCGCCACGATCGGCCCGAAGGTCAGCATCCTCTCGCCGCGCCCCATGCCGACGGGTCTGCGGGCGCGCTTCTTCCCCGGCGAGGAGCGCGCCCCCCTCGCCCGACCGCGTGACGAGGCACAGCGTCTGATCGACTGCCTGCTGCCCCAGCCTGCCTGATCCAGCAGCGTTCCGGCCCTTGAATGCCCAAGCCTGAGGCAGTCTGCCGCAATGCGGCGCGAAGGACACGCCCTGTGACCTTTGTGCAGCGTCCTGCCGCAGCGCGGGGGCTTCGGCGCTTTACCGCTCGCGGAGGCCGCGTTATCACCTAGCTCAAGCACAAAGGGGCGCGTGCGTAGCCGCATCGCTCCATCATCTTCAGCTAAGAGGTTCGGGGCAGATATGCGCATTCTCATCACCAATGACGACGGGATCAATGCACCGGGCCTGAGCGTCCTTGAAGAGATCGCCAAAAGTCTTGCCGGACCCGCAGGAGAGGTCTGGACCGTCGCCCCCGCCTTCGAGCAATCGGGCGTGGGCCATTGCATCAGCTATTCGCGTCCGATGCTGACCGCCGAGCTGGGACCGCGCCGGTTTGCCGTCGAGGGCAGCCCTGCCGATTGCGTGCTGGCCGGCATCTACGACATCCTGTCGGACGCCCGCCCCGATCTGATCCTCTCGGGTGTCAATCGCGGCAATAATTCCGCCGAGAACGCACTTTATTCCGGCACGTTGGGCGGCGCTATGGAAGGCGCTTTGCAGGGCATCCCCGCCATCGGTTTGAGCCAGTTCATGGGCCCGCGCACCTCTGTGCTTGATGACCCCTTTGAAGCCGCGCGCCAGCATGGCCCGGCCCTTGTCCGCAAGCTTTGGGAAAACGGCATCTGGGATGATGGCCCCTATCGCGTCTTCTACAGCATCAATTTCCCGCCTGTCCCGGGCGCCGATGTCAAAGGCAGCAAGGCCGCACCTCTGGGCTACCGCACCGATAGTTTCTTCACCACCGAGGCCACCTTCTCGCCCTCGGGCAAGAAATTCCTCTGGGTAAAGGGCGGCCCGCAACACACAGCCACAGCGCCAGGCACCGATGCCGCTCTCAATCTCGATGGCTATATCTCGGTCACGCCGATGCGCGCCGATCTGACCGCCCATGATGTCCTGGGCAAACTGGAAACGGTCCTTGAATGAGCACGCCCGACGACGATGCCGAGCGCAAGATGCGCTTCCTGTTCCAGATCCGCTCGCGCGGTGTGACCGATGCTGCCGTGCTCAAGGTGATGGAACGGATCGACCGCGGGAAGTTCGTGCGCGGCATCTTTGCGGGACGCGCCTATGAGGACATGCCGCTGCCGATCAGCTGCGGCCAGACCATCAGCCAGCCCTCCATCGTCGGGTTGATGACACAGGCGCTCGAGATCGGGCCGCGCGACACGGTGCTGGAGGTCGGCACAGGCTCGGGCTATCAGGCCGCGATCCTCTCGGGTCTGGCGCGCCGCGTCTATACGGTCGACCGCTACAAACAGCTGATCCGCGATGCCGAGGATGTGTTCCGCGCGCTCGATCTGTCCAATATCGTGGCCTTGGCGGGTGATGGCAGCTTCGGTCTGCCCGATCAGGCCCCGTTCGACCGCATCATCGTGACGGCCGCCGCCGAAGACCCTCCGGGTCCGCTCTTGTCGCAGCTGAAACCGGGCGGTATCATGGTGTTGCCCGTGGGCCAGTCCGACACCGTGCAGAGCCTGATCCGTGTGCGCCGCCTCGAAACCGGCTTCGATTACGAGGAGCTACGCTCGGTCCGCTTCGTGCCGCTGGTCGAAGGGCTGGCAAACGAGTGATGCCGGAACGGGTTGCGGTTCCCGCCCCAGTGTCTACAACAGCTAAAAAGGGCCCGACAGGGGCAGGAACCAAAGAGGAAAGAGCGCCGATGACTTCTTACAGACGCCCCCGTCTTGCAACCTTCCTGATGATGGGCTGTGCTGCGGCCGCGCTGTCTGCCTGTATGCCATCGGGCTTCGATCCCGACCTGCGGAAATATTCCCAGATCGGCTTCGATACCACCGATGCGGCGCAACGGGCCACCGCCCCGCGCCCGCAATCCGACAATCGTGGCATCATCTCCTATCCCACCTATCAGGTGGCCGTCGCCAGTCGCGGCGATACCGTGGCAAGCGTGGCCGCGCGCGTGGGTGTGAACGCCAATGATCTAGCGCGCTACAATGCCATTGGCACCTCCACCACGCTCAATCAGGGCGCGGTTCTTGTGCTACCGAGCCGCGTGCAGGAACCGGTCGGGACCGGCTCCTATACCGGTGCCACCACCGCAAGCGGTGCCGAGAATATCGACATCACCTCTCTTGCCTCCAATGCCATCGACCGCTCGCAAGCGTCTGGCGCGACCACTCCGGCGGCCGCCCCCGCAGCCAGCAAACCGGTTGCAGGCAAACCCGCAGGCCCCGAACCCGTCCGTCACCGCGTGGCCCGTGGCGAGACCGCCTATTCCATCGCGCGCTATTACGACATCCCTGTCAAATCATTGGCCGACTGGAACGGGTTGCCCTCGGATATGAGCGTCCATGAGGGCCAGTATCTGCTGATCCCCACTGCCCTTCCTGCCACGGGCAAGGTCACCACCAGCCAACCCGGTCAGGGCAGCGCCACGCCCACGCCGCCTTCGGCGGCAGAGCCGCTGCCGCAGCAGAGCACAAAACCGGCATCGGCGCCGGTAGATACCTCCTCCGTGCCCAATCTGAGCAAGCAGGTCAGCGCCTCCAATTCGGCGAAACTGCTGATGCCGGTCAGCGGCTCGATCATCCGCCCCTATGTGAAGAAGAAGAACGACGGGGTCGATATCTCGGCGGCAGCCGGCACCCCCGTGAAAGCCGCAGCCGATGGCACGGTGGCCGCAATCACCAAAGATACCGATCAGGTGCCGATCCTTGTGCTGCGCCATGCGGACGGCCTGCTGACCGTCTATGCCAATATCGACAATATCTCCGTCCAGAAAGATGGCACCGTCAAGCGCGGCCAGACCATCGCAAAAGTCCGCAACAGCAATCCGGGCTTTGTGCATTTCGAGGTCAGGCAAGGCTATGAGAGCGTCGATCCGATGCCGTATCTGCAATAAGAAAAGGGGCCTCTTGGCCCCTTTTCCATATTCACCCGCTACCGCCTACCCCTTGCGGCAAAGGCCAGCCGCTCGAAGAGATGCACATCCTGTTCGTTCTTCAGAAGCGCCCCATGCAGTTTGGGCAGCAGGCTTACCCCGTCCGATTTCAGATCCTCCGGCGCAAGATCCTCGATCAGCAGGAGCTTGATCCAGTCGAGCACCTCCGAGGTGGAGGGCTTCTTCTTCAGACCGGGCGTCTCGCGGATCTCGTAGAACCGCGTCAGCGCCTCGGCCAGAAGCTTGGGCTTGATCTGCGGGAAATGCACCTCGACGATTCTGGCCAGCACTTCGGGCTCGGGAAAGCGGATATAGTGGAAGAAACAGCGCCTCAGGAAAGCGTCGGGCAGCTCCTTCTCGTTATTGGAGGTGATGATGACCACGGGGCGGTGGGTCGCGCGAATGGTCTCGCCCGTCTCGTAGACATGGAACTCCATCCGGTCGAGCTCCTGCAGGAGGTCGTTCGGGAACTCGATATCAGCCTTGTCGATCTCGTCGATCAGCAGCACGCAGCGCTCGGACGCGGTGAAAGCCTGCCAGATCTTGCCGCGGCGGATGTAATGGCCGATCTCGCTGACCTTGGGATCGCCCAGCTGGCTATCACGCAACCGCGAGACCGCATCGTATTCATAAAGCCCCTGCTGCGCCCGGGTCGTGGATTTGATCCCCCACTCGATCATCTCCATCCCCAGCGCCTGCGCCACCTGTCGCGCCAGTTCGGTCTTGCCGGTGCCGGGCTCGCCCTTGACCAGCAATGGCCGCTCCAGCGCCACCGCCGCATTGACCGCCACCGTCAGGTCGGTCGGCGCGATATAGCTGTCGGTCGATTGGAATTGCATGACAAATCTCCCTTTGCCTGCGCCCATTAAGCCTCAAACGGCTACCTTTACGCCATAGCGAAAAGAGCCGTTGCATAAAAATCAGGCACCGCCCCTAAACTAAGCATCGAACCCCGCTAGAACGTGACAAACTGTCTCGGGTCGGGTATTCGGGCGGCGTGGAATCGTGCATCCAGCAAGGCACGAACACACAACTACCCAAAGGGTCAGGCACCATAGAAAGGCCAGTCATGAAACCCGAAATCTTTCTTCCGGATGATTACCGCCCGGCTGAAGACGAGCCGTTCATGAACGATCGTCAACTGGAATATTTCCGTCGCAAACTCAACGATTGGAAGCACGAGCTTTTGGCACAATCCGCCGAAACGCTTGAAGGTCTCTCGGAATCCGCAAGATCTGTTCCCGATGTCGCGGACCGCGCCTCGGAAGAAACCGACCGCGCCCTTGAGCTGCGCACCCGTGACCGTCAGCGCAAGCTGGTGGTGAAGATCGACGCGGCGCTGCGCCGTATCGATGAAGGTGAATTCGGCTATTGCGAGAAAACCGGCGAGCCGATCTCGCTGCGTCGTCTGGATGCGCGACCGATCGCCACCATGACGCTGGAAGCGCAGGAGCGCCACGAGCGCCGTGAGCGGGTTCATCGCGACGACTGATTGACGTAGGCTCTGCCTGCGTTTTTTTGTGTTTTTCATTCGCATGCCACTGGCTGTGGTTTTTGGCATTGCGGGTCTTTGGTTAATGTTGTCTGAGTATATGCACCCCGGCATGGATCCTCCATGCCGGTGGTCGCATTTTTACGGGCGAGGTTTCCATGCTGGTCGGCAGAGAGTTCACCATTCTCGGGGCGGGTATCTCCGGCTTGGCGCTTGCACGCGCGCTTGCCATGCATGGTGCGCGGGTCACCGTGCTCGAACAATCGCCCGAGCTGGGTGAGGTCGGTGCGGGCATCCAGATCTCTCCCAACGGAATGAAGGTGCTGGACGCGCTGGGGCTCGGAACGGAGCTGGCGGCCACGAGCCCCCGTCTGAAGGCGGTCGAGCTGCTAAATGGCGAAACCGGCGAGCCGGTGACGCGGCTCGATATGGCCATGCGCCGCCCCAATGCGCCCTATTATTTCGTCCGTCGTCCCGAGCTGATTGCGCTTTTGGCCGGAGGCGCGCGCGATGCAGGGGTCGAGATCCGGCTGGACCAGAGGATCGAGGCCGTCGAGATCACCGATGACGGTCCGGTCCTGACCTTCGAAGATGGCGCCACCTCCCGCCCCGGCACGGTGCTGGGCGCGGATGGGCTGCATTCCAAGCTGCGCGGGGCGCTCAATGGCGAGGCCAAACCCTTCTTCACCAATCAGGTCGCATGGCGCGCCATGGTCCCGATGCCCCGTGCCGAGCCACCCGTGGCCCGCGTGTTCATGGGGGCCAAAAAACATATCGTCAGCTACCCACTCTCGAATGGCATGCGCAATATCGTGGCTGTCGAGGAGCGCAGTCGCTGGGCCGAGGAAGGCTGGCATATCCGCGATGATGCGATGACGCTACGTGTTGCCTTCCAGGAGTTCTGCCCCGAGGTGCGCGGCTGGCTCGAACAGGTCGAGGACCCCTATCTCTGGGGACTGTTCCGCCATCCCGTGGCCCGCCGCTGGTTCGGCCCGAATTGCGCGATCCTTGGCGATGCCGCCCATCCGACCCTGCCCTTCCTGGCCCAGGGAGCGAATATGGCGCTGGAGGATGCGTGGATCCTGGCACAGGCGCTGGCGCTGCATGGCGAGGACGAGGTGGGCTTTGCCGCCTACCAGACCGCCCGCCGCGAGCGCAGCAGCGAGATCGTGGAGGCCGCCAACAAGAACGCGCGCAACTACCATCTCTCGGGCCTGCCGCGTGTGGTGGGCCATCTGGGGATGCGCGCGCTCTCGAAATTCGCGCCCGATCTGCTGATCGGAAAATATGACTGGATCTACAATTACGATGCCCGCACCATCCTGCAGACCGATTGAAAAGCGCGGCGTTGCAGGCCCGCTTTGGCGGCCATGCACCCGCGCGCTCTTTCCAAAGCCGATCTGCGGAGCTAAAGACAAAGTGACAGCGGGATGACCCCGCGCAACTTGACAAGGCCTGCTATGGATATGATTACGACCACCGAAGCGCTTGCGGTCATCTGCGAGAAGGCGAAGGCGGAACCCTATGTGACGCTGGATACCGAATTTCTGCGCGAGCGCACCTATTGGTCGAAGCTCTGCCTTGTCCAGATGGCGTTGCCAAGTCATGACGGTGTCGAGGGCGAGGCGGTCCTGATCGATCCATTGGCCAAGGGCATCTCGCTCGAGCCGCTCTATGAGCTCTTCCGCCACAAGGAAACCGTGAAGGTCTTCCATGCTGCGCGTCAGGATCTGGAGATCTTCTTCACCGATGCGCAGGTCTTCCCCGATCCGCTCTTCGATACGCAGGTTGCGGCAATGGTCTGCGGCTTTGGCGAACAGGTGGGCTACGAGACGCTGGTGCGCAAGATCGCCAAACAATCGCTCGACAAGACCTCGCGCTTCACCGACTGGTCACGCCGCCCGCTCACTCCCGCACAGCAGAAATACGCGATTGCCGATGTTACCCATCTGCGCGTGATCTACGAATATCTGGCCAAGCAGCTGAAGAAATCGGGCCGCGCCCCTTGGGTCGAGGAAGAGGTGGGTATTCTCCTTAACCCCGAGACCTATATCACCCGCCCCGAGGAAGCCTGGCTGCGCGTGAAGACCCGCACCCATTCTGGTAAATTCCTCTCGGTCGTACGCGAGCTGGCACGCTTCCGGGAAGGGTTCGCGCAGAACCGCAATATTCCGCGCTCGCGTATCTTCAAGGACGACGCCTTGCTGGAGCTGGCCTCCACCAAGCCCGTGAGCCTCGACGATCTGGGCAAATCGCGGCTCCTGCTGCGCGAGGCCCGCAAGGGCGAGATCGCCGAGGGGATCATCACCGCCGTGAAGGAAGGGCTGGCCGTGCCCGCCGACAAAATGCCCAAGGTGCAGAGCGACAGCGATCATCTGCAGGTCGACTCGGCGCTGGCCGATCTGTTGCGCGTGCTTTTGAAGGCGAAATCCAATCAGACGGGCGTCGCGCCCAAGCTGATCGCCTCCTCGCATGATCTGGATGCGATCGCCGCCGGCAAGCGTGATGTGCCCGCCCTCTCGGGCTGGCGTCGCGAGGTCTTTGGCGAGGACGCGATCCGTTTGTCCGAGGGCAAGATCGCGCTCTCGGCAGAGAATGGCGATATCAAGCTGATCACGCTGTAACGCGTCACATTGTGATACAGACGGGCGCGGCCACTGGCTGCGCCTTTTTCATGCGGTTAGCCGCGCGATAGGATCAGATGCAGGCCGGCGGCAGCAAAGACGGCCGCGAGGCTACGCTCGATCCAGCGCCGCGCGCGCAGATAGGTCCGCGCGACGGCCCCCTGCGAGAAGCCCCAAGCATAGCCGAAATTCACGCAGATACCGATGGCCGCGCAGCCTGCAAACAGCGCGGCCATCTCGGCCCCGCCTGCCCCTTCGGGCAGCCCGAGGGCAAAAGTCGCGGCCCAGCCGAGGATCGCTTTGGGATTGGTCAGATGCAGCAACAGCCCGCGCCGATAGGCGGCCGCGGGGGACTGTCCGCGACCCGCTGCTGGCGGCGGACACGAGGCCGAGCGCAGAGATTTCCATGCCAGATACATCAGATAGAGCCCGCCTGCGAGTTTGAGCAGCCAGATGAGCTGGACGAGAGACAAAAGCAGCGCCCCCATCCCGAGCGCGGTCAGCCCCGCCCAGATCAGGCTGCCACTGACCACCCCTGACGCCAGGGCCAGCGCGGGTCTGCGCCCCGAAGCCATTGCGGTGCCCAAGATGGCAAGCGTGCTGGGACCGGGGCTGGCGACGGCCAGAAAATAGGCGAGATAGGCGATCAAGAGATGCGACATGAAAAAGCCTCCTGCGGATTACAGGAGGCTAATCGCAACCGTTGCGTCTGGCAAAGGTTATCGGCTGGCGCTGCGGCTATTGGTGGCGGCCACCACGGTCACCTTGCGCACATCGGCCAGTTTGAAATTGTCGATATAGGCGGCGGCGGTCACCTGACGCGAGCTGACCGTGCCTGCGCGGGTCGCCTCGGGGCTGCCAGCGGCCGGCGGGAAGCCCACCAGCGTATAACGCACCTCTCCGTTTACAGGGCGTCCGTCATTCTCGGCGATCAGACCGATATTCCACCAGCCTTGGGTCGGCGGCAGGGCCGTTACTTCAACAATGGCTCCACCGGAGGTTTTCCGGATGGACAATGCGGTGACTTCAGCAATCACACTACGATTATCCGCAAGAGCGGCCTCATAGCCCCCCTTGGGCGCGAGCGTAGGCGTGGTTTTCTCTTCGGTCGAAGACCCGAACCAGTTCCACGGATTCATGCGGCTTTCGCGGAGGCTGCCACAGGCAGAAAGCGCCAGCACAATGGCAAGCGAAGCAAGGAACGGTTTTCTCATGGTCTCTCCGGCACTTGATCTTCTTTTCCCTAGCCTATTGCACCGGCTTTGAAAAGGCGGCTCTGGACCCTTGGCAGGCTTGGGTCTAGGTATTGGCCAAGAAACAAGCCGCGGAGTGGAAAAATGGCCAGCGAAGCATTCGAGGAAATCGCCGATACATTCGAATTTCTGGACGATTGGGAAGATCGCTACCGCCATGTGATCGAATTGGGCAAGGAATTGCCGCCACTTGACGATGCCGTGAAGGTGCCTGCCACCAAGGTCGAGGGCTGTGCCAGCCAGGTGTGGCTCCTGCCGCGGATCGAGGGGACCGGCCCGCAGGCGCGCTTTGCTTTTGATGGCGAGTCGGATGCGATGATCGTGCAGGGCCTGATCGCAATCCTGCATGCGCTCTATTCCGGTCTGACCGTGACCGAAGTCACGGCAACCGATGCCGAGGCCGAACTGGCGCGGCTGGGCCTGAACGACCACCTCTCGGCGCAACGCTCGAACGGACTGCGGGCGATGGTCGAACGTATCCGCCTGCTGGCGGCAGAAGCGGCGGCCGCATAAGGCCGCCGCAAGGCACAGGCGGTTACTTGACCGCCGCCACCACGATCACCTCGACCAGATATTCCGGCGCGGCCAGTTTCGATTCGCCGGTTGCACGCGCGGGTGTATGGCCCTGGGCAACCCAGGCATCCCAAACGCTATTCATCTCGGCGAAATCGGCCATATCGGCCAGCCAGATCTGCGTCGAGAGGATATGTTCCTTATCCGAGCCCGCTTCGGCCAGAAGGCGGTCCACCTCGGCCAGCGCATCGCGCGTCTGGTCTGCGACGGATTTGCCCGGCGTGCCGACCTGCCCCGCCAGATAGACGGTGCCGTTATGCACCACGGCTTCGCTCATACGCGCGCCGGTGCCGATACGTTTGATAGTCATGGGGAAGCCTCTTCCACTGTTGTCACGAGGCAGGGTGCGGCCCTGCCCTCGCACGCTCTATGAGTGGGATTGGCGCGCCCGTCTAGCGTTTATGGATCACCGCCACCTGATCGGCGCGTTTTTTGTGATAGCGTGCGGTAAACATGAAGCAGCCGGAAATCTGCGGTGCGAGACGGGTGAATTCTGCCTCGATCTGCGGATCGTTATGCTCGAATTTGCGGCCCTCGGAGAAGCCACGGAACAGAGCCGCCGTCTTGGTGATCCCGTCCTTTTCATAGGGTGGCGGCTGCCAGCGTAGATCCTCGATGATATAGAGCCCACCGGAGGCCAATTTGGGAAAGAGCTCCAGAAAGGCGTTCTGCTGGTGATGGGACGCGTGGCTCGCATCGTCGATGATGATATCGAGTTCCGGCAAGAGATCTCCAGCCCTACGGATGTTCTCGCGCAAATCCATATCACAGCGATGGAAATGGAAGCGCGGATCCTCGAACCAGCCGAAATCCGACACATCCAGCCCGTGGATCTGCGCCATCGAGAAGAACTCGAGCCACATCCGGATCGACGGGAGATCGGTGGTCGTCCGGTCCGCGCTCTTGCCATGTTCCGGCCCACCGATCTGCAAACCCATCTCGAGGAAATTGATCGGCCGGTCGCGATAGGGGTGGAAGAGCATGTGGTAGAGTTCGCTATAGCGATGCTTTATCGTACCCTTATCCGACCCGAACCTGTCTGCAAGATCGGTCAGGTTTGCGGGATTGAGCGTCACCGCCCCGATCCGCGAAATAAATCCCATTTCCATTCGGCTCTCCCCGCCTGGCGCATATGCGTTCCGCATCTGTAGCGAAGCTAGCAGCCATGGGGTGTAATTATCGTAAACGATCTTCTTTTTCGCCGGAAACACATAAAGGGCTTGTCTACCATGGCTTCGCGGGCCTGTTCTGCAGGCATAGGGCGCAAGCCGGACCGCAAGCGGCACTTGGTGTATATCGATAGGGATGGGGGGTAATGGAGCGGGTGAAGGGAATCGAACCCTCGTATGCAGCTTGGGAAGCTGCCGTTCTACCATTGAACTACACCCGCGAAGGTGTGGGCGGAGAAATAGCCACTCCGCCCGAGCACGTCAAGCGCCCAAAGCACCTGACGCGCTGCATTTTATCACGAGAGCGTCGCAAGATCCTTGGCGTCGAAACCGGTCAGCTCGTCGCTGCGACCCTCTTTGACCTTGGTCACCCATTGCGCATCCGACAGGAGCGCACGACCCACAGCGATCAGGTCGAACTCGTCTTTCGACATACGCTCGACGAGATTATCGAGAGGAGTCACTTTCGACCCTTCGCCACCGAAGGCCGCCAGAAACTCTCCCGAAAGCCCGACCGAGCCCACCGAAATCGTTGGCGCACCGGTGATTTTCTTGGCCCAGCCTGCGAAGTTGAGGCCGCCCTCGCCATCGATCTCGGGAAATTCCGGCTCCCAGAAACGACGCTGCGAGCAGTGGAAGATATCGACCCCCGCCTCCTTGAGCGGCATTAGCCATGCCTCCATCTCGGCAGGGGTCTTTGCCAGTTTGGCGGTGTAATCCTGCTGCTTCCACTGGCTCAGGCGCATGATCACCGGAAAATCGGGGCCAACCGCTGCGCGCACGGCCTTCACCACCTCGACGGCAAAGCGGGACCGCTCGGGCAGGGTCGCACCTCCCCAACCATCGGTGCGTTTATTGGTGCCCTCCCAGAAGAACTGGTCAATCAGATAGCCATGTGCACCATGGATCTCGACCGTGTCGAACCCGTTCGCCTTGGCATCGGCCGCGGCCTGACCGAAGGCCTTGATCGTCGCCTGGATATCAGCCTCGGACATTTCCACACCACGCGGGTCATCGGGGCCAACGAGCGCCGAGGGGCTCTCGACGGGCGCCTCCGGTTCCCAGTCGCCCCCACGGGTCGAGCCGGTATGCCAGATCTGGGGCGCGATCTTGCCTCCCTGCTCGTGCACGGCCTCGGCCACGGCCTTCCAGCCTGCCAGTGCCTCTTTGCCATGGAAGAAGGGGATATTGGGCAGGTTACGCGAGGCGGGACGGTCGATGACCGTGCCTTCGGTCAGGATCAGCCCCACATCCTGTGCCGCGCGGCGGGCATAATAGGCCGCGTTGTCACCATTGGGCACACCCGCGGGGGCCATATTGCGCGTCATCGGTGCCATCACGATACGGTTCTTGAGCGTCAGGCCCTTATAGGAGAACGGACGGAAAAGGGTTTCGGTGCTCGTCATGATGTCTTTCCTGTTTGAGGTTGGAAGGGCCGTCACAGACCCGACCTTCGCCAGAGCAGATATGCAGAAACGCCGCCCAGACAACCCCTGCCCGCTTGCACAATCGCGCATCCGCCTGCGCGGGCCTGCACGGCGGGCCGGCACAGCCATGCAATACCGTCCGGAACGCAAAAACCCGACCAGAGGCCGGGTTTTTCTCAAAGCTGGAGGAAGCTGCGATCCTCTGCGACATAGCGTTCGAGCACTGCCGGATAGAGCTTGTGTTCCTGCACCAGAACCCGCGCCGCAAGCGTATCGGCCGTATCCCCCGCGAGCACAGGGACACTGGCCTGACCGAGGATAGGGCCATCATCGAGAACGGGCGTCACCTCATGCACGGTGCAGCCGGCTTCCGTATCGCCCGCATCCAGCGCGCGCTGATGCGTGTGCAATCCCGGATAGTTCGGCAGGAGCGAGGGATGGATATTCAGCATCCGTCCCGCGAAACGCTCGACAAATTCCGGCGTCAGCACGCGCATGAAACCCGCAAGACAGAGGATATCGGGCTTGGACGCCAGGATCGGCTTGAGAAGCTCCGCCTCGAAGGCCGCACGGTCACGGCCGAACGGACGGTGGTCGATCGCGGCCGTGGGCACGCCCATCGCCGCAGCCTTCACCAGCCCCCCCGCCTGCGCGTCATTCGACGCGACCAGAACGGGTTCGGCAAAGCCTCTGGCCTGCATGGCCTCGACGAGGCGGACCATATTGGATCCGCCCCCCGAAATCAGGATTGCAACACGTTTCACAGGAGCTTGCCCTTATAGGCAACCCCCTCGCCTGCGGTGATCGTGCCGATCTGCGTCACGGTTTCGCCCTCGGCGCGCAGAAGCTCGGTCAGGGCTTCGGCACGGTCTTTGGCCACCACGACGATCATGCCGATACCGGAGTTGAAGGTCTTCAGGAGTTCCGGCTCTTCCATCTTGGCGGTCTCTGCCAGCCAGCGGAACACACCCGGCAACTCCCAGGCGTCGAGATCGATCTCGGCCCCCAGCCCCTCGGGCAGGACGCGCGGCAGATTCTCGGTCAGGCCACCGCCGGTGATATGGGCCAGTGCATGAACGCCGCCTGCACGGAACGCCTTAAGGCATTGCGTGACATAGAGGCGAGTCGGCGCAAGCAGCGCCTCGCCGAGCGAGCCCTCGCCCCAAGGGCAATCAGCATCCCAGCCAAGACCCGACATCTCGACAACCTTACGCACGAAGGAATAGCCGTTGGAATGCACGCCATTGGAGCCGAGGCCCAGAAGCACATCCCCCTCTTCAACACCCTCGGGCAGAAGCGTGCCACGCTCCATCGCGCCCACGGCAAAGCCCGCAAGGTCGAAATCACCCTTGTGATACATGCCCGGCATCTCGGCGGTCTCGCCCCCGATCAGCGCACAGCCCGACTGCGCACAGCCCTCGGCAATGCCGTTGATGATGCGGGTCGCAGAGTCCAGCTCGAGTTTGCCCGTCGCGAAATAATCAAGGAAGAACAGCGGCTCGGCGCCTTGGCACACGAGGTCATTCACGCACATCGCCACGAGGTCGATGCCGATCGTATCGACATTTCCGGTGTCGATCGCAATGCGCAGCTTCGTGCCCACACCATCGGTCGCGGCCACCAGCACCGGATCATTATAACCCGCGGCCTTCAGATCGAACAGCGCGCCGAACCCACCAAGCCCCGATACGGTGCCCGAACGCGCGGTCCGCTTGGCCGCAGGTTTGATGCGTTCGACCAGCTCATTGCCCGCATCGATATCGACGCCTGCATCGGCATAGGTCAGACCATTCGTTTTGTCGCTCGTCTTTTCGCTCATGGGCCCACGCGCTCCTTGGGAAATAAAGTTGTGTTGCCATTAGCGCATGCGGGGCCTACGGGCAATCGGCGGCTGAGGATTTGCCCCAAGATTTCTTGACCCCGCCCTTATTTATGCTACTGACCATTCTCAATGGTGGGCCTGTAGCTCAACGGTTAGAGCAGGGCGCTCATAACGCCTTGGTTGGGGGTTCAAATCCCTCCGGGCCTACCAGTTTGATGTTAGGACGCGGAAGACCTGAACCGCACTGGGTTTGCCGGAGGCTCCAACTCTTGAGTGAGATGGCGCACTATGAGCAAAACAACGAACAAATATTCTCCTGAAGTCCGCGAACGAGCGGTTCGGATGGTTCTCGACAATGCGGGTCAGCATGAATTTTGCTGGCAGTCCGTTGTCTCGATTGCCGCGAAGATCGGCTGATCGACGAATACGTTGCACAAGTGGGTTAAGAAGGCCGAGCTTGATAGCGGCAAGCGTGCAGGCGTCCCCAGCGAGATGACCGAGCGCATGAAGGCGCCGGAGCGGGAGAACCGCGAACTGCTCCCGACCAATGAGATCCTGCGCAAGGGTGAGCCAATGGAACGCCAATGGTCCGCGAGACATTGGCGAACGCATATTTTGCGATGGCGGAGCTCGACCGCCGGTCGAAGTTATGGCGGATTTGATCGAGGCGCATCGTGATGCGCATGAGGTCGAGCCAATCTGCACGGTGCTGCCGATTGCCCCTTCCACATTCCAAGATCATCTTGCCAAGCGGGCCAATCCAGCCCGGTTGTGGGACCGTGCCCGTCGTGATGCCGCCCTGCGGCCCGATCGAACGCGTCTGGGAGGAGAATTACAAGGTCTACGGCGTCCGTAAGGTCTGGCGGCAGCTTTTCCGGGAAGGCTTCGCTATCGCGCGTTGCACGGTAGCACGGCTCATGCGGGACATGGACATCCAGGGTATCATCCGCGGCAAACCGCATCGGACAACGATCCCGGACAAAAAGGCCACATACCCGTTGGACAAGGTAAAACGCGAGTTTCGGGTTCCGGCGCCCAACATGCTCTGGGTGAGCGATTTTACTTACGTCCCGACTTGGAAAGGGTTCGTCTATGTGGCCTTCGTCATCGAAGCCTATGCGCGCAAGATCGTCGGCTGGCGCGCCAGCACCTCGGCGTAGACTGGTTTTGTCCTAGATGCACTGGAGCAGGCCGTCCATGATCGAAGGCCGACAAAGGCCATGGGGCCGGTCCATCGAGGTTTTGGGAACGGGCTTTGCCTTCCAGCGGGTCCGTTGCGGGAGCCTGTATCTGCGGGTCTTTCGCGGGCTGATCTTGTTGTTTCGATCGGGGAGGCTGCGGCGCAAGAGCGTTTTGCGTCGCGCTGGGGCGCTTATCTTCCCTGCCCTCATTTTACTGGCCACCTGGCCCCGTTGCCGACGGGTATGGACTGGCGTGGATTGCGGTGTTTGGCGTTTGCGGGGATTGGTTATCCAGAGAAGTTTTTCGATACGCTACGAGGCTTGGGTGCGTCGGTTGTTCGGACGGAGTCACTTGGTGACCACCAGCCTTTCACGGCTGCGCTGTTGTCGCGTCTTTTGCATGATGCGCAGGCGGATGGTTTACAGCTTGTGACGACGGAGAAGGACGCTGCGCGTTTGCCTTCATCCTTGCGTGGTGAGGTGCTGACATTGCCTGTGCGTCTGGAGATTTTGCAGGCGGAGGCTCTTGATGCCCGTCTTCATTCGCTCTTCTGAGCGGATTTTCCGGTCTATTTTTGCTGTGTCAAGAATGCGCGAAGCCGCCTCTGATGAGACGGCTTTTTATTTGGTTGCGGGAGTAGGATTTGAACCTACGACCTTCAGGTTATGAGCCTGACGAGCTACCGGGCTGCTCCATCCCGCGTAAGGATGTGTCTGATTGGGGGGGTATCGTTATAGAGATGATTGACGCTCTTTATTAGGTTTGGCGGTGACCTACTCTCCCACGTCTTGAGACGCAGTACCATTGGCGTGTTGGCCCTTAACGGCCGGGTTCGGAATGGGACCGGGTGTATAGCCAGCGCTATGACCACCAAACCGAATAAAGAGCGTCCAAGTCAAGTTGTGTTCGTATGCATGATTTTGATCTGTAGGAGTGTCTGTCTACTACTGGATCAAATCAAGCCAATCGGGCAATTAGTACTGGTCAACTGAATGCATTACTGCACTTACATCTCCAGCCTATCGACGTGGTGGTCTTCCACGGCCCTCAAGGGATACCTAGTTTTGAAGGGGGCTTCCCGCTTAGATGCTTTCAGCGGTTATCCTGTCCGGACATAGCTACCCAGCACTACCGTTGGCACGATAACTGGTCCACCAGTGGTCCGTTCACCCCGGTCCTCTCGTACTAGGGGCAACTCTTCTCAAGTATCCTACACCCACGGCAGATAGGGACCGAACTGTCTCACGACGTTCTAAACCCAGCTCACGTACCTCTTTAAACGGCGAACAGCCGTACCCTTGGGACCTGCTCCAGCCCCAGGATGAGATGAGCCGACATCGAGGTGCCAAACGGTGCCGTCGATATGGACTCTTGGGCACCATCAGCCTGTTATCCCCAGAGTACCTTTTATCCGTTGAGCGATGGCCCTCCCACTTGGGACCACCGGATCACTATGGCCGACTTTCGTCTCTGCTCGACTTGTCAGTCTCGCAGTCAGGCAGGCTTTTGCCATTGCACTCAACGACCGATTTCCGACCGGTCTGAGCCCACCTTCGCGCGCCTCCGTTACTCTTTGGGAGGCGACCGCCCCAGTCAAACTACCCGCCACACAGGGTCCCGGATCCGGATAACGGACCGCGGTTAGACATCAAGAGTGCGAAGGGTGGTATCTCAAGGATGCCTCCACCGGAACTAGCGTTCCGGCTTCAAAGGCTACCACCTATCCTGCACATCACAATCCTGATGCCAGTGTGAAGCTGTAGTAAAGGTTCATGGGGTCTTTCCGTCTAACCGCGGGTAGTGTGCATCTTGACACACAGTTCAATTTCGCTGAGTCCACGTTTGAGACAGCGGGGAGATCGTTACGCCATTCGTGCAGGTCGGAACTTACCCGACAAGGAATTTCGCTACCTTAGGACCGTTATAGTTACGGCCGCCGTTTACCGGGGCTTCAATTCAGAGCTTGCACCCCTCCTTTTAACCTTCCGGCACCGGGCAGGCGTCAGACTGTATACGTCGCCTTACGGCTTCGCACAGCCCTGTGTTTTAAGTAAACAGTCGCCACCCCCTAGTTTGTGCCCCCCACCTATAGTTGCCTACAGATGGGGCCTCCTTCTCGCGAACTTACGGAGGCATTTTGCCGAGTTCCTTAAACGTGGTTCTCTCAAGCGCCTTGGTATTCTCTACCAGTCCACCTGTGTCGGTTTCGGGTACGGTCTTATAGAGAGGCTATTTCCAGGGACCTGTAGGCTGCCCGACCAATCCGATAAGGTCGAACAACGGTTCAGATCCGTCACCATCTCACGGCCCAGGAATATTAACCTGGTTCCCATCGACTACGCCTTTCGGCCTCGCCTTAGGGGCCGGCTTACCCTGCTCAGATTAGCTTTAAGCAGGAACCCTTGGACTTTCGGCGACAGGGTCTCTCACCCTGTTTGTCGCTACTCATGTCAACATTCTCACTTCTGATCACTCCACCGGATGCCTTACAGCCCGGCTTCACAGTCAGAACATTGCCTCCAATACTCCCGAAGGAGATAAGGAGGCAGCGTTCTATATCACAGAACGCTCCGCTACCACGCACTTCACAGTGCATCCAAAGCTTCGGCTCGTGGCTTGAGCCCCGTTACATCTTCGCCGCAGGACCTCTTAACTAGACCAGTGAGCTGTTACGCTATCTTTAAAGGATGGCTGCTTCTAAGCCAACCTCCTGGTTGTTTTGGAAGTCCCACATGCTTTCCCACTTAGCCACGAATTGGGGGCCTTAGCTGTTGGTCAGGGTTGTTTCCCTCTCCACGACGGACGTTAGCACCCGCCGTGTGTCTGCCGATCAGTTCTTCCCGGTATTCGGAGTTTGCTTAGACTCAGTAAGGCTGTGGGCCCCCATCATCCATGCAGTGCTCTACCCCCGGGAGAATACAATCGACGCGCTACCTAAATAGCTTTCGCGGAGAACCAGCTATCTCCGAGTTTGATTGGCCTTTCACCCCTAGCCACACGTCATCCGGACCCTTTTCAACGGGTGTCGGTTCGGACCTCCAGTTGGTGTTACCCAACCTTCATCCTGCACATGGCTAGATCACTCGGTTTCGGGTCTGATCCCACGAACTCGACGCCCTGTTAAGACTCGCTTTCGCTGCGCCTACACCTATCGGCTTAAGCTTGCTCGTAAGACCAAGTCGTTGACCCATTATACAAAAGGTACGCCGTCAGAGCTCGAGGCTCCTCCGACTGCTTGTAGGCGTCCGGTTTCAGAAACTGTTTCACTCCCCTCGTCGGGGTGCTTTTCACCTTTCCCTCACGGTACTGGTTCGCTATCGGTCAGTAAGGAGTACTTAGCCTTCGAAGGTGGTCCTCCGATCTTCAGACAGGATTTCACGTGTCCCGCCCTACTTAATTCGTCCCGTTGAGCTTCGTATACGGGGCTATCACCCATATTGCTGGACATTCCAGACCATTCTACTCACTCTCAAGGCTCGGCTGATCCGCGTTCGCT